>JAHHTZ010000002.1 GCA_020024285.1 Oscillospiraceae bacterium | reverse complement strand
AAGTTATGAGGCACACTTGTAAGCCACTCGTTACCCTGAAAATAAATCAGTAAACAGCTTTTTTGCAAGTGCTATCAATCTGCTATCAAACAGAGAAGAAATCCTCACTGAATTGCCACTTTTCCGGCTCGAGAGCCGTGTTTTTCAGCAATTAGATAAGATTTTCTTATTCCCACTCGATCGTTGCCGGTGGTTTGGAGGTAACGTCGTAGACAATACGGTTGATGTGTCCCACTTCGTTTACGATGCGGCTGGATGCTTTTTCCAAAACATCGTATGGAATGCGTGCCCAGTCTGCGGTCATAAAGTCTGCTGTGGTCACAGCACGCAGTGCCAGTGTATAGTCGTAGGTTCTTGCATCGCCCATAACACCAACAGAGCGCATAGAGGTCAGTACTGCAAAATACTGGCTTACTTCTTTATCCAAGCCTGCTTTTGCCAGTTCATCTCTCCAGATATAGTCTGCTTCACGCAGCAGATCGAGCTTTTCTTTTGTAATGCATCCAATTACTCGGATCGCAAGACCCGGACCCGGGAATGGCTGACGATTTACAAGGTAATCCGGCAGTCCCAGCTCCTGTCCCAGACGGCGAACCTCGTCCTTAAACAGAAGGCGCAGAGGCTCAATGATATCCTTAAAGTCAACATGATCCGGCAATCCGCCCACGTTGTGGTGGCTCTTGATGACTGCGGCATCCCCGCTGCCGGATTCTACGATGTCTGCATAGATCGTTCCCTGTGCAAGGAAGTCCACACGACCGATTTTCTTTGCTTCTTCTTCGAATACACGGATGAATTCTTCTCCGATGATTTTACGTTTTTTCTCCGGTTCTTCTACGCCGTCCAGCTTGGAAAGGAAGCGTTCCTCCGCATTGACGCGGACAAAGTTGATGTCTCCGTTGCCGAAAACAGCTTCGATTTCATCGCCTTCGTTTTTGCGCATCAGACCGTGGTCAACAAAAATGCAGGTGAGCTGATTTCCGATTGCACGGGAAAGCAGCTTTGCAACGACAGAGCTGTCTACACCGCCGGACAAGGCCAGCAAAACCTTTCCGTCGCCGACTTTGGCACGGATATCATTGATGGCGGTTTGGCAGTAATCCTTCATGCTCCAGTCGCCATGTGCGTTGCATACGTCAAAGAGGAATTTCTCCAGCATCTTCAAGCCATACTGAGAGTGGAGCACCTCCGGATGGAACTGAACGCCGTAGAAGCGGCGCTGTGTATCTTCCATCGCAACCACCGGGCATGCATCGGTATGCGCAGTAACACGGAATCCGCTTGGAAGATCGGTTACAAGATCGGTGTGGCTCATCCATGTGACGGATTTTTCCGGAAGTCCTGCAAAAAGGGCGCAGGAAGGATCAAAATATGTTTCTGTTTTACCATATTCTTTGGTTGTGCCGGAGCCCACTTTTCCTCCAAGGGTATATGCCATAAGCTGGTGACCGTAGCAGATTCCCAAAACAGGAACGCCCAGTTCAAACACTGCCGGGTCTACATGAGGAGAGGTTTCCAGATACACACTGTTTGGACCGCCGGTAAAAATGATACCGATTGGATTTTTCTCCTTGATTGCCTCCACAGTCGCCTTGCGGTAAGGCATGATTTCGCAGTAGATCCCCATATCGCGTACACGTCGGGCGATCAGCTGGTTATATTGTCCGCCGAAATCAAGAATCAGCACGATTTCATGTGACATCAAAACACCATCTTTCTTTTCATATTTTATGTTCTCATTGCGGATGAAACAGGATCTCGCCTTTCGTTTCCTCCCGCTCTTTTAACAAAAGAGTACAAAATACTATTATATTATTATAAATAGTATTTTATAATTTGTAAACCGCTTCAAAAAAAACTTACGAATGGAACAGTTTCTTGTAATTTGACTATACTTTTTTATGACAAAATTTCCTACTGTTTTTTTTGCCATTGTGCGGAAAAAATAGAGATACATCAGGAATTTATTTTGGAGTGTGAATACAATGAATCAGAAACGATTTTTAAGCGGTGTATGTGCTCTTGCCATGCTTGCCGCCTTACAGCTTCCGACCTATGCCAAAATGACACCTCCGGTCAAACAGCAGGAAAATCCCGTGGTCCACTTTGAATTTCTCAGCAACACCACGCTGTGTTTCGAGGCAGATTCCCTTGAAAAGCATCTGAAGCTTCCCAAGGGAGAGCTGACTGCGGCAAGGGTATCGGTTATCCCGCAGTATGGAGCGCTGATGGTGGACGGGGTGCGTGTGGAGCGCGGAGAGGTGCTCATGCGCCATCAGCTAAATGATCTGTGCTACGTTCCGCTCAAGGACAACGGGCAGGATTGGTTCGCTCTGACCCCTGTATGCGAAAAATCGGTTTGCACTGCCATCCGTCTTTCGTCTGTGAGCAAGGAAAAAGAACCTCCGAAGCTGCAAAACAGCCACTGTGTCACTGCAAAAAACATGTCCGTGCGCCACAGCATTCCGGCGGATTCCGCTGCCGGATTGCTGGTACTGCGTCAGGGAAAGAAAGGATATGTCCGGGTGGATGGGACCTCCTACACATACACCCCCTATCCAAATTCCGTTGGACGGGACAGCTTTTCCCTCACTGCATTCGATGAAGGCGGACGCCTGTCGAGGGAGGCTGTAGTCACCGTTGATATCGAGCGTTCCCCCTGCAAGGAGCGCTTTGAAGATATGCGGGGAAATCCTTCTGAATATGCTGCCATGAAGCTCAGGGAGCACGGAATCCTCACCGGAGAACGCGTTGGCAACGCGCAGCTTTTTCATCCCGAAAAAATCGTCTCCCTCGGAGAATTTCTTGTGCTCATTGAGGACAGCGTAAACGGCGGAGAGCCTCTCCCTGTTTGTGTCAATACAGGGCTTTCCAACGACGATGCCATCCCCTTCTGGATGAAATCCTATGTTCAAAAGGCGCGGGAGCAGGGATTGATTGTTGGAAGCTCCGTCGACCTTGAAGCTCCCATTACAAAGGAGCAGGGAATCTGGATGATGGAGCATTGTGCCGATCCAAAAAGCGATTCTCCTGCCCCTTCTTCCTCCAAAACAGAGCAGTCGGTCTTTGTTCCTCATGAAGGCGCTCAAAATCAGGCAGATTTTTCTGATGGTTTGACACCTTCCGGTGAAAATCTGCTGACAAGAGCAGATGCCGCTGACCTGCTTTTACCCCTTCTGGAACAGTAACGCACAAGGGAGCATCACCTATTTTCCCGGTGATGCTCCCTTTTTCCTGCATTATTGTTTTTTCACAACCACATCGCCTGTTTTGTAGATGCTGTTTTCGGCAACAACACCACGAACACAGGAGAGCGGATAGATCGAGGTATTCCTGCCGATCACGGTTCCCGGATTGAGGACACTGTTGCAGCCCACTTCCACGAAATCGCCGAGCATCGCCCCCATCTTTTTGAGCCCTGTTTCGATTTGCTCGGTCGAATTTTTTACCACAACAAGCGTTTTATCCGACTTTACGTTGGAGGTGATGGAGCCCGCTCCCATATGGGATTGATATCCCAGAATGCTGTCCCCGACGTAGTTGTAGTGCGGGGTCTGCACCTTGTCAAAAAGGATCACATTTTTGAGCTCCACGGAATTTCCGACAACACAGTTTTCCCCCACAAGGGCAGAACCGCGGATAAATGCACCATGTCTTACCTCCGTATTTGCGCCGATGATGCAGGGTGCGCCCAAATAAGCGGTTGGTGCGATCTTTGCCGTATGATGCACCCATACCTGCTCTTCTATCTCGGTATATTCCTGTGTATCGAGTGTCGGTCCCAGCGAAAGGATCAGCTCCTTGATGCCCTTGAGCGCCTCCCACGGATAGGTGAATTGCCTGAGATATTCTGCTGCTATGGTGTGGCTGAGGTCGTACAGTTCTGTGATTTGATACATGGTAAACTCCCCTTTTGATAAAATATCTGTCTTACTTCATTCTATCCTGCTGATTTTGATTTTATAAACCGGCATTCAAAATCGCATAGATTTTTTCCATATCCATGTGCTGCCGCATCGTATCTGCAAGAAGGTCGTACTGCTGTTCCTTGTACTGCTGCCCTGTCAGCTCGTTCATTTCCTTTAGGGTGACTCCCTTCTCCTGTGCGAGAGCCTCTATGATGGTCTGGGCAACACCATCTTCATCAAATACTCCGTGAATGTAGGTTCCGTATACATTGCCGCTGCAGCAGCCATCCACAGAGGCTGTGCCGCTGACGCAGTCTGTAATTGTTCCCATCGGAGTGCCACTTTCCGATGCCCCCATATGGATCTCATATCCTTCAAACGGCTTCCCGGACAAACCCTTAAAAATACCGTCGAGAGAAGAAAAGACCCCGTTCACCCTTGTTCTTGTTTTCTGCTGTGTAAACACGGTTTCGATCGGGAGCAGCCCGATCCCCTTCATGGACGACCCTTCCTCAACACCATAGGGATCGCTCAGACTTGTGCCAAGCATCTGATATCCTCCGCAGATGCCGAACACCGGCTTCTTTGCCGCTGCATGCTTGAGGATGCATGCTTCCAGCCCCGTTTCCCTCAGCCATTTGAGATCACCCATTGTATTTTTTGTTCCCGGCAGGAGGATGAGATCGGGATTTCCCAATTCCTTTACCGTTGATACATAGCGCAGCGATACACCCGGAAAACGCTCCAGCACATTAAAATCAGTGTAGTTCGACATTCTCGGCAGGCGGATGACTGCAAGGTCGATCAATCCCACCTCCTTGTTGGAAATGCGCTCGGAAAGGCTGTCCTCATCGTCGAGATCAAGGTGCATATACGGGATAACGCCCACCACCGGAATATGCAGGAGCTCTTCAAGCTGCCGGATTCCCGGATCAAGGATCGTTTTGTCCCCACGGAATTTATTGATGATGATCCCCTTGATCATCGCCCGCTCCTGCGGTTCCAGAAGCTGCACCGTTCCGTAAAGCTGCGCGAACACGCCGCCGCGGTCGATATCCCCTGCCAGCAGCACCGGCGATTTTGATGCTTTTGCCATCCCCATATTGACAATGTCGTCCTGCTTGAGGTTGATTTCTGCCGGGCTTCCTGCCCCCTCCAATACGATGACATCGTTTTGCTCCGAGAGGGTATGATATGCCTCCATCACCTTCGGCATCAGGCTGCGCTTGAGTTTGAAATAGTCCCGTGCGCTCATCTGTGCAAGCACTTCCCCGTTTACGATGACCTGAGAGCCTGTATCATTGGTCGGTTTGAGAAGGATCGGATTCATCAAAACAGAAGGCTCGATCTTTGCCGCCTCCGCCTGCATCACCTGTGCGCGCCCCATCTCAAGTCCTTCCCTTGTGATGAAGGAATTGAGCGCCATATTCTGGGATTTGAAGGGCGCTGTACGCAGACCGTCCTGCACAAAAATGCGGCACAGTCCTGCCGCCAAAAGGCTTTTTCCCGCGTTTGACATGGTGCCCTGGATCATAATGGATTTTGCCATGATACGTTCCCTCTTTCCTTCCTTTTGCATAAAAAAGACTGCAGCATCTCTGCCACAGCCATCCTCTTTCGTCCCAATCTATCGTATGCCGAACATACCCAATTTCTGTGGGATATCAACCGCTTTTCTGTTGGCTAAAGTATAGCAATTTCTAAAAAAGATGTCAACAGAAAGCCTCCCTCTCCTGACCTTTCCACCGTCCCCAAAGCATACTTTCCCCCGCAAATTATTTATCTATTTTATCCAATAATATTGTTAATCAACAAATAATTTTATAAAATATACAAAATTACGCCTTCCTTTTTGTTGCTTATTCTTTGCTCGTACATCTTGAGAAAAAGGGAAATTTATACTACTATAGTATATAGTCAGATGACCTTTCTACAGGTCTTTCTGCTGCAATCATATCATCTTCCAAAAAAGAAAGAAGGATTATCATGGGATTTTTAACCGGCAAAACAGCAATCATCACAGGTGCAGGTCGTGCAGTTCTTTCTGACGGCGGCTGCGGTTCCATCGGATACGGTATTGCTACCGCTTACGCCAAAGAGGGCGCAAACCTGGTAATCACTGGGCGCAACCAGAAAAAACTTGAAGATGCAAAAGAAGAGCTGGAGCGTCTGTATCACATCAAGGTGCTTGTAGTGCCTGCTGATATCTCTGCAAATGCAGACAACGAAGCAGTTGTTGCAAATGTGGTAAACAAAGCAATCGAAGAATTCGGACGCATCGATGTTCTCATCAACAATGCACAGGCATCCGCCTCCGGCGTATCCCTTGCAGAACATACAACCGATCAATTTAATCTCGCCATCTATTCCGGACTTTATTCCGCATTCTATTATATGAAAGCCTGCTATCCACACCTTGCAAAAACAAAGGGCAGTGTCATCAACTTTGCCTCCGGTGCAGGTCTGTTCGGAAAATATGGGCAGTGCTCCTATGCTGCTGCAAAAGAAGGCATCCGCGGACTGAGCCGTGTTGCTGCTACAGAATGGGGCAAGGACGGAATCAACGTCAATGTGGTTTGCCCTCTTGCATGGACCGCTAAACTGGAAGAATTTGCAAACGCATATCCGGATGCATTCAAATCCAACGTGGAAATGCCTCCGATGGGTCACTACGGCGATGCGGAGAAGGAAATCGGGCGTGTATGCGTACAGCTCGCTTCCCCGGACTTTAAGTTTATGAGCGGTGAAACCATCACACTCGAAGGCGGACTGGGTCAAAGACCATAATCCTTTTTAAGATTTTAGATTCCTGCTATAAAAAAGCTCCTCCAAAACGATCGTTTTGGAGGAGCTTTTTCTGATTGATTCGGGCAAACAGCTATCGGATCGGGCAAACGCCGTTCACACAGTCGCTGGTACCGATATCCAGCTCCGATTCCTCATGCTCATATTTTGCAATGAGGGAAGGATTGAACGGTTTCATTTCCTGTTTGCGTTTTTCGTATTCTTCTTCGGTGATTTCTTCATAAGGAAGCAAATCGTAGAAGCTGTCATCATAGCTCAGGAAGGAAAGGGCCACCACCTCATCCCAGTTGTTCCATACCCATTCTTCCACCTCTGCCCATTCGCTGTCGCGAACATGGACGGTAATGGAGCAGTTGTGATCTACATAATGCTCCATGAACATCTTGTAGTTTTCAAGCTGTTCGATTGCAGAAACATCCGCTTTTACACGTCCTGCCGGAGCTTTTACCGGGAATTCCACAACCTTTGTCTTGCAGGTCACAGGATCCTGTCCCACTTCAGGGAATACCGGATATCCAAGCTCTTCGCACACCTTGCACAGCGGGTCGGTCGCAGTGATGCGGACACGGCGCACATAGTATGGTGCATGGGAATAATGAACACCGCTGGAAACGGTAGGCAGCAGAGAGAGGGTCCCCTCCGGTTTTACCGTGGTAACCAGCAGCGGAGCCTGCTGTCCCAGCTGGTCTGCAATGTCTTTTGCCGCAGTCTGAGCCTCTTTGCGCAGGGCTTCGAGCAATCTGATCTGCTCTTCGCGGTTTATCTTTGTGGCATTCACCATGTCCTGCCATCCTGTGATGGAGCAGCCAAGCAGACGGTCGCGCTGCTGCACCTGATTCCAGGAGTGGATCTCCAGCTCACGGCAGGTCATGCGGTATCCTGCACGCGCAGAAAGGCGCTGTGCCTGCATCAGTGCTTCTTCATTGAGCACCCCGTTCTCCACAAATGCCATCACGTTTACTGTGGTCAGGTTGCAAAGACCGTGGCTGTCCAGAAGGATCTCGCCGCATGGATTGCAGCCGCAGAAGTTCGGGCGGCGTTTGAGCCCTGCTTCTTCATTGATCCATCCCGGCTCACCGGAATAGCGCATCTGCTGCAAATGCCAGTGGAGCTGTTCTCTTGTCGGCTTGCGGCGGTAGAAAATGGAGTTGTTGCTCATCTGACGATGTGCAATCGATTTGTCGATCTCCCATCTGCCGTCCACCTGACGGTAGAGGTTGCTCTTTGCCTTGATGCAGGTTTCGTCATCCTGATCGATCAAGCCGATTTCGGAGGTGCGGCGTACGCCGCCGGAAACAACATTTTCCCCGATGATATTTGCGATGTCGAGCAGGTCGATCGGTGCGAGCTTTGTGCGTACCTGATTGTTTCTTGCGCCGGCAGCTGCAATCACCTTGTTGATTTTATCAAGCATCGTCATCATGGACTCGTATCCGCTTGCGGTTCCGCCGAATACCTTCAAACGCTCGCCGCGCGGACGGATGCTGTCGTATTCCACGATGATGGTTTTGATTTTATTGTATTCGCTGTTTGTCAGGATATTGAAATAATGTTCCAGCGCCTGAGCCCAGCCCTCTTTGGAGTCCCCGATGGCAATGGTCACATCGTCCCCGGTGAAGGTGAGGTTTGTAAATTCCAGACGTTCTTCCATCGGACGCGGCGCATAGGCTTTGTGCAGGATGTGAACATCCGTGCGGATCTTCGGCAGTTTTTCTGCATCATCCTTGAGCACACGAACCCCTACACCGGAACCCACCATCAGAAGATAGAACAGGTCATGGTATGCATGGAAGCTGTCGATCACTTCAAATGCGCAGTTGTAGTTTGCCATCGGATATGTTTCTGCAACCTGTGTTCTGCCCACCCACAGGGTGCGCCCCGAAAGGAACTGGCGAAGGTTGTAGATGTTATCGTACAGGCTCTCCGCTTCATCGCGAGAGGTCTTTGTCAGGGAGCAGTTGTATTCTACTGCACGGCGGACGGTTTCCCACCAGAATTCGCGGCGCCCCAGATTGGACAGATAGCGGGAATAGGTCCTCGAATAAACAAAGGAGCCCAGCTGATTCATCGGATTTGTGGAATGTTTATATTTACTGAGAAAATCCTTTGAAAGAAGACCCTCTTTCCACTGGTCCTTCCCTCTTGCCTTTTCTTTCTCGATGCGGTAAAGAATGTAGGCTTTTGCAGTACGAAAATGCTGGTGTTCAAACAAAATCTCTTCTACGGTATCCTGGATGCGTTCGATATCAAGGATGTCCTCACCCTTTTCCAGCAACCTTGCTTCAACGGCGTTTGTGACCTCCTGAATGGTTTCTTCGTTATGCTCGCCGGAGGCTGCCGCTGCCAGACTGATGGCACGAAAGATGAACTCTTTCTGAAACGGCACAATGTTTCCGCTGCGTTTTCTTACGTTCATGGACTTTCTCTCCTCTTTCTATATCTTGTACGACTTGATCGTCTTATGCGCTACATATTGCATTATATCAGACCTTTTTATTTTAGCAAGAGGATTTTGTCCGCAAAAAATCCCTTTCCCTCAATTCGATATAATTTGACCTATTTGAGCACTAAACTTTGGTGAGAAATTTATGCAGAAAGGATTGACAGAACTGCTTTTTATAGTATTATACAGTTTTTCCTTTTTCTGTATTTTTACCTCAAATAAATATTCTTTGAATCGCGGACAGATTCTCCTTGACAAGGAGAATAATCGTGCTATAATTGAGGCAAATAGATGCAATGCTATGACAGGAAGAGTACACTGGGGAACCAGACAGAGAAAAGCGTGTTTTTGGTGCAAGCGCTTTATGGAGAACCTTTGGAAAACCACCCTGGAGCGGTCCTAATCCGACCCGGTGCGACGCCGTTATCGTCTAATGAAGTGGTATCTGCAATTAGGGTGGAACCGCGGTATCGTTTGCATATCGTCCCTGAACAATCCGATGGATTGTTCAGGGATTTTTATTTTTGTCAACTCAGTCCGTCTTTTCAAAATCAGAAAAGACCATGAAATAAAACAGGAGGTATCATTATGAAAATCAAATTGAAAGATGGCTCTGTAAAAGAGTACGCCGAGAGCAAATCCGTCATCGATATTGCCTACGACATCAGCGAAGGCTTGGGAAGAATGGCATGTGCCGGCGAAGTAGATGGAAAAGTGGTTGATTTGAGAACCGTCCTTTCTGAAGACTGCACACTCAATATCCTCACTGCAAAAGATCCGGAAGGTCTGCGCGTGGTACGTCATACCTGCTCTCACGTTTTGGCAGAGGCTGTAAAGAATCTCTTCCCGCAGGCAAAGCTCGCAATCGGTCCTGCAATCGATACCGGGTATTACTATGATTTCGACTGTGAGCCATTCTCCCGCGAAGATCTTGACAACATCGAAAAAGAGATGAAGCGCATCATCAAAAAAGGAGATCCTCTCGAAAAATATACCCTGCCTCGTGAGGAAGCAATCAAGTTTATGGAAGAAAAAGGCGAAATCTATAAGGCAGAGCTCATCCGCGATCTGCCGGAGGATGCAATCATCTCCTTCTATAAACAGGGCGATTTTGTGGACCTCTGCGCCGGTCCTCACCTGATGAACACCAAGGGCATCAAAGCATTCAAGCTCACCTCCTCCTCCGGCGCATATTGGAGAGGCAACTCTGACAATGCGATTCTTCAGCGCATCTACGGAAGCGCATTTGCAACAAAAGAGGAGCTGGAAGCATACCTCAAGCATCTTGAAGACATCAAAAAGCGCGACCACAACAAGCTCGGCCGTGAAATGGAGCTCTTCACCACAGTTGATGTCATCGGTCAGGGACTCCCTCTGCTGATGCCAAAGGGTGCAAAGATCATTCAGACCCTCCAGCGCTGGATCGAAGACGAAGAAGACAACAACTGGGGCTATCAGCGCACCAAAACTCCTTTGATGGCAAAGAGCGATCTTTACAAGATTTCCGGTCACTGGGATCACTATAAGGACGGTATGTTTGTTCTGGGTGACGAAGAAAAGGACAAAGAAGTATTTGCCCTTCGCCCAATGACCTGCCCATTCCAGTATTATGTTTACAAAGCAAGCCAGAAATCCTACCGCGACCTGCCTTTGCGCTACAGCGAAACCTCCACCCTCTTCCGCAACGAGGATTCCGGCGAGATGCACGGATTGACCCGTGTTCGTCAGTTTACCATTTCCGAAGGTCACCTGATCGTTCGTCCGGATCAGATGGTTGAAGAATTCAAGGGCTGTCTTGCTCTTGCACACAAATGTCTGTGCACCCTCGGACTCGACCAGGATGTTACCTACCATCTGTCCAAATGGGACCCGGAGAACCGTGAAAAATACATCGGTGAACCGGAAGTTTGGGAGCAGACCCAGCAGCACATCCGTGACGTGCTCAATGAACTGAACATTCCGTTCGTTGAGGATGTTGGCGAGGCTGCATTCTACGGTCCAAAGGTCGATATCAACACCAAAAACGTATACGGCAAAGAGGACACCATGATTACCGTTCAGTGGGATGCCCTGCTGTCCGAGCAGTTTGATATGTACTACATCGACCAGAACGGCGAAAAAGTACGTCCTTATATCATCCACCGTACCTCCCTTGGATGCTACGAGCGTACCCTTGCTTGGCTGGTTGAAAAATATGCAGGGATGCTGCCGACCTGGCTGTGCCCGGAACAGGTGCGTGTCCTGCCGATCTCTGATAAATACCTCAGCTACGCTCAGGATGTTGCAAAAGAGCTCAAAGCAAACAATATCCTTTGCACAGTTGATACCCGTGCAGAGAAAATCGGATACAAAATCCGTGAAGCTCGTCTCAATAAGCTGCCTTATATGCTGGTAGTTGGCGAAAAAGAAGAAGCAGAGAAAACGGTTTCGGTTCGCAGCCGCTTCCTCGGTGACGAAGGTCAAAAACCGCTTGCTCAGTTTATTGACGAAATCTGCAAAGAGATCCGTACCAAAGAAATCCGCAAAATCGAAGTTCAGGAAGAATCCAAATAATATCACAGAAAAGCCGGAAACCATGGTTTCCGGCTTTTTTTGAGGGCTGCCTTAAGGATTCAGGCAGGAATTGCAGGAGCGCTCCTCGCTTTTATTGCTTGTGGAGTGTCCCTGCCTGTGGTACAATACGAAAGGAATCTATTTTCAGGAAGGGGAGATTTTTATGAAAAAGTTAGGCAGAAACGACCCCTGCTGGTGCAACAGCGGGAAAAAATATAAGAAGTGCCATGCAGATTTTGATGAGAAAATCGAGCATTTCAAGAACATGGGACATGAAGTCCCTCCACATGAAATCATCAAAACCCCGGAGCAGATCGAGGGCATCCGTGCAAGCGGTAAAATCAATATTGCTGTCCTTGATTATGTAGCAGAAAATATTCATGCAGGAATGAGCACCGAGGAAATCGACCGCCTTGTCTATGAAAAAACCACCGAACTGGGAGCGATCCCCGCACCGCTTAACTATGAAGGCTTTCCCAAAAGCGTGTGCACCTCCATCAACGATCAGGTTTGCCACGGCATCCCCTCGCCCGATGTCATCATCCAGGAGGGCGACATCATCAATGTAGATGTGTCCACGATCTACAACGGTTACTTCTCCGATTCGTCGCGTATGTTCTGCATTGGGGAGGTTTCTCCCGAAGCCAGACGCCTTGTGGAGGTAACGAAGGAATGCATCGAAAAAGGCTTGGAGCAGGTAAAGCCGTGGGGCTTTCTCGGAGATATGGGGCAGGCAGTTCACGAACACGCACTCAAAAACGGTTACAGCGTTGTTGAGGAGGTTGGCGGGCATGGTGTCGGACTCGAATTTCACGAAACTCCGTTTGTCAGCTACGTTTCCCATCACGGAGAGGAGATGCTGATGGTGCCGGGGATGGTGTTCACCATTGAACCGATGGTGAACAAAGGGGATCATGAGGTCGTGATTGACGATGAAAACGACTGGATCATCTATACTGCGGACGGGAGCCTCTCTGCACAATGGGAGATCACGGTGGCAGTGACCGAAGATGGTTATGAAGTATTGGCATATTGATTCGCTGGATTGGATACAAATGATTTGATCGCGCAAAAAAGGGACTGTCGGCTGACAGTCCCTTTTTCTTATGCATATGGAATGATCACTCCGCGATATCCCAACTGAAGAAAATCTTCGGTGATTTCGTTTTGCTGTTCGGATGACAGACCCACAGAGGAGATCCTTGCAATGAGGTTTTCTCCTTTGTTTGCAACAGCCTGTGCAATCGTGTGATACGATGCCTTCGGGTCATTCTGCGGATTTTCCAGCTTGAGCTGGTCGGTTTCAAATTTCTCATTGAATTGGAGCAGAGAGCAGTCAACCGCTGTCGGACCATTCACAAGAGCGGTACCGTCACCTCCGTAGGCTGCGGTATTGCCGCCTGTCATTGCAGATGCCGGATATTCGATCCGCAAGGAGATTTTAAGGCGCTCCGCCTGCTGACGGTAGAATTCTGACAAGCTCTTGAGGCAATCCTGCTTTGATTGTCCGTTAGTCTGTCCAAAGCCCATTTTTTCCGTTGCAAATCCAACCGGGAACTGGAACGACTGGAGCACAACCTCCTGAAAGCCTGCCGCTGCGGCATCTTCCACGATCTTGGCAATGTATTCCTTTGCCTGCGGTGCATATGGATTGAGCCAGCTCTTTCCTCCGACATCGCGCGCATTGTCGAGCCAGAGCATCTTGGTGTTTTCATAATGGACGGCAGCGTCCCACTCTGCCAGCTGGAACTTGGAATCCTGGAATGCATGGATCGCCGCCATCGGGATCAACCCGGCTTCTTCAATTTGTGCGACGATTTTTTTGAGGTCCACAGGGTTTGGTACGGTGTAGTTAGAGTCCTTGCCCTCGATATACTGGATTGGGTAGGATACCAGTCCGGACGGAGCTTTCAGTTCGACCAGCACTGCCTGCATTCCGGCATTTTTTGCATTCTGAAGCTGTTTTGCAAAGGATGCAGCATCAAGCACACTGTTTTGAGAGAAATATGCGATACGCTGCGGTGTGTTGGAAGAAGCCGATCCGCTTGAACCCGATCCCAATGTGATGGGCGGTACAACGGACAAGATCTGCAATGCCTCTTCAGAGGACATTTGCGGCTCTTCACTCTCCTCCTCTGCGGGAGTTTCCTCTTCTTTTTTGGGAGCTGTTGGCTGCTGGGGCTGTTCTTCCTCATCCTTTTGGTTTGGCGCTGCGTCTTCAGCCGGGAGGTCTGCAACAGGCTGCAGGTCCGCTGTTTGGGAAGACGGTGCACCTTCAAAAAGGCTGCTGGCGGGTTCATAGAGAAACCATCCAAGTCCAAACAAAACAGAACCTGAAATCAAAATCAGAAAGCTGCGAACCAGGATACTGCTCCACGATTTTCGATAAATTCTTTTGTGGGTCTTAATTTTATATGGATTTGACATAATTACCTCCAAAAAAGGATCTTATGCAGGAAGCTGGTTGCCCACCAGTCCGGCCAATGCCAATGCAATCAGACCTGCTGTCACCAGCTGCAGCGGATAGCCCCGAAACGATTTGGGTGCTTCACAATACATCTGGCGCTGACGGGTGCTCCACATCAGCAGAAGGGCAAGGGTAAAGCCGATCCCTGCGCCGATATGGTAGGCACTGCACTTCCACCAGCGATCCAGCTCGCTGTTTTTTGTTGCCAGCAGCATGGTTCCAAGTGTTGCACAGTTGAAGGCTGCAAACGGAAGCTGGCGCCCCACCTCTTCAAAAATCTTTGGGGCATATTTTTTCAAAAGCCAATAAGTCCCCAAATACAGGCACGTCAAAAGCAGCAGCTGCACAAATACCGAAATATAATAGAGAAACGGCAGCGGACGGATCAAGCGATGAAGCAAATAGCTCAATGGTCCTGCCACGGTCAGGATCGCTGTGACAAGGCATCCAAGCTGGATGATTTTTTTGGGGCTTTGGTACAGTTCCTTCATTCCATAGACATCCATTGCACGGGTGAAGAACAGGTTTTCAACGAAAAGCGCTGCAAAGAAAGCGGCTAAAAACTGAATCACGATCATCTTTGCTTTTTCCCCTTTCCGTGTTTCTTTTTGCCTTTTGATTTTTTCGGAGTCTGGGCAGGTGGTTTTGCAGGCTGCGGTTCCTGCTGCGGCTGCGGCTCCGGCTGTAGCTCTGGCTCCGGCTCCGGCTGTACCTGTGCCTGCTCCTCTTCCTTCCTGCTTTGTGCAATCGATTCAAGCAGCTCTTCCACCTCATCTTTTGGGGGTGAAGGCGGAGCTTCCGGCTCATTTGAGGGGGCTTGTTCCACAATATCGTTTTGATCCTGCTCTGCATCTATATGCACTGTCGGCTCATCATATTCTTCGTTTGGGGAAGGATTTTCTTTTTTGTCCTCCGGCACATTCCGCTCAAGCATCAGATGGAAAAATCCCGGAATATTGGGGTCCTTATGCGGAATAAGGTAGAGGATCGTGCGGTGGATCTTTTTTCCCATCGCTGCCAAAAAGCCGAGCAGCACAAAGCCGAAGCCCGATACCAGCACACCGGAAAAACGGATCTTCATCCAGGTCAGCGGATGACCCCACAGTGTGCCGTTTCCAAGGATCTCACGGACAACTCCCACCAGCACAACAACCAGAGAGAAGCCAAGCCAGCGGCTTAAAACACGCAGAGAAACCGCAAGGAGGTCCTTTTGTCCATGCGCCCATTCCACCTCAGAAAAGAGAAGGGTGCTGACGCACAGCAGAGAAAAATAAATTCCGATCGAATCAAGGATCGTAACCGAGATGTTTGCCACAAGGATTCGTGTCGGGAGCAAAAACAGCGAGGCGAGCAGTGCACAAACCGGAAGGCGGAGCAGCGGAGGGATTTTCTCTCCCAAAATCGACATCAGCAGCACTGTGGGAAGGAGCGTGATGAGGACCCCTACCGAAAGTGCAGCCGCTGTTTGCAGACTGCTCACCGCAGCCGCGGCAAACGGGATGGCAAGTCCCAGAGAAAGCACAGGATTATCACGGAACAGTCCCTTTGTCCAGGTTATAAACCGATGGTATCCATGCGTCTTACTCAGCTTCATTGAGGCTCCTCCTTTCCCGTTCAAACAGCCATTCTGCCAATCGATCCAGCATAGGAGCAAATGCATTCGTCAGCAGCAGGGCAAAAACTGCGCCGTTGAGCACATACCCATAATAGCGGAACATCATGGTCAAAAAGCCTGCCAGTGCGCCGTATAGGATTTTGGCAAGGCTGCGCTTTGGCTGTGTCACAGGCTCTGTCAGCATAAACACCGCAATGAACATCAGGGAACCGGATACCAGCTCCAAAACGACCGATTCCCACGCTGAGATGTTGTCGTGATGGATCATGGCAGCAAACAGGCTCACTGTGATGAGATAGGAAAGCGGAAGGGTCCATTTTACATTTTTGCGCACCAAAAGGTATATCAGACAGGCAGCGATCACTAAAATATTGGTAGTGCCCATCGGACCTGCAAAGTTGCCTAACATCAATTCCATCGTCGAGATGGTGGGAACGCCTCCCATCTTGAGGACGGATGCAGAGCCCTGAATCAGTTTGAT
Organism: Oscillospiraceae bacterium; assembly: GCA_020024285.1. GTDB lineage: Bacteria > Bacillota > Clostridia > Oscillospirales > Ruminococcaceae > Negativibacillus. The sequence continues at coordinate 331,411 of JAHHTZ010000002.1, read as the reverse complement.
CCCTTCCGGTACTGCAAGCGACAAGGGCTCCAGCGGTGTTGTGTAAGAAGTCAAAAGATTCGTAAAGCACAAATTCACAAAAACCAGCCCGGCAGCAGCTGGGTTAAACAGGTTCTGCCCGGTTCCTCCATACGGGAACTTCGCCACAAGGATGGCGAAAACAGCAGCTGTGATTGGGACATAGAACGGAACCGCTGCCGGCATCATCAGCGCAATCAGCATCCCGGTTACAACGGGGCTCATGTCCCACCATTCTACGCCATGACCATTGCATGCGCTGCTCAGCCAGTTTGCCAAAACGCTTGTGAGCACCGATACGACCCCGATGTAGAGCGCCCGTGCTCCATAGTAAAAATACGCCATGAAAAAAGGGGGGATCAGGGCAAGTATCATGTCCAGGGTCACCAGCTGAACCGTTTCGCTCGAACGGATGTATGGAAAAGGTCGTGCATCAATTTTCATCCTTGCCTTCCCCTCCTTTCTTTATCTTTTGTGCCATTGCGATGATGGTATAGGACAGCTCCAGCTTTGACGGGCAAATATAGCTGCATGTGGAACAGCCGATGCATTGCTCCACACCCAGCGATACTGCTGTCTTTCGGCGGTTTGCAATCGATGCGCGGTAGAGTTCCAGCGGATTTAACCCCTCAGGACATACCTCCACGCAGCGCGAACAGCCCATGCATGCAGTATGGCGCATCGTCTTTTTTGCCTCGCGGAATGCCAGAATCGCGCGCGTTGTAGGGCGCACCACTGTATTATGTGGGTCTGTGATCGTAATTCCCCGCATTGCACCGTTTGCCATCAAATAGGTCGGGTCCTGGATCAGACCGCATCGGTCAAGGAGCTGCGAAATCGGTGTACCAATACTCACCTCAAGGTTGCAGGGGTTTCCGATGCAGTTTCCTGCCACGGTAACAAAGCATGTACTCTGTACCGTGCCCTTTTCCGCTGCCCGCGCCAGATGTATGAGAGAGCCGACCCCCACGGTCAGGGTATTCTCTCCCAGACGGCGGATGGCACGCTGTTCGGTTGGATAGCGTCCGCCCACCTTGCGCACAGAAAATTCCTCTATTGTTTTCGGGATCTGTGTGTTGATATCGCACATTTCCCGGTAAATTGCAAAATAACTGTCTTTTGGCTGAAGTGTTTTTTGCAGCAGGCGAAGTCCCTTTGCTGCACTTGTGCTCTCTTTGAGCATTGGATTGATTTGACTTGAAACATACGGTTCGTCGTCAATGGCATCTGCAACGATGCTCTGAGGCGGTTTTACCCGCCAGCGTTTTAATTTTTCCCCCAAGGGCTGACCATCCCGCTCATCGATGATCGATGCGTCACTGCACAAACGGATCAGCTGGTCGAGTGTGACGGTATCCTCATTCTCCAACGGTTCCACCGCTGTTGTCAAACATTGGGAGCTCACAAATGGCTGCAAATCTCTTGAAAGAGCCGGCTCTTTCTTTTGCTCCAAAATAATGCCTTGTGTATTTCTCAAAAATTTCAAAGGATCTAACCTCCTTTTCTATGATATATCAACCGTTGGCTTGCGCCGAGAAAGGAATCGATTATGAAAATAGAACAGCTCTCCCCCACCTGTGTCACGATCACACTCACTGCACAGGATCTTGAAGATTACGGTGTGACCTATGAATCGCTTGACTACCTCTGTCCGCATACACGTAGGATCATCCAAAACCTCTTGAACGAAGCTCTCTCTCAAACCGATTTTTCTCCGGAAGGATGCCAGCTTCTGATCGAGGCATCCCCGGTCGGAGAGGACGGCTGTCTGCTGACTTTCACTGCATTGAGTGCAGAGGAAGCGCCCCTTGGACCTTGTGAGCCGACGGTTTTTCTGTTTTCCTCTTTTGAGCGGCTGTGCGAGGCATGTCATCGCGTCGATCTTCAGCACAGCCATCGGCTGTTTCAAAGCAGCCTTTACCGATATCACGGGCAATATGCTCTTTTGCTTCAAACGCTGGATGGTCCCAACGGTGCCGCGGAGGATCTGATGGGACAATATGGAGAACCCGTTTCCTGTCCGCTGCTCTGCCCTGCCATTGAGGAGCATGGACACTGCATTCTATGCGAGCATGCGGTCGATACCCTGAGCCAGCAATTTGAAGGATAGGACCGCTTATCTCAGGGTTGCTACTGCCTGCTTGTAATCTTTCTGGCGGAACAGGTAAGAGCCTGCAACCAGAACGTTTGCACCATTCTGGACACAGATCTTCGCTGTTTCCTCGTTGACACCGCCATCCACCTGAAGGTCGATGTCTTTGCCGGATTCATCGATGGCTTTGCGGAACTCCTGCACCTTTGGCATCATATCCGCCATAAATTTCTGACCGCCAAATCCCGGTTCCACTGTCATTACAAGCACCATATCGATCTGATCGAGGTATGGGAGGATCGCCTGTGCCGGTGTTTTCGGTTTTACGGAAAGCCCAACCTTGCAGCCGGACGCTTTGATTTTATCGATCGTTGCCTGAACATTGCTGTCACACTCCACATGGAAGGTGATGATATCTGCCCCTGCCTTAACAAAGTCGTCAATATAGCGAAGCGGCTCACTGATCATCAGATGTACATCGAAAATGCGGCTGAAATATGGGCGGACCATCTTCATGACCGGTGCACCAAAGGAAATATTTGGTACAAAGTGCCCGTCCATAACGTCTATATGGAGCATCTCAACTCCGGCATCTTCCATATCCTTTGCTTCCTGTCCCAAATTTGCAAAATCGCTGGCTAAAATAGAAGGAGAAATTTTAATCATTGTTATCGCTCGCTTTCTTATGTTTCAAAGGCATTGCCTGAAGCTTGTCTGTTCATATCGTATTATTCTACCATCTTTTTGTTGGGAAGGTCAACCGTTTTCCCCCTTCTTATCCCTTTTTCCTCGTTTTTTCAAATAATATTTACAAATCACTGCTGCAAAAAAAGTCTGCTTTTACAAGCAGACTTTTTCCTGAGCACAAAGTAATATTATTCCACATAAACCATACTTGGAAAAACCTTCTTCAGGTATTCGTCCGGATAGTGCCGATCGAGAAAACGCTCGACCCTGTTTTCCGCCGGTATCTGATAATGTCGCTCTGACATGCGCAGTACCGCTGCCATCGAGATCAGCATATTAAGCGCCATAAAGACACTCAATGCCCACACAAGCGGATGGTTGATCCGGCTTGGGATTCTGGAAATCAAATGCATGATCCTTGGGAAAATATCCTTCACCCACATCAGCGCAAGGATTCCCCAAAAGATGGTATACAGCAGGTTGATTCGCCCATGGAGGTTAAACGGCATCTCGTCGTACTGCCACGATACCGTCCCCAAAATCATCTCCTGCCCCCAGCTGAGCAGATATTCGTATATTCCTCCAAGCACTGAGCCGCACAAAAAGATCACTGCATCCCGGCAATGCGAAAGACGATACATCGCAAGTGTCATCAGGACAGCACCAAACCCATAAACGCAGTTGAACGGACCGTAGATCAGTCCCCGGCGGCTTTGCAGGATGCCCTGTGTGGAATAGACCCAGATCGTTTCCAGAACAACACCCAAAAAACAGCAGAGGAAAAAGATCCAAAACAAGTTATAATAATCGATCCTCGGAACCTGTGCGCGTTTTCGTGCAGAAATAAGAAGCATATCATGGGAAGGGGTTGCTCGTCTTGTGGATTTCATGGCTTATTCTCCTGATTTAAGTTTAAGAATATCGATCTTATATTCTATGTATATGCAAGCCTGTTTTTCTCTATGTTGATGCTGCCTACATCAATGGCGCAAAGACACGCAGGATTGCCCTGCCCAAGCGTTGGAAGCCATTGATATTGTGGCATTGGGAAAGCGTGATTTTCTGGCACTGCTCCAGGGTCTTTAAGAAGTCCTCCTTGATGTGCTTTACACAGCTTGAGCGATACATCCAAACCGCACATTCAAAGTGCAGATACAGGCTGCGAAAATCGAGGTTGATCGTTCCCACTACACCATATTCATCATCCACTACAAAGGTCTTGGCATGGTTGAAGCCGGGGGTATATTCGTAAATTTTTACGCCGTTTTCCACAAGGACATTGTAGTAAGAGCGTGTGAGCGCATAGACGATCTTTTTGTCCGGCACATGAGGGGTCATGATGCGGACATCCACTCCCTGTTTTGCAGCGTTGCACAGTGCTGTGGTCATTTCGTTATCGATAATAAGATATGGAGTATTGATGTAGATATACTTTTTTGCCTTGTTGATGAGGTTCATGTAAACCGTTTCTCCCACGATTTCGTGGTCGAGCGGAGTATCGCCGAACGGTACAACATAACCGTCATTTTCGATTTGATGCGGGCAGTAGCGCGTTGGAGCAAAATCAGCAAGTCTGTCGTTTTCACCCACGATGTAATCCCACATGGAGAGGAACATGACTGTCAGCTCCCATACGGCATCACCCTTGAGCAGGATGGCTGCATCGCGCCAATGACCGTGTTTTTCGTATTCGTTGATGTATTCGTCTGCAAGGTTGACCCCGCCCGTAAAGCCGACCCATCCGTCGATCACACAGATCTTTCTGTGGTCACGGTTGTTGAACTTGGAGGAAAGCATCGGAATAAAGCGGTTGAACGTCTGGCATTGGATGCCCTTTTCCTCCATCTGCTGATAGTAATTATAGGGAAGGGTAAAAAGGCAGCCCATATCGTCGTAGATCAAGCGCACATCCACTCCCTGTGCCGCTTTTTCTTCGAGGATCTCAAGGATGCTGTCCCACATCACGCCGTTTTCGATGATAAAATACTCAAGGAAGATAAAGTGTTCTGCCTTGCGCAGCTCCTCCAGCATCCGGGTGAATTTTGCCTCTCCAGATGGGAGAAACTCGGTGCTGGTGTGTTCAAAGACAGGGCTGTAGGTGAATTTGGAAATGTATCTCGCCTGATTGCCTGCCTCGATGTTCTCCTGTGCGAGCTTGTCCAAAACCGGATGCTCGATTGGATAAGCCTCCGCCTCCCGCTGGAACACATGGCTCATTTTTGCGATTTCGTGGCGGCTCAGCTGATTTCCTCCGAAGAGCAGATAAAAGAGTCCTCCGAAGATTGGGAAGAGCATAATCGGTATGATCCACGCGATTTTATACTCCGGGTTTATATTTTTGTTGACGATATACAGCACCGCTCCGATGCTGATTAGAATACAGATTGCATAGAAGAATACAAAATAGCTGTTGAATTTGAGGATGACCAGCATGAGCAGGACAACCTGAAGCAGGATGGAAATGCCCACCATAACAAAGCGGTTGCTTAAAATTTTCAATAGTTTTTTCATTCTTCTCCCCCTTTCCTGTTACATCAGTTTTTTCTTTGGTATATTGCGCTCTTTTAGTCTGCTGTACACATTCTGTCTGAGCAGAACATACAAAACGGAACACAGCGGGATGAAAATAAGCATCCCCACAACACCCATCGCACTTCCTCCGACGGTAACCGATACCAGGACCCAGATGGAAGGCAGTCCGACCGAGTTTCCTACCACCTTCGGGTAAATCAAGTTGCCTTCGAGCTGCTGGAGCACAAGGAACAAAACAATGAACCAGAGCATTTTGATCGGGTCTGTCATCAGGATCATGAAGGCACCCACAACACATCCGATGAACGCACCGAAAATCGGGATGAGCGCTGTTACGGTGATGAGTACACTGACCATCAGGGCATACGGGAAGCGGAAGATCGTCATGCTGATAAAGAACATGACCCCAAGGATCACTGCTTCCACGCACTGTCCGGACAGAAAGTTGGAAAACGTTTTATCGGAGAGCTTGCCGATGGAAACGACCTCATCCGCTTTCTTCTGCGGCAGGTAGGCATACAGCAGTTTTTTTGTCTGAGCTGCAAGCTGCTCCTTCTGCAAAAGGACATAAATCGAAAATACAAAGCCAAGGACGAAGGTGAGCATCCCGCTGAGGATCTGCGAGGCAATGTTGACGGTAGAATTGATGAGGCTTCCCGCTCCTATTTTTACAAAGGAGAATGCCTTTTGTGCGATGCTTTCCCAGTCTAATCTTGCAAGCTGCTCCCCGGTTGGAATGAGCGCAATAAACTGCTCATACAGATCGGGATAGCTTGTCTGAAAGTTCTTTAAGAAGGTCACCACATTTTTTGCAAGCATGTTGATGCTGTTGCTCACTTCCGGCACGATGAGGAAAAAGATGATGCAAAGCAGAGCAGTTAAAAGAAAGAGCGTCAGGACAAGGCTGACGGCGCGCTTATACTTCTTTTGCTTTCCTGTTGGATGGGGAAACAAAAAGGTTTCGATCCTTCTCATCGGCACATTGAGGATAAACGCGATGCAGCTTCCCAGCAAAAACGGAGCGATCAGCCCCACTGTATATCCAAGGATCGTTCCGACGCGGTTCATATTATGGATTCCCCAATGGAGCAGCACTCCAAAAGCTACCAAGCCGAATAAATTTTTCATCGTTTGACGATTAAACTCCACTGTTTTTTCCTCCCCCTATCACGGGTTTCTGTTCTTTCACTTGATATTCTGCCTGATTTTGCAACAAATTGTTCTTAATCATACCACAAAAACAAAAAGAAAATTCTGGATAAAACATGAATTTTTTGTAACATGGGATGCACTTTGCTGTTTTTTAAGAACCACCTGATTCTCATATGCGCTATTTTCAGACACGACTTCATTCTACCATAGAGCGGCGAAAAATAGAAGAGTTTGTGAAACTTCCGCTCCATTCGGAAAAAATTAATAAAATTAGGTTCATCATTCGTATTTTCCGTGATATAATATAGGAACACTTTTACATATCTTCCAACAGGAGGCTGCTATGAATATTTTAATTGTGGGCTGCGGTAAAGTTGGCTCTCATCTTGCAAATATGCTGTTTCATCAGGGGCATGATGTATCTGTTCTGGATGAACATTCCGAAAGTTTCAACAGACTGGTGGACGATTTTGCCGGCTTCACCATTGAAGGCGTTGCCATCGATCAGGACAACCTGCGTCAGGCAGGCATCGAGGGATGCGATGCCCTTGCCGCTGTTACAAATGACGATAACACAAACATCATGGTCTGCGAAATTGCCTCTCAGGTGTTCCATGTGCCAAAAACGGTGGCGCGCGTCTATGACGCCAGCCGCGTGAACTTTTTTACCAAGTTTCACGTCCGCTCCATGAGCCCCACAAACCTCACTGCATCTACGATCTCAAGCATGCTTCTCGACCATGAAAATACGCAGCAGCTTGTGATCGACGGAAGTGTTTTGAGCTTCACCCTGATGAAGATGCCCTTCGAGTGGATCGGCGCCACCTTTGCGGATATCTGCAATTTTTCCGGTCCGGGACAAATGTACTTCGGGGTGCTGGACGAATCGGGACATATCACCCTTGCTTCTCAAAAGGATCGTGTGATGGCATCCTCTGACCGCATCGTCGTTACATCCATTGTTTAATCATCTTCTGTGAAAATCAAAAGGAGTATCATACTGCTATGAACGTTATTATTGTTGGCGGCGGAAAGATCGGATTTTATCTTTCAAAAACGCTGCTGGAACATGGTCACCACCCCATCGTGATCGAAAAACACCGAAATATCTGCGAACAAATCGCCAATCAGCTCGACATCCCCACCTACTGCGGCGACGGTTCTTCTCTGGATACTCTGATGGCTGCGGGGGCTGCCGATGCGGATGTTCTGGTCGGCGTTACCGGCATGGATCAGGACAACCTCATCACCTGTCAGGTTGCAAAACAGAAGTTTCACACTCCGCGCACGATTGCCCGCGTCAACAACCCCAAAAATATGGAGGTTATGAAACAGCTTGGCGTGGACATCCCAATTTCCAGCACCGACAACATTGCGCGCCTTGTAGAACGCGAAATCGATGTTTCTCATTTTCGCAGGCTCATTTCCCTGAATCGCGGAGAAGCCTCCATCAACGAGCTGGTTCTGCCGGATGACTCGATCCTGCATGGAAAACGCCTCATGGAATTGCAGCTTCCGTCTGAGTGTGTCATCGTTTCCATCACAAGGGACGGAAACTTCATCATTCCCCGCGGCAACACACAGCTGATGGCAAACGATAAAATCATTTTCGTTTCTCAAAACACGGTCCTTCATGATGTACAGATGATTATGGGGATCTAAAGGATTTTTCTGTATGCAAAGGTCCCCTGTGATAGATTTTATATCACAGGGGACCTTTTTTCTTTTGGGGTCTATCGTTTCTTTAGGAAATGCCCAAGGCGCAGATCGGTCTGCTCCCCATCTCTGAGAGCAAACTGACCGTCAAGGAGCACATGGATAATGCCGGCACATTTTTGGAACGGATCGTCATAGGTTGGGGTATCGTAAATCGTTTTTTCATCAAATACGGTAATATCCGCCACCATGCCTTCCCTGAGCAGTCCGCGGTCAGCAAGCCCGATATAGGAAGCTGGAAGCGCCGTGATTCTCCGCACGGCATCCTCCATTGTGCACAGCTTGTGTTCTCTCACAAGCCTGAGAAAGCGCGGATAGGTCCCGAAAAAGCGTGGGTGCGGTCTTCCCTTGTTTTCTTCTCCGGTGATCGACCAGCCGCTGCCGTCACTGCCGATGGTGATTTCCTGCCGCAAAAAGTACAGAACATCTGCTTCGGACATGCAGAAATACACGGTTGGGGCATTGCCCTTTGTCTTTACGATCAGACGCGCCAGTGCCTCTGCCATAGAGCAATCCCACATTTGGCTGAGCTGATAAATATTTTTTCCGTTGGCTTCTTCGCATCTGCCATTGGTATCAACAATGCGAAATGCTTCGCCGTCCTCTTTTGTGACAAATTTTGCGTTTAGCTCTGCCATGATCTTCTCACGCTCCGAGGAACCCGGCTCCAAACGTTTGGCTGCGGCTGCTACACCGCCTGCCAATGTCCATTTAGGCAGCGCATTGGTGATTCCGCTGGCAGCAGCAGTATAAGGGTATGCGTCCGCGGTAACTGCAATGCCCTCCTTCTGCGCTTGCTCAATATTTTTCCAAATCTCCGGCGCCCACCCAAACTGTGCTTTTCCGCTTGCTTTCAGATGGGAAATATGGACCCTTGCTCCGGTTTTTCGGTTGATTTCGTACATTTCGTTCAGAGATTCCATGATTTTGGGTCCCTGATCCCTCATATGGGATGCAATCAAGCCATCATACTTGGCAATCACTTCTCCCATTGCATTGAGCTCCTCCTGATCGGAAAAAGCCCCCGGTGCATATCCCAGCCCCAAGGACAGTCCCCACGCACCTTGCGCCATTTCGCGGTCGAGGAGATTTTGCATCTCCCTGAGTTCTTCCGGGGTCGCTTTTCGATTTGCAAACCCCATCACACCGGCGCGCAGTGCCCCATGCCCGATAAAGGCTGCCTGATTGGTTGCCATCCTTTTGCCGTTTGCCTGCGCTTTTTTGATATAATCCGATAAGGACTCGGATAAATACGGTTTTGCCAGATCGCCCACGCTGGAAAAGTCGAGCATCTCATCTAAATGCTCCGGCTTGCATGGATAAACGCTGAATCCGCACTGCCCTGTGACCTCGGTGGTAATTCCCTGATATATTCGGGACTGGCAGCGTTCATCTCTTAAAAAGGAGTTGTCGCTGTGAGAGTGCATATCAATAAATCCGGGCGCAATCACAGCTTGGTGTACATCAACGGTTTGTGCAGCCGATTCTGAAATATTCTCGCCGATTTTTGCGATTTTTCCGTCTGAGATTGCAACATCCCCGATAAAAGCCGGATTTCCCGTGCCGTCCATGATCGTTCCGTTTTTCAGCAGCAAATCATACATTGTATAAACCCTCCTGTTTCTCCTGTCCGCAAAGGTGAATTTTTATAGCTTTTGTTTAAATATAGCCTCTTTTTCACGGGATTGTCAAGGTACAAGTAAGCTCAATTTTCCGGCAGAAAATCAGCAGAAGCACAAAATTTACAAGGGGAAACTTCCCCCCTTGCAAGCAGTGCCAAGCATCCGTTTTCATCCTGCTTCGCAGCAAACATCCCCTGATGCACCAGTGCATCAGGGGATGTTTCGTCGCCTTATGATAGTTTACTGGGCAGCCGCTTCTTCCGGCTGAGGGCGGAAGAGTTTTCGGCGCACGATCAGATAGAATGTAGCGTGTGCAAGCAGGGTGAGCACCCACGAAATCGGGTAAGAGATATACAGGCTGCGCTGGGTATGATACTGCACAAATACTGTGTAGATCCAGATAACACGGAACAGGCATGCACCGGTCAGAGAGCACAGCATCGGGACAATGGAGTATCCCAATCCACGCAGGCTTCCCACCAGCACATCCATGATCCCGCACAGGCAATACATGGCGCTTACGATGCTCAGTCGGATCATACCGTATTCGATCACCTGTGGATCGGATGAATAAATGCTAAGGAGCTGACGACCAAGCGCATAAGCTCCGATTCCCAAAACCAGACCTACCGCCGTTACGATCACCAGGCACTGGATCAGGATTTTATCGATGCGCTTATACTGCTTTGCACCGTAGTTTTGGCTTGTAAAGCTCAGGGAAGTCTGATAAACCGAGTTCATCGCAGTATAGACAAAGCCCTCGATGTTGCTGGCTGCGGTATTTCCTGCCATAACGAGGGAGCCGAAGGAGTTGATGGAGGACTGGATCAATACATTGGAAATGTTGAATACGATTCCCTGGAATCCAGCCGGAAGACCGATTTTCATCATCTCAATGAGCTTATGCCTGTGAAAGCGCAGCTTGCTGCGGTCCAGATGGCAGATACCCTGCATTTTCACAAGGCAGAGTATGATCAAAGCCGCGGATATGCCTTGCGAAATCACCGTCGCCCATGCAACACCTGCCACACCCATCTTAAACACAATGACGAACAGCAGGTTGAAAAGAACGTTTATCACCCCGGATACGATCAAAAAGTACAGCGGTCTTCTTGTATCTCCGATGGCACGAAGGATCGCCGAGCCGAAGTTATAGATCATGAATGCTGGCATTCCTACAAAGTATATGCGCATATACAGGGTAGAATGTTCGATTACATCTGCCGGTGTACCCGTGATTTCCAAAAGAGGTCTTGCAAGCAGAAGCCCTACAAAAATCATCACGATCCCGCCCACCGCTGCAATCGAGATGGCAGTGTGTACGGTTTCCTCTACATCCTCCACATCACGCGCACCGTAATACCGGGCAACCAAAACATTTGCTCCAATCGACAGACCAAGGAAGAGGTTCACCAAAAGATTGATCAGAGAGCTGGTTGAACCAACCGCTGCCAAAGCCTCGCTCCCCGAAAACCTGCCGACCACAACAATATCTGCTGCATTAAACAGAAGCTGCAAAACTCCTGACAGCATCAGCGGAAATGCAAACATCAGCATCCGACTGAACAGTGGTCCATTACACATATCGATTTCATAAGATTTTCCCACCATTTTTCTCCTCCTTTGTTATTGTAATACTTTAATAGTATAAACCTCTTATTTGGAAAAGCAAGAAAATTTTACATGAAATCTTCTAAATTTTAATTACTGTAAAAAAACCGCCCTCTTGCGAGAGCGGTTCCTTGGTAAAAACGATTAGTAGTTTTCCTGTCTGAGCTCGAAGAATGCTTTTGGATGTCTGCATACCGGGCACATTTCCGGAGCGGATTCTCCAAAGTGGATGTGTCCGCAGTTACGACATACCCAAGCCTGTTTGCCTTCTCGATTGAATACTTTGCCGTCTTCAATGTTTTTGAGGAGAGCTTTGTAGCGTTCTTCGTGTTCTTTTTCGATTTTGCCTACAGATTCAAAGAGGAATGCAATGCGGTCAAAGCCTTCTTCTTTTGCAACCTTTGCAAAGTTAGCATACATATCGGTCCATTCGTAGTTTTCACCGGATGCAGCGTCTTTGAGGTTTGTGATGGTATCCGGAACCTCACCGTCATGCAGCTCTTTGAACCAGAGTTTTGCATGCTCTTTTTCGTTGTTTGCAGTCTGTGTGAAGAAGTCTGCGATCTGCTCAAAGCCTTCTTTTTTTGCTTTGGATGCATAGTAGGTGTATTTGTTTCTTGCCTGAGACTCACCTGCAAATGCTGCCATCAAGTTAGCTTCTGTTTTGGAACCTTTCAAATTCATAAAATAATCCACCTTTCATTTTGATTGTTTTGTGTTAATATATTGTCTTTTTCTTTACCTGCATTTTTTCTGGCACTCTGCACACACACCAAAGGCGTGGATGCAGACCCGATGGATCGGTCTTGCCATTTCCTGTTCCAACATGCTACGGATATCCGCTGACAGAGGTGTGTAAAAATCTTCGATTTGTCCGCACTCCTCACAGATGAAGTGTGTATGCTCCTTACAGATCCCGTCAAAGTGGAAACTGTCACTGCCAAGGTCGAGCTTTTGGATCTGCCCCATCTCCGTTAGGAGGTGGAGGTTCCGATAGACTGTTCCAAGGCTGATGTTCGGATTTTTCTGCCTTACAATCTGATAGATTTCCTCGGCAGTGGGGTGGTTATGCATACTCTGTACAGCTTCTAAAACAAGCTGACGCTGTTTGGAGTTGCGATGCGTTTTGCCTTCCATCTCATCACCGCCTTATTAGGAATCATTCCTATTTGTTGAGTTAAGTATACCTGTTTTTTTCGCAGTTGTCAATAGGTTATCCGCACTTTTTTCGTGTATTTTAAAAATTAAATTTTTCCCTTAAAAAAGCCGAAAAAACGCATGAACTTCCTGTTTTAAGAGAAAAGCATCCCCCTGATTTTGAGTCGGAATCAGGGGGATGCTTCTGCTTTCTTCTATTATCGATAAGAAACGTTTACCGGGATCGAAGCGACGCCGTTGAGGTCCATTCCCGCTCGTACTCCGGCAAGATACTCATAATATGCCTGTGAACCGATCATCGCCGCATTGTCGCCGCAAAGACTCAGCTTTGGAAGATACAGCTCATATCCCTGCTCCTTGCAGGCTTCTGTCAAAGCACTGCGCAGCCCGGAATTGGCGCTGACACCGCCGGCAACGACGATCTTCTTCGCATGATAATCGCAAGCTGCCTGCATGAGATGCGTGGTCAGGATCTCTGCCACGGTACCCTGAAAGTCGGCTGCCAGATCGTTGACTTCGATTTCCTGTCCTTTTTGCTTTGCATTGTGTACCATGTTGATGACCGCTGTTTTCAGACCGCTGAAACTAAAGTCATAGTCCGAGCCGTGTACCTTCGGTTTTGGCAGGTGGTATGTTCCACGTTTTCCCTGCTGTGCCGCAGCATCGAGGTAGATCCCCCCCGGATAAGGAAAGCCAAGCGTTCTTGCCGCTTTGTCAAAGGCTTCTCCGGCAGCGTCGTCCCTTGTCTGTCCAATGATCTGAAATGTAGTATAATCCTCCACCCAGATGATATGGCTGTGTCCTCCCGAGGCGACAAGGCACAGAAAGGGCGGTTTCAGCTCCGGATGACTCAGATAGTTTGCCGCGATGTGTCCGCGGATATGGTGGACCGGGATCAATGGTTTTTTCGATGCCAGTGCCAATCCTTTTGCATAGTTGACTCCCACCAGAAGGGCTCCGATCAGACCGGGAGCATAGGTAACTGCAATGGCATCCACGTCCTGCAATGTCATATTGGCATCCTTGAGGGACTGCTCCACGACATCGCAAATATTTTCTGTATGGCGGCGCGAAGCAAGCTCCGGCACAACGCCTCCGTACTGCTGATGCTCCACGACCTGCGAGTTGATGACGGAGCTTAAAACGGTGCGTCCGTCCTCTACCACAGATGCAGCCGTTTCATCGCAGGATGATTCGATCGCTAATATTTTCATAACATCCTCCTTATGATTTTGTAGTATCTTCTATTGAAAGTAATAGTTCATTAAAACAGCATCCTCCTGCGGATCGCTGTAAAAGTTTTTGCGTACTCCGATCGGCTCAAAGCCCATCGTTTGATAAAAGCTCTGCGCCCCCGTGTTCGATTGGCGCACCTCCAGTGTGATGAAGCTGAGCTTCTTCTGCTGTCCATAGCAAAACAGCTCCTCAATGAGCGCTGTGGCAACGCCTTTTCTGCGAAATCGGGGAAAAACCGCCACATTGCAGATATCCCCCTCATCCAGGACATGGAGCATCCCCACATACCCTGCCACTTCCCCTTCAATCAGTGCAACGAGAAAGTGTGCATTTTCATGTTCGAGCTCTTCTTCCAGCGCCTTCTGACTCCACGGTGAGGAAAAGCACTCCGCCTCCAGACGGGCAAGCTCCTTCGTATGCGCATAGCCCATTGGGACAATCTCGATCATACCCAACCTCCTACTTCGCGTCAAACCAGGTCTTGCCGCTGTGAACATCCGCAGTCAGGCAGACTTTCATAGAAGCTGCTGCTTCCATTTCCTCTTTGAGCAGTGCTGCTACCGTGTCCTCTTCGCCCGGTGCAGTTTCCACGATCAGCTCATCGTGTACCTGCAAAATCAATCTCGACTGAAGGTTTTCGCGCTTGAGCCGTTCAAAGACGCGGATCATCGCAATTTTGATGATGTCGGCGGCGGTTCCCTGAATCGGGGTATTCATCGCCACACGCTTTCCGAAGTTGACGGTATTTTTGTTCGATGCGGTAAGCTCCGGCAGATAGCGGCGGCGGCCGTACAGGGTAGAAACATAGCCGTGCGTTTCTCCGTAGGAGATGGTGTCCTCCATATATTTTTTCACCCCGGAAAAGGTTTCAAGATACTGTTTGATATAGTGGTCCGCTTCTGCCACTGTGACGCCGATGTCCTGCGCCAGCGAATAGGCTCCGATCCCGTATACGATCCCGAAGTTCACCGCCTTTGCCTGACGGCGCATATCCGGTGTGATGAAAAGCGGCGGCAGTCCGAATACCTGCATGGCTGTGTTGGTGTGGATATCTTCGCCGGAATTGAAGGCATCGATCATTCCTTTGTCGTCTGCAATATGCGCAAGCACACGAAGTTCGATCTGGGAATAGTCCGCATCCACCAGCGTCCAGCCCTCCCTTGCCCGGAAGAAGCGGCGCATCTGGCTTCCAAGCTCGGTGCGCACCGGAATATTCTGAAGGTTTGGCTCCGTCGAGCTCAGGCGTCCCGTTCTGGTATCCGTTTGATTAAAATGGGAATGGATGCGCCCATCTGGCGCAATCACCTTCAGCAGTCCTTCCACATAGGTGGATTGGAGCTTTGTCAGCTTGCGGTATTCGAGGATATTGTGGATGATCGGGTGTTTTCCCTCCAGGGACTTGAGCACTTCTGCATCGGTGGAATAACCGGTCTTTGTTTTTCTGCGCGCCGGAAGTCCCAGTTCTTCAAAGAGAAGATCTCCAAGCTGTTTTGGGGAGTTGATGTTGAACTCTTTTCCTGCAAGACGATAGATTTCACATTTGAATTCCTCGATTTTTCCGTTGAGCATCACGCCGTACTCCTGCAATGCGTTGGTGTCCACTTCAAATCCGAGATCCTCCATCGACGCCAAAACCTGTGCCAAGGGAAGCTCAATCGAGTCGAGCAGCGCATCCTGCCCATTTTCGTGGATCTTTTCCCGCAGTGCTGCTGCAAGGTCGTTTAATCTGACGCAGTTTTCTGCTGTTTGGCGATATTCTTCTGCGAGTTCTCCCTGTAATTCCGCACTTGAGATGCCATATTGTGCGCAAAGACCCTCCACGCTGTATTCCGATGCATTGGCACTGAGCAAATATGCAGAAAGCATGCAATCTTCCGAAACAACATCCATGCTCAGTCCATGGGTACAAGCCCAGTTATAGAGTGCCTTGCTGTCAAAGGTCACAAGCGGACGTTTGAGCGTCAGAATCTGCTTCACGGTTTCTTCAAAGCTATCCTGCTGTGCAGTGAGCACAGAAACTTTATCCCCGGAAGATACAGCAAGGGCAGTCAGCTTCTCTTTCTTCCAGTGTCCCAGCACCATGAGCGGAGCCTCTCCTGACAGATCAGGCTGATCTGTCACCTCAACGGTCTTTTTAGGAACGTCCGTGGTCTGTACCGCAGGGAGCTCCTGCTCCTGCAAGCCCATTTTCTTGATGAGGCTGTTCATTTCCAGACGCACAAGCAGGGCATAGGTCTGTGCCTCCTGCATAGGAAGCGGCTTACAGTCCACAATATTGATGTCAAGCGGAACGTTCTGATCGATGGTGGCAAGGGTCCGGCTCATATAGGCATCCTCTTTGCCGCTGCGCAGTTTTTCACGGACTGATTTTGTCACGTCGATTTCTTCGAGATGCTCATAAATCGCATCGATGGTTTCATGCTCTGAAATCAGCTTGAGCGCGGTCTTTTCCCCGATGCCCTTTACGCCGGGGATATTGTCGGAGCTGTCGCCCATCAGTGCTTTGATTTCGATCAAGCCCTTGGGCTGTGTTCCGTATTTTTCCTTAAAATAGGCTTCATCGCAGACCACGGTTTCCGGGCGTCCCATTTTCGTTGTGGCAAGAAGAACGGTGGTATTGGTGCTGATGAGCTGGAGACTGTCGCGATCTCCGGTCGCAATATAGCACTGGTGCCCCTCTTCCTGACAAATGTGTGCAAACGTTCCGAGGATGTCATCCGCCTCGTATCCCTCTTTGGTGACGATGCGATAGCCAAGGTCGGTCAGAAGCTCCTTGATGAGCGGGACCTGCTGCGCCAGCTCTTCTGGCATTCCCTTGCGCTGCGCCTTATAGCCATCATACATTTTATGGCGAAAGGTCGGTGCTTTTAAGTCAAATGCGAACACCACAGCATCCGGCTCCACCTCGGAAAGGAGCTTATTGAGAATATTCATAAATCCATAGATCGCATTCGTATAGATGCCGTCCTTGGTGGTCAATGGTTTGACGCCGTAATAGGCCCTATTTAAGATACTGTTGGAATCAAGACAAAGCAGCTTCATTTATTACCCTCCATGTTGGGATCTCTTATTTCTTGCGTGTTTGCGGGGAATCGAACATGATGCCCTATCCCCTGTACTTTATGGCAGCATTGTTTGTTATCGATCGATGCGGCACGAAACTATTATCATGACTTTGTCGTTATTATATCACGGAACGGGTATTCAATGAAGCATTTTGCAAAAAACTTCTTTTATCTTGCAAAAATCGTGATAAAATAGATCACGGAAAATGATTGTTTTAAAATTATTGACAAAAGATGCTGTTTTTTGTCAAGGGATCGTTGTATCTTTAAAAGATATGACATGAAATATAGAAGGAGGAAAGGCTCTATGGAAAAAACCGGACTCATTTTGGAGGGCGGAGGTTACCGTGGATTATATACCAGCGGCGTGCTCGACTATTTGATGGAGCACGATATCTACATTCCGGAGGTTTACGGAGTGTCTGCCGGGGCGTGCAATGCCATCAGCTATGCTGCAAAGCAGCCGGGGCGCAGCGCCACATTCAATTTCGAATTTTGCAAAGACAAGCGGTGCAACAGCTGTGCCAATCTCATCAAGGTGCGCGGATTGTTTGATATGCAGTTTATCTTTGAGGAGATCCCGCGCACCGCGATCCCGTTTCACTATGATACCTTTTTCCACTCGGAAGTCAACGTCCACATCGGAGCCACCAATATGCTGACAGGAAACTGCGACTTCTTTACAAGAGAACAGATGGATTGGAGGATGTTCCCGGTTCGTGCTTCCTGTGCTATCCCGCTTGTTTCCCATATCTACTACCTCAACAACACCCCTTATATGGACGGGGGCATTGCAGCACCGATCCCGCTGCGTCAGTCCCTCAACGCCGGAAACAACAAGCATCTCATCGTTTTGACGCAGGACCCCGATTATCAGAAAAAGATTTCGCCCTCCCTCAGTGTGATCCGCCGCGTCTACAAAAAATACCCCAATTTTATCAACACCATCAGCCGCCGCCACATCGTCTACAATCGCCAGCGGAAGATTTGCAGGATCATGGAGCGCACAGGACAGGCCATCGTCCTTCAGCCGCAGGACCCTGTCAAGGTGCGCAACATTCGGGCAGATGTGGACTCCCTCAAGGAGCTGTACCGGATCGGGTATCACGACGCACAGAAAAACATCGAGCGTATCCGCGCCTTTCTTGATTTATAGGGAGCTTTTGCCCGGTATCCTTTCAAAAATCCCGTTGTGTATCTTGTAACTTTCGGTGGATTTCCTTATAATGAAATTAGAACGATTGGGCACACTTGCAGCAGCTGCAAGTGCTGCGAAAGAAAGGAAGAACACCCCATGAAGAAAAAGATCCTGCTGATTGCCACAGGCGGAACGATTGCCTCCAAGCGCTTGGAAGATGGGCTCACCCCGCTGATTTCGTCTAAGGAGCTGCTGCAATATGTTCCCGGTGTGGAGCAGTTCTGCACCGTTGATGCCATTCAGATCCTCAATATCGACAGCACCAACCTTCAGCCCGAATACTGGCTGGATATTGTTGAAGCAATCAAAACGCATTACTGCGATTACGATGGATTCGTGATCTGTCATGGTACAGATACGATGGCGTACACGGCGGCTGCCCTGTCCTACCTGATTCAGAATTCTGCAAAGCCGATCATCATTACCGGCGCGCAGAAACCGATCGATCTTGACGTGACCGATGCGCGCACAAATCTCTACGACAGCCTGCTGTATGCCTGTCATCCGAGCGCACACCGTGTCTGCCTTGTGTTTGACGGTCAGGTCATCGCCGGCACCCGTGCACGCAAGGTGCGTTCCAAAAGCTATAACGCCTTCGAAAGCATCAATTACCCGCCGCTCGCCACCATCCATGACGGCCGTGTGATCCAGTATATCCACGATTCCAATTTTACATCCTATCCGGCATTTTACGAAACGATCCGCCCCAGTGTCTTTCTTTTGAAGCTCGTCCCCGGCATTTCCCCCGATATCCTCAGCGTGATTGCACAACAATACGATGCCATCATCATCGAAAGCTATGGTGTGGGCGGAATCCCAAGCGACAGCAAGCGCGACTTCCTCTCCGAAATCGACCGCCTTGTAAACATGGGCAAAATCATCGTGATGACAACGCAGGTCATGCACGAAGGCAGTGATATGAACGTCTACGCAGTAGGTCATGTGGCAAAAGAGCGCTATGGACTGATCGAATCCTTTGATATGACAACAGAAGCGACGGTCACAAAGCTGATGTGGATTCTCGGTCAAACGGACAACCCCCAGACCATCAAATCCATGTTCTACACCACGATCAACTGCGATATTCTGTTTCAGGAGTAGGCTATGGAATATCAGCAGCATTGCAAGCTCTGTCCGCGCCGATGCGGGGCAGACCGAAGCAAAACGATCGGCTTCTGCGGCGGAGGCTCCCTCCCCAAGCTGTCGCGCGCTGCCCTTCATTTTTGGGAAGAACCGTGCATCAGCGGGGAGGAGGGCTCCGGAACGGTCTTCTTTTCCGGCTGTCCGCTGCAATGTGTATTTTGTCAAAACCACAAAATCAGCAGCGGGAACTATGGGCAGGAGGTTTCTGTGGAGCGTCTGGGAGAGATTTTTCTCGAACTGCAGGCGCAGGGAGCAAACAACATCAATCTTGTCACCGCCACCCACTATATCCCGCAGATCATCAAGGCGCTGGACCTTGTCAAGGACAGGCTGAGCATCCCCATTGTATACAACAGCAGCGCTTACGAAACGCTCGACTCCCTGCGGATGCTTGAAGGCTATGTGGACATTTATCTTCCTGACCTAAAGTATTTGGATAACGAGCGGGCGATCCGTTATTCCAATGCACCAAACTATGTAAAAACGGCAACCGACGCCATCCTGGAAATGTTTCGGCAGGTGGGTCCCGTTCAGTACGATGAACGCGGGATGCTCACCCGCGGGATCATCGTCCGCCATATGGTGCTTCCAAACGGTGTAGAGGATTCTGTCCGTGTTCTGCGCTGGATCAGCGAAAACCTTCCGCTTTCTCAAATCCTTGTCAGCGTGATGAGCCAGTACACACCCTTCCACCGAAGCGGAGAATTTCCGGAAATCGACCGCCGCCTGACCGAAGAAGAATACGATGCTGTTCTCGATGCCCTCGATGAATTTAACATCGAAGACGGTTTTTGTCAGGAGCTCAGTTCCGCAAAAGAAGAATACACTCCGAGCTTTTGCCTTGAAGGGGTACTGCCCGAATAACATGGTTTTCAGACACTTTTTCAAAATAAAAACCACCAGTATAACTGGTGGTTTTTTATTTTTACAGGGGATCTGCTTTCTCGCTCTCCTCATCCTTTTGATATTCCAAAATATCGCCGGGCTGACAGTTGAGCGCTTCACAAATCGCATTCAATGTAGAAAAACGGATCGCATTTACTTTGCCTGTTTTGATTTTGGAAAGGTTGACGTTTGCGATCCCCACTTGATCGGACAAGTCCTTGAGGCTGATTTTTCTGTCTGCCATCACGCGATCCAGCCTTAAAATAATCGACATAGTTGAACTCTCCTCCCTCTGCCTTCGGGTTTCTGTTTACAATGTTTCATCGGAAAGCTGCTGAAGCTCCTCCCCATAGCGGAAAATATAGCTGAGCAAAAACAGAACTGCTGCAAATACAAGGAAATTTACATCGATTTGGGGCGACATCGATACCGAAGCAATATGCTCATTGAGAAGGATTGTTCCTAAATCGAATGCCTGGTAAATAAATGTTTCCATCACAATACCGAATATCGTTTCGATTGCACCAATGACAAGTGTGAGAAATGCCAGTTTTTTCAGGGTATTGCTTATATTCTTCGCGAACGGTTCCCCCTGTGAAATCGGGAGCAACAGTTTTTTGAGCAAAAGTATGAAAAATATGGATGGAATAATAAGCAAAATAACACAGAACACACCGATATAAAACAGTGCCTTTTGTTGTATGATGTTTGATGCCAAATTGAGTGTGATCGGTCCCAGTGTGATCGAATTGCTTACATAATCAATATAGCCGTTTGGCAAAAATGGGACAGCGACCGATACAATCAATGCAAATACACTGCTGACAACAAGGACCCAAAATACAATATTTAAAAGCACTATCAGTATTTTGGCTGTTTTTTTCATTTTCTCCATATAAATTCCTCGCTTTCTGTTCTTTATAAAATACGCAATCCTATCCTGTAGCTACACCCAAAATATAACACGAGAAATTATCTTTGTCAACTATTATTTAACGATAAACATAAATAAAAATATCTATAACATAAATATCATTCGTCAACCCGATTCGCAAAAAGCTGCAAAAAAAGCGAAAACACACAACAGGTGTTTTCGCTTTTTTCACGATTCTTTATTTTGCACGCTGTATTGCAGAGCGATTATTTTGCAAATGCTTCCAACCGCGCAGAAGCCACTTCAAGATATGGCACATTCATTTCTTCGATGGTACCATGGTCGCTCAGACTTGCAAGCTGTGGATTAAGCGGCATCTGTGCCAGCACCGGAACTCCGATTTCCTCTGCAACGCTTTGGATCTTGCTTTCTCCGAAAACATGCAGCTCCTTGCCGCAGTCCGGGCAGACAACATAGCTCATGTTCTCTACAAGACCGATGACCGGGATATTCATCATTTTTGCCATGTTGGAGGCTTTTTTTACGATCATGGAAACAAGATCCTGTGGGCTTGTCACGATCACGATCCCGTCAACCGGCAGGGACTGGAATACGGTCAGCGGTACATCGCCTGTCCCCGGAGGCATATCGATAAACAGATAGTCCAATTCACCCCAGAGAACGTCGCTCCAGAACTGTTTTACAACGCCGGCCAGAACAGGACCTCTCCAGATAACCGGATCTTCTGCATTTTCGAGAAGCAGGTTGATGGACATCACCTTGATGCCGTTTGCAGTTTCTCTTGGCTGGATGCCCAGCTCGTTGCCCATCGCACGTCCGGTGATGCCAAACATTTTCGGGATGGACGGACCTGTGATATCTGCATCCAAAACACCGACCTTGTAGCCTTTGCGCTGCATCTGAACTGCCAAAGAAGCAGTAACCATCGATTTACCGACGCCGCCCTTACCGCTGACAACGCCGATCACTTTCTTTACATTGCTGTATGGATTACCCGGCTCCTGCAGGCTCTGCGGCTGCTGGCTTGGACACTGTCCGTTTTGTGCATGGCTGCAGGTGGAACAATCGTGGGTGCATTCCTCTGTGGTCTGCTGCTGAGAGGAAGGGCACTGACCATTCTGCGCATGACCACAGGTGGAGCAGTCATGAGTGCAGTCGTTTGTGTGTTCGTTCACTTGAAATCATCTCCTAATCACTCAACATCAATATGGTGGGATTCTGTCCCCTATCATACTATATTTTTGATGAAAATGCAAGGATTCCTGCATTTTCAGTCCTCTTTGGCGGCGTTTTCGAGAAGCTCCTGTGCAAGGCGGCGCAAATCGTCATAAACTACAAGCTCGCCTGACCGGCGGCGAAATTCTGCACTGCCGCGCACACCCTTAAAATACCAGGCGGCATGTTTGCGCGCTTCCCGCATTCCGACCCGCTCCCCTTTGTATTGGCAGATCAGGTCCACATGATGCAGCATGATCTGCATTTTCTCTTCCAAGGTCGGGTCGGGCAGGAGTTCCCCTGTTTTCATATAGTGGTCGATCTGGCGGAAGACCCAGGGGCGTCCCTGCGCACCGCGTGCAAGCATCACAAAATCGCATTTGGTATGCTCATACATTTTGGCGCAGGACAGGGCATCCACAACATCCCCGTTTCCCATAAGGGGGATGGATACTGCTTCCTTCACCTTTGCAATGATGTCCCAGTCCGCATAGGGAGCATACATCTGTGCTCTGGTCCTTCCGTGAAGGCAAAGGGCTGCCGCTCCGTTTTCCTCCATAATTTGGGCAAACTCCACAGCGTTGACCGACTGCTCATCCCAGCCCTTGCGAAATTTTACCGTAACGGGAATATCCACCGCGGAAGAAACCGCCTTGACGATCTCTCCTGCCAGCTTCGGATTTTTCATCAGCGCGCTGCCGCCGCCGTTGCCTGCCACCTTCGGTGCCGGACAGCCCATGTTGATGTCGATGACATCGGGGTTATATTGCAGGGTCAGGCGGGCGGCCTCCGCCATTGTTTTGGGGTCATCCCCGAAGATCTGTGCGGCGCAGGGGCGCTCTTTTTCTGTGCAGAACAGCAGCTCACCGCTTTTGCGGTCGTGATAGCTCAGTCCCTTGGAGCTCACCATTTCTGTCACCAGATATGCACAGTCCCACTCCTTGCACACCTCGCGGAATGCGCGGTCTGCCACCCCTGCCATCGGGGCAAGTCCGGCTGTTTTTGGAATTTCGATCGTTCCTATTTTCAAACAGGAAAACACCCTTTCTATACCTTCTTAACAATCGTTGTGCCTTATTGCGAAAGGCTTACCCCAAAATGATTTCTTTCCATTGGGGTTACATAAAGCTCCGGCGGATCATTGAGATCCCAGCTGGCACAGCCGTTTTGGATCAGCCATTTGCCGATCTTTCCGCTGCGCAGCTCCCGTCCGCGATTCCAGAAAACGGAATTGTTGATGGCAAGCTCCACAGGCTCCTCCACGCCGTCCAGGTGCAGGAAGATGCTGGGCCAGTCCACACGAAGATACTCGTCCCGAAACTGTTCGCTCACCTCTACGCCATAGCCGCACCCATTGGGCAAAAATCTTCCGTTGTTCCATGCTTTCATCAACATGGTCTATTCCTCCTCTTTATGAAAATACATCCGCACAAAATCAAGAAAAATCTCACCAATCACAGACATTGGTGCGTTTTTTCGATATACCATATACAGGCCGCGCTCCATCTTCAGATCGGATAGGTGGAACGGCAGAATCTGCCCGAAATTCACATAATCCTCCACTGCACACTCTGAGATAACGGAGATCCCCAGCCCCTGACTGACTGCATGCTTGATGGTATCCGGATCGTCGAACTGTGCTGCAATGTTCATCTGTGTCAGGTCGATGCCTGCCTGATGGAGAAAATGCTCCATTTCCTTGCGTGTCCCGGAGCCGCGCTCGCGGATAACCACCGGAAGATGGCGAAGCAGGTCACGGTCGAAGTCTTCCCGATTCATTTTGCGGTATTTTTCTTCGTTTGGTGTGATGATGACAAGGCGGTCGGTCGCAAACTCCTCAAAAACGAGGTCCTTTTCCTCCCCTGCCATTCCGAGGAAGCCGATTTCCGCATTGTGCTGCTGGATGCTTTCGATCACCTTTCCGCTGTCCTGACGCTGCATCTGAAATACCACCTTGGGATATTCTTCCCGAAAGGATGCCATGATCTTTGGCAGGATATACTGGCTTGGAATGGAGGATGCACAGATATTGAGCACGCCTCCCTGCTCCTTATTGTGGCTTCGCACTGCACACATCGCTTCCTCGCGCAGGTTCATCATCTTTTCTGCATATTGAAACAGGATGGTTCCCGATTTGGTCGGATATACTGTTTTTGTGTCGCGTTCGATCAGCTTTGTTCCCAATTCGCGCTCCAAAGAATTGATGTGAGCGCTGATGGTAGGCTGTGTCAGATAAATTTGCTGTGCCGCCTTGGAAAAGCTCTTCAGCTTGACCACATAGACAAATGCTTCCAGCTGTTTAAAATCCATCGGTTTTTTCCCTCCTGTCGTTCTGTGCCCAGAGCATTCTTTTCCATTATAACAGGTTTAAGTAGATTATCCAATATTTCAGCACCGAATCAGCACTTTCCATTGTGTTTTTGGCGAAAAAGTTGTAGAATGTAGACAGATTGAGCATCTATTTTTCACATTTCACAACCCAATACAGGATCGAAAAATATTCTTTGTGCTATTTCCTGATTCAGTATTTATTTTTTTGATTTATTGCAACAGAGCAATCGATTTTTTCTATAAAGAAACCGAAACCGCTCTGATTTCTTTTGTAGGAGGAGTAACATCATGCCGCAACACAAACGCCTGACAGAAATGACCCAGGGAGGTGGTTGAGCTTCCAAAATAGGACCGGAGGTCCTGTCACAGATTTTAGGTCAGCTGCCAAAGTTTTACGATCCAAACCTGATGATTGGATTTGATACCAGCGATGACGCTTTGGTGTATCGGGTTCGGGAGGATCTTGCTGTTGTGCAGACAGTAGACTTCTTCCCGCCTATCGTGGATGACCCCTATCTTTATGGGCAGATCGCTGCCACAAACTCCCTGAGTGATATTTATGCAATGGGCGGCGACCCTCAGCTTGCAATGAACCTGATCTGCTTTCCGACCTGTCTTCCGATCGAGGTGATGGGCGAGATTTTGCAGGGCGGCTACAACAAGGTGCAGGAAGCCGGAGCCATCATTGCCGGCGGACACACCATCGATGATACAAGCCCGAAGTACGGGCTTTGTGTCACCGGATTTATGAATCCAAAGGACATCCTTCCAAACAGCAGCTGCAAGGAGGGCGATCTTCTCGTTCTCACAAAGCCGCTGGGTATCGGTGTGCTTTCCACCGCTGCCAAGGCGGAGCTGACCGATGACGCAACCTTTAAGCTCATCACGGAAAGCATGGCAGCCTTAAACAAATACGCAAAGGATGCTGTAGTCAAGGTGGGCGGTGCAAATGCCTGCACCGATGTCACCGGCTTCGGATTTTTGGGTCACGCCTCTGAGATGGCACTTGGCAGCAAAAAGACGATCGAAGTCTTCTCAAAGGATATCCCGCTCTTCCCGAACGCGGTGGAATTTGCCAAAATGGGTCTTGTACCTGCCGGAGCATACGACAATATGCGTTATATTGAAAAGGATGTTTCCATCGATGCATCCGTTGAACAGCACACGGTCGATCTTCTTGCCGATCCTCAGACATCCGGCGGACTGTTGGTTTCCCTCCCGGAAAAACAGGCACTGGAACTGGTCAAGGAGCTCAATGGCGTTACCCCATGTGCTCAGATCGTGGGGCAGGTGCTCCCAGCACAGGAGAAGGCTATTTTGGTTCGATAGCCCGTTTTCAAACTCATCAAAACTATCATGGAGGAACAAAAACTTATGAGCGTTAATTCCAGCTTACTTCGTAAAATCCCTAAAATAGATGATCTTCTCAAAGAGCCTGCTCTTGAGGGGGCTTGCGCACAGTGCAGCCATTCTGTCCTGCTCGAAGCGATCCGCGAAACCATCGACGGTCTGCGTCAATCCATCCTTTCCGGAGCGGAAGATGTATCCCTTGATACAGATTCCATCTGCGAAGCCGTTCTCCATTGTCTGAAGGAAAAAACAACCATGAGCCTGCGCCCTGTCATCAACGCGACCGGCATCATCCTGCACACCAATCTCGGGCGCGCACGGCTGAGCGACAATGCAGTCAAAGCCATCACAAGCGTTGCACAGGACTATAACACCCTTGAATACAATCTCAAAAAAGGTGCGCGCGGCAGCCGGTACGACCATGTGGAAAAACTTGTCACCAAGATCACCGGTGCAGAGGACTGCCTCGTTGTCAACAACAATGCTGCTGCCGTTATGCTCATCCTTTCCACGATGGCAAAGGGAAAAGAAGTCATCGTTTCCCGCGGTGAACTGGTGGAAATCGGCGGCGCATTCCGCATTCCCGATATCATGTCCCAGTCCGGCGGTATTTTGACCGAGGTGGGGACCACCAACAAGACCCACTATGCAGACTACAAAAACGCCATTACACCGGAAACCGGTGCTTTGCTCAAGGTACACACCAGCAACTTTAAGATTTACGGCTTTTTCGAGGAAGTATCTTTGGACGACATGGTGCAGCTCGGTCATGAGCATCACCTCCCTGTGATCTACGATCTCGGCGGCGGTGCGCTGGTTCGCCTGGAGGACTACGGAATCTCCGACGAGCCAAATGTCATCGACTGCATGAAGTCCGGCGTTGATATTCTCAGCTTCAGCGGCGACAAGCTGCTGGGCGGTCCGCAGGCAGGCATCATTATCGGCAAGCACGAATATATTGAAGCAATGAAGAAAAATCCTCTGACCCGTGCCTTCCGCATCGATAAGCTCACCCTTGCCGCACTTGAAGCGACCCTGCGCGACTACCTCGATCCGGAAACGGCAGTACAGTCCATCCCGACCCTTCAGATGATGGCAGCAACGGTAGAAACCCTCACCCCAAAGGGCGAAAAACTCTTTGCTCTGCTCAACGACGATCCGCAGGGCTATACCGTGGAGCTGACACAGGATGTAGGGCAGATCGGGGGCGGCTCTGTTCCTACTCAGATGATCCCAAGCGTTGTTGTCGCATTAAAACCGGAACACACCTCGCTCGATACCCTGGAGCGTGAGCTTCGGGAAGCATCCTTGCCGATCATTGCCCGCATCTCGAAGGAGCGTATGCTCTTCGATGTGCGCACCATTGACGAACGTCACTTCTCCTATATCAACGAAACCCTGCGTAAACTTTGCATGAAATAAGGTGAATCCATGAAAAACATTATCATTGGTACCGCAGGTCATGTGGACCACGGAAAAACCGCGCTGATCCGCGCACTCACCGGAATCGAAACCGACCGCATCAAGGAAGAAAAAAAGCGCGGTATTACCATTGAGCTGGGCTTCGCTTATCTTGATCTTCCAAACGGGGAAAAAGCCGGAATCATCGATGTTCCCGGTCACGAAAAATTCGTGAAAAATATGCTCGCCGGTGCCGGAGGCATCGACCTTGCTCTCCTTGTGGTTGCCGCAGATGAAGGATTTATGCCGCAGACAAAGGAGCATCTGGGTATTTTGACTTTGCTCGATATTCCACAAGGGCTGATCGTTGTCACCAAAAAAGATATGGTGGACGAGGACTGGCTTGAGGTGGTGTGCGAAGACATTCGTGAGGAGGTAAAAGGGACCTTTCTCGAAAACGCCAGGATGATTCCGGTTTCCTCCTACACCGGGGAGGGCATCGAAGAACTGCGTCAGGCTGTCTTTGAACTGATCGAACAGACAAGCCAGATCAAAAATCCAAACACCCCGTTTCGCATCCCGGTGGATCGTGTGTTCTCCATTGAAGGCTTTGGAACGGTGATCACCGGCACCCTCATTGAAGGCGAAATGAATGTCGGGGACCCTGTCACTGTCTACCCCAAAGGCATCCAGACAAAGATCCGCAACCTTCAGGTGCACTCCAAAGACGTACAGACTGCATACGCAGGTCAGCGTGTTGCGGTGAACCTTGCAGGACTCAAAAAGACCGACCTCGAAAAAGGCGATGTGGTTGCAAAGCCGGACTCAATGCATACGACAATGATGCTGGATGTCAAGCTGAGCATCCTTAAGGATTGCCAGAGGGAGATCCTGAATGGAACACGCCTGCACCTCTATCACGGTGCAAAGGATATCCTCTGCAAGGCAGTTTTGCTGGATCACGACCTCCTCTCTGCCGGTGAAGAGGGCTATGCCCAGCTGCGTCTGGAAGAAGAGATCGCAGCAAAGGCAGGCGACCGCTTCATTCTGCGCTTCTACTCTCCGCTTGAAACCGTGGGCGGCGGTGTGGTGCTCGACTCCAATCCGATGAAGCATAAGCGCAGCGATGAAACGGTACTCAGCGGTCTGCGCATCAAGGATCAGGGCAGCGAGCATGACAAAATCTGTGAAGCCATCCGGGAATATTCCCCCCGGTATGAAACCGTCGATTTTCTCAAAACACATACCGCCATCGACCGCGACCGCTTTGATGACATCATCAAAGAGCTGGAGTCTTCCAAGGAAATCTACCCTGTCACCAACAATATCTTTATTCATAAGGACTATCTGCACTCGATGGAGCAGCGGGCAGAACGTATGCTGGAGGTTTATCATCAGCAAAACCCTCTGCGCTCCGGCATGAAGCGCGATGAATTTCGCAGCAAGCTCTTCCCGAATCAGGAAATCGCCATTGCAGACAAGGTGACGGAATATATGGTGCAGGACGGCGTCCTCACCTGCCCGCCCTCCTCCGTTGCACTTGCGGGATTTTCGATCAAGCTCAGCGATGACCAGCAGAAGCTGATGGATAAAGTAGCAAAGATCGTCCTCGACAGCGGCTTTGCCGGTCCTACCCTCGATGAAATCGCCGCCATGTTCCCGAAGGAAAAGAACCTCAGGCAGGTTTTGGAAGCACTCATCACAAGCGAAACCTTAATTAAGCTCACCGATCAAATCGTATTCCACGTCGATGTCTATCACCGCGCTTTGAAGCTGGCAATGGACTTTGTTCAGGAACACGGGCAGATCTCTCTCGGTGAAATGCGCGATCTTTTGGGAAGCTCCCGAAAATATACCTTGGCACTCCTTGAGTATTGGGACCGTAAAAATATCACAAAAAAATCGGGAGAGGCGCGTGTCTTCTCCAACAAATCATAAAATTCAATAAAATTTGGCAAAATAGCTTGCACTTCATTCTGTTTCGTGATATACTGAGCAAGTTATATGGGAGCGGATGAGTCGCTGGTGTGCTCTCTGGTCTTCAAAACCAGTAATTGCAGTTAATAGCTGCATAGGTGGGTTCGATTCCCACACGTTCCCGCCATAAGACACAAGAAACTGTGAAGTAATTCTGTTTCTTGTGTCTTTTTTTGTCTTTTACAACAAAATCCCCTTGACAAACAGAGGGTCAGGCTCTATGATAAGTGTGTCATTTGGGACAGTTTTTTAAGCATGGAGTGTGTAAGATGAAGGCATCACAATCGACCCTCACGCCGGAACAGTTTGCTCTTGGTGAAAAAAGCTGGCTCTTTCAGAACGTATCTCCCCATGTCGTGCATCAGCTGATGCAGATGGGAAGTATTCACACATTTGAGAAGGAAGAACTGATCTACTCCCCCACCTGCTTTCAAGAGCGCATCGGACTTCTTTTGGAAGGGATCGCATCGGTGGAAAAAGGCGGCGGCTCTGTATTGCTTCATACACTGTCTGCAGGGAGCTGGTTCGGGGTTGCTACACTCTTTTCTCAAAGCAAGCGGTATGTTTCTGTTGTGCGGGCAAAAAAGGACTGTACGGTGCTGTTTTACACCGCTTCTGATGTGACCCAAATGTTTTCCGCTGAACCTGTTATCGGTAAAAACTACATTTCGTTCCTGTCATCGCGCATTCATTTTCTCAATCGGAAGATCGACCAGTTCACCGCAGTCAGCGCAGAGGAAAAATTATCTCTGTACCTGCTCGAACAGCTGAGTTGTTCCAATCCGATCCACCTTTCGGTTCCTTACTCGATTTTGGCTGAAATGCTCAATCTGAGCCGTTCCTCCCTATATCGGGCACTCGAAAAGCTGGAGGACATGCAGATCATCAAAAAGGAAGGAAAAAAGATCGTTGTGTTAAAACCCGATGCGTTGGAACAGTGGGATACTTTATCAATGAAAGAGGAATAATTTTATGAAATGGAATCGTTTTCTGTCTTTGTTAACAGCAGCTGTGCTGACCTTTTCTTTCACAGCTTGCGGTCCATCCCAGGATAATTCGTCAAAAGAAAACACCCCTCCCGCTCAGGAAGAATCCGTGCAGAAGGTGGAAGAACCGGCTCAAAAGCCTGAGGAACCAAGCAAAACTCCGGAAGAAAAACCCGTCATCAAGGTTGCAGCTCTCAAAGGTCCTACTGCATTCGGGATGCTGGATCTGATGGAGAAAAACGAGAACGGCAGTGCTCAGAATCAGTATGAATTTACCCTTGTCGGTGCCCCGGATGAAATCGTAGGTAAAATCAGCACCGGCGAAGCGGATGTTGCTGCGGTACCAACGAACCTCGCTTCCGTGCTTTATAACAAAACACAGGGCAAGGTGCAGCTGGCTGCCCTCAACACCCTCGGTGTTCTGTATGTTCTCGAAAAAGGCGATACCATCCAGTCTGTAGAAGACCTGCGCGGCAAAACCATCTACGCAACCGGTCAGGGCTCTACTCCGGAATATGCCTTAAATATGATCCTTGAGAAAAACAACCTCGTTCCAGGAACCGATGTGACCGTTGTCTACAAAACAGAGCATTCTGAAATCCCGCCGCTGATGGCTTCGGGAGAAGCATCCATCGCTCTGCTTCCACAGCCGTTTGTGACCTCTGTTTTGATGCAGAATCAGGATATCCGCGTTGCACTCGATATAACTGAGGAATGGAATAAAGCCGTAGATGGCGCAAGTGAGCTTGCTATGGGCGCAATCATTGTCCGCAAGGAATTTGCAGAACAGAACAAGGATGCTCTCAATGCATTCCTTGATGAATACAAGGTTTCTGCTGAAACCGTTGTAAAACCGGAAAACCTCGAACACGCCGGCGCCCTTGCAGAGCAATTTGACATTATGAAAGCACCGGTTGTACAAAAGGCGATTCCGGAGTGCAACATCGTCTTTATTGACGGGGAAAAAATGAAGGAAATCACTTCCGGATTCCTGCAGGTACTCTTTGATGCAAACCCGAAATCCGTTGGAGGAGCTTTGCCGGATGAAGCATTCTACTACACCCGCTAAACGTAAAATCATACCCTTTCTTTTTGCCACAGCATGGATCATGCTGTGGCAGCTTTCATATTGGGCAATCGACACGCCCCTGCTCCTCGCCTCTCCCGCTGAGGTGATGACGCGCCTTGTGTCACTTGCTCAGACAGAGGAGTTTTGGATCACGATCTTCTCTTCCCTTGGACGGATTTTGATCGGTTTTTTCTGTTCGTTGGCTGCAGGCTGTCTGCTGGCATGGTTTGCCTGTGCGTTCCCGCTGCTTCGCGACTTTCTGCGTCCTCCGGTTGCCGTTATACGGGCAACGCCGGTGGCTTCGTTCATCATTCTGGCGCTTGTGTGGATCAAATCGAACAACCTGTCTGTGTTCATCTCCTTCCTGATGGTATTGCCTATGATCTATGAAAATATCTGCAAGGGGATCGAAAGTGTTGACCCTCTCCTGCTTGAAATGGCAGAGGTCTATCGTTTTTCGTTTCTCAAAAAGCTGCGCTTTCTCTACCTTCCGGCAATCCTTCCGTTTTTTCTCTCCGCCTGCATCAATGGATTGGGGTTTGCGTGGAAATCGGGAATTGCTGCCGAAGTGATCGGGCTCCCGAAACACGCCATCGGACGTCATATCTATGAATCCAAAATCTACATCGAAATCCCTGATCTCTTTGCGTGGACAGTCGTTGTCATTTTGCTTTCCATGCTGTTGGAGCGGCTGTTTTTGAAACTGATGGCGCTGATCGAGCATCGGGTGCTTCGATCGGGAAAGGAGCTTTTATGATAGAATTGCAAAATATCTGCCTTTCCTTTGACGGGAGAGAGCTTCTGCGGGATTTTTCGCTCACCCTTCCCGAACAGGGTGCCGTATGCCTGTTTGCTCCTTCCGGCAGCGGAAAGACGACGCTCCTTCGGATTTTGTGCGGCTTGCAGGCTGTAGATTCCGGCACGATCACCGGCATCCGCGGCAAGCGGATCGCGATGCTTTTTCAGGAAAACCGACTCATCTCCCATCTGAGCATTGAGGACAACCTGCGCCTTGTGCTGCCAAAGGAGCGCAGGGACGAGGCGCGTCTGTGGCTCTCCCGCATCGGGCTGCTGCAGGATGCCGAAAAAACACCGCTGCAATGCAGCGGTGGGATGAATCGACGTCTGGCAATCGCCCGCACCTTGGCATTCGGCGGCGACATCTTCCTTATGGATGAACCCTTCCAGGGACTCGATGAAGCCTCCTATCAGCAAGTGATGCAGCTCATTCGGGAAGAAACAAAAAACCATCTGCTCCTTCTGGTCACACACCGCAGGGAAGAAGCAGAGGATCTCTGTCAAACACTCCTTACGTTGGAAGGCAGCCCTTTGCATCTTCAGTCAGAGCAGGCACTTCCTCTCAAAAAAGAAAATCCTCCATCGTAACAGATGGAGGATTTTTGATTATGCCACTGCTTTTTTATCTGCATTTGCTGTGATATTTGCTTTCGCATGAAGTTTTGCATCCGCTGGGAGCAGTTTTGCCATGATTACAAAGCGCACATCGTTGCGGCGTCCGTATTTATAGGAGCAGGTGGAAAGGATCAGGATCTTGTCGCTTCCGCTTACTTCTACATCGTGGTAATCGTATTCTGAGCGATCTCTCATACCGTTGACAATGTTCATCATCTGTGCTTCAGTGATCTGCTCTGTTGGATTTGCCTTGCGGTCTTTGAGGATCTGAATATAGTTAAAGTCGGTCGTGGTATAAGCGGTTGCAAAAATTTCCCAAACCAGCTCTTCCTCCGGCAAGGAGAAGTAAATGTATGGGTGATCCTTTGCAAACTCAATGTCTGCAAACTTAAACAGCTGGCTGAATCTTTCCTTGTCTTTTCCGTCGTCGTAGTTTACATTGTGACCGTAAATGAGGGTGGAGCGCAGCAGGGAATCTCTCTTTGGTCCGAATTTGCACTCATAGTCTGCAAAGTAGCTTCCTGTCCAGCTGTATTCCTTCAGCTCGTTCTTGCGCATATAAAAGTCGTTGTTCGTGGTGTGTACAACTGCCGCATTGACCTCTGTATCCGGGATCTGGAGCCAGCCGACAACATCGTTGTTTTTCGCCTTGATTTCTGCGATCTTGCCTTTGAGTTCCGGAGTCTTCACCTCTGCTTCGGAGTCTGTATCCGGTTTGCTTTCTTCCTCAGGCTTTTTCTCCGGCTCCTTGTCCTGTTCCTGCTGTGTATTTTCATCGGGTTTCTGTGTATTTTCACGTTCTCCGCAGGCTGTAAAGCTCAGCAGCATGGAAAGCGTGAGTACTACAGACAGCACCTTGGACAGAGTTTGTTTTTTCAATTTCATGCTAAGTTTCTCTCCTTTATTTGTTATCCAACGATATTGCAGACAATGCCCTTCTCTGCATCGAGAATAATCATAGTACCGCTGCGCAGGACGCTGGTGCAGTTGGCTGCGCCCACAAGCACCGGGATATCGAGTGTCAGTCCAACGGTTGCTGCATGGCCCTCAGGGTCTGCGTTGCTGACAATGATGCCGGATGCCTTTTTCAAAAGGTCGAGCAGCTCGTTGGATGTCTGATCGATCACAAGAATATCGCCGGCGCGGAAATTTTCGCGCGCATCGCATTCGCTCTTCGCTACACACACATTGGCTCTGACGTGCTGATCTCCGATACCCTTTCCGGTGAGGATGACATCGCCCACTGTCTGGACCTTGAGGATGTTGGTCGTACCGGGGATACCCAGCGGGACACCTGCTGTGATAACAACCAGATTTCCGTCCTCGATCAGACCTTCTTCGATGGAACGATCGATTGCATGGGAAAACAGTGCGTCTGCATCATCCTGATACTGGCACAAAACCGGGCAAACGCCCCAGGACATTCCAAGCTGACGGTAAACTTTTTCGTTGACGGTGCAGCCGATGATCGGCATATCCGGGCGGAACTTGCTGATCATCCTCGCAGTTTGACCCGACTGGGTAACCGTGATGATTGCAGAAGCCTCCAGGTCGTAGGCTGTAGTGCAGGTCGCATGGGAGATCGCATTTGTCACATCGCGGATGGCTTCGTCTTTTCGGCGGTTATAGCGTCCCTGATAGTCGATGTCGTTTTCTGTCTGAAGTGCGATCTTCACCATCGTGCGGACCGATTCCACCGGATATTTTCCGGCAGCCGTTTCGCCGGAAAGCATGATCACGCTGGTTCCGTCGTAGATGGCATTGGCAACGTCGGTCGCCTCTGCACGGGTCGGACGGGGATTTTTGATCATACTGTCGAGCATCTGTGTCGCTGTGATAACATATTTGCCGCTGTTGTATACTTTTTTGATGATCTTCTTCTGAATCACAGGGACCATCTCGAACGGTACTTCAACGCCCATATCGCCGCGGGCGATCATGATGCCGTCTGATACACGGATGATTTCGTCAATGTTGTTGACGCCCTGTGCGTTTTCGATTTTTGCAATGATCTTGATGTCATCGCCGCCGTTTTCTTTGAGCAGCTCCCTCAGCTGGAGAACATCCTGTGCGTTGCGTACAAAGGAGGCAGCAATAAAGTCGAATCCGGCTTTGATGCCAAACAGGATGTCGCTTCGGTCCTGCTCGCTGATGTATGGCATGGAGAGCGCCACATTCGGCACATTGAGTCCTTTGCGGTCGGAGATGGTTCCGCCGTTGAGGACGGTGCAGCGGATCTCAGGACCGCTGACGGATTCTACGCGCAGCTCGATCAAGCCGTCGTCGATGAGGATTCCGTCGCCTGCTTTTACGTCGCCCGGCAGTCCATCAAAGGAAATGCTTGCTTTTTCTTTTGTTCCCTCCATCGGCTTTGTCGTCAGGGTGAAGGTATCCCCGGCGGAGAGGGTTTCCTGATGGTTTTGGAAGGTTCCAAGGCGGATCTCCGGTCCCTTTGTATCAAGGAGGGTCGCCAGAGGGATCTTCATTTCCTCCCGAAGCTCATACAGGATATCGAGCTTCTTCTGATGCTCCTCATGTGTGCCATGGGAGAAGTTGAAGCGTGCCACGTCCATGCCGGCTTCGATCAGCTGGCGGAGGATTTCCTTTGTTGAGCTTGCCGGACCTAATGTGCAGATGATTTTCGTCTTTCTCATAGTATCACAACCTGTTCTATGTGAATTTTTGTTATGGTGCAGAAAGAACCAACCGGTTCTCAAAAATGGCAGATATGATTCAATCTTACTATATCCTACCCAACCGACAAAATCAATGCATATGACAAATTTGTTATTATTTTCTCAAAAAAGAAATCATTTTTTATCAATAAATTCATTTTTACCGTACTTCCTTTGTTGTTTAGTGTCCTGTATTTTATATTTTATTTCATTTTCCTGCAAAAAAGGTGTCGGAAATTTCCGGCACCTTTTGAAATCGTTTTTCTGTTTTCGGGTGATTATACATTGAAGCGGAACAAAACCACGTCTCCGTCTTTCATCACATACTCTTTTCCCTCAGAGCGCACCAAGCCTTTTTCCTTTGCAGCTGCAATGGAACCGCACGCCACCAGCTCTTCAAAGGATACCACTTCGGCACGGATAAATCCCCGCTCAAAATCGCTGTGGATCTTACCAGCAGCCTGCGGTGCTTTGGTCCCCTCTGTGATGGTCCATGCACGCACCTCCGGTTTTCCGGCGGTAAGATAGGAGATGAGCCCCAGCAGATGGTAGCTTGCACGGATGAGGCGGTCAAGACCTGATTCCTCCAGGCCAAGGTCGCTTAAAAACATCAGCTTGTCTTCCTTGGACATGTCAGAAAGCTCTTCCTCCAGCCGCGCACAGATTGGAACGACCTCGGAATGTTCTGCTGCTGCGATCTCAAGGACCTGCTTGTAGAATGCGTTGCCTTCGATGTTATTATGGAAATCGTCCTCACTCATGTTTGCCACATAAATGATCGGCTTATTGGAAAGCAGCGGGATATCGGACATGATCTGCGCTTCTTCCTCGGTAAACTCCATGCTGCGGGCAGATTTTCCTTCTTCGAGATGCGCCTTCACGCGGTTGAGCAGCTCCACTTCGGCAAGGTATTTTTTATCGCCCTTGGCTGCTTTTGCTGCACGGTCGATGCGGCGCTCCAAAATATCGATATCCGAGAAGATCAATTCGAGATTGATGGTTTCGATATCTCTTGCCGGTCCGATTTCCCCATCCACATGGATGATCTCGTTGTCCTCAAAGCAGCGTACAACATGAACGATCGCATCCACCTCGCGGATATTGGAGAGGAATTTGTTTCCCAGTCCCTCGCCCTTGGAGGCACCTTTTACAAGACCTGCGATGTCAACAAATTCGATCACAGCCGGAGTTACTTTTTCCGGCTGATACATTTCAGTCAAAACATCGAGCCGTTTATCCGGGACAGCTACGGTGCCGATATTTGGTTCGATGGTGCAGAAGGGGTAGTTTGCAGACTGTGCTCCTGCATTTGTGATTGCATTAAAAAGGGTGCTCTTGCCGACGTTTGGCAGACCCACGATTCCTAATTTCATAGTCAGTTTCCTTTCCTGATTGCCGGTGAAATATCTGATTTCTCCTGCGCTTTCTTCTAATTATTCATTATATCGTTTTGGGCGGTACAGGGCAAGTGTTGTTCACGAGAAAACACAGGCTTGTTCAAAAAATTTTCACCCATTTTGGAAGAAATCGGATATAATTTTATGTAAAAAGTCTTTTTTACACTGTTTAAGGCTGATAATAAGATTTTCCCAGCTTCATTTTATCCACTCTTTTGTGTTATACTAAGATGGAACAGCAACATGAACCTGACTGATCGAAAATCTACATATATGAGGAGGAACTTGTTATGTCAATGGGTAAAATACTGATTGCGGATGATGACCGAAATATCTCGGAGCTGCTCCGTCTTTATCTGGAAAAAGAGGGCTACACCCTTTCGATCGCCAACGACGGGATCGAGGCAATCGAAAAATTCAATGCCGATGCTCCTGATATCGTGCTCTTGGATATTATGATGCCGCGCCTGGACGGATGGCAGGTATGCCGCGAGATCCGCAAAAAATCGAACTGCCCCATCATCATGATCACCGCAAAAGGCGAAACCTTCGACAAGGTTTTGGGACTGGAGCTGGGCGCAGACGACTATGTTGTAAAGCCCTTTGATTCCAAGGAGATCGTCGCACGCATCAAGGCTGTGCTGCGCCGCACCGGAAAAACCTCTTCTGAATCCGATATCAAAGAGGTGAGCTATGAAAAGCTCGTTGTCAACATGACACGATATGAGCTGAAGGTAGACGGCAAGGTAGTGGATACCCCGCCAAAGGAACTGGAGCTGCTGTATCATCTTGCAAGCAATCCAAACCGCGTTTATACCCGCGACCAGCTCCTCAACGAGGTTTGGGGCTTTGAATACTACGGCGACTCCCGCACCGTGGATGTCCATGTAAAGCGTCTGCGTGAAAAGCTGGAGGGCGTTTCTGACAAATGGTCCTTAAAGACCGTCTGGGGCGTTGGATATAAATTTGAAGTAAAAGAATAAGCTGGTGATGTGATGCAACGCAGTTTATTCCGCAAATATTTTACAGTTTGTACCAGCATGATCATGCTGACCATCACCTTTTTGGGCATCGTCTTCTTGGCATTTGCTTCCCGCTATTTTCGGCAGGACCGCTTTGCTCTGCTGGAACAGAACGCACTGTATGCTCTGCAAATCACGGAACGCCTTTGTGTCAACGTGGACGGAACATACCGGATCTCGTCCTCCCTGTCCGATTTTTACACCCCGATCGCGAGGGCAATCGATGCAGACATCTATCTGACTAATATGAATGGGAAAACCCTTGTCTGCACCCACAGCGGCAGCTGCAATCATCTCACAAACAACGTCCCCTCCTCCATTATGGAAAAACTGGAATCGGACGGTCACTTTTCCGGTGTCAGCACACTGGGCGGGATCTATTCTTCTTCCTACTACACCGTCGCGTTTCCGCTGGTGCTGGGGGATGGACGCGTTGCAGGCGCCGTTTTTATATCAAGCTCAGCGCAGAACCTGACAAATTTTCTGATCGAGATCCTTCAGATGTTCCTTGTCAGCGCCGCCTGCGTTATCATCATCGCTTTTTCTGTCATCTACTTTGTCACAAGCAATATGGTGCGTCCGCTGCGCTGCATGGTTTCTGCAACGGAGAGCTTTACCCGCGGAGATTTCACGGTGCGCGTTCCGGTCACGGAAATGGACGAGATCGGACGTCTTTCTATGGCATTCAACAACATGGCAGCGTCTTTGGCGCAGCAGGAGAATGTTCGCCGTTCCTTCATTGCAAACGTATCCCATGAGCTCAAAACACCGATGACCACCATCGGAGGCTTTGTGGACGGCATCATAGACGGGACCATTCCTCCCGAAAAGCAGCGTCACTATCTCTCCATTGTTTCCAGTGAGGTAAAGCGTCTTTCCCGGCTTGTGCGCTCGATGCTCAACATTGCGCGCCTGGAATCCGGCGAAATGAAGCTCTCCCCCACTTCGTTTGACATCAACTCGGTGGTATGCTCCACGATCTTCACCTTTGAGCAGGCAATCGATGCAAAAAATCTTGAGATCCGGGGATTGGATGTCGATCGTGTGATGGTTTCTGCGGATGAGGACCTCATTCATCAGGTTGTCTACAATCTGCTCGAAAATGCTGTCAAATTTGTCAACGACAAAGGCTATATCGAGGTTTCTTACCGCACCGAAAACAAAATGACCTATGTATCCATCAAAAATTCCGGGGAAGGGATTTCAAAGGATGAAATCTCGAAGGTTTTTGAACGCTTTTATAAAACAGACCGTTCCCGCAGTCAGGACAAAACCGGGGTCGGTCTTGGACTGAACATCGTGCGCTCCATCATCAACCTCCATAAGGGAGAAGTGATCGTGCGCAGTGCAGAAGGGGAATACTGCGAATTCACGTTCTCGGTTCCAAGTGCACCAAAGCCCGTTTCTCGCCACGGCTCTCCTATATCGCAGCCTTCCGAGAAAGAGCTTCCCTCTGCGAACAAGTAGCTTGTTGTTTTCAAAAAAATCTTGAAAAAACGAAAAAGCGTTTAAATGTCGTTTAATTTCTTGTAATATTTGGAATTTATAATGAATATAGACCCTTTGGGAAACCGTTTATTCAACCGTCAGGAGGCTTTTTATATGAACGAAAATGACAATAACGAACAATTCGGGAAGGATCAGTCCAGTCAGAATTCCAATCAGAACCCTCAAAGCAACAGCTGGGTCTTTTCCGATCGAAACGCTCCGAAAGGCGGCGAAGCCAATGCTTCCCACCAAAACGGCAGCACCTATTCCAACAAATACAGCTACAGCTCTTACGAAAACAGCCAGAAACAGGGCTATAATGCTTCTTATCAGGATACCGCAAGGCAGGACCCTGCCTCAGCCCAGGAGGAAAAGTATCGCTGGAGCTATTCGGACTATGAGATGCACCAACAGCCGCCTCAGGCTGAGAGGAGAAAATCGAACTCCGGTGTCAAGGTGTTTGTCTGCATTCTGGGTGCGATCCTGTGTGTGGGTGTTCTTGCACTGGCAGGCTTCGGCGGATTTTCTCTGATCCAATCCAGAAGCGCTGCACACAGCGAAAGTGCTCCGCCGCAGGAGCTTGCGGAGGAAGCTCAAAAGCATACGCTGACGCTCAACGACAAGCCGGCAGAGGAAAAAGAGATCCTCTCGGACGGCAAGCTCACGATCCCGCAGCGTGCCGAAAAAGTGAAGGCATCCGTTGTCGGCATCGTCAACTACCAGCAGGCAACAAACAGCATGTTTTCCACCGCAGAGGCTCAGGGCTCGGGCATCATCCTGAGCGAAGACGGATATATCGTCACCAACGCCCATGTTGTGGAGGGGGCAATCGGGCTGAAGGTGGTTCTTTCCGATGGAACAGAATACGCTGCACAGCTGATCGGCTCTGATGTGAAAACAGACCTTGCTGTTGTCAAAGTGGAGGCTACCGGTCTTCCTGCTGCCGAATTCGGAAACTCGGATCAAA
This sequence comes from Oscillospiraceae bacterium, assembly GCA_020024285.1. GTDB lineage: Bacteria > Bacillota > Clostridia > Oscillospirales > Ruminococcaceae > Negativibacillus. The sequence goes on along the minus strand of JAHHTZ010000002.1, from coordinate 291,110 downwards.
TGGAAGTGGGCGAACAGGTGATCGCTGTCGGCAACCCTACCGGCTTGAAGCTGGGCGGCACCCTCACTGTAGGCTATGTATCTGCGCTCAACCGCAAATTGGATAACAGCGCAGGTGCTCTCAACTATATCCAGACCGATGCTGCAATCAACCCCGGAAACTCCGGCGGTGCGCTCGCCAACGAGTACGGACAGGTTATCGGTATCAACTCTGCTAAAATCAGCGGTGCTGATATTGAAGGACTCAGCTTCGCGATTTCCATCAACGAAGCTCAGCCTGTCATCGACGATCTGATCCAGTTTGGATATGTAAAAGGTCGTGTTCGTATGGGCATCACGATTTTTGAAATGGACGAATTCATGGCAAGACTCAACGATGCCCCTGCGGGTATCATCGTTGCATCCGTAGAGCCCGGTACTCCCGCTGCTGCCAGCGGACTTGTCCCCGGCGATATCATCACTTCGATCGACGGAAACAAGGTTGTCACTTCCTCCGATATCGGGGACTATCTCGAAGGCAAAAAGCCGGGCGATGTGATCACACTCGGAGTGTTCCGCCGCACTGAGGGATTCCCGGATAAACAGCTCAGTATTCCGATCGAGCTCATTGAGGCAATGGATAAGCCTGCCGCGCCGGATGCTGCACAAAAATACCCAAGCAATTAAAAATTTTTGCTATGCTCTATCCTCCTTCAAAAAAAGCTTTGAAGGAGGATTTTTCTTGGTTCTCTTTTGTTCTCCTGTGTTCTGTGCTAAACTAAAACCACGATGCAAAAAAGGAGGTGATCCTGTGGAAAATCGACCGATACTCAAACGGAAGGACCTGATTTTGATTGCAGTCCTGCTTCTTATCTCGCTGCTTGTTCTGGGCGTGTTTTATCTGACGGATTCTTCCCGCTCCGGCTATGGCATTGCAGTTCTTTCGATTGATGGGAAGGCTGTGCAAAAAATAGACCTTGCCCAGGATGGAGAATGGGAGATCGCTTTGGACGAGCTTTACGGTGTTCCGATCCTTCTGGAGGTAAAAGATCATGCCATCCGCTTCAAGAAATCACAATGTCCCGATCATCTCTGTGAGCGCTATGGCTTTATTTCGCGCGAGCTGCAAACTGCCGTCTGTATGCCCAACCGAACCGTCATCACCATCCACAGCCCCTCTGACGCGCGCTCCATTGATGTCCCATCTTAAAGTAAACTGCGTTCTATCCAAATGACCTGCAAAATGCAGGTCATTTCTTTTTGCAGCCGACAGGCAAATTCCCGCTTTTTTGTACATATCATGTACAGAAGGAGGATCAGCCTATGAAAAAGAGTACACCCATCGTTCACTGCATCTTTTCACAATCTGAGATCGAGCTTTCCAAATTACTGGAAGAATCCTTTCACCTGTATCTCAAGCGCACCCTGACAAAGGAAACAGACGCTCCCATACAGCGCCCATGATCCGTCACGTTGTATCTGAGGTGATGCGATATGTTTTTAGAGATCGGCAATCCAGAGGATTATCAGGCAGCATTATACATCAGGCTCTCAAAGGAGGATGAAAGCGAGGGACCCTCTCAAAGTGTGCAGAATCAGGAATCGCTTTTGCAGGAATTTGTGGAGCAGCACCATTTGCAGGTGGTGGATACCTACATAGACGATGGCTGGAGCGGAACAAATTTCGACCGTCCCGCCTTTCAGCGAATGATTGGGGACATCGAATCGAACAAGGTCAATATGGTCATCACCAAGGATCTGTCCCGTCTGGGGCGCGACTATATTTTGACCGGGCATTATATGGAGCGTTTTTTCCCGGAACACCGCGTGCGCTACATCTCGCTGCTGGACGGCATCGACACCGGCGTGGACTCCACCGCCAACGACATCACCCCCTTTCGCGCAATCATGAACGACATGTATGCCAAGGATATTTCAAAGAAGATCAAAAGCGTAAAGCGGGACAAACAGCGCAAGGGGCAGTTTATCGGTGGGAAGCCTGTCTACGGCTACAAGATGCACCCCACGGAGAAAAACAAGATCGTCATAGATGATGGAGCGGCTCCCATTGTGCGGCGCATTTTCTCTATGGCCCTGTCCGGTATGAGCTGCCGGCAGATTGCCGTTTGTCTGAACGAGCAGAACATCCCTACCCCAGCAGCTTATGCCCATCTGGCGATCACAAGGCGCGGACCCTATACCGGGCTGTGGAGCAGCGAGCGCATCTCGGAGATGCTGCAAAACGAAACTTACCTTGGAAATATGGTGCAGGGGCGCAGCGTTAAGATCAGCTACAAATCAAAAAAATGTTTGAAGCAGGAACGGAAAAATTGGGTCATCGTGGAGGGTACGCATGAGCCCATCATCGACAAGGAGACGTTTTGCAAGGTACAGATGCTTTTGAGCAGCCGCCGCCACACCCGAAACCGGACCTATGACTATCTGCTCAAGGGTCTTATTTTTTGCCATGAATGCGGTCATCCTCTGGCGGTCGTGAACCGCAAAAACGCTGCCGGAGAGGATGTGCTGTATTTTGTCTGCCGCACATATCAGCGGTTCACCAAAGCCCATGTGTGCACCTGCCACTCCATCCGGGAGCAGACTGTGACCAACGCTGTTCTCTCCAAGGTAAGAGAAATCTGTGAAGGCTGTGTGACGTTCGATGCACTGTTCCCTGCTGCAAAAGCGGCTGCAGAGCAGGCAGACAGCGCAGATGCTTTAGGCGCAGAAGCTCAAGCTATCGAGGATCAGATCGAGCGTCTGACCGCGAATCTTGATAAGATGTATCTGGATCGGCTCGACGGGCTTTTGACAGAGGCAGACTTTCAGCGTATCTATGACCGGATCAAGCAGGAAAGAGCGCAGCTGAGGGAAAAACTTCGGGAGCGAAGGCTGCGTCAAAACACTCCTGTCCGAAGCGAGGACAGGGCAAAAGAACTGGTGCAGCAGTTCTTGAGCTTAGAAAAAATAAATCGGGAACTTCTGGTCAGCCTCATTGAGCGCGTGGAGCTGGCAGAGGACAAGGAGATCCTCATCCGGTTCCGGTTTCAGAAGCCGCCTTCAAAGGGCGCCTTGCTGCCTGAGAGCACATGATGCAGTTTTGCAAATCTACAACGCACAAAGAACCCATTGACAGTCCCCATCAATCATGTTAGATTGATACTGGGAGGGCAGCATTTTCCCTCTCATAGATTAGAAAAGCAGGGTGACGAACATGAGTGTCAAAAATTCAACTTCTTGGTTCTTGGGGCTGTTTTTGTTTGCAGCAGGTATCCTGATTGGATTTACCTCCAATCCGCACAATCCACTTTTTAACCATGATTCAAAAAAGGCTGAAGAACCTTCTTCCCCATACGGTCCGGGTGCTACGTACTGTGAACTTACCACAGAGGAGCTGTCCGTGCGTCTTGCGCCGGATATCACAAAGGATCTGATCGATATCATCAATCAGATGGGACTGAGCAAATATGCGTCGGACAATGACCGTGTGCACGATGAAAGCGCTCCATATCAGATCATGATACACTATGGAGATTCCGGCTCCACTGTAGACATCCACTTCAATTCTGACTTTACCATGATGTGGACCAGAGACTCCAAGGAGGACAAAAACAGCTTGAGCTATCAGATCCACGACCCTCAGCAAATCAAAGAATTTTTTGCAAAATGGGAGCAGGATTACCGCAGCTGATGTTTGATCTTGTTTGTTCTGCATCGATTGATTCATTTTGTCAATATGTTTTTGCATAATGAATGACATCCTTCATTACTTTTGTGCATTTAATATGTTTTGTATGATGTAATTTATAGCGATTGCTGACATGCAAAAAATTACGGTACGTTCTTGACGAAAAATCGTGCAAAAATTTAACAATCTCAGAGCGGTTTGCGCTATTCTCTCTTTACATTTTAAAGGAAAAATGTTAGACTTTAGAGGTATGAGACATACAAAATTTTGGCTTGTGCCAAATAGATAAAACTAAAGGGAGGACAATTAACATGGCAAGAAAAATGAAAACCATGGACGGCAATAACGCTGCGGCTTATGTATCCTATGCGTTTACTGAAGTTGCCGGTATTTACCCTATCACACCTTCCAGCCCAATGGCCGATTATGTTGACCAGTGGTCTGCTCAGGGTCAGAAAAACATTTTTGGCTCTACTGTAAAAGTAGTGGAGATGCAGTCTGAAGCTGGTGCAGCAGGTACCGTTCACGGTTCCTTGAATGCAGGTGCGCTCACCACCACCTACACCGCTTCTCAGGGTCTTCTGCTGATGATCCCGAATATGTACAAAATCGCTGGCGAACTGCTTCCATGCGTATTCCATGTATCTGCAAGATGTGTAGCTTCTCATGCGCTGAACATCTTCGGTGACCATTCTGACGTTTATGCATGTCGTCAGACCGGTTTCGCAATGCTTGCTGAAACCAACCCACAGGAAGTTATGGACCTTGCTGCTGTAGCACACCTTGCTTCCATCAAAGGCCGTGTTCCATTCATCAACTTCTTCGACGGCTTCCGTACCTCCCACGAGATCCAGAAAATCCAGGTTTGGGACTACGAAGACCTCAAAGAAATGTGCGATATGGATGCTGTTGATGCATTCCGCAAACGTGCTCTGAACCCAGAACACCCAGTAATGCGCGGTTCTCACGAGAACGGCGATATCTTCTTCCAGCACCGTGAGGCTTGCAATGCTTACTATGATGCAATCCCAGGTATCGTAGAAGAATACATGGGCAAAGTAAACGAAAAACTCGGTACCAACTACCAGCTCTTCAACTACTACGGCGCACCGGATGCTGACCGCGTGATCATCGCTATGGGCTCCATCTGCGACGTTGCAGAAGAAGTAATCGACTACCTCACCGCAAAAGGCGAGAAGGTTGGTCTTGTTAAAGTTCGTCTGTACCGTCCATTCTCTGCAAAACATCTCCTGGCTGCAATCCCTGCAACCGCTAAGAAAATTGCAGTTCTTGACCGTACAAAAGAGCCAGGTGCTTATGCAGAACCTCTTTGCCTCGACGTTATGTCTGCTCTGTCTGAAGCTGGAAACGATGCAACCGTGATCGGCGGCCGCTACGGCTTGGGCTCCAAAGACACCACCCCTGCAAGCGTATTTGCAGTTTATGAAGAACTGGCAAAAGATGCTCCTAAAAAACGCTTCACCCTCGGCATCAACGATGACGTTACCTACCTGTCCCTGCCAGAGCATGATGCTCCTAACACCGCAGCAGAAGGTACCATCGAGTGCAAATTCTGGGGTCTGGGCGGCGATGGTACAGTTGGCGCTAACAAAAACTCCATCAAAATCATCGGTGACCACACCAACAAATATGTACAGGCATACTTCCAGTATGACTCCAAGAAAACCGGTGGTATTACAATTTCCCACCTGCGTTTCGGCGATCAGCCAATCAAGAGCCCATACTACATCAATAAAGCTGACTTTGTAGCTTGCCACAACCCATCTTATGTAACCAAAGGCTACAAAATGGTTCGTGACGTAAAACCAGGCGGTGTATTCCTCATCAACTGCCAGTGGGATTTTGAAGAACTCAATCACCACATGCCAGCAGAGGCAAAACGCTACATTGCGAAAAACAACATCCAGCTGTACACCATCAACGCAATCGATAAAGCAATCGAAATCGGTCTTGGCAAACGTACCAACACCATTTTGCAGTCTGCATTCTTTGCTCTTGCCGGTGTACTTCCAAAAGAAGATGCAATCGGCTACATGAAAGATGCAGCTACCCGCAGCTTCTCTAAGAAGGGTGAAGCAATCGTTAAGATGAACCACGATGCAATCGATGCCGGCTTTGACTACTATGTAAAAGTTGACGTTCCTGCTGACTGGGCTGATGCAAAAGACGAAGCTTCCTCCGTTTCCCTCGAAGGCAGCAAGAAACTTGTAACCATGGTAGAAAACATCATGGAACCAGTTTCCAAAATGGACGGTGACAGCCTGCCTGTATCTGCTTTCGTTGACCATGCTGACGGTACCTTTGAACAGGGTGCTTCCGCTTACGAAAAACGCGGCGTAGCTGTTATGGTTCCGGAGTGGATCTCCTCCAACTGTATCCAGTGTAACCGTTGTGCATATGTCTGCCCACATGCTACCATCCGTCCATTTGCTCTTTCTGCTGATGAAGCTGCAAATGCTCCGGAAGGTCTCAAAGCAATCAAAATGACCGGTAAGGGCTGCGAGGACTACCAGTTCACGATGGCTGTTTCTCCTCTCGACTGCATGGGCTGCGGCGTCTGCGTAGGCGTTTGCCCTGCAAAAGAAAAAGCTCTTGTTATGGTTCCTCGTGAAAGCCAGGATGACCAGCAGAACGTATTTGATTACGCTGTTGCTCACGTTTCCGAGAAAGAAAACATGCCAGCTGTTGAAACCGTAAAAGGCAGCCAGTTCAAACAGCCGCTGCTCGAATTCTCCGGTTCCTGCGCAGGTTGTGCTGAAACCTCTTACGCTCGTCTGATCACTCAGCTCTTCGGTGACAGAATGTACATCTCCAACGCAACCGGATGCTCCTCTATCTGGGGCGGTCCTGCTGCTACCTCTCCATACACCGTTAACAAAGAGGGTCACGGTCCTGCATGGGCTAACTCCCTGTTTGAAGATAACGCTGAACACGGTATGGGTATGTACCTTGGTCAGAAAGCTCTGCGCAACAACCTGATTGCAAAAGTAAAAGAGCTGGATGAAAAAGCAACTGACGAAGCTATGAAAGCTGCAATCAAAGGCTACCTCGATACCCTTGACAACGGCAAAGAGAACAAAACTGCTACTACCGCTCTCGTTGCAGAACTCGAAAAACATGACTGCCCGGCTTGCAAAGAGATCCTCAAAGATAAAGAATTCCTCTGCAAGAAATCCATCTGGGTATTCGGTGGTGACGGCTGGGCTTACGACATCGGCTTCGGCGGTGTAGACCATGTTCTTGCTTCTGGTGAAGACATCAACATCATGGTATTCGATACCGAGGTTTACTCCAACACCGGTGGTCAGGCTTCCAAAGCATCTCAGATCGGTCAGGTTGCACAGTTTGCTGCAGCTGGTAAAGCAATTGCGAAAAAATCTCTTGCTGAGATCGCAATGTCCTACGGCTACATCTACGTAGCACAGATCGCTATGGGTGCTGACATGAACCAGACCATCAAAGCTCTGACTGAAGCAGAGGCTTACCCAGGTCCATCTCTGGTAATCGGCTATGCTCCATGTGAGATGCACTCCATCAAAGGTGGTATGGTGAACTGCCAGAACGAGATGAAGAAAGCTGTTGACTGCGGCTACTGGAATATGTTCCGCTTCAACCCAGCTCTCAAAGCTCAGGGCAAAAATCCATTCAGCCTGGATTGCAAAGCTCCAACTGCTGACTACAAAGAGTTCATCCTTAACGAAGCTCGTTACTCTTCTCTTACACGTTCCTTCCCAGAGAGAGCAAACGAACTCTTCGATAAAGCTGAAAAGACCGCTTTGGATCGTTATGCTTACCTCCAGAAACTGTCTAAACTGTACGATGTAGAATAATATATCGATAAAAAGCCATCCGGCAAGAGCCGGATGGCTTTTTTGTTCTCATGCTATTTTCCCATATTGATCGAAGAATCGCGGAAGAAAAAGGAGATCGCCCAGATCCCGGCAAGTGCTACAAGTGTATAGATGATTCGGCTTCCGATTGCAGAAGCCCCGCCAAACAAAGCTGCAACAAGATCATATTGAAAAATACCAATGCCGCCCCAGTTCAGCGCGCCTACAATCACCAGCGCCAATGCAATCTTATCAAGCATTTCTTCATCACTCCTTTCGTGATATCCATTGTAATGATGCTTGTTGATCCTGTGACCCGCTTTTAGTATTCAACGTTCTGAGAAAAAATATTCACACTATCGTGCAGCTCTTCGAAGTTTTGCCCGAATCTTCATAAGATCTTTTTCAATGCAATGATACTGCATCCTCAGAAAAACGATAAACCCTTTCTATTTCAAAACTCGGATTCGATGAAATAAACGGAGAACGCAAAACAGAGTGACACAGCTCAAAGCTGCATCACTCTGTTTTTATTTGGTACAACCCCTATGTTAGACAGGATGATACCAAAAACAACAACGGTCAATACCGACCCCAAGGATTTGAACACCCTGTAACGCTGAAGCTATAAAGAGAGGGCTGCCATCAGCAAAATGATAAACATTAAGCCGTCTGGACGAGTGATGAGAGCTAAAGATTCCATTTCTTCTCTTTTTACCTACAAGTTATTTATCAAAAACCCCTAAATCGGGTTTGAGATACGCGAGCCACGATTGCGCAGTTTAACATGCTTTGTAGGAAAAATCAATCCTTTATTTTCGAAGCGCTTTACTCATCTTGTCCAATATGGTGCCCTGATTTGCTCTTATTCGCTTTTAATTTTGTATTATTTTGACAGCTCTTCTCTGCATTTTCCGCAGATGTTTCTGCCTTTGAAATTGCTGACATCATCTGCACTTCCGCAGAAAATGCAGGCTGGTTCATATTTTTGCAGCAAGATCTTATCGTCGTCCACAAAAATCTCCAAAGAATCCTTGTCGTTGATGTTCAGAACTCTTCGCAATTCGATTGGCAGAACAATACGTCCCAATTCATCGACCTTACGAACAATACCGGTAGACTTCATTACCATCTCTCCTTTTCCATGCCCCATACTATTTTACAAACACTATTCTTCTTTTCGTGTCAGTTTACCGCAGCGTTTTTATGAAATATTCCAGAAGTTTCCTTGCTCAAAGCTCAACTATTTTTCATCGTTCTCACAAAGTTCGCATAAAATAAATCGTCTGTTTTGGATTATTTGCTGGATAACATCACTAAAATGATTTGATCATAAATGGTAAAAACGCTATAAAAAACCAATCGACTACTTAAAGGATATCATTGTAATTTTAAAAATTCAACTACAAATAATGAATTTTTATTTGGATAAAAGCCGTTTTCTAAGGTTTGCTGCCATAGTTTGTCGATGCTTTGTTTCTTCTGCTGAAATGATCGGGGTCCCTTCTGTCGAAAACGTGAACCACATCCCTTCTTTGATTGGTTCAGTGAAAGAGGAAACAGGAAGATCACGATGATCTCCCCTCTCATTTTGACAAACTGCCCAGCCTTCCTCAATGCGGTCAATGACCCAGTATTCCATCCGCAATCCCCCCTATCGTTCTGTGGAAAGATCAATCTTTTTCCCATCTGTTGTAAAGGTTATGGTTCCGTTGATGTCGGTCCTGCGGTATAACGTATCGCTGTTTTTGAGTTTTTGGATCGTTTCTTTGTGCGGATGTCCGTATTTGTTGTCTGCTCCGCAGGAAATGGCGGCATAGTCCGGCGATGCAGCTTGAAAATATGCCTTCGAAGAGGAGGTGCTGCTGCCATGATGCCCCATTGTCATCACATCCACATCAAGATTTGCTTTTGTTTCTAAAATCGCTTGTTCCTCCTCCTTTTCCGCATCTCCACTGAACAGGAATGAGGTTTCTCCGAAGTCCACCCTGCACACAAGGGAGCAGTTGTTTAGATTGGAGGATTCTCCTGCCGGTCCCAGCACGGTCAGGACCCCGCCGCTTCCTAAATCAAATTGTGTTCCGAGGTCCGGCTCTTTTAACGGGATACGGTTTACATCAAGCATCTCCAAAACGTCCAGATAGGTTTTTGTAGACGGCACCAGAGAATCCGGCATTGCTCCCATCCAGAATTCGCCCACAGGGATCTGCGACATTACAGTGTCCATTCCGCCGATGTGGTCGGAATGGGCGTGTGTTCCTATCGCAAGGTCGATGCGCTCCACCCCGCGCTTTTTGAGATGATCGATGACGATCTTGCCCTTATTGTTTTCTCCTGCATCGATGAGGACCACCTTTTCCGCCGTTGTAATCAGGATGCTTTCTCCCTGTCCCACATCAATGATATCGACGGTCATGGTCCCTTCTGCCGGACCGGCAGCAACGGAAGTTTCCCCATACAGAAAATGGTCCAGATCACTGAGGACATCTTCTAATTTTTGTGATAAGGAATCGCCGGAATCCCCCAAAAGGGTGGTGGACAAAAACAAAAGTACCGTCACAAATACGCCCGTGGCAAACGCCATCGGCGTCTTCGGCATCTTTTTCATGAATTTTTCCAAGCTCCAGGTTTGTTTTTTTCTTCGCCTCTTTGCCAAAATGTTCTTCCTCTCTTTCCGAATCGAATCCGAATCAGTCTAAAAATGCGATCGCTTTCCTTTTCCCGTATGTGCCGTTCTGCGTCGGGAATTTGTATTGCGAGATATCTCCCGGTGATTTTTTCCACGCACCTGCGGTTTTTCCTGCTCCTTTTTCTGACGCTGTTTTTTGAGGTACTGTGCATCAGGCTGCACAAGGCAGTTTGGGGAATTTCCGATCAGGTCTTCTCGGTGTGCCTTGATCAGTGCTTCGATTACTTCGTGTTGATTTTCCTTCTTATAATACTGAAGCAGGGTGCGCTGCATGTATTTTTCCTGCGGTGTTTTGGGGACATAGACCTCCTCCAGCGTTTCCGGATCAAGCCCCGTATAAAACATACAGGTCGAAGAGGTCCCCGGTGTTGGGTAGAAATCCTGAACCTGCTCCGGTCGCATATTGCGGCGTTTGAGATAAACTGCCAGCTCTACCGCGTCTGCCAAAGTGCAGCCGGGATGGGAGGACATCAGATAAGGAACCAGATACTGCTCCTTGCCCGCCTTTTTTGTTTCATCATAGAACGCCTTGCAGAATTTATTGAAATCCTGAATATGCGGTTTTCCCATTTTATCGAGGACGTGGTTGACGCAGTGCTCCGGTGCAACCTTTAACTGACCACTGATATGATAGCGCACAAGCTCCTGCATAAATGTGGGGTTTTTGTCAGCCATCAAATAATCATAGCGAATCCCGGAGCGCACAAACACCTTCTTGACCCCTTTGATCTTGCGCAGTTTTCGCAGAAGCTCCACATATTCCATATGGTCCACTTCCAGATTGGGGCACGGCTTTGGTGCCAGGCATTTTCTGTGCTGGCACAGTCCGTGCTCAAGCTGCTTTTTGCAGGATGCATAGCGGAAGTTTGCAGTCGGTCCGCCCACATCATGGATATAGCCCTTGAAGTTTGGATTATGGGTCATTTCCTCTGCTTCCTTCAGGATGGACTCCTCGCTTCGGGATACGACCTGTCTGCCCTGATGAAATGTGATTGCACAAAAATTGCAGTTTCCAAAGCATCCGCGGTTTTGCATGATGGAAAATTCCACCTCTTTGATGGCGTCAACACCGCCGACCGCCTCATAATCGGGGTGGTAGGTCCGCTGGAACGGCAATTCAAAGATGCGGTCCAGTTCTTCACGGGTCAGGGACGGCTGCGGCGGATTTTGTACCAGATACAGGTCTTCCCCATGCTTTTGGACGATATGCTTGCCCAAAACGCTGTCCTGCCAGATCGTCTGAATCTGGTGTGCCTTTGCATACGAGGTTTTATTTTCCGATACCTTCTGCCACGAAGCGCAGGTGATATAATCAGAAGGAAGCTCCTGCTGCGGTGCAAGATAGCAGAGATTGCGGATATAACGCATTTCTTCCAGCGTTTTTCCTTCCTTAAAGCACTGAAGGATCTCGTAGATCGTGCGTTCCCCCATACCGTACATCAGCAGATCCGCTTTGGAATCGAGCAAGATGGATGGGCGAACCTTATCATCCCAATAGTCATAGTGGGCAAAGCGGCGCAGAGATGCCTCCAGCCCGCCGATCAGGATGGTGCTGTCAGGATAGAGCTCACGAAGCATATTGCTGTATACGATCGTCGCACGGTCGGGGCGGCGTACCGCCCGCCCGCCCGGTGTATAGGCATCGTCGCTGCGCTTTTTCTTCGCTGCTGTATAATGCGCCACCATCGAGTCGATATTTCCGCCTGTTACAAGAAATGCGTAGTTTGGTTTTCCGAAGATACGATAGTCCTCCGGTTTGATTGGCTGGGAAATAATTCCGATTGAAAAGCCCAGTGCTTCGATGATGCGGGAAATGATCGCTGCCCCAAAGCTGGGATGATCAACGTATGCGTCCCCGATCACATAAATAAAATCCAACTGATCCCATCCGCGTGCCTTTGCATCCGCCATGCACACCGGCAGGAATTTGGAACGGTCTGCCATAGATGTCCACCTTTCTTTTGTATTATATTTATCTTTTTCACAGAATGATTTGTATATTTTTATTATAGCACAGAAAATCCATCGAATGAAGAAAGGATCTGAAAAATATTCGCGATCGATCATCCGACGTTTATATTTTCGGTATTTTAGAGTAAGGAACAGCGCCTGCCCCCGTTTATTTGAGCAGCGGGAGCATCTCGTTTAATTTTTCCTGACAGAAGTTTTGGATGAGCTCCTGCTTTCCCTGTAGTTCCTCCATCAGCTTTTTCGCCCAGATCCATGCATTTTCGTACTGCTCCTTCGTGATATCGCCGCTGCACAGCGCTTCCTCAAGCTCGTCTGCATCCAAAAGCTCCATGCGGCCGTCCGGCATCAGAACAACGTCCAAATAAATATCCCAGAACCAGCTTTTCTCGCTGCCGAGAAGATGGTTTTCGAGGGTTATGTCGAAATAGTATTGCGTTGGGCGAAGCTGCGGGTCAAACATCGCGGTGAGCCACCAGTGCTGTCCCTGCACCGCCACCTGCATCCAGAAAAAGCCATCGTCCAGGATGGTCACCGGCTCCTTGCCCAAAAACTTCTTGATGTTTGGTTTTTCTGCCTTGAGGACGTGGATGAGGGATGTTTCTCCGGTAAATGCCTTGGATTCCCACACTTTATGGGCATCTCTTCGGTCGATTGCTCTTCTCCATTGAAAACGTCCGAGTTCTTTTCGCTTCATGCTTTTTCTCCCTTCGAAGATCGATTGCGAAAAATCGCATTGTGCCTTGTCTTCACTTTACCATAAAATCAAAAAAACACCAGAAAATGCGTCAAAAAGATAAAATTTATCTTGACAAACCATGGTTTATCCTCTATAATGTAAAAGCTGTCATACTTCCATAGACAGCAGGTGCATTCGCTGAAAGGCTTCGTATGAAGCTGCCTGCCGAGGAAAAAGTGATGAAGACGAACGTCCGCTTTCGGACTGTTACGATGAAATCATTCGCTCTTTCCTTTTGGAAAGAGCGTTTTCTTTTACCCTTGCACCTGAACCAGAAACATTCAGGAGGTGAACTGATTTGCCAAACGAAAAAGTTTTGCTTCAGAAACAGCAGTATGTTGCTGAGCTCAAAGAGAAAGTAAACAACTCTGTAGCCGGCGTACTGGTAGACTACAAAGGTATCTCCGTTGCTGATGATACCAAGCTGCGTAAAGAAATGCGTGAAGCTGGCGTAGAATACCATGTTGTAAAGAACACCATGCTCCGTCTTGCACTGAAAGACTCCGCTTACGAGGAAGCATCCTCTGTACTGGAGAACACAACTGCCCTTGCTCTGTCTGAGAGCGATCCAGTTGCTGCTGCCCGCATCCTCTGCAAATACGCAGAAGATTCCAAAGGCGCATTCAGTGTAAAAGCTGGTTTCGTAGACGGTAAAGTACTGAGCGAAGCAGAAGTAACTGAACTGTCCAAACTGCCAAACAAAGAAGGCCTTGTATCTATGTTGCTCAGCGTCCTCACTGGCAACCTCAGAGGTCTGGCTGTTGCTCTTAATGCAATCGCTGAAAAAGAGGAAGCTCCGGCTGAAGAAGCTGCTGCTGAATAATCCGATCCGGATTACCGTTTTTGAGGAATCGGCACTGTGCCGAAACTAACATTTGAAAATTCATTTAATTATGGAGGTACTATCATGGCTTCTGAGAAAATCCTTGCATTTGTTGAAAATGTAAAATCTCTGACCGTTCTCGAACTGAACGAACTCGTTAAAGCACTGGAAGAAGAATTCGGCGTATCCGCTGCTGCTCCAGTTGCAGTTGTAACTGGTCCTGCTACAGGTCCGGTTGCTGAAGAAAAATCTGAATTTGACGTTGTCCTCACCAATGGCGGCGCAAGCAAAATGGGCGTAATCAAACTGGTTAAAGAAATGACCGGTCTTGGCCTGAAAGAAGCAAAAGCTCTCGTAGACGAAGCTCCAAAAACCGTTAAAGAAGGCGTTTCTAAAGCAGACGCTGAAGAAATGAAAAAACAGCTTGAAGAAGCTGGCGCAACTGTTGAACTCAAATAGTTCGATTACTGTGTCTTTTCTAAACAGCCGTTCCGATTGGAACGGCTGTTTTTTTAACCCCTGCTGCACATATTCCATAAAATTTGTCATAAACTGAAGCATGGAAGCTATCTGTTAAAATTTACAAATATGACAAGACAAACTGCTTAAAATATGCTACGATGGTTCTATTCCTGATATTAAAAATTGGGCGCAAAAATGAAAGGAGCATCCGCATGATGAAATCACCTTCCCGCTTAGTCAGCGGTCTGTTGTCAATGATCCTGATTTTCTCCTTTGCTGCATGTACCTCCAAAGAGGAAAATCCAACCGTATCAGAAGACCTTAAAAATCAAATCGCCTTTGACGAATTTATCAATACAGAATTTCAGGATTCGATCCGGGAATCCTACCTCACAATGCACCAGACTACGATCCATCCCGAACAATATGGGGTCGATCCAGAAGCTGTTGAAGTGAGCCTTGGTCCCGGCTTGACCCCGGACTATATCAAAGAGGTCCGCCGCAAAAATGAGGAAGCTCAGCAAAAATTCTCTTCCTTTAACTACGACACCCTGCGTGACGACCAGAAGGAAACCTACGCTGTTTATCAGGCACAGCTTCAAACTGCGCTCGACTCGGTGCAGGGAGATTTTGTCTATATGCCAAACTATTTCTCTCCGATGGGCGGTCTGCAAAGTACATATTCGACCTTGTTTATGGAATATGACTTTTATAAGCCGCAGGATGTTGCAGATTACATCACATTGATGAATGATGTCAAGCGATACACCGATGAAATGCTGCAATTTACAAAAACACAGGCTGAAAAAGGCTTCTTCATGTCGAGCAAGGCAGCGGACGAAAGCATCGCCTACTGCGATAAGATCATCAACGGAAAAGACGATTCCGCTCTGCTCAAGGCGATCCATGCAAATATCGATCAATTTGACCAGCTGACCGATGAACAAAAATCGACCTATAAGGAACAGGCAACAAAGGCATTCCACGAATCCATCATTCCGTCCTATGTGGAAATTCGCGATACCCTCTCTTCCTTAAAGAACGACAGCAACAATCAGCTCGGTCTTGCACATTTGCCAAACGGCAAAGAATACTATGAGATGCTCTTCCGCGAAAAAACCGGAAGCTCCCGTACCATCGAAGAAACAAAGGAGCTTTTGCAGCAGTATCTCACAAAATCGCTCTATGGTATTGCGACCATTGCTTCCAAATCCAACACGGATGCTTATGAAGCCTATGTCAACGGCGAAATTTCCAGCGGTTACTCCGACTTCAACAAAATGCTTGAAGACCTCGACAACTTTATCGACACCAACTTCCCTCCCATCGAATCTGTCCCTTATACGATTGATTACCTCGATCCACAGGTAAGTGTGGACGGCATCGGTGCATACTATGTTGTACCGCCTCTGGATAGTGATCTGGTGCAGAAAATGAAGGTCAACCCAAACAGCAAGGACCGCGTTACACAGCTTGATACCTTTTCTACGATTGCGCATGAGGGACTGCCGGGACACCTTTACCAGCACAACTACGTTTTGCAGCATCTCGATGTACCATACCGTCAGGATGTTTCCTTCCTTGGTTATGCAGAGGGCTATGCGACCTATGTAGAGCTGCTGTCCTTAGAGTATCTCGACCTTGACCCTGATATCGTTGCGCTTTCGCAGAATTACACTGTTTTCCAAAACTGCCTGACCGCGCTCACGGATATCGGTATCCATTACGAGGGCTGGGACTTAGCGCAAACACAGGAATTCTTCGATCAGTTTGTATCTTTGGATGTGACACCGATTTTCGATCAAATTCAGGCAAACCCCGCCGCCTTCCTCCCATACTATGTGGGCTATGTCGAATTTATGGAGCTCAAAAACATGGCACAAATGGATCTCGGCGACAAATTCAACGAACTGGACTTCCATACCGCCATTCTCAAGAGCGGCTCTGCTCCGTTTGATGTAGTAAAGAAAAATGTGGAAGACTACATCACACAGGCGCGATAAATCAGATTGGAGATACAAATGCCCTCCAGCAGAATATCTGCTGGAGGGCATTATCCGTTTTCTGAATCTTTGAGCATTGACAGAAACTCATTATACCATAAATCATCGGTGGGATATCCGTCCCCTAAGCCAAGGGTAGGCCAAACAGGCTGATGCTGATACGACATCCCGATCCCGAAATAAAGATTGGCAGAGGCATCGTTATAACTGCGAAACTCCCGAGGGATCGGCTCGCGGCGGGAATAGACGCTCATATGCTTCCTTCTTTCTGATGACTGATACGCTTTTTCTAAAGCGTTCATTCTTATCATCCGCAAAAAAAGAAGGATTAGTCGTGAAATATTATGCCAGCTATCGGCGGTGTGTGATGCGCTCCTCCACTTTTTCCCGTTTGTCCAGCTCCTGATCGATCTGTTCAAAAATAAATCGGTACATATCTTTTGCCATCTCGTAGAACTCCTGCACCATCTTGTAATCGATTTCCTTTTCGATATCGGCAGGGTAGCGTGTTTCAATATAGCACTGGTTCAAATCTGCACTTTCCTCAAACCATTGATGAAAGCCCTTATGGTATTTTTTTGCCTGCCGGCAAAGCCACATCAGGTTGTGACCATCCACCAAACGCCCGCTGCGCAGAAGAATGTATGCTTTGAGGGCTTTTTCGATGGATTGCTGACAGTGGAATGCTGCCAAGTCATAGCAGCGGTCATCTTCTTTGAGCAACGAAGCAGCAATCAAGTCCGCGCTGGAGTGTTCCAACCAATCAAAATACTTGTGGCTGTCCCGTCCTTCGTGACGATTTCTACTGCTTGCCATAAAGAATCTTCCCCTTTCGGAAAACACGACTTGCAAAGGCTTCTTCGTCCTCTCTCAGCTCCAAAAACTGGTCCTGTGTGTACAGGATCACATCAAACGGGACCTCGCAGTCCACATCAAAAATTTTGCTCAGGAGCTGACGTTTGTCCTTAAAATCGCAGACGATGCACAGCTTAAAGGAGCGAAGCTCTCCGTCCATATCGTATTTTGTGCTGTATAGGATCACAAGCTCGGGGGCTGCGATCTTTACGACCTCATCCAATACTGCTTGGATTATCACTTCATTTTCCTCTTGATTCATACGAATTCCCCTTCCTGCTACAAATAATCTGATGGGTCCACATCATCCAATGGGTCAATCGAAACATTGTTTTCCTGCTGTGTAACCGTTGGTTTCTGGAGCCAGCGCTTTGTGTTTTTATCATTTTTTCCGTTTTTCGGCTCACGCTCCCCCGAAACACTGCGGCCTATGAATAAGCACAGCATGCATACCATAAAAATGACAACCAGGATCTCGACTACACGGGAAAGTTCGATTCCGCCGATCTGGCTGAAATTGGCGTACTTGAGCACCCCGTCCGCACCCAAAACGGCAATCACCTGATTGGTGTCTGCATCCTTCACCGGAACAAAGGACAATACACGGTTGCCGTCGTAAATTTCGTTCAGGTACCCCGCATTGTTTGGATGATCGAAAATAGAAAGCACCTGCTTTTGACAGCTTTTATCATAATATCCATCAATAAATTTCGCGTTTGGACGTACTGCTGCATCCTTGGAATTCTCTGTGTAGTCTGCATCGGCCAGGATCCGCAAATCGTTGCTTTTATTTTTATAGATCAGATACAAGCGGTCAAATTCGAGATCCTTTTTTGCACGGCTGAGCAGCTCAACCAGATTCTCGTAGGTTGGACCTGTTGTTTCCGTGGCAATCAAATAGCGAAGCCGATTTGGTTCATAATGCGCAAGGGACAATGCAAGCGGTGAAAGACGGTCGAGAGAGGTTTCCCCGAGGTTTTTCACTGCATGTTCTCGCCACGTCAGGGGAACAAGCAGACATAAAATAGAAAGAAACAGGGAAATCAGTCCCAAACACGCTGCAATCTGCTGTGTCTTTCTTGCAGCAAAAAAAGTTTGAAGTTTTTCTGTCATGGATTACCTCGCTCTATTTGTTTCAATCAGATAAAATATCTCTTTGTATCTATTATATCACAAAAGCGAAAAGAAAGAAGGTTCTCCATAAAATTATTTGCTGCCTGCTTAGGTGGGATATGTTGGAAAACATCGACCGTTTGATCCGGCAAGACACCGCACTATAAAAAAACCGATGCGATCGATTTGATCGCATCGGTTTTTGCTGTATATGCCTTGCTGATGAAAGCAAGGAGCACATTCAAAAAAGATTATTTTACGAGAGCTTTGGTATCGCGAGCGATGAGCAGCTCTTCGTTGGTTGGGAGTACCCAAGCCTGAACTTTGGAATTTTCGGTAGAGAATTTTGCTTCTTTTCTGGAAGCGTTTTTGCATGCTTCTTCGCATACTTCCAGGCCGAGGAATTCCATGTCTTTGCATACGTTGTAGCGTACTGCAGCAGAGTTTTCGCCGATACCGCCGGTGAATACAACTGCATCCAGACCGCCCATAGCAGCAGCATAACCGCCAACATACTGTCTGATCTGGTAAACCACTTTATCCAGAGCCAGCTGAGCGCGTTCATTGCCCTCAGAAGCTGCGATCTCGAGGTCACGGCAGTCAGAAGAAACGCCGGAAATACCCAGGAAACCGGATTTTTTGTTGAGGATGCTGTTCATCTCAGACCAGGACAGACCTTCTTTTTCTGCAACGTAGGATACAATAGAGTTATCTACTGCACCGGAACGAGTACCCATGATGATACCATCCAAAGGAGTGAAGCCCATGGTGGTGTCCATTACTTTGCCGTCTTTGATTGCAGAGATGGAAGAACCGTTGCCCAGATGGCAGGTAACCACTTTTTTGCCTTCCAGACCGCCCAGAAGCTCGCCAAGACGACCGCTTACAAAGCGATGGCTTGTACCGTGGAAGCCGTATTTACGAACATGATATTTCTCATAGTATTCGTATGGCATACCGGAGATGTAAGCTTTTGCAGGCATGGTCTGATGGAATGCAGTATCGAATACAACAACCTGAGGAACTTTTTTGCCAACAACCTCGGTGCAGGCTTTGATTGCCTGTACGTTTGCTGGGTTGTGCAGCGGAGCCAGTTCGGAGAGTTCTTCGATTTCTTTGAGGATCTCGTCGTTTACAACAACGGACTGGAAGAATTTCTCGCCGCCGTGTACTACACGGTGACCAACTGCATCAATTTCGGAGATATTGCTGATTACTGCGCAATCGCCGGTGGTGAGCAGTTCCATCAGTTTCAGGAATGCTTCTTTGTGGGTTGGGAA
This sequence comes from Oscillospiraceae bacterium, assembly GCA_020024285.1. GTDB lineage: Bacteria > Bacillota > Clostridia > Oscillospirales > Ruminococcaceae > Negativibacillus. The sequence continues at coordinate 271,661 of JAHHTZ010000002.1, read as the reverse complement.
AGCTACATCCACTGCAACTTCCTTTCCGTCAGAAGTTTTGTGGGTGATTTTGCCGTCGATACCGATTCTCTCGCAGTTGCCTTTTGCAATTACGTGTTCATCTTCCATATCAATCAGCTGATATTTCAAAGAGGAACTGCCTGCGTTAATAACTAAAATTTTCATTGGGATCTCCTCCTAATCGATTTGTCATTGTGTCGAATTTGACACAATGGTACATCTTCTATATTATTATAGATATCGCAAATTTTCAAGCGGTTGAGTCCACTTTTTTTGTTGTGCCGAAAAATTCCTTCCCCTATGATACACAAATTGCCTTCATTTGCATAAAAAGGAGCGTCCTCTATGAAAACAGCGGTCATCATCGCCGAATACAATCCCTTTCACAAGGGGCATCAGTGGCAGATCGCCACACTGCGAGCATTGGGCTGCAGCCATATCATTGCCATTGTCAGCGGCAACTTTGTCCAGCGCGCAGAGCCTGCTATTTTTCCAAAAGCAACGCGCTGTAAAGCGGCGCTGCTGGGCGGGGTCGATCTGGTGCTCGAGCTTCCCCTGCCCTATGCCTGTGCCACCGCACAGCGCTTTGCCTTTGGCGCCGTATCGCTTGCCAATGCCTGCGGCTGTGCCGATACCCTTTGTTTTGGCAGCGAATGCGGAGATCTTCTTTTGCTTCAGCAGGCTGCCGACTTTCTTCTCGACCCACATTTTCACGATGCCGTCAAGCCCTTTCTTTCGCAGGGTATGACCTTTGCAAAAGCGCGCACCCTTGCCCTTCGTGAAATGGGCTTTTCTCAGCCATCGATTTTAGAGCAGCCCAACAACACCCTTGCAATCGAATATCTCATGCAGCTGCGTCAAACCGGTTCTTCGCTCACCCCCCTGACCTTGGAGCGGCAAGGGGTCGGACATGGAGAATCTGCTCCGCAGGAGGGATTCGCTTCTGCGTCCTATATTCGTTCGCTCCTGATAGAAGGAAAGGCAGATGAGGCAGCACCGTTCCTTGCGCAGTCTTCCGCTTCATTTCTTGCACAACAGCCTCCCGTCACACCGGAGGATCGAATCTTTCTTGCCCGCCTTCGCACCCTCAGCTTGCAGGACTTATCCTCTTTGCCGGACTGCTCCGAGGGCATCGAGCACCGCCTGCACCATGCCATCCGCACTGCCTGCTCTATGGAGGAGCTTTATTCTCTCACAAAAACAAAGCGCTATTCCCTTGCACGCATCCGCCGTTTGGCGATGTCCGCCTTTCTAAAGATCCCCCATGACCTTCACCGCCTGCCGCCCCCATACCTTCGTGTATTGGGCTTTACAAAGCAGGGACAGGAGCTGCTTTGTAAGATGCGCACCTGCGCCGAGCTCCCTGTTTCCGGCTCTCTTGCCACATTGTCCGCCGCTTCTCCCACCGCAAAACGCTTTGCACAGGCAGAAGCGCGCAGCTGTGACCTTTACAATCTCTTTGAGCCCACGCTTCTCCCCTGCGGGCAGGATTATCGCTTTTCTCCCATCCGAATCTGAGAAAACAGCTCCGATTTTTGAAATCAAAAATCGGAGCTTCCTTTTTGGCATATTTTCTCGTCTTATATCGATATACTGATAACACTTCTTCTCTTTATTTCAAATGATGACGCAGTACCACCTGATGCAGTGCGTGGACTGCGTCATTGGCACGCTCGCGCAGAACAAGCACCGAGAAACGGTCTTCCTCCATCCAGCTATCCTCCCACGGGATTTCCGCTTCGTGCAGGACCTCGAAAAATTCCTTTTTCAGTTTTGGAAATGCGGTAAGCTGCTGCCCCACCGCTGTGATTTTTGCCCAAATATCCTCTTCCTTGATGTGGAGCCTGCGTTTTTTGAGTATCCTGTTGATTTCTTCTCTTTTGCTGTGTGCTGCTGTGAAGAAAATCTCTCCCTCTTCGTTCTGCCCCAGCAAATCCGGGCGGATGCCAGCCTGTGCCAGCTCCTCGATGAACGTGTACAGTCCTCCGCTCTCCCGATTCAAGCCCTTGATGCAGTATCGCACCACGGTTCGGTCTGCGGTTACCCCCTGTAAGTGCGGGGCTGCACTGTTTGAGTTTTCCTGCACCACCGTGCCTTCGCTCTCTGTGATGCTGGATAGCACCTCTAATACCACGTTCCCTCGCCTTGCCATTGCAACCGAACGGTCGTGAAGCACCTTTGCCCCCATAGAAGCCAGCTTCAGCATTTCATCATAGGAAATGCTGGTCAATTTCACTGCTTCCTCCACTACCTGCGGGTCTGCTGTATAGATCCCTTCCACATCGGTGAAAATCTGACAGCGGTCTGCAAGGAGCGCCTCTGCAAGTGCCACTGCGGTGCTGTCTGAGCCGCCGCGCCCAAGGGTCGTGATGTTTTCCTGTTCATCGATCCCCTGAAATCCCGCAACCACCACGATATTCCCTTTTGCAAGCTCTTCCCGAATCCTTGTGGTATCGATGTGCCGGATGCGTGCGTTCTGGTGTGTTTCGCAGGTCTTGATCCCTGCCTGCCATCCGGTCAAGGAAATAGCCGGACACCCCAGACCGGAAATTGCCATCGCCATCAGTGCCATTGAGATCTGCTCTCCGGTGGAGAGCAGGACATCCATTTCACGCCCTGGTGGTGTATCTCCGATTTCCTGCGCCTTTTTGATGAGGGAATCTGTTGTGTTCCCCTGAGCAGATACGACCACGACGACCTGATTTCCCTTTTGATATGTATCTACAGCGCGCTGTGCCGCTCGGTACAGCCTTTCTTTATCCCGCACCGAGGAGCCGCCAAACTTCTGAACAATCAAACTCATACGATTCTGCCTCCCTTTTTACACAATGGTCTTTGTACAGTATATGCTGCTGTACGCAAAACGCCCGTGCACCATTTGGAGAAGGGAGGGAGGATGCTTTCATTTTGGGATGATCTTGGCGGATTCTCCTATTGTATCTCCCCTCTTTGTGCAGTATAATTTAAATAATTTACAAAATAAGTCAGAGGGGGCAGCAGGATGAACGATCCACATATTAAAATTGAATACGGCGACACACCGGAGAAGCTGCATTCGCAAGCGGATGAGGTGATTGCGTATCTTGTGGAAAATCTTCGGAAGATCGATGCAATCTCCGATAAATATACACAGATCAACAGGCAGGTCTATAGCAAGCTGTCTGCAATCCGCGACCAGCTCAGGCTGAGTGGCGCTGTTGAAAAGATCAACCCCTCCTATGCTGCGCAAACACAGCGTCTGGAGGAACAGCTCAGCCAGGGGGCACGCGTCAACGGGGTACGCTATCTTGATGAAGGCGCTGTAAGAAAGGAATATTGGGCGCAGTATGATGCAGCCGCCTCTGTCTTTTGCACAGAAAAGCTGCGCGCAAAGGGCTACTATATGAGCATGGCGCTTCGTAACGGAAAATGCAGCAACCGCTATGCATATCTCAATTCCTCCTGTACGCTTACCATAAGCATGAAAAGTGCGCGCCGTGCCGTGGTTGTCGCAGAATATTTCATGAATGATGTCCCAGATCTTGTTCATTGGGATCAATTTACGTTGATCTGCGATGACGGATGGTATCTTGATTCTGTCAAATATAAGCACCATGAAGCAGACCGATGGAAAGGCATCTATGTGTGATCACAATAGAAAAACGGGGTGTATCAAATTCTGATACACCCCGTTTTGTTTTGGGAAGCTTTCTATGAATCCTCTTTTGTTATTCTGAGGAGCTCGTTTGCATACTGATTGAGCTTTTCACATGCCTCATGCTTTGTGCGGTAGCCTGTACCGTCGATTACCACAAAAGGGCTCATCGCCATAATTTCTCTTGATGACCCATCTGACATAGTAAGCGTAAAGAACACCCCTTGACCTTCATATTCCGTGTAGGAGCTGTCCTTTTGATAGGTGACCACTTCATTGAGATACGAGACAAGCTCCGGTATATCCGGGATCGGGACGGTTTCATCAGGCGGGCTCAGGTACACCTCGGCAGAAATCACATCCGACGGCTTGATGTTCTTCAGTGGCTTGCGCGGCATAAAGCACACAGCGGCTGCAATCAATACAACTGCACCAACCGCAACCCATCTCTTACTTCCTCTCATCCTTCTTCCCCCTTAAAATGCTACGAGATCCGGCTAATCCGAACAACACCGCGGCACGCGCGAAGGCGTTCAAGAAGCACTTCTTCCTCCATGTTCATTTCCGATGTGCGAATGGAGATCGTCACCGGGGCGACCCCGTCCGACGGGATATTCTGGTTGACGGTCACAATATTGGCTCCGCATTCGTACAGATGATTCATCACCGAGGACAGAACGCCCGGTGTATCCTCCAAAGAAAAATACAGCGTCACAACGGCGTTGTCTGCCATGCGGTATTCCATCACCTTGTCCTTGTATTTATAAAAGGCGCTGCGCGAAAGGTCGGACATCTGTGCCGCCTGCGAGGAATTTTGCGCTTTTCCGGTCGCCAGATATCGCTTTGCCTGCAGCACCTTCTGAAAAATCTCAGGAGCAACATCTTCTTCAATCAGAAAATATCGTTTTTCCTTCATCATACACTCATCCTCCTCTTTTTCCTGTGCTGTGTTCTATTATAGCACTTGTCCGTGATATGTGTACAGATGTTTTTCTAAAAATACACTTTCTTTTCGCATATTTGAAAAACGGGAATGCATAATAAATATGATATCACCACGAAAAAGGAGAGGCGCATATTTTGAACGAAAGCCGCAAGCAGCAATTCATACAAAATACCCTGTTTTGCATCTGCATCGCTTTGTGGATTCTCTTGATCTCCAAGGTCCTGATCCCGGCAACGATCCCTTTTTGGCTCGGTCTTGCTGTCGCATTTGCGCTCAAGCCTGCCGCCTTGTTTTTTGCACGCATTTTGCATGTAAAAAGAAAAGGAGTTGCCTTTTCGCTCCTCCTTCTCTTCTATCTTATGATCGGGCTTCTTCTATGGGGACTGGCAGTATCCCTTATGACACAGGCTTCTGTCTTTTTCGAGATGCTTCCCGAAATTTTCAGCGACTATATCCGCCCCTTTTTTCATCAATGCACCTTATCGGTCAACCAGCTGCTCAGCCGCTTTTCTCCGCGAACCGCCCAGTTTTGTGCAGAAAAAGCCAATCTGATGATGCAGGAGCTCTCCTCCAATTTAAGCACCTTCTCCACCCATTTGATTGCACAGGCTACAGCTGCCGCCGGGAAAATCCCCTTTTTCTTCATTACGGTTGGTTTTTCTGTGCTCTGCTCCGTTTTCATTTCATTGGACTATTCTGCTGTAACGTCCTTTCTGGTCAGCAGGCTTCCGCCAAAGGGCAGAAAGCTGTTTTTCGAGTGCAAGGAATACCTCACGGTTTCACTGCTTGGCATGGTGCGCGCCTACTTTTTGCTGATGTGTCTGACCTTCGCAGAGCTTTGGCTTGGATTTTTCCTTTTGGGCATTGAGCATTCCTGCTTTTTCGCCTTTCTCTTTGCCTTTCTTGATATCCTGCCTTGCATCGGTGTTGGGCTTTTGCTGATTCCGTGGGCGGTCTGCGAGCTTCTGTTTGACCAATGGACCCTGGGACTGGGACTGCTTATTTTGTACGCAATCATTTCCTTTGTGCGAAATATCATGGAGCCGAAAATCGTGGGGCACTGTATCGGGCTCCCTCCGCTTGTCACCCTGGTTGCAATGTATGCCGGTCTGACCCTGTGCGGATTTTGGGGGCTTTTCCTCGCTCCCCCGCTCGTCCTTCTGATTCGCTTCCTATATCAAAACAGTCCATCTTCCTGCGACAGGAACTGACTTGACGGAAAAAGCAATGAAAGAATCAGGAAGCATCTGTTTCTCCCCTGCTCTATCCATGCAGGGCAGATGGCATCTACTGGTGCAAGCTCAAAAATACACGCGTTGCTTCTTCAAAGTACGCTTCATCGATGCTCAATCTCATGAGCGAATTTTGCTGTGCTGCAAAATAAAATGTCCCTTTATCTGTGGTGATCTTAAACAAGGCTTCCAATCCATGTCCATCAATTACAAATAAATATCCAAACTCACAGCGTGTACCAAGGAGTTCATCGTACTCGATCTCCTCCTTTAACATTTGCAACGCTGTATTTGCCAAAGTTTCTTTCAGCTGCTTGTTGCCTATTTCATTTTTTTCCTTTGCTTTCTTTTTAAAAAACAATCCCACAACAACACTCTCCAATAAAAAATCTTTATTTTTTGTTTTAGCGAAAGTATAACATATGATGGCAAAGAAATCCACCTGATTTGCTGTTGTGCTCTTTTTTTACCTGATATGTGTGCAATTCACATGCTCCATCAAAGCAGATATCGTGAAGCGGGGCTCTGACTGAGAATACAGTCAGAGCCCCGCTTATCTTTCGATTTTTTCCTTTATTTCTGTTGCATCCTGATATCTTATTGCATCAGGCTATTTGATTTTGAGCTTCTTCGGTACATATTTGCTGATTGCAGCGTCGTTGTACTCGATATTGAGTGACTCAGAGTATGTTTTAAGGTCTGCCCTAAATTCCTCTCCCTTGAGCTCTCCGAGGAGATTTTCACGCACACTTTCAAAGGAAGCCGTATCCTCCTTGATATCCTGCTTTGTGCAGACAATAAAGTATTCCTCTGTTTCGATCATCTTTGGGGTATCAAGCTCTGCCTTTTCCAGTTCCTCTACCACTTCTTTTGGGATATTGGGAGCTGTACGGTCTACCAGAACGTAACGGTCCTTTGCTTCATCCACGGAAGAAGCGTCCTGCGCGTATTCCTTGTCGTATTCGAAAAGTGTATCCTGGAAGGTCTTGCCGTCCTTCTTCATCGACTCTGCTTTTGCAAGCCAGTTTTGTGCGTCTGTGCGTGCAATCTGAAGATTGGTGTTGTATGTTTCTTCAAGGATTGCTTTTTCTTCTTCTGTTGCGTCAGCCGGTGCCGTTTTACTTTGCGGTTTTGGGAAAATCATCAGACCTGCCCGAATATATTTTTCCTCAAACTTGGTTCTGAGTTCGTCCTGTGAAACCTCTTTTTCCCCGTTTGGACCATAGGTATGCAGGAACAGCTTGTTGGACAGGGCGCTCACACGGGCAACCAGCTCCACCGAAGACTGTGCAACACCGTTTTTCTCATACAGCTCCTTATTGTTTTCCCAAGCGGAAGATACGGATGCTTTCGCGATTTTTTCTTCTTCCTCGGTCAGGGAAATGCCCTGTTCCTCCGCTTTTTTCAGGATTGCCAGAGAAAAAGCAGCATCCTCCTTTGCATCGTCCTGGATTGCCTGTGCAACGGTTTTTCCATCGACTGTTTCCTTCAAAACGTCTTCGCTTCCATACATCATATACTGATACATATAGTTCTGCATCATGTTTGCAATATAGGTTCCTACAGGGAGCACATTTTCTCCGCTTTTTGCAATCCAGCCGGTGTCCTGTCCGCAGGCTGTGATGGAACCTGCCATTGCAACAGCCAAAACTGCTGCCGCAATTCTTTTTAAACCTTTCATTGGGTTTATTCCTCCTGTAATTTTGTGTTTGAGCCACAACCGGGCATGTTAAAATACGTTTGATATTATACACCCATTGTGCGCTGTTGTCTATGGCAGCTCATGTTCGCCTGTCTGCTCCGGCGGATTTTCGGTCGAATCCGCTTCTTCCATCGCCTGCAATGCAAGACGCATGGTGTCCATCGGCTTCTCGCCTTTTGCCATCAAAACAGTGAGATACGGCTCTGCGCTGGCATTTACAAGCACCCTGCCTTTCAGTCGGGAGGCGAGCTGGCTTGCGCGCTGCATATCAAAAACTTCCTGGCGGAAAATGAGGCTGTCTTTCTTTTGGATAATTTCCTTGACTCCAAGGCGGATCGCTGTGTGGCGCAGCAGAGAAACATCCACCAAGCCCTTGACCGCAGCAGGCGGATCGCCAAAGCGGTCGATCAGCTCGTCGAGAACATCCGAAGCATCTTCCTTTGTTTCAATGGCTGCAATTTTTTTGTAGATATCGATCCTCTGGCTCAATTCCTCGATATAGCGCTCCGGAATATGGGCGCAGATTTGAACATCCACAAGGCATTCCTCGGTCTTATGCGGAATTTCCTTGCCCTGACCCTCTGCAACTGCATCCGAGAGCAGCTTGAGATACATCTCATATCCCACAGCTTCCATATGTCCGTGCTGCTGCGCGCCCAAAATGTTGCCCGCTCCGCGAATCTCAAGGTCGCGCATTGCGATGCGAAATCCCGAGCCGAACGTGGTGAACTCTCGGATGGCAGCAAGGCGCTTTGTTGCAACATCCGTCAAAGCCTTGCCCTTTGTGACGGTGAGATACGCAAACGCGCGTCGGCTCGAGCGTCCCACGCGTCCCCGAATCTGGTAGAGCTGGGACAAGCCAAGGCGGTCGGCATCCTCGATGATGAGCGTGTTGCAGTTGCTGATATCGACGCCGGTTTCAATGATCGTGGTGCATACTAAAATATCGATTTCATGCTCCAGCATACGCTTCCACACCATGGAAAGCTCTTCTTCGCTCATTTTTCCGTGCGCTACTACGACGCGTGCCTCCGGGATATATTGGTTGATGACTGCGGCACAATGGTCGATGGTGTCCACGCGGTTGTGCAGATAGAACACCTGTCCACCGCGGCGCAGCTCTTTGCGCATCGCCTGCGCCAAAATCCCCCAGTCGTGCTCCATCACATAGGTCTGCACCGGCTGGCGATCCTGCGGTGCTTCGTCAATGGTGGACATATCGCGGATGCCCGACATCGCCATATTAAGTGTCCTTGGGATCGGGGTGGCGGACAGTGTCAGCACATCCACATTGTTTCGCATTTCCTTAAATTTTTCCTTGTGCGCCACGCCGAACCGCTGTTCCTCGTCGATGATGCACAGTCCGAGGTCCTTGAATTTTACGTCCTTTTGCACAAGGCGGTGTGTTCCGACGATAATGTCGATCTGTCCGCGGCGCAGTTCTTCCAGCACCTGCTCCGTTTCCCGCTGATTGCGGAATCGGGAAAGCAGATCCACCTTGACCGGGAAGCTCTCCATACGGTTTCGGAACGTCTGATAATGCTGCCATGCAAGGATCGTCGTCGGGACCAAAACGGCACACTGTTTTCCTTCCATGACGCATTTGAATGCGGCGCGGATCGCCACCTCTGTCTTTCCGAATCCAACATCGCCGCAGAGCAGGCGGTCCATCGGGGTCGGGCGCTCCATGTCATCCTTGATTTCCTGAATGCAGCGCAGCTGGTCATCGGTTTCCTCATAGGGGAAGCGGCGTTCAAAATCGTCCTGCCAATCGGTGTCCGGTCCAAACGCATACCCCTTGACTTCCATCCTCTTGGCATACAATTTGATGAGCTCATCCGCCATATCCTTGACCGCTTTTTTAACTCTGGCGCGTGTTTTGCTCCATTCCATAGAATTGAGGCGGTTGAGCTTTACACCGCCCTCCTCGCGGCTGCCGATATACTTTGTCACCATATCGAGCTGTGTTACCGGAACAAAGAGCACATCGGTGCCGGCGTAACGAATTTTGATATAGTCCTTGATGATGCCCTCGATGTCGCGCTTGACGATGCCTTCAAAAATTCCGATTCCGTAGGATACATGAACCACATAATCCCCAATGTTCAGATCGGAAATATTTTTGATGCTGCTCCCTTTTTTGGCTTTTGGCTTTCTTGTTCTGCTCTGGTTCCCTCTTGCATGGCTCAAAACCGCCATGCGGATCTGCGGGTAGTCCATCCCGGCAGAGAGGGTGCGCTCCAAAACAAAGACCTTTCCCGGTACAAGCTGCATCACATCCTGCACAAATTCTGCACGGATGCCCTCCTGATCGAGGTCCTCCACCAGTGCCTTTGCACCGCGTTCGGTTCCGGAAAACAGGATGCAGCAGTATCCATCGTGAAGATAGTCGTCCAAATCTTCCTTTAATACCGCAAATTCTCCGCTCCAGGGAGAAAGCTGCGATGCACTGACTGCAATCAGCTCCTTCGGCGGGATCTCCGAAAGCATACGGGAAAAATTGTCCATCAGGATGCCGCTGTGGGTGCAGATCTCATGGCAAAGGTCTGTAAAATCGCGGAAGAAGGTGCTGCACCCCTTAAAGAGGATGCCCTCCTCCAGCAAGACGCGCACATCCTCATAGTGCTGCTCCAAAACGCCCTTTAAGCGCTCTTTGCAGGAAATCGGTTCGCAGAGGACCGTGATGCACGCCGGCATATAATCAAACAGCGTTGCAGGCTGGGGATATAATAAAGGAAGGTATCGGTCGATGCTCACCGGACCGAGTCCGTCCTTCAGGCGGCGGATATCCTGTTCCAGATGCTCACGCACCTTGACCCCTGCTTTTCCCTTTTGTTCTTCGATGGCTTTGTACAGAAGGCGCTGAAGATCCTGCGGAGAATCGAACAGCACCTCGCGCGCCGGCGGCAGAACAACGTGTTCCAAAGGCTCCTCACGCCGCTGAGTATCGACCTTAAAGGTGTTGATGGAATCCACTTCTTCATCCCAGAACTCGATTCGGATCGGGTTTTCACTGCTGGGCGGAAATACATCGAGGATTCCGCCGCGGCGGGCGAACTGGCAGACGCCCTCCACCTGCTCCCTGCGCTGGTACCCCATTGCAATCAGGGAGTCGAGAAGCGCATCCATCTTATAGGTGCCTTCGGAGTCGATGATAAGCTCTCTGCACCGCAGCTTTTCCGGTGGGATCGTCAGCTGGCTCACCGCCTCCACCGAGGTGGCGACGATGCACGGTTTTCCCTCCAAAAGGGTGCTCAACACCTTCAGCCGCTGATGCTCATACTCCGCGGATGCCCCATCCATCTCAAGCAAAACAAAATCTCGTGCAGGATAAAACAAAACAGGAAGCTCTGTCATAACTGCCATATCCTGTGCCAGCTTCATGGCGGATGCTTCTTCCTGTGCAATCACCATGGTCGAACGCTGCAGCTCATCCGCCAGAGATGCGGTAAAATGCCCCTTGTGGCTGTCTGCCAATCCGGACATGGAAACCGGGGTTCGTCCCTCTTGTACCGCCTGGGACAGACGCTGATATTCTTTCAGCTGATGCAGCAGCTGTGCAAACCCTTTCATGGAATCTCCTCCCTTTCTTGATTTGTGTCAATATGAGATTTTAGGAATTGAAGCGATTCATTGCCTGATCGAGGTGTCCCTGTACAAACAGCTTTGCGCTCTCCCATCCGTTGTCGAATACAGCGCTCAGGGATTTCAGCTCCTGATCTGTAAACCTGCTCAATACCCATGCTGCAAGGTCGTAATCGGGGTGCGGCTTATGACCCACTCCCACCTTGATCCTCGGGAAGGTGTCAAATCCGGTGAGATAGATAATATTTTTGATCCCGTTGTGTCCGCCGTCGCTTCCCTTGCGGCGAATCCTCATTTTTCCGATATCGAGTGAGATATCGTCAAATATCACCAAAACCTTCTCAGGCGGGATCTTATAAAACTGCATTGCCTCGCGTACCGCTTCTCCGGAAGCATTCATATAAGTAGTAGGCTTCATCAAAAGCACACGCTTGCCTTCAATTTCCGCAGTGCCGCAGCATGATTTGTATTTCAGGCGGTCCAGGGATGCGCCCGCTTTTTCTGCGATGCGGTCAACCGTCAAAAAGCCTGCGTTATGACGGGTAAACTGATATTTGGTGTCCGGGTTTCCCAATCCCACAATGATATACTCCACCGGACCCGTCGGCGATGGCTTTTGAGGATACAGGCGGTTTTTCAGTTCTTCCAACACGGAAAATACTCCTCTCTTTTTCTGAACTCAAAAAGTGTGAAACAGCAGGAAAGAGCAGGTTAGTTGTGCTCCCCTGCTTTTTTGATCGTTTCTTTTTTCTTTCCATGTTATTATGGCAATTTTTTTATAGCATTGCAAGGGGAAGAAATGTATTTCCTGTTGGATTTACAAAATGTTTCTATTCTTTTTTACCAATAGAAGTGTTAGATATATTACGTTTCTCACAAAACTGTGAAAAATATGTACAATATTTCCTTTGTAAAACTCAAATTTATTTGAAAAAATGTACAATAATCTCTGGAAATTTTAAAGTCTTATGTTATAATGGGGATATGGATGTCGCAGTACATCCATTATTCATTATCATTTCAAACTTATTGTTATATTTTATAAGCAATGAGAACTGGAGGTCATCGAATGAGCCATAAATATGTTTATTTATTCTCCGAAGGTAACAGTAAAATGCGTGAGCTGCTTGGCGGCAAAGGCGCAAACTTAGCTGAAATGACCAACTTAGGTATGCCCGTACCACAGGGCTTTACCATCACCACCGAAGCCTGTACAAAATACTATGAGGACGGCGGTGAAGTGTGTCCACAAATCGAAGACGAGATCTTTGCGTATCTGAAGGAACTTGAACAAATTTCCGGGAAAAAATTCGGCGATGTGCAGAATCCTCTGCTTGTTTCTGTTCGTTCCGGTGCCCGCGCCTCCATGCCGGGCATGATGGACACCATCCTGAACCTCGGACTCAACGACGAAGTGGTAGAAGGCTTTGCAAAACTCACAAAAAATGAACGGTTTGCTTACGACTCCTACCGCCGCTTCATTCAGATGTTCTCCGACGTTGTGATGGAAGTGCCAAAGCAGAAATTTGAAGTCATCATCGACGAGATGAAGGCGGCAAAGGGTGTAACGCTTGACACAGAACTGGATGCAGATGACCTCAAGGAAATGGTTGTCCGCTTCAAAAAATACTATAAGGAAGTAAAAGGCTCCGACTTCCCAAGCGATCCGAAAACCCAGCTGATGGAAGCAGTAAAGGCAGTATTCCGCTCCTGGGATAACCCGCGCGCCATCTATTATCGCCACATGAACGATATCCCATCCTCCTGGGGTACTGCGGTCAATGTACAGATGATGGTATTCGGTAATACTGGCAACAACTCCGGTACCGGTGTAGCATTCACCCGTGACCCTGCTACCGGTGCCAAAAAACTGTTTGGCGAGTTCCTTGTAAATGCACAGGGAGAAGACGTAGTAGCCGGTGTTCGTACCCCGCAGCACATCGATGAGCTCAAGGACATCATGCCGGACGTTTACAATCAATTCAAGGATATCGCGACCCGTCTGGAGCAGCACTACCGCGATATGCAGGATATGGAATTTACCATCGAAAACGGCAAGCTCTATATGCTTCAGACCCGCAACGGAAAACGTACTGCAACTGCTGCCATCAAGGTTGCCTGCGACCTTGTGGACGAAGGCATGATCACAGAACAGGAAGCAGTTTGCATGGTAGAGCCAAAACAGCTCGATTCCCTGCTGCATCCACAGTTCGATTCCAAGGTTCTCAAAGCTGCCCACCCGATCGGCTCCGGCCTGGCTGCCTCTCCGGGTGCTGCATGCGGTCGTGTGACCTTTACCGCCGCAGAAGCTGTAGAAGAAGCGAAAAAAGGCGAGCAGGTCATCCTTGTTCGTCTGGAAACATCCCCGGAAGATATCGAAGGCATGAACCTTGCCAAAGGTATCCTCACCGTGCGCGGCGGTATGACTTCTCATGCTGCTGTAGTTGCCCGCGGAATGGGACGCTGCTGTGTATCCGGCTGCGGTGATATTGTGATGCACGAAGAAGAGGGCTACTTTGAGCTGGGTGGACAGAAGGTTCACCGCGGCGACTACATCTCTCTGGATGGCTCTACCGGAAAAATCTACGGGGAATCCCTGCCAACCGTTGAAGCCACCGTTTCCGGTGACTTTGGCCGTCTGATGGCATGGGCTGATGCTGCCCGTACATTAAAAGTGCGCACCAATGCAGATACTCCAAAGGATGCTGCTCAGGCTCTTTCCTTCGGCGCAGAGGGCATTGGTCTTTGCCGTACAGAGCATATGTTCTTTGAAGGAGCTCGCATCAAAGCAGTGCGCGAGATGATCCTGTCCAAGACAAAAGAACAGCGCCAGGAGGCTCTGGCAAAGCTGCTCCCAATGCAGCAGGGCGACTTTGAGGGAATTTACGAAGCAATGCAGGGTCTTCCTGTAACCATCCGCTTCCTCGATCCACCGCTGCATGAATTCCTCCCGCATACCGAGGAGGAAATCCATGAGCTTTCTCAGGATATGAACATTCCTATTGATGAGATCAAGAATGTTATCTCCTCTCTCCATGAGTTCAACCCAATGATGGGTCATCGTGGCTGCCGTCTGGCTGTTTCCTATCCGGAAATTGCAGAAATGCAGACCACCGCAGTCATCAAGGCTGCCATCAATGTTTCGAAAAAACACCCGGATTGGTCTATCGTTCCTGAAATTATGATCCCTCTCGTAGGCGAAGTGAAGGAACTTGCTTATGTAAAAGCAGTTGTCACCAAGGTTGCAGATCAGCTGATCGAAGAATCCGGTATGGACATGAAGTACCATGTAGGTACCATGATCGAAATCCCCCGCGCTTGTGTAACCGCGGATGAAATCGCACAGGAAGCAGAGTTCTTCAGCTTTGGTACAAATGACCTCACCCAGCTGACCTTTGGATTCAGCCGCGACGACGCCGGCAAATTCCTCGATTACTACTACGAAAACAAAATCTATGAGAGCGATCCATTTGCTAAGCTTGACCAGAACGGCGTTGGAAGACTCGTAAAAATGGCAGTCGAGCTGGGAAGAAAAACCCGTCCCGGCATGAAGCTCGGCATCTGCGGCGAGCATGGCGGCGATCCTTCCACTGTGGAATTCTGCCACAATGTTGGATTGACCTATGTTTCCTGCTCTCCATTCCGTGTTCCGATTGCCCGCCTTGCTGCCGCACAGGCTGCTATCAAGGATGGCAGGAACTAAAATATCAGCGCTTCGCAAGCTTCACTTTAACAATTGAGGACGCACAGAAGTATCTGTATTCGTTCTCAACGAGGAAAAGAGTGCTTGGGTGGAAAGATATTGAAGTAAACCTTTATATCTAAACAATGACTCCCCGACTGTGAAAACAGCCGGGGAGTTTTTGCGTTTATAGAGATTCCCAATTCGCACATTGGTTTTTGTCTTTGATCCTCTGTAAAATGAAATCACAATCAAAATACAGGAGGTCAAGACTATGGAAAAGACTATATTTGAGCAACTGGGCGGTACCTACACACGGCAAGGTGATTATTTGTTGCCGAATGTAAAGCTATCCGAACAGGAACACCGTGACATTGGTGTGTGGGGAAACCGCCGTAGACAATTCCTCAAGCAGCACCACCGGATCAAGTATTACAATATGCTTACGAAGTGTACGCTCTACCCCCACCTTGCCGATGTGGAACAGCAAGCAAATGCCCTGTTTCTTCGGCTGGTTGATGAGATTGCCGAAAAGGAAGGCATAACGGAACAGCTCAAAGCAACCAATATGACAGCGTGGGTAAAGAAAATGAATAGCATCCGTGCGAGAGTAAACGAAATTATCCGTCGTGAACTGATCGAACACTAAGGGGGTTGTAAAATGATTTTAGAAGCCCTGTTCCGAGGCAACCTCTCGCCTCCTGACATCGTCTATCCTGCTGATCCGAAATACAAGAAACTCAATCAAGAAATCTGTGAACTGCAAGATCAACTTATTCCACATCTGAGCGAGAATGACCAAAAGCTTCTAAATGAGCTGATTGGTAAGATTTACGCTACTCAAACCATCGAAAGCGAAGCCTACTTTGCTTTTGCTATCGTAATTGGCTTGCAACTGCAAAAAGAGGTGAATGAAATGCTCCAGCGGTTGGATGTAACTTAAATTTGCGTGGACACAGAAGAAATATGTGCAAGCTTATACTATGCATAATATAATATAAATTGTTGTTATTTTAATCAAGACTCACCGGCATTTTGCTGATGAGTCTTGATTTTTTTTTGCAGATTTGGTATAATTGTTCTATGTTACAGAACATAGAACAATTTGGAAAGGAGGTACGAGTTTGCCAAATAAAATAGCTATTGATAAGGCAACAAAAAAGGCTATTAAAAGCCTAGGAATAGAAATAGCTCGTTGCCACGAAGGCGTGATGAGTCAATCCAAGTTAGCGCAGAAGATAGGACTCCCCCGCTCTAATATGAAGTACATAGAAGATGGAATAAATGCCCCAACGGCAGAGGTTTATGGGCGGCTTATAAAAGAACTATCCCCAGAACCTGAAGTTAAGGCTCGAATGGATCAATTGTATATGCAAATTCGAAAAACGCCTCCTCCTGATGTGTGTGCAACCCTCTTGCAAAACAAAGCACTCATTTGTGCTCTGCAACAAATGAGTGGAATAACAATGACTAAAGAACAGATAGATAAAACCACAGACTTATTTGCATCTTTCGCAATCGAGTCTAAAAAGGAGTAAAGTTAGATGAGAGATAAGAATTTTTATAAAGTAATGTTCGATGATAAATCGATTGATGTAAGCAAGGAAGTGGGTCTGGTTTGGTCTATTGCAAACTCTCTGCGTGGTGCGTACACTTCCGATAAATATAAAGAAGTAATTATTCCGATGGTTATCATCCGCCGTTTCGAATGTGCGCTTGAGGCCACTAAGGCCGCTGTTGTAGAAAAGCACAAGGCAAACCCTAACCTTCCTGCAGCGTTACTTTGCCAGGCATCCGGCTTTCCGTTCTACAATGTCAGTGATTTAACACTAAAAAAGCTGCTCGATGATAGCGATGGCATCGCCGAAAATCTCAAGGTATATATCGAAGGTTTCTCTGGAAACATTCAGTTGATCATCAATAAATTGCTCCAGTTTGAAACTCAAATTGACAAGATGGACAAGGCCAATCGCCTTTACGGTGTTGTAAAAAAGTTTTCGGAGCTGGACTTGTATCCGGAACACATTGACGGAATGAAGATGGGCTACATCTTTGAAGATATCATTCGCCGTTTTTCTGAAAACGCCGAAGCTGGTGACCACTATACGCCTCGTGAAGTCATTCGTTTGATGGCTAACCTTCTTTTGGCGGAGGGCTGTGATGATCTTCTGACCGAAGAGGGAAAAATTGCAACGGTATTGGATGCCGCCTGCGGCTCGGGCGGTATGCTGTCCACCGCTCGTGATTTCCTCTATCGCAAAAACTCCTATGTGGATGTGCGTCTGTTCGGACAGGAAATCAATCCCGAATCCTATGCAATTTGTTTGGCCGATATGTTGATTAAGGGACAGGACATCAAAAACATCAGGGGTGGCGAGAATGCAAACACGCTTAAAACCGATTGTTTTCCTGACCAGAAAATGCGGTTGGTCATTATGAATCCTCCCTTTGGCACCGCTTGGGGCGGTAAAGATGTTCCTGATGGACAGGAAAAAGCCGTTCGGGACGAAAATAAAAAAGGAGGCCGCTTTGAACACGGCTTACCTGGAACCGGAGATGCTCAGCTTCTCTTTATGCAGCACGCAATCAATAAGTTGGATGACAAGAACGGTAGAGCTGCAATTATCACAAACGGCTCCCCTCTGTTTTCCGGTGGCACTACCAGTGGTGAAAGCCAGATCCGCCGGTGGATGTTGGAGGAAGACCTGATTGAAGCCATCATTGCATTGCCTTCTCAGCTTTTTTACAATACTGACATTGGCATTTATGTGTTTATTCTTTCCAAGAATAAGCGTCCTGATCGGGTTGGTAAGGTGCAGCTGATCAATGCTGTGAATTTTTGGAAGCCTCTCAGAAAGTCTCTAGGCAAGAAACGCCGTGAAATTGATCGGGATAGTATCCAAAAAATCACGGAGCTATATTATAATTTTGAAGAAAATGAATACTGCAAAATCTTCCCGAAGGAAGAGTTTATGTACAAGGAATATGCAGTATATCAGCCCCTGCAGCGGCGAGCTGTTTTGAACAAGGAAAGCATTGAGCGCCTGCGCACCAGTGCTTACTTCACCAGTAATTCCAGTATTTTTAATGAGACTGATTTTGAACAGCTGAAAGAAATGAATCCACGCAGTGCTGCCGATGAGAAGAAATACAAGAAGTATGAGGCTGGTCAGAAATTTGTGTCCGATGTGCTGTCCATTTTGGAGGCGAACAAGTCAGACAAGATCTATCTGGACTATGCAGAATTTGAAAAGCACTTGAAAAAGATTTTGAATGATGTGGAAGGAATGTCCGCAAGCCGTCTGGGCGGCATTGCAATGATTTTGGCTGTAATGGATAAAACTGCTGTGGTGCAAAAAGACCGTAAAGGTGAAATTATCAAGGATACCACCACCAAGGATACTGAGATTATCAAGCTGACTCGTAATCCGGAAGAATACTTCGTAGCAGAAGTTTATCCTCATGTGCCGGACGCTATTTGGTTGTATGAATTTGACCCCAGCAAAAAGGAAAGTGCTACCAATAAGGAAAAGCTGGGCGCTGAGTTCCCCTTTACTCGATTCTTCTATGAGTACAAAGAACCGGAAAAGGCAGACGATTTGTTGGCACAGTTCATGGAACTTGAAAAGTCCCTCACAGAGAAAATTGCAGCCTTGCAGGAAAGTGAGGGATTGTAATGGCAGAGCAGATGAAAGAAAGTGGGGTCAGCTGGATTGGTACGATTCCGGAATCTTGGGGAATCAAGCGTATCAAATATATGGCACATCTAAAAGGCCGTATTGGCTGGCAGGGGTTAACTTCAGACGAATACATCGATGAAGGCCCTTATCTTATTACAGGTATTGATTTTAAGAATGGTGGAATCGACTGGAACAACTGTGTGCATATTACAGAGGAAAGATGGGCTGAAGCACCAGAAATTCATATTAAAAATGGCGATCTCCTCATAACCAAAGATGGTACCGTTGGAAAAGTAGCTGTGGTATCCGATTTATATGGAAAAGCATCGTTAAATAGCGGTGTTCTGGTTATTAGAACTATTGAAAAGTACGATCGCAAATTTTTGTATTGGGTATTACAATCCGAAGAATTTTGGACTTGGTTCAGACTTAAAAATGCAGGAAATAGCACAATTATACACTTATATCAAAATGACTTTGCAGAATTTAGCTACACATTTCCAGAATTTATAGAGCAGCAAGCCATCGCTGATTTTCTGGATAAAGAATGTGCTCAAATTGACAGTATTGCCGCAGACTTGGAAAAACAGATTGAACTTTTGCAGCAATATAAAAAATCCTTGATTACCGAAACAGTAACCAAGGGATTGGATAAATCCGTACCAATGAAAGATAGTGGAATTGAATGGATTGGTGACATTCCAAACCACTGGAAAATCAATCGAGTCCGTCATTTAGCTAAACTTTGTAGTGGAGCAACCCCAAGTAAGGACTCTTTGACATATTGGGAAGGAACTATTCCTTGGATTTCTTCGCAAGAAGTAAAAACTGACAAAATAATGGATACAAGTCTACACATTAGCGAAGATGCTATTCGTAGTTGCTCAACACAATTAATGCCTACTGGTACTTTAGTTATGGTTGTTCGATCCGGAATTTTGCAGCATACAATACCTGTAGCACTTTTAGGTGTACCTGCTACAATAAACCAAGATATTAAGGCATTTCAATTTTCTGACGAGATGTTGCCTGCGTTTTTTAAGTACTATATCCAAGGGCAAAATGATACGCTTTTAAATATCATTATAAAAGATAAAACCACCGTGGAGAGTGTCGATAACAACCTTCTTCTATCCTTAAAGGTGATGGTTCCACCTATTCGAGAACAGCAAGAGATTGTAAAACTGCTGGATCAAAAGTGTTATACAATTGAAACCATCATCAATAAAAAGCGCAAACAACTTTCAATTATCCAAGAGCACAAAAAATCCCTCATCTACGAATATGTCACCGGCAAAAAGAGAGTAAAGGAGGCGCAGTGAAGTGGCAATCAAAGCAGGTCAGCTGAAAGAACGGACGGACTATCAGGCCTATATTCTGGAAATGCTGAAAAAGGAAAACGGCTATCTGGTGCGCCCTTCCACAGCCTATGCTCCCGGCTACGGCATGGATCCGGAACTCCTGTTTCAGTTCCTCGAAGCTACTCAGCCGAAAGAACTGGACAAGCTTCAGAAGTTTTACGGAGATAAGACCCGTCAGACCGTTCTCAACTACATCAATAATGAGATCAATAAGAAAAGCCGCAGCCTGTTGGACGTGTTGAAGCACGGTGTTGAGTTTGACAGTGGTGTAACACTAACCCTCATGTATCGCAAGCCTGCGACTTCCTTCAATGCGAAAGCAGAAGCCCAGTATCAGCAAAACATTCTTTCTGTGATGGAAGAAGTTTGGCACAAGGAGGGTGAGAGAATTGACCTGGTGATTTTCCTCAATGGTATCGCCATCTTTACCTTCGAACTCAAGTGCAACACCAGCGGTCAGAACTACGAGGACGCTATCCGGCAGTATAAATATGACCGGGACTATAAGACCCGGCTGCTGAAATTCAAGTCCGGCTGTCTGGCTCATTTTGCCATGGATTTGAACGAGGTGTACATGTGCACCAATCTGAAAGGCAATTCCTCCTTTTTCCTGCCCTTCAACAAGGGCTGCGGTGAGGGTATCAACTCTGGCAAAGGCAATCCGCACAATGAAAACGGTATCAATGTTTCCTATATGTGGGAGGATATTCTCAAAAAAGATACCGTCCTCTATCTGATCGACAAGATCATTTTCCTGCAGAAGGAAACGAAGAAAGATCCGGACACCGGCAAGCGTATCACCAAGGAAACTCTGATCTTCCCCCGGTATCATCAGTTTAACGCTGTCCGGAAGCTGGTCAACGATATTGCCATTCATCATACCGAGAAAAACTATCTGATCGAGCATTCTGCCGGCAGCGGCAAGACTAACACCATCGCATGGCTGGCCCACCGTCTGGCATCGTTACACGATCACGAAAATAATGTGATTTTTGATACGGTCTGCATCATCACTGACCGTATTGTGGTTGATCGCCAACTCCAGAACGCCGTGCTGGGTATGGAGCACAAGGCCGGCCTAGTCAAGGTTATGGACGAAAAATGCACCTCAAAAGACTTGGCGGACGCACTGAATGGAAATACAAAAATCATTGTTACAACGATCCACAAGTTTATGTATATCCACGAGCTTGTGCAAGAACTCAAGTCTAAAACTTTTGCAGTAATCATCGATGAAGCACATTCTTCTACTGCCGGTGCAGCTATGGAGGCAGTTACATATACCCTGTCTGAGAGCCGGAAACTCAGCGAAGCAACACCTACAGATGTTACCGAAGAAGAACAGACAATGGGCGATGTAATTGAGGATGAAATTGCCCGTTGCGGCAAGCAACCGAATGTCTCTATGATTGCATTCACCGCTACACCGAAGCCTACCACGCTCCAGCTGTTTGGGTGTCTGAACGAGGAAGGAAAAAAGGTTGCGTTTGATCTGTATTCAATGAAACAGGCCATTGAAGAAGGTTTTATTCTGGATGTGCTGCAAAACTATGTGACATACAAAACATACTTCGAAATCAATAAAGCCATTGAAGATGACCCAGAACTGGAGACAATCGCTGCAAAGCGTAAAATTGCAAAGTACATTGAGCTGCACGATACAAATATCGCTCAGAAGGTAGAAATCATTGTTGAGCATTTCCAAAATAGAATTATGAAAGAATTGGGGGGTAAGGCCAAAGCTATGGTGATTACCTCTTCCCGTCAAACTGCTGTTAAATACCGTAATGAGTTTGAAACCTACATTGCAAAGCACGGGTATACCGGTATCCGGGCGCTGGTGGCGTTTTCCGGAAAAGTTTCTCTGGATGGTAAAGAGTATACTGAAACCGTTATGAATGGCATTAAAGAAGAGGATCTGCCGGAAGTGTTTGACAGTGACAGCTATCAGGTTCTTTTGGTCGCAAACAAATATCAGACCGGCTTTGACCAACCGAAGCTTTGCGCTATGTATGTAGATAAACGGCTGCGTGGTGTAAATGCCGTACAGACCTTGTCTCGCCTAAACCGTGTTTGCGCTCCATATAACAAGAAAACATTTGTGTTGGATTTCAAGAACGAATATGAAGATATTCAGGCATCCTTTGCCCCCTTCTACACAGAAACGATCTTGAAAGAAACCATTACCCCTTCGGATATTCGAGCTGTAGAAGCACAGGTAGATCAGTATAATTTTCTGGATTTGGATGATATAGAAGCATTTAATGAGTTCCTATATCAGGAAAAGCGCACTGCTAAAGACAAAGCCAAAATGTGGTCTCTGCTGGATAAAGCTTTGCAGAAGATTTACACCCACGAAGAACTGGAAATGCTTGAAATCCGTGCTACAATCAAACGCTTCCTGCGCTTTTATAGTTTCTTGATCCAGGCAACCTGCTTTGAAAGCATTGACCTCCACAGAAAATACAACTTCCTAACCTATCTTGTGAAAGAAATAGAAGTCGGCGGTGGTGGCAACGATTTTGATATAGCCGATAAAATCACTGCTTCGAATTTCCATCAGAAAAAGACTGGTGAGAAGACATCCGAGATTGAATCTGCTCCAGAAGTCGCATTACCCACGCCGAATGAAGTGTATTTTGATGAGCAGGTGAAAAAGAAGCTCTCTGAAATCATCGATGAGATTAACGCAGCCTATAATAAGAATTTTGATGTAGATGTTGCATCCAAGTCTGCACTTCAAATGCGTGATATTCTATTGAAAAATGGTCATCTGCGTGACAGTGCTCGGAACAATTCTCTGAAGGATTTCAAGTTTGCATACTTTGATGCCGTTCAGGACGCTCTGATTGAAGGCTACGAACAGAATCAGGATTTCTTTGCGTTACTCTTGGATCACGATGATCAAAAACGAGAATTGATGCAGGTTTTCTTGGAGGATGTGTATAAGAATCTGAGAGAATAATTACAGAAGGTGAATTACAGCAAAATTCAGTTGTTGCAAATTTTGCAACAACTGCCGCCGACCGAAAAACCTATCAATCATTAGACACTTGAGAAGAATTTAATACAGAAGCCCTGCCGATTTCGGCAGGGCTTCTTTTTATGCCCATTTTTATCGTCTGCCAACTGGCAGGCGATAATTTTTTGCTTTTTTCAGAATCAGGGTGTGCATTTGTCCTTTCCCAGTGGGAACAAGTGAGAGGTATTTAATCGAAAACAAAAAAAGTTTTCAAAAACAGGGGGGGCAAAACCTGATTTTTGAAGTAATTAGTGAAGGGCTTTTTAATTCTCCAAAATAAATTTTCAAAAACACCCCCCAAAATGGCACCCCTTAATCAGAGCAAGTGAAGGGAAAAATATTTTTTCAATCAGAGGGGTACATTTGGCCTCTCCCAGTGGGAACAAGTGAGGAGATAAATATTTTTTCAAAAAGCACCCCCCGTTTTGGCTCTGCCAGTTCAAACAAGTGAATGACATTTTGCACAAAAATAAAAAAATTTTTGAAAAACTCGGAAAAATGCCCTTTCTCGTTGCCTACCCATTGGGGAGCAAAATGCTTCCCTCAATTGCACCTTGAAAATTGAATGACCGTCCGTTGGGGACATGACTTTGCGAAGATTGCTGCACCTATCAGCAGGAGCAAGGCGGTGTCGCTTGAATGGGATTGCAACGACCACGGGTAGAACGGCTTTTACATATCTGCTTTGGATATGAATTTTGGGAAAGGAGTTTTTACAATGCCCAGGTTATCAAAACGGATGCGGGAAGAGTGGGCGTTCTTCCTGCATCCGAAAACAAAACGGCGAACCTACAATAACCTATGCCGTGGATGTGTAAACGACTGTAAGCAGAGTTTTCGTGCATTAGTCATTGAATGTCCCCGACATTTATCAAAGCGAGCCGTTTACTACACTCAAAATGCAAGTGGAAAATCGGGTAAATAACGCACCCTTTTACCACCAAAACAGGCTATGAGCATTTTGAGGGTAATTTTACCACTGTGTTTTTTAAGACTCTCACAGGGAGCGTAAACGCCCATTTGCGCACCCAATCACTACAAAAACAAGGAGGTACACCAGAATGTACACAAATTCCGAAAAAGAACATATCAGCAACAAGCCTTTATCCATCCTGGATATGGAGCAAGTCCCTGTTACGCCGGTGGAATGGCTGTGGTATCCCTATATTCCCTTTGGCAAGGTCACTATTTTGCAGGGAGATCCCGGCTGTGGCAAAACAATGCTTTCTTTGGATCTTGCTTCCCGCTTGTCTACCGTCACACCAATGCCGTTTTCCGAAGAGCCTTTGGAGCCAATGACCGTTCTATACCAGACAGCAGAGGACGGACTCAGCGATACCATCAAGCCACGGCTGGTGGAAGCAGGAGCGAATTGTAAAAATATCAAGTTTATCGACGAACGGGAATACCCGCTCTGTTTCACAGACGAACGCATTGAAGAAGCCATTACGCAGACCGGTGCACGTCTGATGATCCTTGATCCCCTATCTGCCTATATCGGTCACGATGTCAGTATCAATCAGGCTAACGAGGTAAGAGCCTCTTTCCGTCCCCTCTATGAGGTAGCCAGCCGAACAGGCTGCGCAATTCTGATCGTTTCCCATATGAACAAGATGCAGGGAACCGCTTCTCTCTACCGAACCAATGGCTCTGTGGATGTAGCAGGTGCGGTACGATCTATCCTCTCGGTTGGCAAACGCAAAGGAGCAAAGACGGAACGCATTATGGTGCATATCAAGAGTAACCTTGCAGCGGCAGGAGCCGCCTGCATTTATGAGCTATCTGACAGGGTGGAATGGACACGACAAGAAGAAATCGACCCGGATGACCTGTTTGGAATCGTCAGCTCCGAGAAAAAGAAGAAGCTCAATCAGGCTGAGGAACTTCTGACAGATTTACTGTCCGAAAAAGATATGCCCGCCGTGCAGGTCAAAGCATATTTTGAAAACCTCGGCATCAGTTTTCGCACTGTAACAGATGCCAAGAAAAACTTGGGTATCCGCAGCTATCGCCAAGGAAACCAGAGCTTTTGGGCAATAACCGGGACAAGTACGCAACAATGAAAAGATAGCGGTAATTGCCAACAAGAGAAGTATGCAAGCACCGCTCACAATGCGTTGTTGCGTAGTAAGAGGAAGAATAACCCACAACACTGGCGTGTTGGGTAACGAGCATAGGGAATGTAATGCACATTCCCCGCAGCCCCACCCAGGGGGTCGGTGCTGTATAAGGCGCATTTGCCCCTGAAACCCCAATAAAAGGAAAGGTGATTTTTTGAAAACAGAAAGAGATAAGGTCATTCAGATCCGGGTGACAGAACAAGAAAAACAGAAAATTTTACGCAATGCGAACCGGTGTAAAATGTCTGTTTCCAGTTATATCCGTGAGCTGATAAAAGGAGCTCAGCCAAAGGAATTTCCAGCCGATCTACACTGGCTGTGCTTTGAAATTGAACTGATGATAGATGATTTTGGTGATCAAAAGGATCGGCAATTTCAAGAATATCTGCAAGGCTTTTTAGAAGAAATACGCTTCGTTTTATATGAGAAAGAGGGTGAATGAAAATGGCAACAACGAAGATTTGGACTATCAAAGATAACCTAAAAAGGGTTCTGGACTATGCCCGAAATCCACAGAAAACAGAGATAGATGATGACCTTTGGGCGGTGCTGCACTATGCCGCCCGTCCTCAAAAGGTCACCCGATATGACGAAACCACCGCCTTCGTTACCGGCGTTGCCTGCTCTGCCGAGAACGCTTACAGGGAAATGCAAAGCATCAAACAGCAGTTTGGAAAGACCAGAGGTATCCTTGCCATTCACGCTTATCAGAGTTTCAAGCCAGGAGAGGTCACCCCGCAAGAGTGCCACGAAATCGGTGTAAATCTGGCAAGGCATTTGTGGGGCAGTCGTTATCAGGTACTGGTCACAACCCACCTGGATAAAGACCATCTGCACAATCATTTTGTGGTCAATTCCGTATCCTACACCGATGGCAGAAAGTTTGATTGCAGTAAACGAGCCTACTCCCAGATACGGAGGGTGTCCGATGAAATGTGCCGTCAAAGAGGACTTTCTGTCATTGAAAAGCCAAAAGGTCACACCCCTCGTCCGATCTATGAAGTAGAAAAACGGGGTGAGCCTACACACTATAACCTTATGCGTGACGCCATCAACAAGGCAATTTCTATGAGCTATACGCAAGAGCATTTCCGGTTGGCTCTGCTCAAAATGGGCTATGTGTATGATGCCAATCCCAACTATAAGTACCAAACGATTCGCTCTATCCATTCCAAAAAGGCGGTGCGACTGTGGCGTTTGGGTGAGGACTACGAGCCGGAGGCAATTAAACAGAAAATTCTCCGCAATCCCTCTTATGTAAAAAGGCAGTGGACTGAATTTATGTATCCGCAGGAAAAAGGCAGATCGAAGGTGCAGAAAACATATCGGTTAAAAGGCAACATTCAACATACAAAGACAATGCCCCAGTTGACCGGAATTTTTCTTGTATTCGGTCACTATCTGGGACTTTACCCAAATCATCATCGCTATAAACCACAGTCTCCCGAGATGAAAGAAGCCTGCCGTTTCCTTGACCGCTTTACAGAAAAAGTTACGCTGTTAGGAAAACACAAGCTGCACACTGAGGATGAGGTACTAGGCTTTATTGCATCGACGGAAAGCAAAATTGAAGCCCTCTGCAAGGAACGCAGACGGTTTTATGACCGAATTACCCGATGTGACAATGAGGCAGAAAAAGCAGAACTGCGCACAAAATATTCGACCTTCACCACGGAAATCACCCAGCTACGGAAAGACTTAAAAACCGCCAACCGCATTATAGATGAGCTTCCCAAAATGCAGGAGGGCATTCAAGCAGAACGGCAAACAATTGCTTTGCAGAAGGAACTGGAAGTCCCCCAGAAACAAAAACACAGAGAAAAAATGAGGTAAATTTAATGAATGAGATAAAGAATATCCCAATTACGAACTTAGTTTCCGCACCGGACAATCCCTTTAAGGTCACAATGGATGTCCAAATGGAACAGCTTATTGAAAGCATTTCCGAAAGCGGCATTATCACACCTATCATCGCAAGAGAAGCAGAAAATGGCACCTATGAAATTGTCAGCGGACATCGCAGAAAATTTGCCTGTGAATATTTGGGTGTGGAAACCATCCCTGCCATCGTCAGAAATCTTGACCGTAACGAAGCGGTGATTGCACTGGTGGACAGCAATTTGCAGCGTGAGAATATCCTGCCCAGCGAAAAGGCGTTCGCTTACAGGATGAAAATGAATGCACTTTCTGCACAGGGAAAGAGAACAGATTTAACTTCCACCCAACTTGGGCGGAAGTTAGAAACAGCAGAAATTATTGGAGAACAAAATGGAGAAAGCAAAAATCAAGTGCGCCGATATATCCGCCTGACCTACCTCATCCCTCCGCTGCTCCAAATGGTAGACGAACATAAAATTGCCTTCACTCCGGCAGTTGAACTGTCGTACTTAACGGAGCAAGAGCAAAAAAATCTGCTTTCTGAAATGGAATATGCCGACTGTACACCATCTTTGTCGCAGGCTATTCGCCTGCACAATTTCAGCCGTGAGGGACGGCTGAACGCCGATGTGATTTATGCCGTGATGAGTGAGGAAAAAGCCAATCAGAAAGAAAAGCTGAAAATCCCCACGGAGCGCATACGGAAGTATTTCCCAAAGGACTATACCACCGTCCAAATGGAAGAAGAAATCGTAAAGATGTGCGAAGCACGATATCGCAAGCGGCAGCATAACCGTGATGCCAGATAAAAATCCACACATTTGAGGAGGTCTCCATTTATGAATATAATCAAAAAGAGAAAAGACAGCGCTTATTATTTTGCCGCTTTGAAGCTTATTGAACAGCTTTACAAAGATGGGCAAATCCCAAAGTTTATGTTTCATAATATCCTGAACGATTATGCAGAGCTTGTAGATTTATCTGCTTTCGTTGAATACGATGAAAAGGAGGATGCAGCTTGATCAACAATAGTGATTTTGATAAGCGCAGAGTTGCCATTTATGCTCGTGTTTCAACCGAACACGAAGCACAGCTTTCAGCGCTTGAAAATCAGCTTGACTGGTACAAGCCTATTTTGGATGCCAGACCAAACTGGACATTGACAGCGCAATATATTGATGAAGGCATTACCGGTACATCTGCCGAAAAACGCCCACAATTTTTACAGATGATCCGTGATGCAAAAAAGAAGAAGTTCGATATGATCATTACTCGTGAGGTTTCCCGTTTTGCCAGAAATACAGTAGATACCCTGCAATATACCCGATTGCTGAAGGATTACAAGGTTGAGGTGTTTTTCATCAATGATAATATCAAAACCTTTGACAGCGATGGCGAACTTCGCCTGACGATTATGGCAACGCTTGCACAGGATGAAAGCAGAAAGACCTCCGTTCGTGTGAAAAGCGGACAGGAAACATCAATGAAAAACGGCGTTTTATACGGAAACGGAAATATTTTAGGCTATGACCGTGTGGGTAAAGAATTGCTTATTAATCCGGAACAAGCCAAGACGGTGCGTATGATTTATGATATATACCTGGACGGATATGGACTTTCAAAAATCCAAAATGAACTGGAAAAGCGTGGGCGGCTCACTTCTCAAGGGAAATCAAGATGGTTTCCGACGGTGATCTCTCACATTCTGAAAAACAGCTTCTACTGTGGCATTATTACCTATCACAAGCAATATACGCCGGACTATCTCAAGCAGAAGAAAATTAACAATTACGGTGATGTTGAGTTTCTGACTGTGCAGGGAACTCACGAAACCATCGTTACTGTCGAAGAATACGAAAGGGTGCAAAAGATTATGAACAGCAAAAGGAGCAAATGCAAAAATCTCAATTCCGGGCGAAGGACAACAGGTAAAAAACCAAGGACAACCGTATGGGGAAAGCTACTCGTCTGTGCCTGTGGGCATCGTTTCAGCAAACGAGTTTGGACAAGGCAAGGCGGCGCAGTCAATGCTGCTTACCAATGCTACAACTCTGTACGCACCGGCTCCTATGAGAGCCGGAAGAAAAAAGGGTTATCATTGGATGGGATATGTAAAACACCGATGATCCCAGAGTGGAAGCTGCAAATGATGGCAAACCATATTTTCAGGACTTATCTCGCTGATAAGGAGAAGGTACTTGCTCTTACAAATTCTATGCTGGAAGCCCATATAGGTGATGCAGAAGAGAAAGAAGATACAGAAGAACTTCTGCAGCAGAAAACCACAGAATATGAAAGGCTCAGCAAGAAACTGGATACCTATGTGGAAATGCGGGCAGATGGAGAAATCAGCCGGGAACTGTTTAAGCAGAAAAGTGAGGATCTGGAACCGAAGCTGAACATACTGAAAAAAGAGATTGCGGAGCTTTCAGCTGTGCAGAATGAGCCGGAGATCGAAGACTATCGGGAGAAGATCACGGTTTTGGAATACGCCTTGGAGCAGTACACCCACTACGATGAAAACGAGGATATTCCTGACAGTGTGATTGAGGCATTTGTGGAAAAAATCGTTGCATCGGAAAATGGGTTTGACTGGTATCTTCGATTTGACGTTGATTCTAACGACCCGCTTCACTGTTCTGTAAATGGAAAACGAAAGAAAGGGGCAAAAATTATTGAAGCAGGGGATTCCTCCCCTGCCGTACATAGTGGCCGCACAGGCTGCAATCAAAAATCCACGCAAATAAGAATCCTCATATCATTTCCCTTTCCATTCAGAGCAAACGCCCTCTCCCGCTCGATTTATGAGCGGGAGAGGGCGTTTTTCGTTTGTGTTTTGATCCAATGTGATGAGTGCGTACATCTCCCTGTGTTGGAATCTGTGAAGAAAAATTTTTCCAGAAGCAGTAAGAGCATCCCCAACATAATGCTCATGCTTAATAAAGAAGCACCAAACACAAACACAGGCAAGACCATTTCTCGCAGCTATTGTGTATCTGCAAGTGAAAATAATGGATTGAATTATTTTTAATTATGTGCTACACTGATTAAAATTTAGCCTTATGATCTATTTATCAAAAAGCTATCGCCCCAAATTGGGAGGACCTATTATATGAGTTTAGATGATTTAAGAAACGGTATTTCTACAAATCAAAAAAAGGGATTGCCGTTTATATGTGCTTCTGTAATTATTTGGCTGCTTATTCTGGTGGTGACTTCGTTGGGATTTCCCATTCGGCAGCAGAACATATTCGTATTTTGTTGTTCGTGTCCTCTCATGCCACTTGCCTGGATCATAGGGAAACTTCTCAAGGTAGATATATTCGATAAAAGTAATCCTCTCGAAAACCTCGGCTTTCTATTTACTTTGAATCAATTCTTATATTTGCTCATCGTTATGTGGGTGTTTAGCTCTGTTCCTCAAAAAATGGTAATGGTTTATGCTATGATATTTGGTGCTCACTTACTCCCTTATTCGTGGCTATATAAATCAATAAGCTATCGAGTATTTGCAATAGCGATTCCGATTTTATCACTGGCTATAGGTTCTCTGTATTCTGCCAGAGCAGTTGCAGGTGTAATGCTGGCTATTGAAGTATTGTTCAGCATTTCACTGTTTGTGGAAGTGCGAAAAATGCCAAATTAAAGCAATTTCCTAAAAGGCTATGCCTCTCCTTAATACGAAAACGGAATATTGCCACCCTATCGTGACACATCAAGCCGGAAATCTTAGAGAAGATTTCCGGCTTTTTTGCGCCCGTTTTTGGTGATTATCTAAGGATGTTTTCGGTGAATCTATGGTAAAATACACCTTATGCCGTTGCAGGAAGCACATAAAATGGCGCTGTATTGATGTATCTGTTTCATAAAATCCCTCTAATTGCATTCCTTTTTCATTGCCTGATATCCGATCATCACAGTCCATACATAGGCGCACGTTTTCGGGATCATCAGCATCCCGATTGCGGGAAGGGTATCTGCCCACAGCACTACCGGAATATAAAAGCCAAAGCTCAGCACGATGGTCAGCCACATCCAGCGGAAGGATCGATCCTGGTGCTGGTGTGCACTTCGATAGAAGAGCACAATGATTAGAAGTCCAAGGAGCAAAAACGGGATGTTGCGGTATATCCCCCAGGAAAGAGGGGAGGAATCACTCAGCCACTGATTCTGTGGCATCATGCACAGGATGATCCTTGCTCCGGATAACCCATACACGGCAGCCGTCAGCTTGTTGTGTCCCTCCACCTGATACCTGCGCCTCCATACAAAATACAATAAGATGTAAAAGATCGTCATGGTGATGGACGTGATCCATTTGCCAAGTCCCAAGGCTGCTGTATACCGCTCGAAATCATTGGTGCACAGGGCGATGGCGCGAGGGACAAGATGGAATGCATCTCCTGCACCCAATACCACAGCCATCAGTCCAAACAGGCGAAATTGCTTGTTCTTCCCGCTTGCGCGAATCATTAGAATCCCAATGATAATAACGAAACTTAAATAAACGATGTCGAATGCGGTTTCTCCAATTGCTCTCATACAATTTCCTTTCTCAATGAAGTTTCTTTTGTGCTGAATCCAAAAAAACTGCTTTTTTGAAGTTTATGCCAAACAAAATCCCTGCAAGCAGCAGTGCACTTCCCAATCCGGAGTAAAAGACTGCGATGAAATGTTCCGTTACAAGATTTGACGTGCGAAGCCATATCCCGCCTGACATCATGACTACCATGATCGCAAAGGATTTTCCGTCGAAAAATTTATAGAAAAATTGTGGTTTGTCGCCATAGCCTTCTATTCTTGCTGTGTGCTTTGCAACTAATTTTCCGAAAACAAAGTGCTCAAATAGGAGAAAAATCAAAAGGGAAATCATGATATTATAGATCGTCCTGTCGTTTTGATATGCTTTTATCCCGATGTGAAGCACCTGAAATCCTGCCACAGTCCACACAACGCAGGCGAGCATCAGGAGTGTATTTTTCCTTACCTTCATTTCTTCATTCCCTTCAGTGAACATTGTTCATTTTTCCGCTTAAATATACCCACAAAATGTGGGTATGTTTTTTAGTATAATGTTCTGCGCACCAGCTCCATCGCAGTGGACGGATCATAATTTTTTTGGAGCAGGGCGGACAGCATGAGGGAAAAGAGAATGCCTGCAAATTTTTCTGCTGTAAATCGCTCGTCGAAGGCATCCGTGCGGATCTTGGGATCATGCTCCAGCACAAGGCACAGTCCGTCTAAAATATGACGCCACGTCTTTTTCATCAGATGTCTTCCATCCTCTTTCTCAACGTCCAAAAAGCTCAGAGAGTGGAGCGTGAAAAAATCGGGGTATTGCTTATCGCCATACGCCATTCTGCGGTAGAGCCAGCGGACACACGCCAGAGTGTCGTCAAACGGCATCGCACTTCCGGGATAGTGAAAAATGTCGCGCCAGATGCTCTCCACAGTCGCACAGACCAGCTCCGACTTTGAGGAAAAATGATTGTAGATCGAACCGACCGATACCCCGCAATGTGCCGCTACAGAGCGAATGCTGATCGATGACCAGCCCTGCTCCTGAATCAGCCGGCGGCTGCTGTTGAGTATTTCCTCTTTTGAATTTGCGATGGTGTGCATGCAATCCCTCCTCGATTTGAGCACAGTCCATTATGCGTCTAAAGTGCTCCTTTGTCAAGATACAAATTTGCTTTTTCAAAAATTTTAAGGTGCTGCACAAAAAAGGAAGGGTGCTTTGTGTACCCTTCCTTTTTTCCTCTTATTTTCTGTTATACCTGCTTAATTCCAACATCAAGAAGCCCTTGGATGAGGCTCTTGTTGAACATTCCGGTCAAGGTATGCGCCCCTGAATCCTTCATATTGAGATGGATCGTCTTAAGCATTCCAACCGAGAACGATTCTATTTCACTCAGTTCATACTCAAACTCCGGAGGAAGACCTCCCATCGTCCTAAACGCAACACGCTGAGTGGTAACATAAAATTTTCCCTGATATGGTTTTGGATACAGATCCATCGAAGTTTTTGTCTTGTACGCTACGTCCTTTGAAACAAGCATTTTTTCTCCTTCTCGCAATGCCAAATGCCCCATAACAAACCCTCCTTAACATACACGAAAATCATCATGTTTTCGATGTTTTATTTGTTAAATTATACTATAATTCTTTCTGATTTTCAAGATTTGTTTTTCTTTTTGGAGAATTTTGTCTTATCCTTCTTTTGGCATCAACTGGATCTGAGAAAGAAATCTGATGACCGATCGAATCGGTGCTGAGATCCATTTTGACCGATGGCATACGATCTGCTTCCAGATTTCCAGATCCCATCCCTCCACGCTCAGGCGCACGACCCTCCCCCGTTTGACGGCCTCCTCTGTGACAAAATCCGGCAAAAAGGCGATGCCGGCGTTTTCCTCCACGAGGTCACAGATGAGATTGGTGCATCCCATTTCCAAAATAGGATGTACTTCCAGAGAGTTTCGGGCAAGGTACTCATCCATCACACGGCGGTAGCTCATTCCCTTTTCTGTCAGCAGGAAAGGATGCTCCAAAATATCCTGCCATGTAACAGATGTTTGCCTGGCAAGGGGATTTTTAGAAGAACAAACAAAGTGTACCCCCACTTCCTCCTCGCTGCAAATAACGTAGGTCGTATTGTAGACATGGCTATCCAGCGTACAGGCAAGGTCGATTTCGTTTTGGTCGAGCAGTCGAAACAGATCACTTGTTCCTGCCGTTGTTACCTCCAGTGAAATGTGGGGATGTTCTTCGCGAAACCTCATAAATTCCTGTGCAATCAGCGGACTGCACAAGGAGTCCGCCATAGCGACCCGCACGGTTCCCCGCGTGTCCTTCTCTTCCTGTGTCACCTGAACAAGCTCCTGAGAGAGGCGCAAAATCTGCTGTGCGTAGGCAAGGGCGGTCTGACCGTCCGCGGTGAGGGACACGGTATGCCCGATGCGCTCAAAGAGCTGGACACCCAGCTCCTGCTCCAGCTGCTTGATCTGAAAGGATATAGTAGGCTGAGAATACCCGAGAATATCCCCGGCACGGGTAAAGCTGTTCGATTCGCTCACCTGGATGAATGTCTGCAAATTTCGAAAATCCATAGTTACTCCTATCATCAATATTTTTAATGCTTCTTATCAAATACATCAATTAGACAAATGCTAAAAAATATTATATACTGTGAAACATCAAAGTCAAGGGGGATTTTCACATGAAAGCCATTTCGTTTGTATACAACCTGTTATGGGGTGATTTATTCAGCATTCCGCTTCCCGGCGGTTCTTCTATTGGTATCTCACTTCTCGTTTTGCTCCTCATCCCAACCGGTGTCTACTTTACCATCCGCACCAAGTTTTTGCCGATCCGGTTTTTCCCTGATATGCTGCGCATCACCATGGAAAAGGGCAAGCAGCAGCACAAGGACTCTTTGACCGGTGTGCAGACGCTTGTGGTATCCACCGCAACCCGTGTGGGAATGGGCAACATGGTCGGTGTTGTTGCTGCCATTTCCGTCGGCGGAGCCGGTGCCGTATTCTGGATGTGGGTCACAGCGCTCATCGGTGCCTCCACAGCATTTGTTGAAGCAACACTGGCACAGCTCCACAAGGAGAAGGACCCGCTGTACGGCGGATTCCGCGGCGGTCCTGCTTACTATATCCATAACTTCTTCACAAAGGGCAAAAAAGCCCGCTACAGCACTCTCGCTGTTTTGTTCGCACTGTCCGGACTCCTGTGCTGGTGCGGGATCAGTCAGGTAATAAGCAACTCCGTTTCTTCTGCATTCTACAATGCGTTTCACATCCCGCCCATCGTTTCTACCACAATTCTTGTCATTCTGGCTGCTGTTGTTGTTCTCAGAAAGAACGCTACGATCAAGGTCCTGGATATCATCGTTCCTTTTATGGCAGCCTTCTACTTCCTTATTACACTGTTTGTAATCGGGAAAAATATCGCGCTGCTTCCTTCCATGTTCCATCGGATCGTAAGCGAAGCCTTTGGTCTTCGTCAGGTCGTTGCCGGCGGATTCGGTGCGGTACTGATGAACGGCGTAAAGCGCGGACTGTTCTCCAATGAAGCAGGCTCCGGCTCTGCTCCTTGTGCAGCGGCAGCAGCTCAGGTCAGCCATCCTGCAAAATGCGGTATTTTCCAGGCATTCGGCGTTTTAATCGATACCATCGTGATCTGCACCTGCACCGCGATGATCATGCTGCTGGTTCCGGAGGATGTTCTGCAAGGTTTGTCCGGTATGGAGCTGCTTCAAACTGCAATGGGATACCATTTCGGCTACATCGGCGTTGTATTCACCGCTGTTGCTCTGTGGCTCTTCAGCTTCTCTACCTTTGTTGGCATCCTGTACTACGCCCGTCCCAACATTGCATACCTGTTTGGCGACAGCTGGAAGGCACAGACTGCTTACAAAATCATCGCTTTGATCATGCTGTTTATCGGCGGTATGGCAACTTACACCTTCGTATGGGACCTTGGCGATATCGGTGTTGGTTTGATGACAGTATTTAACATCATCACCATTGTTCCAATGTCCAAGCAGGCACTCAAATGTCTGGATGAATACTCTGCCATGAAAAAACAGGAATCCGAATCAGGAAAACTGGTTGCTGAACGTGTTGAGGCAAACTAAAAAACGGGTCGCTTAGGCGATGTTCATAGGGGGGCATATTCTCAACCCCTATACAATTTAAGATTTGTTTCTGCGAAAGGGAGGTTGTGCTAATAGCACGACCTCCCTTTTCCTGCTATGCATCCTTGTACTTCTGTTGTCAATTCGCGTTTTGATATTCGACCAGAGATTTCATGATGTCTGCTCGCTGCTAAAAAAACAGCCAGAACCTAAATTCGATTCCGGCTGGTTTTTTTAGTTTTCCGGATCAGGCTCATCCTCAGCCTATGCTTATGTCCCTATGAGAGCTCATTTTTTGGGGGCAGAAGCCGTTTGCGTAAATTATCTGTGCGATTTCCCGATCTGACCAGAACAGTGCTCCGAAAGTCACATACACTGTCGGCTGATTGGGAATTATAGACCGGAAACAGCCAGAGCCTTCAACAGGAGAGAGGGTGAGCTGAGATACTGACTTTCCGCAGAAGTTGCAGTGGGGTCATCACCTATAGCAACAATGTCATGGAACAGATCATAGATGCTGCCTGCAATCGTAACCTTGCAGAAAGGCTCGGCGATGGTGCCGTCTTTGATGACCATGCCTTTGCAGAGGAGGGAGAAGTTTCCGCTGACCGTGTTAGCACCGGCAAAAACACCTTCGAGGCTGGTTACCATAATCCCATTTCCCATCTTCTTGAACAGATCTTCACAGCTCATAACATTTCCGGAAGCACTTCCCACGACCACATTCGTAACACCTGTGCCCACAGAAGAAGTAATATCTCCCTTAAAACCATTGCCGGTGCTGACTGTATTCTCCTTCTGAGCTGTCTTGCGATTATAAAGGGCAGTTTCAAATTTGCCTTCGTGAATGAGGTATTTCCGACTCACAGGCGTGCCTTCATCGTCGAAATGGCGACCGGATCTGCCGCCTTCCATGGTGGGATCTTCCTGCACATTCAAATCGGAAATTGCGATTTGCTGACCGAGTCTGCCTTCCAGCTTGCTCATATTGTTCTGCATCTCAGATGCATAGAAGATGGGCAGATATGCCTCCAGAAGTTCAGCAGCAGCGCTGTTTTTGAGGATGACAGGATACTTTCCGGACAGAATGGGCTTGCCATGCAGTGCAGCTGCACCTAATTGGGCAACTTCTCCACCCAAAGCCTTGCAGTCGATATCCGCAAACCGATCCCCGCTCTTTTCGCCCCAGGCCAGCTCCACATCGTTGTTCTCCTCAGAAACGACCTTTAGAAAAACATTTACAGAATGGCTCATGTCTGTCATGGTATTTCCGTTCTCATCCATTAGGGTAATTTCCTGAATGGACTGACTGCATCCACAACTTTCGACATTACGGGTCTTAGGCTCGGTCTTCATAACCTTTTCTGTTTCAATTAGAGTCTTTACAATTTCAGGTTCTTCTGTCATTTCGAAGGTATCGGAATAGATTTCGTCCTTTTCAAACAGAGGCGTAGGATGATAGTCTTCTTCTGCAGACAGCGCAGAAAACTCCATCTGCTCCATCACATCATCCATCATATCAACTGTATTAAAGAAGGTGCAGCAGCGCTTGCCGTTTTTTCCAGCTTCCACAAAGTATGTGCTCTCGTTGGAGCGGGAAGTTTTCTCGTTTTCACCGTCCAGAACGTTGATCTTCAAGGTTCTGGTGTTCTTCATATAATAACGAATATCTTTGAAATCCGCAGCCTTAAGTCTTTGAGTTAAAGCAGCCAAAGATTCTTTTTCAAATTCCATCATGCTTCATCGCCTCCCACTGTCATTTCGGTTACATGGACGGTTGGCTGACCCGCTCCAATATAGAGCGCACCGCTGGAAGCCCAGCAGTAGCCCTGTCCCAGTGCTCCGTCATTGCCTACCATATCAACCTTCTGCAGGATATCGCCGCCGGTGCCAATCAAGGTAGCACTGTGTACAGGTGTCGTAATCTTTCCATCTTCGATCAGGAAGGTTTCTCCGGTGTTAAAGTTGAATTCTCCTGTTTCGGGGTTGACAGAACCTGCATTGATGCTTTTTACAAAGATACCACGCTCCGTATTTGCAATCATTTCTTCCGGGGGAGTTGTGCCCTGAGCAATATAGGTATTGGTCATACGGGAGGTAGGAGCAAAACGATAGCTTTCACGACGGGAAGAACCGGTGGGCTTGCAATTCAGGCGGCGGGCATTCAACTTATCGACCATATAGCTTTTCAGAATGCCATTTTCAATCAGAACATTCTTCTGCGTTGGTACGCCTTCGTCATCGACCTTCAGCGAGCCCCATTCACCGGGGATCGAACCATCATCGATCAAAGTAAGGCAGTTGGATGCAACCTTCTGACCCAGCTTGCCGGAGAACTCAGAGTTGCCCTTTGCAGTAGCAGTGGCTTCCAGAGAATGACCGCAGGCCTCATGGAAGAACAGACCGCCAAAACCGTTTGCAATGATGACAGGCATTCTGCCGGTGGGGCATTCCCTCGCATGGAGCAGCATCCTTGCATTTTGAGCAGCCTGACGAGCATAATCTTCAACATTGATCTCATCATAGAACTCAAAGCCCTTCATTGCACCAGGACCAACATAGCTGGACTGCTTGTCGCCGCCGTCTTCACAGAACACTTCCATATACAGTCTGGTCTTAACTCTGTTGTCTTCCACAAAGCAGCCTTCTGAGTTGGCAATCCAGACCTTTTGATCCATATCCAGATATTTCACCCGAACCTGTGTGACCGTTTCTTCAAAGTTTTTTGCAGCAGTAACCACTCGATTGGCCAGTGCCAGCTTTTCCTTCAGGGAAACAGTTTGGGGGTAACGCAGAAAGGGATTCAATGCCACTTTGCGCATCTGCTCAAGTGCTTCCCTGCTGAATTCACCGTTTCTGAAACGGCATGTCTGGCGGAGCAGGTTTAAGATGTTCTTTTCGCTCAGATCCGAGGTGTGGATATAAGCACTGTTCAGACCGTTAAACAGCCTGATACCGATGCCCTTCTCTCTGCCGAGAGAAGAATTGATGATCTTATCTCCGATAACCGTCAGATTGCTTCTTTTGGTATCCTCGCAAAAGATTTCAGCGAAATCAGCACCGTGGGATACTGCATAATCAAGAATATTATCAGATAATTCTTTGCTTAACACATAATCACTCCATCCTTTAAATGAAAATTGCGGATTAAATCAACCGAACCACTTCTGTCTTTCGGACAGGGGTCCTATCGTAAACTTATTTCTGCAAGGGTTCGTCTGTAAAAAAGAAACCCCTAAAGCAGATTTGGATATTACCATGGTCTACTTTAGGGGGATCATATCAAAATCTTTTATGCAACTGATTTTTAGTTACTTGCACTGTTCGTGGCACAAATGGCACGCTACAAAGTGATTCGGTTCCACTTCTTTGAGCACGGGAGATTCCTTTGCACAAATATCCATTGCATATTTACATCTGGGTCTGAACTTGCATCCAGGCGGTGGATTGATAGGGCTTGGAACTTCGCCCTCAAGCTTGATCCTCTCTCTGGTTTGCTCGGCATCGGGATCAGCCATGGGGATGGCGGAGATCAGTGCCTGAGTGTAGGGGTGCAGGGGCTGGTCATACAGCTTTTCATTGCCTGCAATTTCAACGAGAGAGCCCAGATACATAACGCCCACACGATCAGAGATGTGCTTGACCATCGACAGGTCGTGGGAGATAAACAAGTAGGTCAGACCGAACTCTTTCTGGAGCTTGATCAAAAGGTTGACCACCTGCGCCTGAATGGAAACGTCCAGTGCAGAGATCGGCTCATCACACACGATGAACTTTGGCTCAACAGCCAGTGCACGGGCAATGCCGACACGCTGACGCTGACCGCCGGAAAGCTCATGAGCAAAACGGTTTGCATAATCAGCAGTCAGACCTACCTTGTTCAGCAGGTCAGCCACACGCTTGGTCTTCTCTGCCTCGGACAGGTGGAAGTGTACATCCATACCTTCGGAAATGATTTCGCCAATGGTCATACGGGGGTCAAGGGAAGCATAGGGGTCCTGGAAGATGATCTGGACATCCTTCTTGAATGCCAGAAGCTCCTTGCCCTTGAGCTTGGAAATATCCTTGCCGTCAAACACAACCTTACCCGAGGTAGGCTCATAGAGCTTGATCATGGTTCTGCCGCAAGTTGTTTTACCGCAGCCGGACTCACCCACAAGGCCCAAGGTTTCGCCTCTTTTAATGCCAATGGTAACATGGTCAACTGCCTTCAGATACTGCTTGCGTCCGGCTTTGAAGAACTTGCACAGATCAGTTACCTCCAGAATGTTATCCGCATTCTGCAGTTTTTCAATTACAGGATCCATTACTTACTTTCCTCCTTATCATAGAAGGATTTTACCTTCGGTGCATTGGGATGCTGCAGCCAGCAGCTGACCTTATGGGTGTCGCTGAGGCAAGTCTCAGGCGGCTTTCTCTCCTTGCAGATCGGCATACAGTACTCACATCTGGATGCAAACGGGCAATGATTCAGCGGCAGGATCAGGTCGGGCGGAGTACCCTTCAGCGCATACAGCTCCTGCTTGGACTCCTTTGCGAGCTTGGGAACCGAGCTGAGAAGCGCCCAAGTGTAAGGATGCTTGGCATCATAGAAGATCTCTCTGGCCGTGCCGCGCTCCATGATCTCACCGGCATACATAACCTGAATCTTGTCGGCAAAGTTTGCAACAACACCAAGGTCATGGGTAACCAGGATGATTGCGGTGTTCATCTTTTCCTTCAGTTCCCGCATCAGATCCATGATCTGAGCCTGAATGGTAACGTCCAGCGCTGTGGTAGGCTC
This sequence comes from Oscillospiraceae bacterium, assembly GCA_020024285.1. Lineage (GTDB taxonomy): Bacteria > Bacillota > Clostridia > Oscillospirales > Ruminococcaceae > Negativibacillus. The sequence continues at coordinate 231,389 of JAHHTZ010000002.1, read as the reverse complement.
ATCAGCAATCAGCACTTTGGGACTACACGCCAGAGCAATCGCGATCATTACACGCTGACGCATACCACCGGACATCTCGTGGGGATAGCTGTCAATGCGTTTTTCGGGGCTGGGAATATTAACAAGCTTCAACAGCTTGATTGCTTCTTCCCTAGCCTGCTTCTTATCCAGCTTGCGGTGGATTTTCAGACTCTCCATGATCTGCTTGCCGACCGTCATGGTAGGATTCAAAGAAGTCATAGGGTCCTGGAAAATCATTCCAACTTCTTGACCTCTGAACTCGCACAGTTCCTTCTTGCTGAGGGCAAGCACATCCTTGCCGTCGCAGATGATCTGAGAACCTTCCTTGATCACAGCAAAGGGAGGTTTCAAAAGACGCAGGATGGACTTGGCGGTAACGGTCTTGCCGCAACCGGATTCGCCTACAAAAGCCAGAGTCTCGCCCTTGTTCAGGGAAAAGCTGACGCCTCTGACGGCCTTAACTTCGCCGGCGTAAGTATTAAAAGACACATTCAGGTCTTTTACTTCCAGTATTTTCTCATTTTCCATTTTCGATTCCTCCTACTTTCTCAGTTTGGGGTCAAGAGCATCACGCAGTCCATCGCCTAAAAGAGTAAAGGAAAGCATCGTAAGGGCAATCATGAGTGCTGGGAAGAATAACTGATATGGATAGAACATAAAGTTCTGCTGAGCAGCGGAAGCCAAAGCACCCCAGCTGGTGTCAGGGGGCTGAATACCCAGACCGATGTAGCTCAAGAATGCTTCGGAGAAGATATATCCGGGGATATCAAAGGTGATTGCAACGATAATGATACCGATCGTATTCGGGATCATATGACGAACGATGGTTTTGATCGGAGAAACGCCCAGGGCGTTTGCTGCAAGAACGTATTCCTGAGATTTGAGCTGAAGCATCTGACCGCGGACAAGCCTTGCAATGCCGCACCAACCGGTTAAGGTAAGCGCAAGCATCATTGTACCCATACTTTTAGAGTCTGTAACAACGGAAATCAGAATAACAATGATCAGGTATGGAATACTGAGCAGGATCTCAACGATACGCATCATAATATCATCCACAACACCGCCAAAATAGGATGCAATACCACCATAGATACTGCCAATGACGCTGGCAACAACTGCACCGACAATACCGATTGCAAGTGAAACGCGGCCAGCCTGCCACACACGGGCAAAGAGGTCACGTCCCAGCGCGTCTGTACCGAACCAGTGCTCTGCGCTGGGCTTTTGGTTAATTGCGGAAGTATCCATCTGTTGAAAGTCGTAACCGGAAATGCCTGGCCCGAAAATGACCATAAACACCAGCACCAGCATGATAGCCAGTGCAGCCAGTGCAATTTTATTCTCCTTAAACCTTCTCCAAGCATCTGCCCAGTAGCCAATCTTAGGACGAGCAATTACATCGCCGGAGAAATCATCGGTACCGATGATCTTAAACTGTTCTTCAGGAATTTCGACCCATTCCTGAAGCGAGTCGATTCTCTTTTCTGCGTTAGTCATGGCTCCTCCTTACTGAATGCGGATGCGGGGATCGAAAATAGTGTATGCAATGTCGATCAGCAGCTGAGCAACAACAAACAGTGCAGCTGCAAAAATCGTGGTTCCGATGATCATGGTGTAGTCACGGTCATTGATAGAAGAAACATAATAGAATCCCAGGCCGGGAATGCCAAAGATCTTCTCAATGATGAAGGACCCAGTAAAGATACCGGAAATCTGACCGCCCAGAATGGTGATGCAGGGCAGGAATGCATTCTTCAGGACATGGTCCTTGATGATATGAAAACGATCCACACCCTTGGCCTCAGCGGTAAGGATGTAATCCTGACCCATAACTTCAAGCATATTGGATTTGAGATAACGGGCGTAAGTAGCAATGGTGCCAAAGCACATTGCAATAACCGGAAGAACAAGATTCTTCGGCTTGCCCCAGCCCGTCGTAGGCAGAATCTGCCACTTAACCGTAAACAAATACTGTAAAAGTGCAGCTGAAACGAAGACAGGTATCGTAATACCCAATATTGCTATGAACATGACGATATAGTCCGGCCATTTATTTTTGTTCAGTGCAGCAACAATGCCAAGCATGATACCAATGGTAATACCAACAACCAGTGCCAGTCCGCCGGTAGTACCGGAAACCTTAGAGTTTGTCACCAGAGTATCGGTAATGCTCTTACCAGGGTATTTTAGAGATTCACCCAAATCTCCTTCTAAAATAAGATTCTTCATGAAGATGATGTACTGCTCGCCCTTAGACTTATCAAGTCCGTGTTTAGCATAATAGTTGGCTTTTGCCTGAGGAGGCAGCTTATTCGCCATCTCGCCCAGCGGATCGCCCGGGATAGAGTGCATCATAAAAAAGGTTGCTGTAGCGATAATAAACAATGTCAGCAGCATATACCCTATTCGTTTGAGTATGTATTTAACCATGCTGAATACCCCTTATTTTCTATGTGATAGGTTTTGTTTTCGTACTCTCAAAGAAAGGACAGGCAGCCCGAAAGCTGACCGTCCTTCCCTATTTCTTTCTAAATAACTGAATATTTTTAAGACGATTGCCGATTAAGGACGACCGCTTACATAAGCATACTTCAGACCAGTGGAGGTAAACGGCATGGTATTGCTGTTTTTGATGTAGTCATAGCGGAAGGTGTTTGCAGCCATGTAAACAACAGGGCACAGAGGGCCGTCCTCAAACAGGATATGCTCTGCCTTCTCGTACAGCTCCATACGCTTTGCATCGTCCATCTCGGTGGAAGCCTGCATAATCAATGCATCGTATTCTTCGTTGACCCAGCCGGTATTGATGTTGCCGGAGTTGGACAGCATAACAGCCAGCATGGAGTATGGATCGTTGTAGTCAATTCCCCACTGCATATAACCCATCTGGTAATCACCGGAGTTAACCTTGGCACTGAAGGTGCCCCACTCGTTGAAGTCGAGCTGAACATTGACACCCAGAACATCCTTGAAGGTCTGCTGGTAGTATTCGCCATAGTTCTTCATCCACTGGTCAACACCGCCGATGGAGAAGGTAACATTCAAAGTGGAAGGATCATCGCCCAGACCCAGTTCTTCCATACCTTTCAGGAGCAGCTCTTTAGGATCAACACCATCAAATATGCTTTTCAGAGGTTCCTCGACTTTGGATCTATAGATACCTGCATCGCCTGCGGAAACTCCATCCGGAACCCAGGAGTATGCAGGAGTGGTGGTGCCATAGTAGATCGTCTTTACAATGTCTTCTCTGTTCAGAGCAGTGGTGAATGCATTGCGGATGTTAGCATTCTGGAACAGCTCGTCGGTTGTGTTGTAGAAGTTAAAACGAACGGTAGGAGAAACATAATGCAGGTAGTTTACATTATCCATCGCCTTGAACTTCTCCATCCATTCCGGAGTACCGCAGCCACAGGAGTCGATAGAGCCGTTGGTGAAGGAGTTGAAGATGGTGTTTTCATCGTTCATGACATTGTAGTGAATGGTCTGCAGGTTAACGGACTCAGCATCCCAGTACTGATCATTCTTGGTCAAGATAACTTCGGAGTTGTGAGTCCAGCTCTCAACCTTGAATGGTCCGTTGTAGACCATATTCTCAGCTTCTGCACCGAAGGATTCACCGTACTTTTCGACAATATCCTGACGCTGAGGCATCATAGCTCTGGTATCAGTCAGAGCCAGGAAGTAAGGAGTGGGGTTCTCCAGGGTAATTTCCAGGGTCTTTTCGTCAACGACTTTGATACCCAGCTCAGAAACATCCATTTCGCCATTGATAACTGCCTGTCCATTCTTAACGCAGGTCAGCAGCCATGCATTGGGGGAACCGGTTTCAGGATTGAGCATTCTTTTCATGGAGTATGCATAATCGTTAGCAGTAACAGGAACGCCGTCAGACCACTTGTTGTCGCGCAGCTTAAAGGTCCAGACGGTGCCATCTTCGCTGACATCCCAGGATTCAGCACCTGCGCCTTCACGGACATTCTGACCGTCCTTTTCAGCCAGTCTGGTCAGAGGCTCGATAACATTGGTGAGGATGCCTCCGCCGACGCTGTCGTTTCCGACTACGCTGTCCAGCGTATTGGGCTCACTGCCGATGTAGCCGTTAAAGTATTGCTTGGCATCCAGAACGTTTCCGTCAATGATCTTCTGTTCGCCGACGGGCTGCTCAGGCTGATCATCGCTCCCACAGGCTGCCATAGATAACAGCATTACTCCAGCGAGTAATGCTGCTATGATTTTTTTCTTCATAAATTTTCCTCCTGATATGCGTGTGTTTTTATCTAAACATATTTAATCAAAATATGTTTTATACGCCTATATGCATGTTTATGTATTTTACCTAATGCAAACTTCTCAAATTCCGATTTTTCTCAGAAGATGTCTGCCGTCGGTTTCTATGTAGAATATATACAATATTTTTTTGAAACATAACGCTTTTTTGTCAATAATATTCTATCACAATCTTGGTAATATTGCAATAAATTAATTATTTTTTTGTCAAAGTACTAATATTTTTTTACTTATATTATGATATTCTGTTAATATTGTAAATAATTTTAATAGTTTTACTATTTTAATGATTAAATTTAAGATATTTTACAGAAAAAGTATATAATTGTTTCATTAAGATATATCTTGCTTCCGGCTCACAATTTGCAGCAAGCCATATCTTAAAACGCTGTGCCAATCATAGGCTTGAGAGAGCTTTCCGACGGAACTCATCGCACTTTTAATACATTTTATTTCTATATTTATACTTTTTATAAAATAAGCACTTATTCTTCCTTTGTACCTCTTTTCTTCAAAACAGTCCCTCATTTCGGCTGTTTATACGATAGCATCGCAGAAATATTTTCTCTTGTGTTGGTTTCAAAAGTTTCTGTATATAAAGGATAAGAAGCATGTGTACAGATCATCAACGAAACCAGCCCTTTACATGAACCCCCACAGCTGTGCCTGAAACGTACAAAGAGTTTTCTAATTACAATCTGTTTGATGCTTGTCCCCATTTGGCTGCCTGTTTTTCATACTGTCACATCTTTATCCTGCTTGACGGAATCTGTTTTAAGATATTTTTCGCAAAATCGAGGTGGATTTTTCCGATATTACATTATTCTTGACAAAATATAGCGGGTGGTGTATGGTATATTTATCATAAATAGACAAAGGTTCTGGTGAAATGAAGCGAAAATTGTTCTGCGAATATGGTCCGATCTGTTATAAGATTTCCCTTTATAAAGAATATCTTCGACGGAATCTTCGCCAGCTTTTTTCCAAGAACCGTTACGCCTCCCACTTTCAGGCAGATGATCCTCTTCCTACCATCATAAAGGGGCATATCTCTCCGATGATGCGTCAGCTCCACGGTGTTGATATGCAGCTGCAGCAAAACAAAGTGCAGAATCTTCGCCTCGCTGCTGCCAAAATCAACGGAATTGTGGTCGAGCCGGGAGAAACCTTTTCCTTTTGGAAACTGATTGGTCCCACCGGAAAAAAGCAGGGATACCTCAAGGCTCTTACCATTTCCGGCGATGAGCTTGGTGCAGATTACGGCGGAGGACTATGTCAGCTTGCCAATATGATCCACTGGCTGGTGCTCAATTCTCCCCTGACAGTGACCGAGCTTCACCACCACAGCGACAGCCTTTTTCCGGATGAACGCCGCAGGGTCCCCTTTGGCACAGGGACCTCTGTTTTTTATAAGAATGTTGATTACCAGTTCAAAAACACGACCACTCAGCCAGTGCAGCTGCTTTTGAGCTTGACCCAAACCGATCTGTGCGGTGAGCTTCGTTCCACAGAGCCGTTTCCTCTAAAATACCGTATCGTGGAGGAAAACCACCATTTTCGAAAGGAGGCAGACGGAAAATATTACCGTATCAGCCAGATATACCGCCTGTCCATTCGCCCAAATACCCTCGAGGTTGTGGAAAAAGAACTGATTTTGGATAATCATTCCTGTGTTATGTACGATCCGTCGCTGATTCCACAGGATCAGATTCGGGAGGGTGAGCCGTCATGCTCCTAAACGCAGTCCAACGTCATGCGCAGGAAAAGCCGGAACATCCCGCAGTCATTTTGGGAGGAGATACCCTCACTTATCGAGAGCTTTGGGAAAAATCGATGCAGATTGCACAGTGGCTCTCTGTACAGGGAGAAGGTCCCGTGCTTGTGTATGGGCATAAGCATCCAAACATGATCGACAGCCTGCTCGCCTGCCTGCTTTCAGGAAGACCGTGGGTCCCCTGCGATTGCTCCACACCCTGCTCGCGAATCCATGATCTCAAGAATCTCTGTGAGTCAGACCTTGTTCTTTTGACAGATCCTGTTTCTGCGGCAGATTGTGTTTCTGCGGCAGAGCCTGTTCCTGCAACGGAAACGGGCTCCGTTTTCCCCTTCAATGGGATTTTAATGGAAGATATCCCTACGATTCACAGCTCCCTTCCGCCCTGCTCTTCGGACCAAATTGCTTATATCATGTACACTTCCGGTACGACAGGCACCCCGAAGGGAATCCCCATCACACTCAAAAATGTGGAAGCCTTTGCAGGCTGGCTTCTTTCTCATAAAGAACTTGCTTCTTCCGGGGAAGGGGTCGTCATCAATCAGGCAAACCTGTCCTTTGATTTGTCTGTTGCAGACTGGTGTACTGCCCTCATCCTGGGCGGAACGCTCCTGCTCACCACAAGAGAGGAGCAGTTTCAGCTTGCCCCGTTCTTTGAGCAGATTCGCATACACCACGGCAGTCTTTTGATCTGCACTCCAACCTTTCTGCGCCTTTGTTTATGCGACTGCAGCTTTTCCCAAACACATCTTCCCAGCCTGAATGCGATATTTCTTTGCGGGGAAGTTTTAACACCGTCTGCTGCACAGCTTGTAAAGCAGCGCTTTCCGAACCTTTTTCTCTTTAATGCCTATGGTCCTACAGAATCTACTTGCGCAGTCTGCGGCTTGGAAATCACGGAAGAACTGCTGCAAGCTGACCCACTCCCTGTGGGCATCCTTTCGGATGCAGCCGTACAAATCACACTGGAGGATGGGGAAATCTGCCTAAACGGTCCCTCCCTCTTTGGCGGTTATCTCAAGCAGCCCTCCATCAAGCCTCCCTACCGCACCGGTGATCTGGGACGCATCGAGGGCGATCACCTCTATTGTCTTGGGCGTCGGGACAGCCAGATCAAGTATATGGGGTATCGTATGGACATCGAAGAAATCCGCCGAAAAATCGAAGCTCTGCCGGAAATCCAACAGGCGGTCGTTGTTGCACAGCGCAGTCGTGAGGGTGCGGTGACGCGCCTTGTTGCCTATACACAGCCGCCTTGTCAGGCGTCGGAGGTGCGATGGAAGCTTGAACAAGAGCTTCCTTCCTACATGATCCCCAGCCGATGGCTGCCTTTAGAACAGCTTCCGGTTTCCTCCAATACAAAAACGAAAGTGAGATAAGTTATGGAACAGCAAATCAAAGAAATCCTTGTGGAAGTTTGTGCAAGCACAGAGGTTCTCGAAGATGGCATCGATCTGATTGATTCAGGGCTGCTCGATTCGCTCGCCTTTATCGATCTCCTGTCTGCACTGGAGCTGCTTGGGATCGAGATCCAGCCCACACAGGTGGACCGCAATCGTTTTCGAACGGTGGAGGGCATTTGTTCCCTTGTCCGCGAATTTCAAAAGATGTCATAAAATATTGATACAGCTTGAGCTAAAATTGCAGCCATACAGAACAAGAGCAGCTTTCTCCGAAAAGAGAAAGCTGCTCTTGCTTTATGTATTATTTATTTTCCGGTTTTTTGCGGAACAGGTAGATATCCAGTTTTTCTTTCATTTTTTCCGGCATGGTGCGCTCTACCGGGCAGCGTTTTGCACACGCCATATGCTCTGTAAACAGGCGGATAAATTCGATGTCCTTCACCATCTGCTCTGCGCTCATAAGCTCTATGGTATCGTAGCGGTTATGAATGGTGGCAACGTTGCTGGTTGCAAGGCGCGCAAAGGAAACAGCAGGAATCCCCTGATCTGCAAATGGGGTGGAGTCACTGGAATATACGTCCTGAACGGGATACATTCCAAATCCAACCTCTGCTGCAAGGTATTCGATGTAGTGCATAAGTTTTTCCTCTGAGGTACAGCAGCTCTCAAATTTACCCATGATGCAGCCGATCATATCGAGGTTGATGTTGAGAACGATCTGCTCCAATTCCTCTTTGTGGGCGGCACAGTATGCTTTTGAGCCGAGAAGGCCGCGCTCCTCGCTGCCGCACCATAGAAAACGCAGACCATAGCGATGTGGATGATCCTTAAAGTAATCAAGAAGACCCAAAAGGCCCACAGAACCGGACATATTGTCATAAACGCCCTGGGAAAGCGAAACGGAGTCATAGTGAGCGGTCAAAACGATGTACTCCGAGGTTTCGCCCGGAAGATCTGCAACGAGATTGTGAGAGGTTCCCTCATATTCCTCCTGTTTGATGGTGATTTTAGCGGTGGTGACACCTTTACGGATAAGCTCTACTGCGTCCTTTGCATTGATGTTGATTCCGGGGAGCTTGTTTCCGTTGCTGACATGCGGACGAAGCTCCTTCTGGTCAATGTCACGGTCCGCAAAGCTCACATTGCCGTCATAGGTGATAAAGCCTGCTGCACCATATTTGAGCAGATCCTGATATACCCAGTAGCGCATACCGCCGTCTACCATTACGATTTTTCCTTTTACCTGCTGCATAGAGCAAGCGTCTGTATTTGGCAGATACAGGAAAGGAGCCTCTACTTCCCAAGTGCCGCAGAGCAGGTAGCCTTTGCACGGAATGGAAACGCCATCCATCAAAAGCTCTGCTTTTTCCATTTTGGACATTGCTACAGAGAAAGGCTCCAGTGTAGGCTCGACCCCAAGCTTTCTGCACTCATCTGCAATATACTGGGCGCACTGTTTTTCCTGTTCGGTTCCGCTGGTGCGGATATATGCGTTATCTTCGAGGATTTTCCAGATCTTTTCTGCATTCATGATAATACCTCCAATAAAATTATGCTGATTTCCAATTGCTTCCTCTATCATAGTCTTTTTTCCGCTGTTTTTCAAGATTTCAGGGCTAATCGCATAAATTTACTTCTTCTTTTTCATTTGTTTTGCAAATTCTGTTAAATCATATTTTTTAAGTGCACGTTCCAGCAGCTCCGGCAGCTTTTCGGGATCACATCCAAAGCAGGGAATCCCCATGGAAGCAATGCGCTGTGCCGTCACTTCATCATAGTATGCCTGTCCCCCATCTGCAACAGCAAGCAGAACGATCACCGTCACGCCGCTTTCCTTCATCTCGTGCAGATGATTGAGCAGTGCGGCACGGTTTCCTCCTTCCTCCAGATCGGAAATCAAAAACATCAGTGTGTTGGACGGAGATTCGATAAATTGGCGGCAATACGCCAATGATTTTGCAATATCCGTTCCTCCGCCCATCTGAAATCCAAACAGGAGATCGACCGGGTCCTGACACAGATCCGTCAAATCCATGATTTGTGTGTCGAACGCAACAACATGGGTCTTTACAGCGGACATCGACGCCAGGATACATGCCATGATTGAGGAATAGATGATGGATTCACCCATCGAACCGCTCTGGTCGATATCCAAAATCACGTTCCAGCGGTTCGTCTTGCTGGCACGGTCGAAGAAATAGACGCGCTCCGGTATGATGGTTTGAAGCTGCGGATTATAGTTGCGAAGATTGCGTGCGATCGTATACTTAAAATCGATTGCAGCAGCACTGGGTAGCGGAGAATGCTCCCGCTTATTGAGCGCCGCACAAACGGCGCGCTGGATCTGGCTTTCCATCCTTTTGTTGATTTCTTCCACGATGTGCTGAATAAATCGGCGTGCAGATTCCTTCGATTTTTTGGGGATCTGATCCTTGAGCATCAGCAGGGTGGACGCCATGTTGAGGTCCGGCTCCAGAGCATCGAGCAGCTCCGGCTCAAGAAGGAGCTGTTTGAGTCCCTTGCGCTCAATCGCATCGTTTTGCAGCACTGCCACCATATCCGGCTCAAACAAGCTCCGGATATCTCCGAGCCATTTGCTGATGTGCGGGCAGGAGGGTCCCCTCCCTCCTCCTCTGCCTGCACCTGCACCTGCTCCAAGTCCTCTTTCCGAATCAAACCCATACAGCTCTGCGAGGGCATCGTCCATCAAAATTTCCTGCTGTGAAAGGGGGGTAAGACCCATTTCGGAAAAGTCCTTTTCTGTTTCATTCCCCAAAATCAGACGCCAGCGCGTCATTTGCTCATTCTGCATAGAAGCTCCCCCTTTCCTTAAATATTATCAAAATCAAACTCATCCATCCCCTCAAGCATCTCTTCCTCCGCCTCGGTCATGGGACGCATCAGGGAATCGGCTGCCTGTTCCGGATTGACACCCCAGATCTCACCGAGGTTTTCGGCAATATCGCTCTTTTCATTGGCAGAAAAATCTGCAAACGACCTGCGCAGGAAAATCAAGGCTCGTTTGAATTCCTCGTCGTCAAGCTCCTGCAAATAGCGGTCGAGCTGTTCCCACAGGGACAGACGCATGATGAGAGAATAGTGATTTTTCTTTGCTAAGCCCTCAAACCATCCTGCTGCAAGATCTGCCGGTATCCCTTTGGACAAACGGCGGGAAACCTCTGCTGCCACTGCATCCTCTTCAACCAAACCACGTTCGATCAGCGTTGCCATCGCAAACCCTGAGCATTTTGTATTGAGATCGTCGCGCTGTGCCACCGCCGTCAATGATTTGATCCATCGTTCCTCCTCCAAGAAGTCGTGGTTTCTCTGCACCAGATCCAGACGGTCGATGCTTTGGGTCACGATCGCTGCGCCTTTGTCATCGCAGCTGCACGATTCTTCCAGTGTCAAACATGCGCGCAAAAAGAGCTGAAGGAGCAGCGGGATGATCGGCTCTGCCCCGAATTTTCTCAAATCTCCGTAGCGCACGACCGTGGAAAGGCGCTGCGCTGTTTTCGATACTTCCTCGATGGCACAGGTGTCCGCGGAAAGGCGCTGCAGCGCTCTGAGTGCATACTGCGCCGCCTTCGGAAGTCCGCACAGAAAGGCATCTTCAAACACCTCGGCAGCCTGTGCAATATCGGTGCTGCTGCCCGCCTTCTCCCGGAGTGAAAAGGAGGCGGCAGCTTCCACCGTTTCCCCTAAGAGAGCTGCCTCCACAATTTCGATCTCCGTTTCGGGGACCCATCTGAGGCTCCAATATTCCCCCCAGTTGGCATTTTGCTGATGGCTGTGCAGCAGGCTTCCGAACTGCACCCCGATCACGCGCAGGCGATGGAGGAAGAAGGAGCGGTTCAAATCGAGGAAGGCTGCCTTCTCCGACTTGACCCGAAGGTTTTCGCGCAAATCGAGGTCAAGCTGCTGGACCTGCACGGTCTGATATTTTTCCAGGTGAAGCTCCTTGAGCTGCCTGTAAAAATCGTTTTGAATGGAGGTGCGGCTCACGCCCTCCGGAAGAGCACCTATTTTTGTACCGATCTCTACCGATGCGGTCGAAAGCGCAAGCTCGGAGAAGCTCCCGTGCCCCATGCAGGTGACGGCTGCATCGCGCAGATCCTGCAAAGCAGGATATCGGCTGGAGCGAAGCCCTGCAAGCGCCTGTGCAAGACGCGCCGCTTCGATCACCTCTGCGCTTGAAGTCATCTGTCCCTGTTTTCTCTGATTCGCCGCCAATTCCGTCAGATAACGGTATCCTGCCTGTTTGAGATCCTTTTTGCATATCGCATCCCACAGCAGTTCAAAATAGGCGGGAGCCTGATTGCCTGCTCCATATCCGGCGCGCTGCGACAAGCGGTAGTAAGAATACGGCATCAGCGTCGCATTGCTCTGCACACGCGGCAGGCTTTTTTCTTCCTTATCGCTCAGCGGCTTGTTGTTTTTGAGCCCTTCCACATGATAAGCACCGCAGACGCAGAAGATGCTTTCACAGCCCTCCTCCTGTGCCTTGACGATCGTGCGCTTCATATAGGCTTCCCGCACCTGATTTTTTGCGGTGCGATATGGGGAATCCGCTGCCGTATCGCGCAGCTGTTTTCCGAATTCCGCCGAAGCCTGCGGATAATTTTCTTCGATCTGCTCAAAATGCCGCTCCCAGAAGGTATCGTGCGATTCTCCGAGCAGGTCCTCCAGCTGACGGTATACCTGCTCTGTGGCTGCGGGACCCTCGTCCTGCTGATCGGGCATCTCCTCATCCTTCTGCGGTTCTTCCTCAATCGCCAAAAACACGCTGGACGGCAGATCCATAAAGCGGCATGGCACCTGATGCTGATGCGCCCACAGGATTGCCTGATACTCCGGAGAGTAGACAGCAAACGGATAGAGCAGCGTGCGGATGGGCGTTTCCTGTGTATAGGCAAGGATCGCAGCCGGCAGCTCTGTTTTCGGATGGCAGAACCACTGCATCTGATCGTTGAGGTCAGAGGGTCCCTCGATCAAAACGAGGTCCGGCTGTACCCTGTCCAGTTCCCGACGGACATGGTATGCCGCTGCCGGAGAAAGATGGCGTACCCCGAAAAAAACTGGTGTTGCCATATCAGTTCAGCTCCTTGCAGGCGTGATACAGCTCGCGCCAGTCAGAACCACGCTTTTTCATCACGTTTTCAAGATATTCCTTCCAGCTTACGCTGTCCTTGTCTTCATCCTTGATAACGGCTCCCTGAAGCGCGGCGGCAAGGTCTCTCGGTTCGATCTCTCCGCTTCCGAAGCTCCCCGCCAGAGCCATCGAATTGGTCAAAAGGGAAATCGCCTCTGCGGTGGACAGGACGCCGCTCGTTGTTTTGAGCTTCTGCTTTCCGGTCAGGGTTTCTCCCATGCGCAGCTCGCGGAAAATCGTCACTACCTGCTCGATGACATCCTGACTTGGAACAGCTGCATACAGGTCAAGGCTTTCCGAAAGCTGCCGAACACGGTTTTCTACAATTTCCATCTCTGTCTGAAGGTTTGCCGGGGCTGGCAAAATCACGATATTGAAGCGCCGTTTGAGCGCAGCTGACATATCGTTTACACCTTTATCGCGTGTATTGGCAGTTGCAATGACGGAAAATCCCTTTTGTGCCGGCACTTCCACCGAAAGCTCCGGAACTGCGATGCGCTTTTCGGACAGGATGGAAATGAGTGCATCCTGCACTTCACTGGCACAGCGGGAAATTTCCTCCACGCGGGCGATGCTTCCGCTCTCCATCGCATGGTAGACGGGGCTTTTCACCATGGCCTCCGGGCAAGGACCCTTCGCGATCAGCATGGCATAGTTCCAGGAATAGCGGATGTGTTCCTCGGTGGTTCCGGCGGTTCCCTGTACCACCTTGGTGGAATCGCCGTTGATTGCAGCGGTGAGATGCTCACTGAGCCACGATTTTGCCGTTCCCGGCTCCCCAATCAGCAGGAGAGCGCGGTCCGTGACGAGCGTTGCAATGCAGATTTCCACAAGGCGCTGGTTTCCGATGTATTTGGGGGTGATGACGGTGTCCCCGACCTTTCCTCCGCAGATATAAGTCAATACCGATTTGGGTGACATCCTCCATCCGGTGGGGATGGGGTCTTTTTCTGCTGCAATCAGCGCTGCGATCTCATGTTCAAATAATTTTTCGGCAGGTAATCTCTGTACGGTCTGCATATTCTCTTTCTCCTTACTCCTGATAAAATCCGTTTTGTGTCAGTACGTTCTTGATTTCTACTGCTCCGGGACCTCCCTGATAGTATCGATCGTACAATTCCACCACAGCTTTTGCCTCCTCATAGACAACCTCTTGCGATGCACAGTCGCGGAATCGCATGAACATCCAGCACCAGTAGTACGAATTGATGTTGGGATGCTGCTTTGCCTGAGCCAAAAGGACGCCCTTCCAATCGGTCCAGCCATATTCCTTCAGAGCATCCATCAAGCGGTAGACTCGACCGGCATCAAAGCCTTCATATTTGGGTGGATTCATGATATCCCGATAGAAATAAGCTGCTATTTTCTGCTTCATTTCCTGTGGGCAGCCGGCACCGAGCTGATAAAGGATCTGGTTTCGTTTCTTTTTGAGGAACAGATCGAACCACCGCACATCAAGCGGCTCTTTGAGGTCGCGCTGGAGCATGATCGGCTCACTGTAGAATTGATCCTCATTGTTGGACCAGTTCCACATCTGGTACCTTTCGTCGTTATAGGTAACATATTGGAATGCAATCAAAACGGTATTGAAATCCTCCTTATGCCACGCTTCATAGACCTCCTCCTTGGGGAGTGTGAGAAGATCAGCAAAAACGAACGCGGAGCCGATGCTGCCTTTGGGTTTTTTCACAAAAGAATGGAAGAAATCCACCAGCTTCTGCGGGCAGGATGTGAGGAGGATATTTCTCAACTCATTGTTTACTATATAAAGGAAGGTTTCTGCAAAAGACTGGCTGCAATCCTTGTTCCGGCGCACCTTGGGCAGATGTGCTGCGTTCTCGATCAGATATCGGTAAATATCGAGCATCTTATCCGATGTTTTATTTTCGAGCGAGAGCTGATAACAGCAGAGCTTTTCGTATTCCTCCCCTGCAATCTCGGAGCATCTCATCCAGCGCTCTATGTCTGCCTGTAAAAATTCCGCAATGAGGTCTGAAATTGCATCGGATGACGAATTTCTCAGATATTTTACAGACTTTATGTTTTTAGAAAGCTCTGCCCTCGCAAAATCGAGGAGCTCCGGCGCATTAAAGGAGCCAAGGACCCCGTAAATTATTTCCTTTCCCTTTGCCCGCTCCTTTTTGAGAAGCTCCATAAGCAGCGGGATGTTATCTTCCCTCCAGCGCAGGGCGCGGATGGCCTCCTGGCGAATCTCCTTCTTTGCAGTATCCAGCAGGGAGAGATACCAGTCGTTCTCTTCTCCCTGTGCTGTACAGCTGATGATATACAGGCGCTTTGCCATCTCGAGCTTTCCCTGCGGGTCAAAGCCCTGCTTGAGCTGTGCCACAAACTGCGCCTTGTCGATTTGAGGAAGAGTACACAGCTTTTCGGTATAGTAGTTTTCGGGGTCCGGAACGCACAGCGGCGCGCCGCTCCCCATCGAAAGCAGGATCTGATACACAAGCTTTCCCATTTCACTGTAGGAATCATTGAGATCGTGAATGAGTGCATCCACGATACGGTAGTCCTGCAAGCAGCTTGGATGTTTGCGGAGTGTCCCCTGCAAAACCTCCACGCGTCCGGAGCCTGTTGTGGACAGAGCCTGCAGCACCGGCAAGATCTCACTGTACCGGCTCTGAACTGCTTTTTCTACCGTTTCCTTCGCCGGAAGCATGAAAAATTCTCCCTCTACAAGGTAGGCTGCCTGTGTGTAGAGGACAGCATCAATCAGCCCCAAAAGCCCCAGCAGCAGTGTCCCCTGCTGCTCCTTTGGGGCAGTGAGCAGCTTTTCAAGGTCAGTATGTATTTTTTGAAATACGGGATTTTTTTCTGCCAGCGGCGCAAAGGACTGCGCCGCCTTCTTTAAGCGAAAATCCTCGGACAAAAGCTGTGTCCCTGCCATTGCAAGATAAACAAGACGTTCTTTTAATTCAATGAACGGATTCATTTTCATTTCCCCCTGATTTTTCCGTTGGATCGTTTTATTTGTTCGATGATTTTTCAGAGGCTTTATTCCCTTTGGCAGCACCGATTGCGAATGAGCATTGTTCTGAGCTCCTTTGCTGCTGCATCATCGTGGTATTGATTTTTATAAGCATCGATCACCCTTTGGGCTTCCCGGTTGCAGGCTTCTTCCCCTGCATAGAGCTTGTACTCTTTGAAGACCTTGACCCAGCACTGCGGCAGGATGTCGGGATACATCCTGCACTGCGCCTCCAAAATGCCATCAAATTTTGTGTAGTTACACTTTGCCATCATCCGGATACAGATGATGATCCAATATTCTTCGAATGTCTTTTCCGGTGTCATCAGTTTTTGACGGTAATATTCCCCGATTTTTTGGGCAGCCTGCGGCGGCGCATATTGGGTCATAAAATGAAGATTACTGTACTCTCCGCGTTCCATAAAGAGGTCAAACCATCTTGGATCGATTGGCTCTCTGAAGCAGCAGGCGATCTGCTCATCCTGCCCATCGCAGTCCTCTATATAGCACCAGTATCGATACGTTTTTTCGTCAAAGAGCAGCTTTTGGAAAAATTGGCTGATATAGTTGTGGGGATCTTTACTCCACTTTTCATAGACCTCAGATGCAGGCAGAGAGAGAAAATCTGCTGCAATGCAGATAAAATAGCAGAGGGAATTGAGATACTCCTGCTGCTCCGAAGTCAGGCTCCTCAGCATACAGGTTATTCGCTTAAAGTTCTCCTCTGTTACGTTCGAAGGATCGATCTTTATATGTGTATCTGCATATTCTGCCCCAGGGCAGGACAAAACCATCGCTTGCCTCATTCGGTAAATCAGCCGTGCAATCACCTTGTTTAGGACAGACCCGATTTGCTGCAGCTTTTTGTAATTCTTCTGATTATCATAGAACCACTGATAGACCTCCAAAACCTTGTCGCTGAATCGATACGGCATCCAGTCAGCCCATTCGGATTCCCAGCTGTCACTTTCTATATAGCGGTCCATCTGTTCTTTTACATTTTCTGCGATCACGTCGCAGATTTCGCTGTGCTTTGTATATTTTAAGCAGGGGGACAGCTGCGGATTGGCTTTGAGCTCCTTCTTCCAGAACGGAATGAGCGTTGGAGAATCGAGATCCGCCAGTGCCTGATAGGCGGCTTCTTTTACCTTGCCCGTTTTCTCCTGCACCAGTTCGAGCAGCAGCGGTATGTTCTCCTCGGAGCATCTGAGCGCACGGATCGCCTCGCTTTTTATGCCGATATTGCCTGTCTTCATCAAATGCAGGTACCAGTCGTTTTCCTCTTGCCCCGCAATCTTTGCGATGAGAGAGATGCGCCGTTCCATGCTGCGTTTTCCCTTGGGGTCAAAGTCCCTCTTCAGCAGTGCAGTAAGCTGTTTGCGATCGATGGAAGGAAGGATGCATGTTATCGCTTTACTCTGATCCGCAGGGTCTGGGACTGCAATGCTTTCGCCGCAGCCCAGTGCTTTGAGCAATCGCTCGATAAACCTTGCCATATTAAGGTAGGAATCCGTTAAGTCGTGGATGAGTGCATCAAGAACACGGTGGTCTGCAAAGGAATGGGGATGGGATGCGGCGGCACGATAGAGAGCGTCCATTCTGCCGGGACCCTTTGTGCTGAGTGCTTCAAGCAGGGGGGCAATCTCGCTGTATCTCCCCTGAGTGAGCTGCATCGAGATTTCCTGTTCGGGAAGCGGCTGAAAATCTCCCTGCACTGCACCGGATGCCTGTGTGTACCGCACAGCATCAAGAAGCCCCAGAAGCTTCAAAAGCAGCAATCCCTGCTCCTCCCTTGGGGCAGAAAGCAGCTTTTCTGCATCTGTAAATACATTCTGAAATACAGGACTCTTTTCTGCCAGCGGCGCAAGGGACTCTACTGCTTTTTTGAGCCGAACATCTTCGGACAGAAGCTGTGTTCCCGCCATTGCAAGGGAAACGAGCCGTTCCCTTAATTCGGACAATGGATTCATTCTCTTCCTTCCTCTCATGCTTTTTGTTTTGGATCGTTGTTCCATCCGGGCAGTCCTGCGCTGTCTGCATTTTATGATTCTTTCTTCAGGAAACCGCGTTCTGTAAGCAGGGTGTCAACAGCATCCGCAGACAGTTTGTACGTTTGATTTGAGCGAAAATACTGCAAGACCCGCGCAGCCTCCTGCTGGGCCATCTCGTCCCCTGCCAGTGCACTGTATTGCTCAAGCACCTGACTGATATGATGCCCTGCAATGTCCTCGTGAGCTTTGCACAGATTTACAAGAAGGTCATCAAAATGATCCCAGCCGTAGGAGTGCATGAGATTGAGCTTTCTGCATAGATTCGAGGCATCAAAGTTCGTGGTTTTTTCCTCGCTCTCTGCGCAGGAATCGTACAGGCGCTTTCCGATCTTCTTGCAGTATTCTTCCGGAAGGTCGCTGCTGATCCTTGAAAAGAGATCGTCCCATCTGTTCTTAATGAACACATCGATCCACCGCAGATCCAACGGCTCCCTGATTTCGCACTTGATGGGTTCACTGTCAGACAAGGAGCGGATGGAAACTCCCTGCATATAGGTCAATGCATAGTAGCTCCCCCCGCCGTACCGGATGCTTTGCAGCTCCCGATAAATTTGCGGATCGCATTCGTTCTTCCATTTTTCGTAAACCTCTGCGGCAGGAAGCGTGAGAAGATCCGCCAGAATGCAGCCCCTTGTCCACACATTGTCTGCCCAAGGCTCAATCTGCTGCAAGTAATCCACCAGTCTTTTGGGGCAGCGCAGAGTCAGGGTATTGCAAATCTGCTCCTGAAATTTCGGGAGGATCTGGGTGATGTATTCGTAACGGCCGGTCACCCCGCGGACATCGGGCAGGTTTTCCTGCTCGTCCATGATCCAGTCGTAAAGCTCCACCGTGCCAACAGACGCCTTATTGGTAAGCGCTGTGATCCATGGAGAGATCTCCTCCATCTGCGCAGACTCGATCTGCTTTTTCCCCAGCACATCACTGAGCTTTTCTTTGAGATGCGATGCTGCAAGATCGCCATAAGCATCAAGTGTTGTGGTATTGAGATATTCTGCATACTTTGGATTTTTCCTGAGTGTCTTTTCCCACAGCTCTAAAGCCTGTGGATGATCCCACTGTGACAGCGCACGATATGCCATTTCCTTTGCTTTGCCGTGCTCCTTTTGGGCAAGCTCTAAAAGCAAGGGAATGTTTCTTTCCTCGTATCCAAGAGAAAAAATCGCCAGGGCGCGCACATCCTTTTTCGCGGTTTCGAGCAAGGAGAGATACCAGTCGTTTTCCTCTGCTCCCGCCAGCGCGCCTGCAAGCATCAGGCGATGCACCATGTCCGTTTTTCCCTGCGGATCGAAGTGCGATTTGAGTCGGGCGACCATCCGGCTTTTATCTACCTTTGGCAGCTGCGCCTTTTTTAGGAAGGGGACTTCGCCATAACGATAACGCTCCCAGTTGGTGACAAAGCCCACGATTGGCTGACCGCTTGCCAGTGCATAAAGAATCTCATAAAGCTGATCTGTCATGTCGCGGTAGGGATCGGAGAGATCCTCGATCATTGCGTCGATCACCCGGTAATCCCCCAGATACTGCGGATGCTCCCACAGGGTATGTGCAATCACCGACAATCGTCCGCCCCCTGTTGCAGACAGTGCCTCTAAAATCGGTGTGATTTCACTGTATCGAATCTGGATGAGCTGTCCTACATTTTCCCCGCTGGGCAGCGGCTGAAAATCGCCCTCCATAGTACCGGATGCCTGTGTGTACAGCACCGCATCAAGAAGCCCCAGAAGATTCAGGAGCAGCACTCCCTGTTCTTCCCTTGGGGCAGAAAGCAGCTTTTCTGCATCTGTAAATATTTTCTGAAAGACAGGATTCTTTCCTGACAGCGGTGCAACGGACTCTACTGCTTTTTTGAGCCGAAAATCCTCGCACAAAAGCTGTGTCCCTGCCATCGCGAGAGAAACGAGCCGTTCCCTTAATTCAGACAATAGATTCATTGCCCCATTCCCCCTTAATACTGCAAGCGTATGATTTGATCCTTTGTGATGAGGCTGTATGGGTGCATACAGATGCGTGCATCGGTTGGATCATAAAACAGGAGCCCGAACATCACCTGGTTTTCTCTCCATGCTTTGCTTGGCAGGTTTTTGAGCTTTGCAATGGAATGATGCGATTCTCCATCTGCTGCCCGGTCGCGCAAGGCAATGCATTGCCCGTCCTGACCTTTGAGCACCAGCTCATCCCCAATCATTCCGATCTGAGAAAACGTTAGAGAAGCTGCAAAATATTTTTCGGACAGGGTATTTTTGATTTCATTTTTCACTTCCTTGATTGCAAGGGACAAGTCTTTTTGCGCATGATCGAATACCTTTTGGATGGCTTCTTCGGTCACAGGCTCCATCTCAAAGCTGTCCCAGCGCACACGCTGATTCCCCGTCCCCGGATAGCAAAACAGCTTCGGTGTTTTCACCATATCAAAGCAGGTGTCCTCTGCTTTGATGTGCTTGAGCGCTTTGAGCGGGCGGTAATTTAAGGTCTGATAGATTTTTCCGCTCTGAAGCTCCATCCAATAGCCGCGGTCGACATACTCTTTTTTTGCCTCATCGTAGATGACATCAAAGGAAAGCTCGACAAGCTCTGCATTTTCCTGATATGAGCCGATTTTCTCAAGCTCATCCAGCTTCCAGATCCCGCCCAGTGCTTCGTAAAGGAGGTTGTCCTCCACGTCATAGTTTTTATTGTCCAGCTTTTCCTGCAGGAAGACACGGGATTTTTGCAGCAGCGCATTGAGCCGGATCAAAATGCGGATGGCTTCGCTGTAATCTGATTGCTCGGGGTGCTTTTGAATCTGTGCAATTTCATATGCAAGGCGGGAAAATGCAGTCTGTGCTCCTGTGAGATAGTAGCTCCCCAAATCTTTTGCCAGCTTTTCATAGTTTTTTACCGAAGCTCCTGTTAAGGTGCCCAGACCGTGCAAAAGCAGATCGGAAAGCATCTGTTCTGCTTTTTCAATGCCCTCAAGCTGCTTTTGGATTTTCTTTGCCTTCGCTGCATTGTTTGTCTTTTTGGGCTTCTCTGCCTGTTCTTTGGGTGCTTCTTCCTTTTTGGCAGCTCTTGCCGCCTTTTTTTCGCGTTTGCCTGCAATATCCTCCGGAATATCAGCAACAGAAAAGGACTTTCCTTCCATGATTTCAAACATCAGACCAATGGCGTGCTTGCATGGGAACTGTCGGCTGGGGCAGGAGCATCGGCAGGTTGGGGTATCGTCACCCGAAAAGTCGATGGATGTGTGATATGGATTTTTTCCGCTTCCAGCGCAGTCTGCCCAAAACAGCGTTTCGTCCTCTGTTTTCTTTCGTTCAGAAAAGCTCCCCTTCTGCGACAGCTTCTTTCCGTTTTGAACCGATGCAGAATTGGGTGCCTGTGCTATGATCCATTCTTCTGTTATTTTCATTTTGGTATCATCCTCTCTATTGCATTGATTTCTCAAAGATTTGTATGAGCGTTCATTTGTTCTCATTATAGCAGATAATAATTGACAAAAAAAGACTGAACCAAAACTTATCCTATATACATTTCTTCTAATGACCACCCTTTTATTTTACATAAATTGCGAGGTCTGCTGAATCTGATGTTTTGTTTTTGACTGTTCTGTGCAGATACGGGAGAAAGCAAAAAGAGCCTTGACCAATTTTTTGCGGTCAAGGCTCTTTTCGCTCGTGGAGCAGATTTTAATCATGAAGTATATACTTTGGCTGCCTCCCGTTTTTTTCCTGTGGAACAACAAGGTGATTGGTACGAAACGCAACCTTCAGATTGGCTGCCATGCAGTAATCCTCTTTGTAGCGCTCCCACAGCTTTGGAAGGACCTCTTGGAGCTTTGCGGAGCATACATCCGAAACAGCTTGGAGTGCCGAATGAGCTGCCCAATATGGGCCGTTTTCCATTGCGTCGATAAAGGTATCCAGCTCCTTGATTTTATCAACAGCCTCTCCCATATAATAAAAAGCATCTTGCAGATCCCTCTCTGTGATCCCATCCTTTTTGAGAAACTGAGCAATATCAGCTGCTCGCATCTGCGGACACTCCGACATACGCTGCATCAAAAGTGAGTGGGCAGAGGAGTAACGGCTGATGTTCTCGGAGCCGTTTTCAATGGTATAAAGCAAATCACGCATCCGATCAAAAAATTGAGGGAGCTGATCCTTCGGCACATCGGCACTTTCTTCTATGGCAGCAAGTGGTTTTTCATCAAGGAAGCGGTCGAACAGCGCGACCCCCTCCTTGACATCGTAGCGAAGGAGCAGAGCCAGCTTATATGTTGGAAATTCTTCTTCGGATAAGTTTCGGAAAAACAGGAGTGTTTCCTGTGATACGGTTCTAAAACGGAAAAAACTGTTGAGCAGCTTTGAACGCCTTGTGTGGTCCTGCGACTCCTCAAATTGAGAAATCAGCTCCTGCTGCGATCCGATGATGCGATATCCGTAGCCTGAGACATCGTTTCCATTGATGATCTCCTCAAAGAAATGCTCATACCATGTCAGAAAATTCATTTCGGTATCATACGGCATTGCATCTTCATCCCAATCGAAATTGATGTAGAAAACGCGGTTTTCATCCTCTCCGCTTGATACGGTAATATTTTCAAATGTGCATCCCTTTGTCCCCAGCGCGTAAACGCCGCTTGATAGCTCCTCCTCCATCCGGTCAAACTCGTCATCCGGACAGTCCTCATCCTCCAGGGGGCGCAGCTTTTCTTTCCATTCATCCTTGGTGAGCTTGCTGGAGATAAAAGGCGGTTTCATATCGCATCTGCATGGATTATTCACCACAAGGGGGTAAATACCATAGTCGGGACCCGCTCCGCCGTTTCCGACCTGTGTGATGAAGAATTTATATTCCGAGGGGAGCTTGATGTGGTTCTTTTCTTCGTATTTGGATACGATCTCATCGGAAAGCACCGGATTCAGGCAGTAACGGTGTTTGGAAGACCCAAACACCTTGCATTCCCGATCTACGCGGCCTGCCTGCTTCACCAAATCGCGAAGATGCTGTGCATAGCTTAGGGTAAGTTCACTCATGGTATCTCCTCCATATCATATTTGAATCGATGGCTGTTATTCAAAAAAGTAATATTTGATAAATTCCGGCAATGGTTTTCCTGTTCCGCACTGTGGACAGGTGAATTCTTTGTAAAGATAGGAAACGAAGTTCGCTTCTTCTTTTGTGCCAAAGGTATCCAGCATGCAGTGGTACCAGATGGTTGGAGTAAGTATAGCACAATCGATGATTGATTCCAATGCGCTGCAAAAATTTTCGCAGGATGCGACGTATCTTCCTATATACCATTGTAGAATTCTTCCAATCAAAACCAGTGTTTTGATGTTGATTCCATTGCTGTATAAATCACAAAAACCACCGGCTTATGATAAGCTGGCGGTTTTTGTGATTGTGTTTTTCTATTTGGGAGAAAAGAAGATGTCAAAACAGGTTAGAAAACGAAAAGAACAAGCATTGCCATAATCCCGAAATACAGCCATATCGCGAACTTTGCTTTTCTGTCCGCATCGGTATAGCACAGCGGATACATCCTGCTCACTTCACCATTTTCCCGATAGCCGCGTGCCTCCATCGCCATCGCAAGGTCCGAGGCGCGCTGCACGGTCGAAAAAAACAAAGGCACCAGCAGAACGATCATATTTTTGGATTTCCTCCAGACAGAACACTGCTGAAATTCGGTTCCTCTTGCTGCCTGGGCATCCATGAGGATGTTCATTTCTTCGATCATGATGGGAATAAATCGAAACGCAATCATCAAAATTACAGACATCGAATGAATGGGGACTTTGTGATTCCCTAAAAAGTGAAGGCTTTTTTCCAACCCGTCGCAAAGGTTTTGCGGTGTGGATGTATAGGAAAGAAGGCTTGCTCCGGCAATCATCAAAGCTATGCGCGCTGTCATGTGAATCGCCTTTGCGATTCCTTCCTGTGTTATGGTAAAAATCCAAAAGCCTGCAATCTCTGTTCCCGGAGTAAGTGCCATACGGAAAAAGAACGTAAAGCACAAAAGTAAGATCACACCCTTGAGCCCCTTGAGAAAATAGGAAAGCGGGACCTTGGACAAACGATACAGCAGCAGAAGCGTCCCTGCGATCGGGAGGTACCACAGAGAATTTTGAACCAAAAACAGCAGGACAATATACAAAAAGGCTGCCAGCAGCTTTGTTCTCGGGTCAAGGCTGTGGACGACGGAATCGTTTGGATAATACTGTCCGATCGTAAGGTTTTGAATCATCGCAAAGCCCCCTCTCCTGCAAAAGATACTATCATTTGTTCTGCCTCATCCACGGTGATTGCAGGGTGCGAAAGGGGAACTCCCTTTTCTATGAGGGCTTTTGTAATGCGTGTGATCTGTGGGATGCCGATGCCCATTTCACACAGAGCTTTGCTGTGTGAAAATACTTCTTTCGGTGTTCCCTGATCCTCGATTTTTCCATCCCGAAGCACGATCATACGGTCGGCATATTCTGCGATGTCTTCCATATGGTGTGATACAACAACGATGGAAAGATCACGCTCTTTCTTGATTTTTGTAAGGAGCGAAAAAATCATCTGTTTTGTTTCGGGGTCAAGTCCCGCTGCCGGTTCGTCCAGAATCAAAACCTTCGGATTCATTGCCAAAATACCGGCAATCGCCACCCTGCGTTTTTCTCCGCCGGATAAATCCAGCGGATTGGAGTAATAAGATTCCTCCTTGATGCCCACAAGCTGCAGGCTCTCTCTGGCGGAACGCTCTGCCTGTTCCGTCGACATTTTCATGTTGAGCGGACCATAGCAGACATCCTTGAGGACGGTGCTGCCAAAAAGCTGATGCTCCGGGTACTGAAAGACAAGCCCCACCTCCTTGCGAAGGGCGCTGAGCCGGAACTTTTTGTGATAAATGCTGTTTCCTTCAAACAGGATATCGCCTGCGCTTGCCTTCAATAAGCCATTCAAATGCTTGATGAGCGTCGTCTTTCCACAGCCGGAGGTTCCGACGATCCCAAGCCATTCTCCCGGATAAATATCAAATGTAATCTCTTTAAGGACCTTATTTTCATTCGCTGTTTTGGCATGATAGGTACAGCAAATGTTTTTTATTTGGAGGATCGGGTCACCTGAGGTTTTTGTTGCAGCACCCTCTTCCAAGCTGTTTGCCCCATGATGAGGCAGCATTTTATTCAGCTCATCGATGAGCACTTCCTCATGGAGCATCGGGGTTGTCAATGGAAAACCCCGTTGTCTGAGCCGCTCCGCCAAAAGCGTTCCCTGCGGAATATCCATTTTGACCTCCCGAAGCCACTGGGGATGGGAAAAGATTTCCTGTGGCGTTCCCTGTTTGAAGATCGTCCCCTCTTTCATCAACAGGATCGAATCTGCATCTGCCACTTCGTCTGTATGATGGGTGATCAAAACGACTGTGATCCCCTGTTCCTTGTTCAGTCTGTGTACAAGCTCCATCACATCGCGCCGTGCGGCGGGGTCCAGCATAGCGGTCGGCTCATCCAGAACAATGCAGCGCACCTGTGCCGCAATCGTTCCGGCGATGGCAACGCGCTGCTTTTGCCCGCCTGACAGTCTGTTCGGAGCTGTTTTGCGCTTATGGAAAAGATTGACGGATTTCAGGCTCTGCATCACCTTTTGCTGAATGAAACCGGAAGGAAGATTTTGATTTTCCAAGGCGAAGGCAGTGTCCTCCTCCACTGTAGTGCCGATGATCTGGTTGTCGGGATTTTGAAAAACCATCCCCACCTGCCGGCGAATATCCCATAATGTTTCTATATTGCTTGTCTTTTTCCCATCAATCCAGACTGTGCCGCTCTTTGGCAGGAGCAGCGCATTCAAATGCTTTGCAAGCGTAGACTTTCCACATCCGTTTGGACCGAGGATCGCCAGAAACTGACCTTGCGGGACATGAAGGGATATCCCATTGAGCACTGTTTTTTCTGACTGAACGGTGTCAGACTTCCAAACAGGATATGTATGGACAAGATTTTCAAGTTGTATCATCTATTCTGCAAGTTCCCTTTCCTGTCTGAAATTTGCAAGAAAACGCGCCGGCATAGAACGGATCAGGAGGCAGGCAATGACGCAGGTTCCGATTTTATCGATCAGGTTGGACGCTACCTTTGTAAGGAAGGACGCTGTAAAAATACTCTGCCCTGATTTTACCAAGCCTGTTACAACAATGTCCGAAATATCTCCCTGCAAACCGCCGTATACAAAAATGCCGATCGGGGTACCGATTGCAGGACAGAGGATGCTCAGAGCTAAACCGGTCAGGAGTGCAGAGGTCAGCGTGAACTTGAATTTTTTTGCGACAAGACCGACAATCAAGCCGACTGCAATGTTGATGAGGGCAAAGGGAATATCCGTTACCGTATACAGCAGCCCTGTGATGGTATTGGACAGACCGCCGACGATCATGCCCGGAACAGGTCCAAACAGTGCTGCAGTCAAAACTGTGCCCAAGGTATCCAAATAGAGCGGCAGTCCCATTGCATCGGTAACGATGCCAAGGACGATATTCATTGCAACGCAAACTCCGCAAAATGCTGTAAGATATGCTTTTTGATTTTTCATTTTAACTACTCCTTTGTTCCTGTGGGCAAGTCAATGTTTTCTCTTTAAGGATTTTACAGTATGATCTAAATCGACGCTGCTCCTTAAAATTCCGTATCAAAGATACAATAAAACCTTGCAAAATACAAATTGATTTTTCCAATTTGATTTTGTAAAAGATTGATAGAATGAATAATTGTCAAAAAACAGTAAAAAAAGAGGATCATTTTTTGGATGATCCTCTTTGATGATTGCTTCTTATTTTATAAAAGCATCGACAGTGCGCGCTGTGGTTCGGGTGCGAAAAGTCCCTCCATTTTGAGCGAAATACCTTTTTCATGGAGCATCTCCTCAAGCACCATCATCAAAACGCCTTGTCCGCTTTGCAGGGTGCAGGAATCAAGCGCTTTTTGAACCTCTCTTCCGCCAAACTCTCCGCCCCAATCTCCTTTGCAGGTATATTTTACCCCGCAGCTTGGGCTGCCATCGATACCCAAAACACCAATCACTTCAAATTCCTTTGGATTTGAGCGATACTCCATAAGCTGCATCACGATCGGTTCAAGAAGTTCTCTGCATCTTTGGCGAAAAAACACGTTGTCAAATTGGTTTTGCGTATGCCCCCAGCGGTTGGAGCCATATTGCAGGAATTCCGGGCAGGGCAGCTGCAAGAGCTGGACATCGCAATCGATTGCGGCCTTCACGATTTCTTTGCGCAGTCCTTCCTCTTCTGATGCGCTTTTTTCGTCGTATGTTTTCAGCTTTGATGCTGTATTGAGCACACAGTGGCTTACCAGTAAAATTCGTTTCATAAATTGCCCTTTCTGTCTTGTATGGGAGGCTTATTTTATTCCTGTAACATAGCATATCATCTTCATCAGCAAATCGTTCCATTCTTTCGGATCGGGCGATGGGCTGCTGCATTTTTGATCCAGCAGCTGTTTCAGGCAGCTGATGATGATGCGGTTCACTAATTCGATGTTATCCAAGGCAACACAGCAGTCCTTTTCCTGGATCAGCGGTTTTAGTATTTGATAGCTGCGTTCTTCGATATTCTTTCCATAGTATATCCCTTCGATTTCTTTGGGGCATTTCACTTTCTTCATTGGAAAAAGGTCGTAATACAGCGTTATGATCGGGGTCAGATTCTCGCTGTATTTTCCAAAGAAAAAGTTTTGAAATATTTTCGGATGCTCAAAGACTGTATCTCCAAACGCCGTCCAGATTGCCAGAAACCTTTCCTTTGGTGCAGCCATCTTATCGCTGTATTTCTTTGGTTTTTGTATATAAGAATCAAAATACTTGAGCGATGCCAAAAGCAGCAGATAATCTGCATCCTTAAAATACAGATAAATGGTCGAATTGTGAAACCCCGCTGTCTGCGCAATTTTGCGGACCGAAATATTTTCAATGCCTTCTTTGCGGATGATTTCTTTTGCTGCATCAATGAATCGAATGGCATTGCGACGCTTTTGTATATCATTTTCCCAGTCGAACATATAAAGTTCCTTTCCCTGTAAGAATCCCGATCATGTTTCTTCCTATTTTAACATAAGTCCTGCAAAAACTAAAGTTTCCTACTGATTTTATGCGTTCTGCATGAAACTAAAAAAGAGCCAGCCATGAACGATCTTCCCCACTCGTTATGACAGACTCCATATTTTCTAACCAATCCCAAAGAATCGCAAAACCAATGCTCTTCTCATCACTTGTATTGCTTTTTTCTCCCTTGCACGCAGCAAACAGGTCTTATCTAAAAAACAAGATAGGGTGCAATGGCAGGTTTAATAAAAAAGCTGTAGCAGTTTTTAGACCAATGACGGACAAGCTCTTCATCGTTGGAAGCTCCATAGTAGGCTGCACAGCCAAAAATCAAAAAGGCTATGGTGTAGGCAATATCCTGCACCGGTGCTGTTCTGAGCAGCTCCCCTTTTTCCAGACCCTGGTTCAAAATTTCGGTGAGGTGCTTTACAATTAAAGATACACGATTGTCCGTATCCGATGCGGAAAATTTCTTTGTGTAGCGCTGAGTCCAATAGTATATGTATTTGCTGCCGTATTTGTTGAGTGATAAGTCCATCCAGGTCTTCAAATACGATTCCAAACGTGATACAACATGGATATCATTTTGGGGATGCAGGGCCTCAAATGATTCGTAAAACTTTACACTGTCGATTTCATCGAACAGAGCTTCCAATGAAGAAAAATAATGATAAAAGTTTCCCGTGGACATATGGCATTCTTTTGCGATATCCACGATCCGAATGTTGTCGTACCCCTCTTTGCGGATTTTATCTTCCACCACGTCTATGATTTTTTGACGTGTCAATGCTGATTGTTCTTTTCTTGTTGGCATAGTCAAGCGTCTCCTCATTAGAATATAGGTATATCTTTAAGATTACAGGTTTTGAGAAAGAATTGCAAGAGAATTGTACAAATATAACACAAATGTCCGCACATATAACAGTTTTCTCCTTCATAACCAATCGCAAATCATCTATTTATCCTTTTATTTTACGCTTGGAAGAAATTTCTTACCGCACTTTTCTGCTCGACAGTTTTTATAAAAAACCATTTTTATCTATATATACTCATTACTTTTTCCTTGGAACGGCAAGATGGCGGCTCAGAAAATGGAATTTATGACAGGGCTTATCCAAAAACTTTGTTGTATTTAGGTATTTTCCCACTGGGAAATTTATGCTATATTTTTCTTTAAGATGATAATTCAAACTTTTTCTAAAGGGGGAAGATTATGTTTTTCAAGAATAAATCAACCGAAGATATGCTTCGGTCATACTGCGCTCCGAAGGAAGGAGAGCCGTGGATCGTAAATAAGCAAAAGCCCATTCCAAAGATTTTGGAAGAGGATCTCCCCTATCTCTGCTCCACGATGCGCCCCTCCAATGAAATCACTTTTACCAAAGAACCTGCAAAGCCCTGGGACTCCAAGCTGGGCGGCTGCCCCTATCTAACGGAGGAATCTCAGTATCCGCATGACTCGGAAGGTCGGCCTATGATGTTTCTTGCTCAGATCAACTTTGAGCAGATGCCGCCGCTTCCCGATTTTCCGCAGAAAGGGATTTTGCAGTTTTACCTTCTTGACGACGAAATATATGGTTTGGAGGATGGATGCTGCCTGAGATACATTCCGGATGTTTTGATGGACGAGAGCCGTCTGCTCCGCGAAAACCCCTTTCGGGATTATTATGAAAACGAGGAACCTTTTGACAATGACTGCAAGATGGAGTTTCATCCGTGCAAAATGTTTTTGAGTATGGAAAGCCATGAGTTTACAGACCACTACTGCGGTGATCTTGCGTATACAAAGCTCTCCGAAGAAAAGCAGGATGCCCTGTTTGACTTGTGCTATGCTTGCGACAGCCGTGTAGGTGGCTACCCGCTCTTTGTTCAAGGTGCACCGTGCTATTACGAGGACGGCTCTTTGGATGTCCTTTTGCTTCAGCTTGACGTGGATGACAATAGTGGCTTGATGTTTGGAGATGGTGGAAACTGCAACTTCTTTATTTCAAGGGAAGACTTAAAAAACCTCAACTTTGAACGTGCAGAATTTGACTGGCAGTGTGGTTAGGAGGGTGATGATATGAACGAAAAACAAACCGGCGATGCTTTGGCACTGGAGCAATTTCTGTCTATTTATTGCGGCAGCCAGCGCAGCAATACAAAAGCATGGCTTGATTATTTTACCTCGTCTGCCTTTTTGCAGGCAGCACGCGATCCCCATTTTACCGCACAGCTTTTAGAGGAAATCAAAAAAAATCAGGAGACTTTTCCTCTGAGCCGGGAGCTTCAGACCTGCCTTTCCATCGCCTATTCCGCAGATGCCTGCGATTGCTTTGAAGCAATGCGCTCCATTGAAGAAATCTTAGGCAAGCGCAGGAACCTCACCAGAATGGATCTCATCCTCTCCCAGAGCTTTCTTGAATATTGGAAGCTTGTCGCCCTTGCAGAGCGCAATGTCTGGAAGGACCCCGAATACATCGCATACATGAAGGTTCTGGATCGCCATAAGCTCTCGCACATCCAGGACCGCTACGATGCATTTACTGCACAGGGTGCCCGTCACCCGCTCGGTGTAAAGCTCCTGGCCCATTTCTTTGAGCAGTACCCCTTAACGGAAACCCATCTTCGCCTCGCTTGGAAATCGCTTGACCTCAAAAGCGCAAAGCTCGGACGTCCCCAGATCCTCTACGGCTCCATCCGCAGCCTCATTCTGGAAAGGATACCGCAGCTTGAGGAGGATCCCGAAGAAAAATTCGGGTTAGTACACCACGAATTTATCGCGTGCTGTGCCAAATACAACTGCCGTTCCAAGCGTGATCCCGAACAGGACAGCAAGGACATCGAAGCCTTCTGGAACGTTGAAAACCGCGAGGCTGCACTGATGAACCCATACTTTGCCTTTGAAAATCTCGTGGATGGAATCTGGATCAGCAGCACCACTCCGGCACCGCTCCTGAAAAAAATCCTCGAATTTTATAAGAGCCATCCTGAGGTGCTCTATTCTGAAACGATCATCCGGATGATTGGCGATGTTAAGAGCGATCCTGAGTCCCTCTATTCTGAAACAGATGCCGAGATGGTTGATGATGATTTGGACGAAGATTTGGAGGATGATTTGGACGAAGAGCTTGAAGATGAAGCAATCCCGCAGGACGGTGTCCCCTCTCTTTCCGATCACAGCTTTTTCAGCTACTGGCTGAGTGTCTGCAACCGCATCGTTTCCTCTCAGGCAATTTCTATCTTTCTGATGGCGAATCATCCAAGCAGCTATGGATGGAGATGCGACTTCCTTGATATCGATCGTCTTGACAAGACCCCCATGTCGCAGTACCGCAGTATACACTGCGCCTTTCAGGATAAAGATGAGGTCGCCAAGGTCGAAATCCGCTTTTTCCTCAATCATATGGACTTTTGGGTAAATGGCTCTTACGTTTTCCGCCCAATCTTTGACTGGGACTGGCTTGCAAAGATGGAGGACTGTGACATCTTCTTCTATCTGCTGCCCATCACCGTCACCTTCAGCGACCGCACTGCTGCAGTCAAGCAGGAGATTTTGCACCGCTTGTCGATCACGGTTCCGTTTTTGGACGACAATGAGCTGAACCTTCTCAGCGCAGAACTGGCAAAGCACGTTTGCTGCATCCCCTCTGAGGAGCTTTTTGATCTGTCGACCGGAGCTCCCACAGCGATCACCGCCGAAGATTTGCTCTCCACCCTGCCGTGTTGTGTGCTTATGGAAGGCTACGATAATCTGTGGGGCTGTAATTGGTCATCCGATAAACCGGAACTGACCGTCTTTACCCATGTAAGGTATCGCAATGTTGTGGATTCTGTTCTGTCTTTTCCTGATGTCAGCGATGAGGAAATGGCACAGATTGCAATGGAAACCCTTCAGACGCTCATCCGACCCTTGGATTACTGCGTCAGCAAAATTACGGTTCCTCCCGTTGCTGTCTATGCAGACCCAAACCTTGAAGAAATCGAAAAGGACCCTGAGCACATTAGAGCCAATATGCCGCGGGAGCTTTTGAAGGAGCAGATCACCAAGGAATCGCTCGTTGAGCTGCTCTCCTTATTTGAAAGCGGAAAAATCAACCGTCTGGAGATTTCCTGGGAAATTGAGCTCTTTCACAACGTCCAGCAAAACTACCCCGGCAGACGCTCCCTCGTATTCATCAAGGAGGACGAAAAACAAGTCTGCATGTGCTTTGACGATGCCGAGGGTGAGGTCTATGCTCTGGAATGCCCCTGCTCCTCCGATTCCTCCCAAACCTACTTTGTTCCCTTCGGATTGGACCAGCTCTTTCCGAAGCATGTCCACAGCAGCTTTTCCACCATACGCAATCAGCTCAAGTTCGTCTTTGAATCCATGAACTATCCAAACGGAACCAAGTCGTGGTCCCAAGCGATGATCGTTTACCATGGAAGAAACAAATACAACATGGATAAACGGATGCTGGGCGGTTTTCCGGTGGAATGGGCACACAACAGCATTTCGGAAAAATACTATATGGAGGACTACCCCAGCACGATTTCTGCCACAAATTTGCAGGATGTCTGCGACAGCTATGCAATCACCTCCTCCAACCGCTTCAAGTTCCAGTCTGTGATGCAGCAATTTATGAAGGGACAGCTCAAGAAGCTCTGCCTGAGCTGGTTCGGAGTGAATCACATCGTCCTGCTTCGGGACGATACCCGCTATCTCTTCGCCTTTTTGAAGGACGAAAATCAGTCCGCCCTCCTTTCGGTTGCTGATTTGGATGCATACAAAAACGCAGACAGTTCAGAAGAGGACTTTCTTGGTCATGCGATCCCCTCTTACCTTATTTACCGTGACCCGGAGCATCTGCGCGCTGCTGTAGAGCTTCTTTTTGCAAAGATTCTCACATTTCTTTTGTTTGCGGACAAGATGCCTCCTTATTTGGACGCAGCCTCTCTGTTTTCGCGCACCTATGATGAAATCAGATCAGATATTCTGGGCTGAATTGAAAGCCCTGTCATAAAACAAGATGAAAAAGCGGTGCTGTACTGATAAAAGTACAACACCGCTTTTTGTTATCACAGGGATCTCCCTATTTATTCACTTTTGCCCAAGTATCCTTGAGGGTCACAATCTGATTAAAGACACCCTCATCCTTGCTGTCCTTGCAGAAATAACCCATGCGGACAAACTGGAATTTATCTCCGACTTCACAATCCGCCAGAGCAGGCTCCAATTTGCAGCCCTTGAGTTCAACAAGAGAGTTTGGATTGAGATAATCCATATAGTTTGTGCCCTCCGGTACATCGTTGACATTCTCGAGGGTAAAGAGGTAGTCGTAGAGCCGAACGGTAGCATCCACAGCATATTTTGCGCTGACCCAATGGATAGTTCCTTTGATCTTGCGTCCGTCTGCTGGATTGCCGTTTCCTGTTTCCAGGTCTGCGGTGCAGTGGATCTCCACGATATTTCCGTTTTCATCCTTCACGATGTCCTGATATTTGATGATGTAGGAGCCCATCAGGCGAACCTCTCCATCCGGTTTCAGGCGGAAGAATTTCGGCGGCGGTACCTCTGCAAAGTCCTCCGCATCGATGTACAGCTCGCGGGTGAACGGAACCTTTCTCATTCCTGCTTCGTCATTCTTCGGAATGTTCGGCAGCTCGAAGTATTCCTCCTTGTCCTGCGGATAGTTGGTGATCACAACCTTGATTGGCTTGAGGACAGCGACACGGCGCTGTGCGTTGAGGTTGAGCTCATCGCGGATGCAGTGCTCCAGCAAACCGATGTCAACAACGGAATATGCTTTTGCAACGCCTGCACGTTTTACAAATTCGATAATGGAGGTTGGGGTGTAGCCGCGGCGGCGCAATCCGCACAGGGTAGGCATACGGGGATCGTCCCAGCCGTCCACCTGTTTTGTTTCTACAAGCTCGCGCAGGTAGCGCTTGCTCATTACGGTATGGGTCACGTTGAGGCGTGCAAATTCGCGCTGCTTCGGTTTATGCTCGAAGCCGATGTTGTCTACCACCCATTCGTACAGCGGGCGATGGTTTTCAAACTCGATGGAGCACAGGGAATGCGTGATCCCCTCCAATGCATCCTGAATCGGGTGAGCATAGTCGTACAGAGGATAGATGCACCATTTATCGCCCTGACGATGATGGTGAGCGCGCACGATGCGGTAGATCGCAGGGTCGCGCAGGTTCATATTCGGAGAATTCATATCGATTTTTGCGCGCAGGGTGCGGCTTCCGTCCGGAAATTCCCCGTTTTTCATGCGCTCAAAGAGATCAAGGTTTTCCTCTACGGTGCGGTTGCGGTAAGGGCTTTCTTTGCCCGGTTCGGTCAGGGTCCCGCGGTATTCACGCATCTGTTCTGCGGAAAGGTCGTCTACATAGGCTTTTCCGTCCTTGATGAGCTTTACAGCAAATTCATAGCACTGGTCGAAGTAATCGGAACCGTAGTAAATTCCTCCGTTTGGCTTTGCACCAAGCCAGAGAAGATCCTCCTCGATGGATTTTACATATTCGTCGTCCTCGCGCACCGGGTTGGTGTCATCAAAACGGAGATTAAATAAGCCTCCGTATTTCTGTGCTGTGCCTGCATTGATCCAGATTGCTTTTGCGCTGCCGATGTGCAGATAACCGTTTGGTTCCGGCGGGAAGCGAGTGTGGATTTTCTGGACACGCCCTTCCTCCAAATCCTTGTCAATGATGTCATGTATAAAATTAGAGCTTGTTTCTTCCATTGCTTTTCCCGTCCTTTCTCAAAGAATTTATAATAAGAAGATTATCCTTTTAGGATGCCCATTGCCTGATGGATGCGTTCTTCCATTGTTTTGCGTCCCAAAACTTCCATCACGCAGTACATATCCGGAGAATTGGTGCGTCCTGTCACTGCCAGACGGATGACTCCGCTGACATCGCCGACATGACCCTTGTACTGCTCCGGATTCTTTTTGTAATCCTTTGGTTTTCCGGCATAGCCCAGAGATTCACCCAAAGCACGGACCTTGTCGAACCACTGGCTGTTGTCGTCTGCCGGGTCGTAGCCTTCAAGGTAGCCGTTGAGGACTGCAAGGCAGTCTTCCTTTGATACATTTTCCGGATAGGAATCAGCCCCTGCCGGAACAAACAGTTCATCATAGAAGAATGCGAGATAGTCCTTTACCTCTTTCCAGATTGCAAAGTCCTTTCTTGGCTTGCTGCCGCCTCTGCCGATTGCGAAGATTGCTTTTGCCTTTGCTTCATCTTCGGTCAGAAGGCGATAAAGCTGCTCATCATACTGCTTTGCCCAGGTGATGACATGATCGTAAACCTGATCTGCCGTCATCATAGAAATGGTATTCTTGCTGACATCCTGCAATTTATCCACATCAAAGAGAGAACCGCTGTTGCTCATCTTGTTGGTGGTGAACTGGAAGTCGTTCATCGGAGCGGTTGGGTTTGCCATGCGCCACTCCTCAAAGTTCGAGTTGAGCAGGGTCATCAGATATTCGAGAACGGATTCGACCGGGTAGCCCTCTGCATGGTAGAAGTCCAGTGCAAGCTCCGGGTCTTTGCGCTTGGAGAGCTTGCGTTTCGATTCACCGTCCATCTTCATCAGCTGTGCTGTATGGATATATTTCGGAGCCTTCCAGCCCATTGTGAGGAAGAGCTGCAGATGGATGTTGAGGGTTGCAAGCCATTCCTCACCACGCACCACGTGGGTGGTGCCCATAAAGTGGTCGTCGATGATGTGTGCAAAGTGATAGGTTGGGATGCCGTCAGATTTGAGCAGAACGATGTCCTGATCGTTTTCCGGCAGCTCCATGTCACCTTTGACAAGGTCGCGGTGTTTGATGCGGTGCTCCGGATTGCCGGGAGAGCGAAAACGCAGAACATATGGTTTTCCTGCTTTGAGGCTGCTCTCGATTTCTTCCAATGTCAGATTGCGGCACTTTGCCCATTCTCCATAGTAGCCGAAATTGAGCTTCTTCTCCTGCTGTGTTTCACGCATTGCAGCAAGCTCCTCCTCGGTGCAGAAGCATGGATATGCCATACCGCGCAGCACCAATTCTTTTGCGAACACATGATAGATCTCTGCTCTCTGACGCTGACGGTATGGTCCGTAATCGCCCTTGTCGCCGTCGATGGTTGCGCCCTCGTCGAAGTTGAGCCCAAAGCGGTGGAATACATTGATGATGGTTTCCACACCGCCCTCTACCGCACGTTTGAGGTCGGTATCCTCAATACGCAGGAAGAAAACACCGTTGCTCTGGTGCGCCAGACGTTCGCTGATGATTGCACTGAAGAGGTTGCCCAGATGCATGAATCCGGTCGGGCTTGGTGCTATACGGGTCACCTTCGCGCCCTCCGGGAGATTGCGGGGCGGATAGCGTTTTTCAATATCTTCTGGAGTCAGCTGCAAATCGGGGAAGAGCAGCTGAGCTAATTTTTGATAATCCATATCCTAAAAATTCCTTTCTTGGCAGTACCAAATTGCATATAGATTAAGGATAGCACAATTATGTGCTAAGTTCAATAAAATGGTGCAGAAAAGAACGATAAGAAGCGATTTTATCCAAATCGTCTTACCGCTGTCCCTCTCCTTTTGGCACCTTATCTTTCAACAAGTTTTCAAGCATCTGTTGAAACCTGAGATCCTGCTCCTTTGTCCGCTTGGATGGACCCTTGATATGTCCCCCGGCACGGCGGAGCTTCTTTCCGATGTGACGGCTCATCAGGAGCCCGTCGATATTTTCTTCGGTATACTGACTTCCGTTTTGGTTGAGGACGTACGCCCCTTTGGAGAGCGCCATCGCAGCCAGCCCGTAATCCTGCGTCACCACAATATCTCCGCGGCAGACTAAGTTTACGAGCTTAAAATCCGCAGAGTCGCTCCCTTTTTCCACTGTAATGGTTTGTGCTCCCTCACGTTCAAAGCGGTGGCTTGTATCCGTGATCAAAAACACCGGAACATGATATTTTTTGCCCAGAGCAATCGACTCATTCACAACGGGGCAGCCGTCTGCATCAATCAAAATCTGGATCATTTCACTTTCACCCCCAGCAATCCTACCAAATCCTGTGCCTGATGGGCAGCAATGGTCACGCCGCGCAGCTCCTCCCCGGATAACAGGACCCCCTCAATGGAGCAGCTGGACAAATCGAGGTCGTGCAGCGGAGTTTGGAAAAAATTACAGCCTGTCAGTTTTGTTTCGTAAAAAGACAGCGATTTTCGATCCCACTGCTGAAACAGCGCACCGCTGCAATCGCAGTGGTTGAATCCCACCGTTTTTATCCGAGCGCCTGATAGATTGAGGTACTGGCAGTTGCAGTCCTTTAGATATCCGTTTTGAATGGTACTCTGATAGGAAACCATCCCCACCAATTTGCAGTCGATCCATTCCACCCTTTGAAAATATCCTTCCTCCATGCGGCAGTTTGAGAAGTCGCAGTTTTGGAAGGAGGAATCCCAAACCGAGATTTTGGGGAAGGTGCAGCCTAAGAATCTGCAATTTCTGAAAATACAGCGCTTAATCTCCAGCTCTTCGATCGATGCTCCCAAAAGGATCTGGTTCTTAAAAGAGCAGCCTTCCACAAGGGAACATTCAAACTGCTTTGATAGATCTGTTCTCTCTGCTTCTTGTTCGGTAAGGTGCGGTCGTTCGATTTTCATAAAAAGCCCCTCCCTTTTCTGACAGTGTAGCAAAAAATCGAGAAAAAATCAAAACTTCTCCTATCTTCGAAAGATTCTCCGGTATAAGATAAAACCCTGATGCAGGATGATCCTGCATCAGGGTTTTGTTCTTTTCGAGTTATGTCGCCGCAATTAGCCTTTGATATCTCCGAATGCAGTGGATACGACCATCCATTCACTGCTGCCCTCTGCCGGCGCTTCTACGTATTTGAGGGATACACACATCTTTTTCTGGGAATGTCCGCCGAGGTTTACATACGCCTGTACATCACAGGTATCGTCGCCCTTCTGGATCACCAGACCTTCTGTAGATTCGAGAACCGGGTACTCCTCTTTTGCAGGGTACTGTGCATAGTATTCCGGGATGGTTTCGCTGCGGTAAACTTCTACAACGCCTTTTACAGCTTCCAGGATCGCGTCCTTATTTTCTTCTGCGTGTGCAAGGATTTCATCTTTTGGGTCTTCCTTTGGCTGTGTTTCTTCCGGCTTTTTCTCTTCCTGAGTCTGTGCCGGCGGTGCAGCCGGGTCCTGATCCGGTGTTGCATTTACCGGTGCGTCTTTTTTGCAGGCTGCCATCAGCATCATCATTGCAGCTGCAACAGCCAATACTTTCCATGCATTTTTCATTGTATTGCACGACCTTTCTTTTCCGTTTTACTTTTCCACGGATCACTGTGCAATCTGTGGAAAATCGAGTTTTCTCTTCCTTATTTTGTTTTCTCCCCAATATATTGGGGTTGGAACGGTTCTTCCATTCTCTGGTTATATTATAACGTATTCTGTCAAATTTGGATAGATTTCGTTTAAATAGTCTGTGTATTTTTTGAAAACTATCACCTTTTGCATCGAAGGATAAAGTTACTGCCCAGCTTGCTTTGCAGCTGTTTGCGGATCACCACGCAGTCTTCCGCTGAAAATGCACGCTTTGGAACGATCAGCGCATGGTTGATGGTGAAAAAGAGCAAGAAGTGGTGCCGCAGTTCGATCCCTTTGAAAAAACCTTTCCACTCAATCGAAACGACCTCCTCTGCATCCTTCATCTCAAGCGCATTTTCTGTAAATCGATAGCAGAATTCTTTTCCGAGCGTTTGATCTCCCTCTTTTTTGAGGTATTGCAGCGCCATATACTCCGTTGCCATCAATACAAGTGCAAGAATGATCCAAAAAATATAGCTTAGGCGAAGCAGCGGCTCTTCCGGATGAAACCACGGCAAGAAATATCCCACAATCACAGATGATGCCAGGATCGCCATAGCACCTAAAATATAGGGCTCTGCCGGATGCCGCTTGAATACATTAAAATAGGCAAGAACACGATAATCTTTTTTCGTTATGGCGGCACTGCCCTCAATGATTTTTTTGTTTTCCATTCCCTGTTCCCTGCTGTCTAATCGTGTATCAAATCTGTAAACTGACCGCCGCATACCTTCGCAAGATCCCTTGGAGCTGCCTTGATCTGAAATCCCCGCTTTCCGCCGCTGACGATGATTTTTTCCTGCTGGAGTGCGGATTCGTGGAACCAGGTGGGATACTGCTTTTTCATCCCAACCGGAGAACAGCCGCCGCGGATATATCCTGTTACTGCATTGATCTGCGATACATGGATCATCTCCATCGATTTTTCTCCGCTTGCTTTGGCTGCTTTTTTGAGGTTCAGTTCCTCTGCAACGGGGATGACGAAAACGAAAAATCCCTTGCTGCTTCCCTTGCATACGAGTGTTTTAAATACGGTTTCTACCTGCTGGTTCATCAGCTGTGCCACATGCACTCCATCCTGATGCTCCTCCGTCACAGGGTAGGTAAACATTTCATACGGGATCTTTTCCCGCTCCAAAATGCGCATTGCATTTGTTTTAGGCTGTGCCATTGGGTGCTCTCCTTTCATTTACTTGCGCCATGTAGACGAAAACAGCCAGCACACATTGTCTGCACCGGCTGTTTTTAGAATTTTGATTATTCTGCAAACGACTGAACCAATGTCAGAAGGACTTCCACGATTTTATCCATAGACTGAATCGGAACATATTCAAACCGACCATGGAAGTTGTGACCGCCGGCACAGAGATTCGGGCAGGGCAGTCCCTTATAGGACAGGCGCGCACCATCTGTTCCTCCGCGCACCGGAAGCTCCAACGGCTCTATATCATGGGCACAGAACGCTGCTCTTGCTTTCTCCACAAGCTGGAAGTGAGGACGGATCTGCTCGAGCATATTGAAGTAAGAATCCTTGAGCTGAAGCTCCACGGTTCCTTCCCCGTATTTCTCGTTGAGATAGTCCGTGATTTTCTGAAAGCGTTTCTTTTTCTGTTCGTATTTTTCCATATCGTGGTCGCGGATGATGTACTCCATAACCGTTGTTTCCACGTCGCCCTTCATCTCGTCGAGGTGGCTGAAGCCTTCCCTGTTCTCTGTAAATGCAGGATTTTCAAAGGTTGGAAGCATCGCCTGAAACTCCATCGCAAGAAGGAGCGAGTTTATCATCACATTTTTTGCAGAACCCGGATGTGTGCTGCGTCCGTGAATGGTGACTACAGCGGAAGCTGCATTGAAGTTCTCATAAGAAAGCTCGCCCAGTTCGCCGCCGTCTACTGTGTAGGCAAAGTCTGCACCGAATCCCGTTACATCAAAGTGATTTGCGCCGCGCCCCACTTCTTCATCCGGCGTAAAGCCGATTTTGATGGTGCCATGAGGCAGTTCGGGATGGGAGAGGAATGTTTCAGCCGCAGAAAGGATCTCTGCGATGCCTGCTTTATCATCCGCACCGAGGAGCGTTGTTCCGTCTGTAACGATCAGATCCTGACCTACATAGTGGTTAAGGCTTGGGAAATCGGCAGGACTCATCACAATATTCTTCTCTTTATTTAAAAGGATCTCTTTTCCGTCGTAGTTTTTTACGATCTGTGGCTTGATGTCCTTGCCGCTCGCTGCATTGGATGTATCCATATGAGCAATCAAACCAAGGATCGGGGCTGCTTCACAGCCTTTTGTTGCCGGAATGGTTCCGTAAACATAACCGCATTCATCCATGAAAACATCCTGTACGCCCATTGTCTTCATTTCTTCCACTAAATAGGAGCCCAAATCCTTCTGTTTTTCCGTTGTAGGAACAGTTTGAGAATGTGGGTCAGACTGTGTATCAAAGGACACATAGTTCAAAAAACGTTCGTATGTCTGCATAAGAGCACCCCTTTGTTGTAATTTTATCGATTCTTATTATACTCTGACAAACCTGCTTTTGCAAGAATCGCCGTTTTATTTCGGGCAGGGGTTCTGTACGGACTGATTCAATTCTTCCGGATGAAAGCGTCCGAACAAAACCGTTGCATTTGTGTAATATTCACCATTATCAATTTCATAATAGATCCCGACCCCTACCTTTTGTGCCTCGGGCCAGGTGATGGTATCGTAGTGAGGCTTACTGGATTTCCAAAGAAGGAACCAATCCTTTGCCGGGATGTGGCTTTGATTTTCTCCGCCGCCGTTGCTGGTGCTCTCACGCGCCAAAATCTCTCCTGCTTCGATCAAACCGGAAATCGGGATATCTTCGATCAAAACAGTTTCCCAGCCTCTTCCGTCCGGGCGTGTGTGGGAAAGTTTTTTCTTCCTCATGGCTTCATCCTGACACAGCTCCTTGCTGCGGATTCTTGCAGCATTTTGCAGCCTTGGGTCAAACTCAAGCTCCATGAGCCCCAAAGAAAGGCGTTCCT
This sequence comes from Oscillospiraceae bacterium, assembly GCA_020024285.1. GTDB lineage: Bacteria > Bacillota > Clostridia > Oscillospirales > Ruminococcaceae > Negativibacillus. The sequence goes on along the minus strand of JAHHTZ010000002.1, from coordinate 190,282 downwards.
TATTGATGAGGTCCATGACCTGATTTTCGATCTCTGTGAGGTAATGTTCTCCTGACACGTTTTCCTTCTTTACTTCGGGGGCAACGGGCGGATTCTTGGTAGATGCAGATGCTACATCATTGTTTTTAGACACGGCATCCTCATATGAGATCGGGTCTTCGATGGTGCAGAGGTTGGAATTTGAATCAGAATCTGAGTACATACATAAACATACCACTACCACAAGACAAAAGCATAATAAGACAACTTTCTGCAAGATTCACCATCCCCCATTCTTTTACCAGTATAGCACAAATGAATGGAATAATGAATATTGCTGTACAAAAATCTTGCTCCTGTTTTATCCATATATTTTCAAAATATTTACAGAAGGACAAGGCATTATCGATTGGAACATGATATAATAAGCTCATAATGAAAATAGAAATGAGGTATTTTATGTTTCCAGTTGAAATGCTTTTTATGATAACTTCTGCCATCCTTAGTGCAGCACTCCTTGGATTTTCTGCGTGGAGCATCGTAAAATCACGGGATATGATCGGTTCGTCCATCAATGTTGGGCTGTCTGTTCTGGTGCTTTGCTCCTTTTTCGGCAAGATTTCTTCTATGAGGCAGGGGCTGATCTGCATGGCAAACCCCGTTTTCAATGTTCTCAAATGGATCATTCTCAGCGCTGTGATTGCATATTTGATTTGGGATGCATACCAAACACTCAATCGGAAAGGAACGGTGTAATCAATGGCAGATAATCAGGATGATGTGGAAGAGCTGCGGCAAACCCCATCGGAGGAACTTGACCCGGATACCGAAAAAGCATCCGAGGATGATTCGGAAGAAGCAGCATCCCCCGATCCTCCAATCATCCGTTCCAAATTTGCGTTTGCTGCCCTGATCCTTATCGTTGTAATGGTACCGATTTTGGGCTTCCTTGGGATCGGGATTCCGGCAGATACCGATTCTCTCTTTGTGGGGAGCATCGTTGCCCAGGAAGATGGCACGCTAAAAATCCCTATCCACACTACCAGCAGTTCCCTTGCGTTTTGTATGACAACACAGAAGTTTGAGGAAGGCGCGCTCTATCTCAAGCCCCGTCTTTCCTTTTCCTCCTTCCTTCATCAAAGCGGAAGCACCCATGTTGTGACAAAGCATCCCGCTGACAGACTGACTGCAATCTATTTGCAGGGAAGCAGCAACGAGGATCTTCTGCAAATCTGGCCTTGATGACAGGGCGAATCCGTTGAGGGAAATGGATAGAAGATGACAAGAGGTCACATCGAACGGTTCGATGTGACCTCTGTTTTTCTAATATGCAGTTTGTTCTGGTGGCTGATGTTCTTACCCTGTGAGCTCTGTGAAGATCGAATCGAAACCTATATCAGAGCAGCAATCAAAACAGGCTTTGAGTTTTTGGTATGCCATCATACCCTGCAATCAAGATATGCTGTTTTTGATATAGTTTCTGGGGAAAATAAAACACCCTCCGCTTTGAGCGGAGGGTGTTTTTTGCTTTTATATTAGCAGAATTTAGCTGGGTTGATTTTAACACCAGGACCCATTGTGGTAGCCAATACGCAAGATTTTACGTACTGACCTTTTGCAGCTGCTGGTTTTGCTTTGATGATTGCACCCATCAGAGTGTCAAAGTTTTCCTGCAGTTTCTCTGCGCCAAAAGAAGCTTTGCCGATTGGGCAGTGAATGATGTTGGTTTTGTCCAGACGGTACTCGATTTTACCTGCTTTTGCTTCAGCAACAGCTTTAGCAACGTCAGGAGTTACAGTACCAGCTTTTGGAGATGGCATCAAGCCGCGTGGACCGAGCACTTTACCAAGACGACCAACAACACCCATCATGTCTGGGCTTGCGATTACAACGTCGAAATCCATCCAGCCGCCCTGGATCTTCTGCATGAGCTCTTCAGCACCTGCATAGTCAGCGCCTGCTGCCAGTGCAGCATCCACTTTATCGCCTTTGCAGAATACCAAAACGCGTACGGATTTACCGGTACCGTTTGGAAGAACTACTGCACCACGAACCTGCTGTTCAGCGTGACGGGAGTCAACGCCCAGTCTTACGTGGATTTCTACAGTTTCGTCAAATTTAGCTTTTGCGGTTTTTACGCAGAGGTCAATCGCTTCGCTGGATTCGTAAAGAGCAGAGCTGTCTACCAGTTTAGCGCTGTCCTGATATTTTTTACCATGTTTCATTTTAGATTACTCCTCCCTTATCCTGAGTGGTAATTGCGGATTTTTCCTCCCACCCGGGGAGTATTAGTCTACTACCTCGACGCCCATTGCGCGTGCAGAACCTGCAATCATGCTGATAGCAGCATCCAGGCTTGCGGCATTGAGGTCAGGCATTTTTAACTCAGCAATTTTCTGAAGTTGTGCTTTTGTGATTTTAGCAACTTTTGTTTTGTTTGGAACACCAGAACCGCTCTCGATGTTGCATTCTTTTTTGATGAGAACTGCAGCAGGTGGAGTTTTGGTGATGAAAGAGAAGGAACGGTCAGCATATACAGTAATAACTACTGGAATAATGAGACCTGCATCCTGTTTTGTTCTTTCATTGAATTCTTTGGTGAATGCCATGATATTAACACCGTGCTGACCAAGAGCAGGACCAACCGGTGGTGCTGGAGTAGCTTTTCCAGCAGGAATTTGCAGCTTAATGTAGCCTACAACTTTCTGAGCCATTGTGTTTGCACCTCCATAGTGATGTGGTTTCTATCGGAGCAATTACAGAAAGAAAGATTTATTGCTCCTCCCACGATGCCTTCTGCCGAGTGCAGCCGGCACAAACCAGCCTGTCCGGGCCGGAAATTTACCTCATAAAAGATTAGTATAGAGTCCCAACCTGACCAAGTTCAAGTTCAACGGGGGTTTCTCTTCCGAACATAGAAACAAGAACGGTGACCTTTTCTGTATCCAGATCGATTGTTTCTACAACTCCAATAAACCCTTCCATTGGTCCAGCCGTAACTTTTACAGAATCGCCAACCGAGAATTTCACCTCGATTTGTTTTTTCTGTTCCACGTTAAGCGCAAGAACTTCGTCATCTGTCAGAGGAACAGGTTTGGAGCCCGGTCCAACAAAACCTGTGACACCACGAATATTGCGAACAACATACCAGGTATCATCTGTCATGACCATTTTCACAAAAACATAACCTGAGTATGGATTGCGTTCTGTTTCACGTTTTTTGTTGTCCTCAGGAACCTCCTGGATCGGGAGCTTCACGTCACAGATCAATTCTTCGAGCTTACGGTTTTTTACCGCACTTTCGATATCTTCTGCAACTTTTTTCTCGTAACCGGAATAAGTATGCACTACATACCATTTTGCGGATTCTGACATGTTAACTACCTCCAACGGAAAGTGAGATCTACTGGTTGAACAGGCCGATCATCGTATTGAGCAGCAGGTCAAAGCCTCCTACTGCAATACCGAATACAACAATAACACCAATAACAACCATTGTGTTGTTGATGATCTGTTTTTTGCTTGGCCATACAATTTTCTTCGTCTCACCCTTCAGGTCTTTGAAGAAACGTGTGATTTTTGAGGCGATGCGCTTAAAGAAGCCTTCTTTTTTTTCTTCAGCCATAGATAATAGCCCGCCTTTCGCCTACTTGGTTTCTTTGTGGGTAGTGTGTTTCCGGCAGAACTTGCAATATTTGCTCATTTCAAGTCTGTCAGGATCATTTTTCTTGTTTTTGATTGTGTTGTAATTGCGCTGTTTGCACTCTGTGCAAGCCAATGTAACTTTAACCCTCATATCGGCACCTCCTGATAGAACGGATTTTTTTGCCTCCCTCGTAAAGGAAACGCGTTAAATTTGGACATAAAAAAATAACCCTTTTAGAGGTACCTAAACTATACCACATTCCTTGCCTCATCGTCAATCATTTTTTCACCCGGTTTTTTCGTTTTATTGATATTGCAATACATTGCTCCAAAAACATCCTTCCTGCTTGTTCGATATTTTGCTTTCGTGCCCGCAAAGCCGCAGGACAGCACGCTATTTTCCCGGTTTTGCTTCCTGTTTTCGGGGAGCATCCGAGATTTCTTATATAATAAGGATAGCTTCTTTTCCCGTTTTTTAGCAAAGGAAATGAAAACAGCCCGTAAAAACGGTGCTTTTCTTTCATTCCTCCAATTGCACTGCTCTGCATTTTTATGATAAAATAGAAGGTACAGCTTTTTATTATTACGGCATGATACAAGACAAAAAAGAATACAATGAAATACCGGATCAATTTTGTCATAAATAAATCCCAAAACGATTTGGAGCGTGAATTTGATGAAAAAAACAAGAGTCGCTGTTTTGTTCGGCGGTGCTTCCAGTGAGCATGAAGTATCCACCGTATCGGCAGCTTCTGTCCTGCGCAACATCCCACAGGATAGCTTTGACATTGTCATGGTTGGCATCACAAAGGATGGACGCTGGCTGGAATACACCGGAAGCATCGAAGACATCCCTTCTATGGAATGGGAAAACCGTCCCGCTCGCACCGTTGTGATCTCCCCGGATCGCAGCCACCACGGTCTTTTGATGATCGATGAAAACCACTGCGAAATCTGCCCGATCGATGTATGCTTCCCGGTCCTCCACGGAAAATATGGTGAGGACGGTACCCTTCAGGGACTTTTGGAGCTCGCCGGCATCCCCTTTGTCGGATGCGATATGATCTCCTCTGCAAACTGCATGGATAAGGAGTTCACCCACGTTATTTTGGAATCGCACGGCATCCCGATGGCAAAATGGGATGTTGTCCGTGCAGATGATCTGGGGCAGTTTGAGGAAAAAGCGCAGCAGCTGGAAGAGCGCCTTGGCTATCCGATGTTCGTAAAGCCTGCCAATGCCGGCTCCTCTGTCGGCGTCAGCAAGGCAAAAAACCGCGAACAGCTCAAAGAATCCTGCTTGATCGCGCTCAAGGAAGACAGCAAGGCAATCGTGGAGGAGTTTATTGACGGCATCGAAGTGGAAAATGCTGTTCTCGGAAATGAAGCTCCGACTGCTTCCGCTGTCTGCGGCGAAATCGCCCCTTTGGTGGAATTTTATACATATGACGCAAAATACAACGACAAATCGACCCAGCTCTATATTCCTGCCCGCATTTCTTTGGAGCAGAACGAGGAGATCCGCAAAACAGCAGAAAAGGCCTACTCCTCCATCGGATGTGAAGGGATGGCACGCGTTGACTTCTTTGTAAAACGCGACGGAAGCGGTATCATCTTGAATGAGATCAACACGATCCCAGGGTTCACCTCCATCAGCATGTACCCCAAAATGTGGGAAGCCTCCGGCGTACCTTACCCGGAACTGCTCAAACGCCTGATCCTGTTCGCGTTGGAGCGCAAATAGCATGGAACCTTTGTATCACAAAATTTAGAAAGGGGGCATCCGCATGGACAATCGAGCCATCGGCGTGTTTGATTCAGGACTTGGCGGTTTGACGGTTGTAAAAGAACTGCACAACATCCTCCCCAACGAAAATATCGTATATCTTGGAGATACCGGTCGTATCCCCTATGGAAGCAGGAGCAAGGAAACCATCATCAAATATTCGATGCAGGATATCCAGTTTCTCAAGGGAAACGACATCAAGCTCATCGTTGCTGCCTGCGGAACCGTCAGCAGCACACTTCCCAAAGAAATCAGCCAGAATTTGGGCGTCCCGTATGTTGACGTTGTTTTTCCTTCTGCACAGGAAGCCTGTGCACGCACTTCCCACGGACGCATCGGTGTGATCGGCACTGCTGCTTCCATCCGAAGCAATGCCTACGGAAAGACCATCCACAGCCTGCGTGACGATGTTCACGTTTTTGCAAATCCCTGTCCGCTGCTTGTCCATCTGGTGGAAAACGGCATGATCGAGCCTGACAACCAAATCACCCGATTGACGGTGGAAATGTACCTCAAGCCGCTCATAGAAGAATCCATCGACACCCTGATTTTAGGCTGCACACATTATCCGATCATTTATGATATATTCAATCAGGTGCTCAACTACAGGGTCACCTTGATCGACCCCGGAAAATGTGCAGCACAATATGTAAAAAAGGTCCTGTCCCGTGAACAGCTCCTCACCGACCGCACAGAACCCGGAGTTACACAGTACAACGTCACCGATCAGGTGAGCGGATTCCAGCAGACAGCCTCTCTCTTTTTGGGGGAAACCGTCAGCGGAACACTCAATCAAGTAGAACTGGTATAGGAGTAAAACATTGAAGCAGGAAGTTGAAATCGAAATTTACAGCACGCAGGTCATAGAGTCTGAAAAGAGCGAGGTAAAATTAAAGGCTTCCGGACATTTCTATGAAAAAGGCGGTCAATATTACCTATCGTATCAGGAAACGGAAGATACCGGATACGAAGGATGCCGCAGCGTACTAAAATTAACAAACGATGATCTTGTCAGCTTGACGCGCTTCGGCGCTGCCCATTCTCAGCTTTTGATCGAACGCGGGCAGTCCAATCGCTGCCCTTACAACACAGGCTATGGCATCCTTGACCTTGAGGTGCTGGGTCATGAAATCAAATGGACGATTGAAGAAACGGCTGGACATCTTTTCATGAGCTATACCTTAAATTTGGGAGCAGACACCTCAAGCTACAACGAAATCGAAATCCGGTGGCAGGAAGCTCCTGCACAGCAAGAATAAAAATGATAACCGAAGAAAGAGGATGAAAAAATGATTGCAAAAAACATGATCGAAGAGGCAATGAACGAAGTAAACAGCCTCATTCAAAATGCCATGAAACAGGCGATGGAAAAGGGACAGCTTGTGCAGGCAGAGCTCCCTTCCTACACAGTTGAGATCCCTGCTGACACCTCCCACGGCGATTTTGCCACCAATGCCGCCATGGTATCCGCCCGCACCTTCCGCAATGCACCTGCAAAGATTGCAGCCATTCTTTTGGAAAACTGCGACTTTGCTTCCTGCACCTATCTTGAAAAAGCAGAGATCGCAGGTCCGGGATTCATCAACTTTTTTGTGAAGAGCGATTGGTTCTCTGATACCGTACTGGAGGTGCTCGATGCCAAAGAAAACTATGGACGCAGCAACTATGGCAAGGGCGAAAAGGTGATGATCGAATTTGTTTCTGCAAATCCAACCGGCCCGATGCATATGGGAAATGCGCGCGGCGGTGCAATCGGTGACTGCCTTGCTTCTGCCATGTCCGCCTGCGGCTACGATGTAACAAAAGAATTTTACATCAATGACGCCGGAAACCAGATCGAAAAATTCGGTCTTTCCTTAGAGGCACGTTATTTGCAGATCTTTAAGGGAGAGGATGCCGTAGAGTTTCCGGAGGACGGCTATCATGGAGAAGATATCCGCGAGCGCGCACAGCAATATGCAGACGAGCACGGCGACAGCCTGCTTCATGTTTCCGCTGAGGAACGCCGCAAAGCGCTGATCGATTACGCTCTCCCGCTCAACGTGGAGAAGCTCAGAACAGACCTTGGAAAATACCGCATTCAGTACGATGTATGGTTCCCGGAAAGCTCCCTGCATCAGAGCGGCGCCATCAAGGATGTGGTGGAAAATCTGCGTTCCCGTGGTCTTACCTATGAAAAAGATGGTGCAGTTTGGTACAAGGCAACGGAATTCGGCGGAGAAAAGGACGAGGTCCTCATCCGTGCCAACGGAAACCCAACCTATTTTGCCGCTGACATCGCATACCACCGCAATAAATTTGTAGACCGTCAGTTCAGCCGCGTCATCAATGTATGGGGCGCAGACCATCATGGTCACGTTGCACGTCTGAAGGGCGCTATGGATGCAATCGGTCTGGATGGCAAAAAGCTCGATATCGTTTTGATGCAGCTGGTTCGTCTGATGAAGGACGGCGAGCCCTGCAAAATGAGCAAGCGTACCGGCAAAGCGATCACCCTGTCCGATCTGACAGAGCTCGTCCCAATCGATGCAGCACGTTTCTTCTTCAATATGCGTGAGCCAAACTCCACACTCGACTTTGACCTCGACCTTGCTGTCGAAGAATCCTCCGCAAACCCGGTATACTATGTTCAGTATGCGCATGCCCGCATCTGCTCCATTCTCAAAAATCTTTCTGTTCAGAACATTACTCCAAGAAGCTGCACCAAAGAAGAGCTTGAGAAGCTTAACACAGCAGAGGAGCGCGAGCTCATCCGCAAGCTGGCATTGTGCCCTCAGGAAATCATCAATGCAGCGAAAAACTATGACCCTGCGCGTATGACGCATTACTGCATCGATGTTGCTACTTTGTTCCATAAATTCTACAGCGTTTGCCGTGTTCAGGGCGAGGATGAGTCCCTGATGCAGGCAAGAATCAGCTTGTGCTTGGCAGTAAAGATCGTACTGAAAAATATGCTGTCCCTGCTGAACATCACTGTACCGGAATCGATGTAAGATTGGAAAGGTATTGGTAAATAAATGAGCGTTCGAATACCCCGTCCTGCTGTAATGGACGGGGATACAGCTTTTAAGATTGCAAAAATGGCGATCCCTTCGGATCAAAGTGCAGAAGAATGGCTTTTGAATCACCCTCAGGAAATAGAAAGCCTTGCGCAGCAGTATGTCAATGCAGGCAGTCAGATCGTCTGCACCCCAACCGCAACGGCAGACCGCCAGCATCTTAAAAAATATGGTTTGGAAGAGAAGGCATCTTCCATCAGCAAAGAGCTGACACAGCTGACTGTGCAGGCGTGCCATGCACTTGATCCTCATGTTTTGATAGCAGGCTCTGTTTCCCCCTTAGAGCTTTATGCGCAGCCCTTTGGGGAAACTCCGTTTTTAGATATTGTCAATATCTATGCAGAGCAGGCATTTGCGCTCAAGTGGGGCGGTGCTCAGCTTTTGATTGCCGATCGGATGACCTCCCTCTCCCACTGCCGTGCAGCCATTTTGGGATGTAAGCAAACAGAGCTTCCCATCATCGTTGTGCTGGATGTGGAAGCAGACGGCGAAACAAGCCTCGGCTGCGATCTGGTGGCAGCACTGATCGTATGTCAGTCCCTCGGTGCAAGGGCCTTTGGTCTGACCTGCCGGGGAGCCGACCCCACGCATTTGATCCAGCACGTTGAAGAAATGGCACCCTATACGGAAATTCCCCTCGTGGTAAAGGCTGCTGCCGAAAATCAATCGTGCGAGGAATGGGCAAAAGCCATGTCTGTCTTATGGGAAAAGGGAGCCTCCATCTTAGGCGGAGGATACGGCGCAGCACCGGAGCATGTAAGGGCTTTGGCGCAGGAAATGCGCTCCTTCGATTTCAGTAAGGTGCATATCACGCGCGATATGGATACGATCTGTATGGCGGGCGAAACAGAGCCGTACTTCCTGGACGAATTTTTTCAGCAGTCCGAACCGATCTACTGCTCCTTTGATATGTCAGACGAGCTATTGGAGGCAGAAGAAACTGAGGCAAATGTCATCACCATTCAGGTAGACACCTCGGAGGATGCTTATAACTTTGCAGAAAATGCCCATATGCTCCACAAGCCGGTATCCTTTTTATCGGACAATGAGGAGGCACTTGAGATGGCACTTTTGATGTTCAATGGGCGCGCCTTTGTGGATTCCCGCTCCAACATCGAGGAAGAAACTCTGAAGGACATTGCGTTTGGCTATGGGGCAATCATTCGATAACGCAAAAATGCTCTTATCATATCTCCAAACAGTATAATTCCCAATTAAATATACAGCACAACACCCTCTGATGCAGGCTTCTGTACCAGAGGGTGTTGTTTTATCGCCGTTTCGATCTCCTGTCATATTCCCTTCCCCTTTTTCTGACATCACCTTGATATGGGGCTAATATTGTTTCATCTCTTCTTTGATGTGTGCATATTTTTCCCGTGTTGCAATTCCGCCGCGGATATGACGTTCCTGTTTATTTTTTTCCAGAACCTGCTGCACACTTTGCTGAAGGTTTGGGTTGATCTGCATGAGTCTTTGCGTTACATCCTTATGTACGGTACTTTTGCTGATGTGAAATACTTTTGCCGCCTTGCGGACGGTTGCATCATGCTCGATGATATAATTTCCCAGCAGCACTGCCCTCTCCTCAGGTAAGCCTTTCAAAATAACACACTCCCCTCCAACGCCTCTCAATGAGGCATCTTACCTCATATATATGAAGAAAGTCTGTGGGGTATGTACTATTTTTCAAATTAAACGGTTGAGTCTGCCGCCATACGCAAAAAGCTCCCGATCCTTTTTAGGAGGATCAGGAGCTTTTTTGTCTGTTATTTCAAGGTATCGTGTACCACTTTTCCGTCGATCATGGTCAGGCGGCAGACAGAAAGGCTGCTGAACGGATGACCGTCAAAAATCGCGATGTCTGCGTCCTTACCCTTTTCGAGCGATCCGATGCGATCCTCCAGTTTCAATGTTGTTGCAGGATTGATCGTAACGCCTTCAAAGGCTGCTTTTTCGCTCAAGCCATGACGAATCAGAAGACCAACTGTTGCAGGCAGGTACGCGGTCTGAGAGCCGTTATCCGCGCTCAGAGATACGCTCAAACCTTCCTTGCTCAGTTTTCCGGGGTTTTCGAGTGTCATGTTCCAAAGTTCCTGTTTCATTGGATGGGAAAGGAATGGACCTGTTGTGCAGCGCACCTGTTTCTTTTTGAGGGTATTGGGGATCAGGTATCCCTCTGTGCAGTGCTCGATCGTATAATCCAGCCCGAACTCCTCTGAAATGCGGATTGCGGTTGCAATATCATCCGAGCGATGAGAATGGATGCGGCAGCGCATTTCCCCGCGAACGACCGGAACAAGGGCATTGAGCTTAAAGTCCGGTTTTGGTGCTTTGCTGGGGTCTGTCTCTGCTTCTTTGAGGCGGTCCGAATACTCCTTTGCTTCAAACAGGGTCTGGCGAAGCAGAGCCGCTGTTCCCATACGCGTTACAGGAAGTTTTCCCTTTGTACCATGGAATCGTTTCGGATTTTCACCGAGCGCAAATTTCATCGGTTCCTTACCGGGGATCTCCATTTCTTCTGCGGTTTCCACATCCCGAAGCTTGATTACCGTTCCCATACCACCAATCACATTGGCAGAACCCGGAAGGATACATACTGTGGTAAAGCCTGCATTTCGTACCGGCTCGATTGCGTAGTCATGCGGGTTCACTGCATCGATTGCACGAATCTGCGGCGTAATGGGGTCGCTTGTTTCATTTCCGTCAACAGGAAGGGAAGGATTGGTGCGCGGCTCATTGAAGTTTGAAATGTGCGTATGGCAGTCGATCAGTCCCGGCATCACCCAGCAGCCTTTGGCATCGATAATCTGGGCATCCTTTGGAACAGAAATCTCTGCGCCTACATCCGCGATTTTTCCGTCCTCTACAAGAACGGTTCCTTTTTCATAGGTTTCCCCTGTAACGGTGACAACTTTTCCATTTATAATTGCAATCATGTCTGTACACTCCTTTATTGATTCTTTCATCTGTTACAAGGTATTCTTATACCATACACCGTCGATCATTACGCCGCGGCATAGACTCAGACTGTCAAAGGGGTGTCCGTCAAAGATTGCGATATCTGCATCCTTTCCTGCCTCCAAAGAGCCAATACGATCGCTGAGATTCAGGATTTTCGCCGGATTGATCGTTACACCCTTGATTGCATCCTCCTCACTCAGACCGTTTCTCATCAGCATACCAATCGTCATAGGAAGGAATTGTGTTTCAGAGCCGGTATCTGCGGTCAGGCAGACTGTGATGTTTTCCTGCTCTGCGAGGACTCCCGGTGTTTTGAGTGTTCTGTTGATCAGCTCCATTTTGGTAGGAGCCGTCAGGTGTGGACCGATGACACAGCGAACATGCTTTTCGTTGAGCACATCCTTGATCATGCAGCCTTCTGTGCAGTGCTCGATCACATAGTCCAGATGATATTCTTCTGCAATGCGGATCGCAGTGAGGATGTCATCTGCGCGGTGAGCATGCATTCTCACCCTCATTTCGCCTCGTACAACCGGTACAAGAGCATCCAGACGGAAATCTGGCTTTGGTGCTTCGGAGGGGTCCTTCTCAGCTTTCAGAAGCTGATCGGAATAGTGCTTTGCATTGTAGAGCGCTTCTCTCAAAACAGCTCCTACACCCATACGGGTCATAGGCAGTTCTTTTCTTTCTCCATAGTTGCGCTTTGGATTTTCGCCAAATGCAAATTTCATCTGCTCGCTGCCCGGAATGCACATTTCCTCCGCAGTATGCCCACGCAGCTTGATGGAAATACCTGTACCGCCGATCACGTTTCCGGAACCCGGTGTTGAATAAAGCGTGGTAAAGCCTGCATCACGCACTTTTTCGACTGCGTAATCCTCAGGGTATATTGTATCCATTGCACGGACCTGCGACTGGATTGGACCGCTCATTTCGTTGCCGTCATAGAGTCCCGGCATGGTGGATGGTTCGTTAAAATTGCAGATATGGGTATGGCAGTCGATCAATCCCGGCATCACCCAGCAGCCTTTGGCATCCACAACCTGTGCATCTTCCGGGACCTTCAGATCAGACCCCACCTGTTTGATTTTCCCGTTCTCTACAAGAACGGTCCCTCTTTCATACGTTTCCCCTGTAACAGTTACGACTTTTCCGTTGATAATGGCTATCATATTCCTTCAAGTCCTCCTTTGGCTATCTCTTTCCTTGGATGTTACATCATTACTCCATAATGCAGTTTCATCATATCACAAAGGAAAAATCTTTGCAATAATAACGGAAATATTTCTTATTGCAAGTTATTTTTTATGCAATATGTTGCCTGATTTTTGGGGACACGAAAAAAAGACCTGCCCATGTGGGCAGGTCTTTCATATTCATCAAATTAAACCAATTCAATGATAGCCATCTCAGCAGCGTCGCCGCGGCGTGGACCGATTTTAATGATACGGGTGTAACCGCCATTTCTGTCCATATATTTCGGAGCAATCTCATCGATTGTCTTCTTCGCAACGGTTTCTTTTGTGACATAAGAGTACACCTGACGCTTGGAGTGGAGATTATCCAGCTTCGCTTTGGTGATGATTCTGTCAGTCATTGCTTTGACTTCTTTCGCTCTGGTAACGGTGGTTTCGATCTTTCCGTTTTCCAACAGGAAAGTTACCATCGCTCTGAGCATGGCAGCTCTGCTATCGCTAGTTCTGCCGAGTTTTCTGGTACCTGGCATCCAAATTCACTCCTTTATTTCGGGATAGTGGAATTATTCTCAACTATTCATCGGTTTTATTCAGGCTGAAACCAAGGGAATCCAGTTTAGCCAAAACCTCTTCAAGAGATTTTTTGCCCAGGTTTCTAACCTTCATCATTTCATCCTGAGACTTGTTGATCAAATCACTTACAGTGTTGACACCTGCCCGTTTCAGACAGTTGAACGCACGTACAGAAAGGTCAAGCTCTTCAATGGTCATCTCAAGAGCCTTTTCCTTACCGGTGTCTTCCTGAGTATCCATGATCTCAGTATTGCTCACTTCTTCGGACAGATCCACGAAGTGATTGAGTTGTCTATTGAGGATCTTGGCTGAAAGTGAAACAGCTTCTTTTGCAGAAATCGTACCGTCTGTCCACACTTCCAATGTCAGCTTGTCATAGTCTGTAATCTGTTCTACACGTGTGTTCTCAACGATGTAGTTTACCTTCAGAACAGGGGTATAAATGCTGTCAACGTAAATCTTATTCAGAGTGAGCTTGTCGACTTGAGCTTTATCCTGAAGAGATTTATCATTGTTCTTATCCTTAGCAATCTGTTTGTTCTTTTCGGCAGAGACATAGCCCTGTCCTTTATCCAGAACAATTTCCATTCTAAGGGAGGCGTTCGGGCCCAATGTTGCAATATGCATGCTTGGGTCGAGAATCTCAACATCAGAATCACACTGAATGGACCCTGCTGTTACCTCACACTCACCCTCTGCATTGATGTATACAGTTTTCGGACCGTCACAATAAAGCTTTGCAGTTAAACCTTTGATGTTGAGGACGATTTCTGTAACATCCTCTTTGACGCCCTCAATGGTTGAGAATTCGTGCTGCACACCATCAATTTTGATAGATGTTACTGCAACACCAGGAAGCGAGGAGAGCAACACACGCCGTAGGCTGTTGCCTAAAGTTGTTCCAAATCCGCGATCGAGTGGTTCTACTACAAATCTTCCGTAGGTTCCGTCAGATTTGAGCTCATCTGTCTCGATCTTTGGTTCGATGATTTTGACCACGATTAAACCCTCCTTTTATAACAGATCGATTCCAAAAGATCTTTTGGAAAGAAACTGTTGTATCTTTCGCATTCCTATGCTGATTGTTGATTCTGCATACGCCAGCAGCCTGCAAAACCTGCCTGCCAAAAGCAATGCAGCCTCACAAACCATAAAGGTGCTTTGTGTGCGGCGATCTTCTCGCCGGCAAACACCTTTATTATTTGGAGTACAACTCAACGATAAGATGTTCTTCAACATCAAAGTCGATATCATCACGAGCAGGCATTGCTACAACAGTACCTTTGAGGTGTTCTGTGTCGCGTTCGAGCCATTTTGGTGTGATTACGAATTCGTTTGCTTCTCTCATCTTTTTGAAGTACTGATTGCCAAAGCTCTTTTCAGAAACAGCAATCACATCTCCTGGTTTTACAAGGTAAGAAGCAATGTCTACACGTTTGCCGTTTACAGTGTAATGACCATGGGTAACCATCTGACGAGCAGAACGACGAGTTGAAGCAAAACCAAGGCGATAAATAACGTTATCAAGTCTACGTTCGATGATGCTCAGCAGAACTTCACCGGTTACACCATTGGAGCTTGCAGCTTTTTCGTAGTACATACGGAACTGTCTTTCCATGATGCCGTAGATAAATTTAACCTTCTGCTTTTCATTCAGCTGGAGAGCATATTCGCTCTTCTTGCCTCTTTTTTGTGCAGCAGGATTTCTTTTGGTGGATTTGCCTTTGGAAGAGTTTGCAGGATATCCCATAACAGCAGGGGAAATTCCCAGCACTCTACAACGCTTAACGATAGGCTCCATATTTTTTGCCATCTAAATTTGCACCTCCTGCTTAAAACTATACGCGTCTTCTCTTTGGTGGGCGGCAACCGTTGTGTGGAATAGGTGTAACATCCTTAATCATGCTAACCTCAAGTCCTGCTGCCTGCAGTGCACGGATAGCAGCTTCACGTCCGGAGCCTGGTCCTTTAACATAAACCTCAACAGATTTCAGACCATGTACCATAGCAGCTTTTGCAGCGGTTTCTGCTGCAGTCTGAGCTGCGTAAGGAGTGGATTTTCTGGAACCTCTGAAGCCCAAACCACCAGCGCTTGCCCAAGACAGTGCATTACCCTGTGTATCAGTGATAGTAACGATGGTGTTGTTAAAGGTAGACTGGATATGAGCAGCACCACGTTCGATATTTTTACGTTCACGACGTCTTGGTGTGGCTTTTTTAGTAACTTTAGCCATTTCTCCTATCCCTCCCTCTTACTTCTTCTTGTTTGCGATTGTTTTTGCTGGACCTTTTCTTGTACGAGCATTTGTTTTTGTTCTCTGCCCTCTTACAGGAAGACCTCTTCTATGACGAGTTCCTCTATAAGATCCAATTTCAATCAATCTTTTGATGTTGAGCGCAACGTTACGACGAAGGTCACCCTCTACTTCAAAGTGTTTATCAATATAATCTCTCAGCTTAGAAACATCATCTTCAGACAGGTCTTTTACTCTGATATCAGGGTTTACACCTGTTGCTGCAAGGATGTCGGTTGCGGACTTTCTGCCAATACCGTAGATATAGGTCAGTCCAATTTCAACTCGCTTCTCACGAGGCAAGTCAACACCAGCTATACGAGCCATACTTTTGTCGCACCTCCATTATATCGGTTTCCATAGTTTGGTTCAAACTATTAGCCCTGACGCTGTTTATGTTTTGGGTTATCACAGATAACCATAATGCGTCCTTTGCGTTTGATCACTTTGCATTTTTCGCAAATGGGCTTAACGGAAGGTCTTACTTTCATTTGAAACTACCTCCTTATATTTAACCCTTAGAACGTTCGGATAAATTGCTTTTTTGTTGGGTCCCTATTTGGAACGCCAGGTAATACGGCCCTTTTGAAGATCGTATGGAGACATCTCCACTGTCACTTTATCTCCGGGAAGGATGCGGATGAAGTTCATACGCAGCTTGCCAGAAATATGAGCCAGAATTACATGCCCATTGGGCAGCTCAACTTTGAATTGAGCGTTTGGCAGAGATTCAAGAACCTTGCCTTCAATTTCAATAACGTCTTCTTTAGACAAACAAATGCCTCCTTATGAATCAATCAAGTCTAATCCGGTCAATGCTTTTCTCAGCGATTTGTCAGATAGGACAACAGACAGATCAATCTGCAATTTTGTTTCCCTGAGATGCTTTTTGTTTTTCTTCTTTGGGCTGGCGAGTTTTCTCACCTTGCCATCGGCAATCCACATCCAGTCATCATCAGCAGAAACTACTGCATAAAAGCGGTCCTTGTCACGACCTGCAATGGATTTCACAACTGTTCCGCAAATCATAGCTGCCCCCTAAGGTCTTGTTAAGATCACAGGGCCATCTGCTGTGATTGCGATGGTGTGTTCAAAGTGAGCGCAAAGAGATCCGCTCGCAGTAAGAACTGTGCCATTTTTCAGCACACGAACTTCGCTGCCTTTTACGTTGATCATCGGCTCGATCGCCAATGTCATTCCGGGCATAAGACGCAGCCCGCGTCCCGGTGTTCCGTAGTTTGGTACCTCTGGAGATTCGTGAAGCTCTCTTCCAACTCCATGACCTACATAATCCCTCACTACGCCGAACCCAAAGGACTCTGCATGGGCCTGCACTGCATGACCGACATCTCCCAGGCGATTGCCCGGTTGAGCAGCCTCAATAGCCTTGTACAAACATTCCTTTGTAACATCCATGATTTTCTGCGCTTCCTCTGAAACCGTACCGGCTGCAAAGGTTGCCGCATTATCACCGGTGTAACCATTGATAGCAGCGCCGACATCTACACTGACGATATCTCCATCCTGAATGATTCGATCCGATGGGACCCCGTGAATCAATTCGTCGTTGACAGAGATGCAGCATGCTGTCGGAAATCCGCCGTACCCAAGAAACGTTGGCTTCGCACCCTGCGACACAATGAACTCGTGAACCATTTTATTAACGTGTGCAGTTGACACACCCGGTCGGATCAGTTCTCCTGCAAGTTTCAGCGCCTGGGCTGAAATCTGGCAGGAAAGCCTCATATCCAACAATTCTTTGCTTGTTTTAAGCACAACCATGATTAGGCCTCCAGAGCTTGCATGATACGTTTGGTGATCTCATCAACCGCACCAACGCCCTCTACCATAACAAGGTTGCCCTTGTGCTGATAGTAATCTTTCAGAGGCTCTGTCTGCTCGTGGAAAACACGCAGACGTTCTTTTACGGTTTCCGGCTCATCATCCTTACGGATGGTCAGCTCACTGCCGCATTTGTTGCAGTGAACGCCATCTGTGGAAGGATTGTACTGAACATGGTATGTTGCACCGCAGGTGCACACACGGCGTCCTGTTACACGATCCACAATAACGTCATCGGAAACTTCAATATCCAACACCTTATCGATCTGGACACCCATCTGATCCAGGGCCTCGGCCTGTGGAACAGTTCTTGGAAAACCATCCAGGATAAAACCGTTTTTGCAGTCATCCTGCTTCAGACGGTCATCAACCATTTCAATGACCACAGCATCTGGAACGAGCTGACCGGAATGTACAAATTCCTGCGCTTTTTTTCCTGCCGGAGTGCCATTCTTCATAGCCTCGCGGATGATGTTTCCAGTGCTGATCTGGGGTATGCTGTAATGAGCACAAATTTTTTCGGCCTGTGTGCCTTTGCCGGCACCGGGCGCACCCAGCAATATGATCTTCATGAAAAAGTCCCCTTTCAGATTACTCCAGGAATCCTTTGTAATGACGCATCATCATTTCAGATTCAAGCTGTCTTGCGGTATCGAGTGCCACACCTACAACGATGATTACCGTAGTACCACCGAGGGATACACCGTTGATACCGGTGATTGCTGCAACACCAATCGGAAGGATTGCAACAACAGCGAGGAACAAAGCACCAATCATGGTAACTTTGGAAATGATCTTGCCAATAAAGTCGGAAGTTGGTTTACCAGGACGAATGCCTGGGATTGCACCGTTATTTTTTCTGAGGTTGTTAGACATTTCAACTGGGTTGTACTGAATAGCAACATAGAAATACGCAAATGCAATGATCAAAATGAAATAGAACAGTGCATAGAACGGGCTGTCGTAGTTCAGCGCGGAAAGCACTTTCTGCATGAATCCGCCCTCTTTTGGTGTAACAAATGCGCCGATTGTTGTCGGGATCGCAAGCAGGGAGCTTGCAAAGATAACCGGAAGCACACCGGAGAGGTTTACGCTGATTGGGAGATGGCTGGACTGTCCGCCGTACATTTTACGTCCAACAACGCGTTTTGCGTACTGGATCGGGATGCGGCGTTCTGCCTTTGTCATCAGAATAATGAAACCGATCATCAGGATGAAGAGCACTGTGATCACTGGAACACCAATGATGAAGCGCATGCCCTGTCCAGGATTTCCGGATTTCAAGAGGTCAAAACCAGCAACCATGTACTGAACCATTGTAACTACAACGGTTGGTCCTCTGGAAATGATACCTGCAAAGAGCAGCATGGAAATACCGTTTCCGATTCCTTTTTCGTCGATCTGCTCACCCATCCACACACAAAGCATTGCGCCTGCTGTGAAGGAGAGAACGATTGTTACAGGGACCAGGAAGTTTCCAAATGCATTGCCGCCGTCAATGATTGCTGCTTTGCTTCTAAGAATACGATAGTAACCGAATGCCTCCATCAATCCGAGGCCAACTGTTACATAGCGTTCAATTTTCTTCAGTCTTTTTCTTCCCTCTTCGCCCTCTTTTGCGAGTTTTTCAAGAGAAGGAATTGCAACTGTAAGCAATTGAATTACGATGCTGGCAGTGATATATGGTGTGATGGAAAGAGCGAACAGGGTACCATTCTGGAACGCGCCGCCTGTCATCACATTCAGGTAACCAAACAGGTTGCCATCACCAAAACCAGCCATCTTGCTTGCATCCAAAAACGGGATCGGCAGTGCCGCACCGATTCTGAACACTACAATGATCATCAATGTGAAAAGGAGTCTTTTTCTCAGGTCAGGTAATTTCCAGGCACTCTTGAGAGTCTCGAGCATCCTAGATCACCTCGGCCTTTCCGCCTGCCTTTTCAATTTTCTCTTTTGCAGACGCAGAGAACGCTGCTGCGTTAACGGTGAGTTTTTTGGTCAATTCACCATTACCAAGTACTTTCACGCCGTCGTTAACTTTCTTAACGAGACCTGCTTCTTTAAGAACATTTACATCAACAACGGTGCCGTCCTCGAAGCGTTCAAGATCGCTTACATTAACAGTAGCGTAAACGGTAGCAAAAATGTTGTTGAAACCTCTTTTTGGTACACGTCTCTGCAGAGGCATCTGACCGCCTTCAAAGCCAGGTCTTACGCCGCCGCCGGAGCGAGCATTCTGTCCTTTGTGTCCTTTACCAGCTGTTTTGCCGTTACCGGAACCCGCACCTCGGCCTACACGGTAGGCTTTTTTTACGGAACCGGGAGCTGGAGAAAGTTCGTGCAATTTCATGTTAGCTGCACCTCCTCTTATTAAGCTTCGGTTACCTCAACGAGGTGGGAAATCTTATTGATTTTACCTCTTGTGGCATCATTATCAGGCTGGATAACCTCGTTACCGATTTTTCTCAAGCCAAGGGACTGAGCGGTAGCAATCTGGTTGTCCTTGCGGCCCTGAAAACCTCTTACCAGTTTGATTTTAAGGTTTGCCATCAGTTGCAACCTCCCTATCCAAGAATTTCTTCAACACTTTTCCCACGGATTGCTGCAACTTCTTCAGCTGTTCTCAGAGCAGCCAAACCATTGATGGTAGCAGTTACAACGTTGCATGGGTTGTTGGATCTCAGTGATTTTGTACGGATGTCGCGGATACCAACCATTTCGAGTACCGCACGAACCGGACCGCCTGCGATAACACCAGTACCCTGTGGAGCTGGTTTCATCAAAACGCGTCCAGCACCAAATTCACCGATGATATCGTGTGGAATTGTTGTGCCTTTGAGGCTAACTTTGATCAGATGTTTTTTAGCATCTTCGATACCTTTACGGATAGCATCTGGAACTTCAGATGCTTTGCCGATACCAAAACCTACGATTCCGTTGCCATCGCCAACAACAACAAGTGCTGCAAATTTAAAAATGCGTCCGCCTTTAACCGTTTTAGCTACACGGTTAATGTTTACAACTCTCTCTGTCAACTCGAGAGTAGAAGCGTCAATGCGAGTCAAAAGTATCCCTCCCCGTTAGAATTTGAGGCCGCCCTCGCGGGCACCTTCTGCCAACTCTTTTACGCGGCCATGATAGAGGTAGCCGCTGCGGTCGAATACGACCTCGGAAATACCCTTCTCGAGAGCCTTCGCTGCTACAGCTTTACCAACTTTTGCAGCTGCTTCTTTATTACCGCCAAAACCTTCAAAACCTTTTTCCATAGAAGAAGCGCTAACCAGTGTTACACCATTAACGTCATCAATGATCTGGGCATAGATATGTTTTGCGGAGCGGAATACGTTGAGGCGTGGACGCTCAGGTGTACCGCTTATTTTAGCTCTAACTCTGCGATGTCTTTTCAGTCTCGCTTTGTTGCTATCAAGCTTTTTCACCATTTCGATTCACTCCTTTATTATTTACCTTTACCAGCTTTACCTTCCTTGCGGATGATAACTTCATCTACGTATTTAATACCTTTGCCTTTGTATGGCTCTGGCATACGTTTTTCGCGGATCTCAGCAGCAAGCTGACCAACTGCTTCTTTATCAGCACCACTAACAATGATTTTGTTAGGAGCCGGTACCTCAATGGTGATGCCCTGTGGTTCTGCCATAATAACCTTATGAGAGTAACCGAGGATCATTACGAGGTTTTTGCCCTCTTTTGCTGCTCTGTAACCTACGCCGTTTACTTCCAGCTCTTTTTTGAAGCCTTCGGTTACGCCGGTTACCATGTTCGCAATCAGGGTTCTTGTCAGTCCGTGCAGGCTTCTGTCTTCTTTGTCATCGCTTGGTCTTGTAACAACGATCTCGTTGTTCTCGTAAGCGATCTCCATTTTGGAGTTCAAAGTTTTGTTGAGAGTGCCTTTTGGACCTTTTACAGTCAGTTCATGGCCGTTGAGAGTTACTTCAACGCCAGCAGGAACTACGACTGGCTTTCTACCAATTCGAGACATTCTTCTGCAACCCCCTTACCAAACAAATGCAAGAACTTCGCCGCCAACATTCTCTTTGCGAGCCTGTTTATCGGTCATAATGCCTTTTGGAGTGGACATGATAGCAATACCAAGTCCCTTCATTACTTCTGGCATATCCTTGCAGCTGGTATAGATGCGCAGACCAGGTTTAGATACTCTGCGTAATCCGGTGATAACGGCTTGTTTGCCCTGACCGTATTTCAGAGTAATACGGATGATACCCTGTTTTCCATCATCAATAACCTGGAAGCTTTTGATGTAACCCTCATCCAAGAGAATCTGCGCAATAGCTTTTTTCATGTTAGATGCTGGAACATCAACTGTGTCATGTTTTGCTGCACTCGCATTACGGATGCGTGTCAGCATATCAGCGATTTTATCTGTAATTTGCATGACGTCAACCTCCTTTGCTTGTGCTTACCAGCTAGCTTTCTTCACGCCTGGGATCTGGCCTTTGTAGGCAAGTTCTCTGAAGCAAATTCTGCAAATACCGAATTTGCGAAGATAAGCGTGTGGTCTGCCGCAGATTTTGCACCTGTTGTATGCGCGAGTAGAGTACTTAGGCTCTCTTTGCTGACTTACTTTTTTACTAGTTTTTGCCACTGACCCTTACCCCCTATTTCTCAAACGGTGCACCCATCAGTTTTAACAGCTCACGGGATTCCTCGTCGGTTTTAGCGGTTGTAACAAAGCAAATGTCCATACCGCGTACTTTATCAATTTTATCGTATTCGATTTCTGGGAAAATCAACTGTTCTTTCAGACCCATGCTGTAGTTGCCGCGTCCGTCAAAACCATTTGGGTTGATTCCTCTAAAGTCTCTTACGCGTGGAAGAGAGAGATTGAAGAGTCTGTCAACAAACTCATACATGATCTCGCCTCTCAGTGTAACTTTTGCACCGATCGTCATGCCTTCACGAAGTTTGAAGTTCGCAACGGATTTCTTAGCAGTAGTTGGAACAGCTTTCTGTCCAGTGATAGTGCTCAAATCAGCGATGATAGCATCGATGATTTTATGGTTGTCGCGAGCTTCGCCGCAGCCAACGTTTACGACTACTTTATCCAACTTAGGAATCTGCATGACGCTTTTGTAACCAAACTTTTTAAACAAAGCTGGTGCAACTTCTTGTGCATAGAATTCTTTCATTCTTGCCATGTTTTCTCCTCCTAATTAGAATGTTTCGCCACATTTTTTGCAAAGACGCTCTTTGGTGCCATCTGCCAGAATTTTGTGGGCTACGCGAGTAGGCTTACCGCATTTTGGGCATACCAGCATTGCTTTGCAAGCATACATAGCACTTTCAGCATCAACGATTCCGCCCTTGTCGCCCATCTTACGTGGCTTAACATGTTTTTTGATCATGTTGCAGCCCTCTACGATGATTTTGTTTTCTTTAGGGCTTACAGCCAATACTTTACCTTTTTTACCCTTATCCTTACCGGACAGGATGATGACTGTATCGTTTGTTTTAACGTGTACACTCACTTCGAGCACCTCCTATTAAAGTACCTCAGGGGCGAGGCTGAGAATCTTGAGGTAATCATTATCACGCAGTTCTCTCGCCACTGGGCCAAAAATACGTGTGCCCCTTGGAGTCTTATCATCTTTTATAATAACAGCAGCATTCTCATCGAAGCGGATGTAAGTACCATCTTCGCGTCTCAAACCTTTTGCGGATCTTACGATTACTGCTTTAACAACGTCACCTTTTTTTACAACACCGCCTGGTGCTGCTTTCTTTACGGAAGCAACCACTACATCGCCGATGTTAGCATATCTGCGGCGGGAACCACCCAGCACGCGGATACACATAAGCTCTTTCGCACCGGTGTTGTCGGCAACTTTGAGATAGGTCTGCATCTGAATCACAGAGCATGCCCTCCTTTCGGTTGTACTATGAAACCAATATTATTTTGCTTTCTCGATTATTTTGACAACTCTCCAATGTTTGTCTTTGGACAGAGGGCGTGTCTCCATAACCTGCACCCGGTCACCAATTCCGCATGCGTTTTCTTCGTCATGCGCTTTGAATGTAATGGTGCGTTTCATGATTTTTTTGTAAAGGGGGTGCTTAACGTTGTCTTTAATTGCAACTACTACGGTTTTGTCCATTTTGTCGCTTACAACAGTGCCGACCCTCGTTTTTCTGAGGTTTCTCTCGTTCACCTTAACGTCCTCCCTTCCCAATTACTGCACGTTTTTCATTTCGTTTTCCTTGATAACGGTGGAAACTTTTGCAATGTCTTTTTTCACTGCTTTGATTCTCATTGGGTTATCAAGCTGATTAATTGCGTGCTGGAAGCGAAGGTGGAAAAGCTCGGCTTTCAGTTCGTTGAGCTTCTCAGAAAGTTCTTTTTCAGACAGGTTTCTAATCTCAACAGCCTTCATTACTCTTCACTCCCCTTTTCTTCCTTTTTCACAAATTTACATTTGATTGGCAGTTTGTGCATAGCAAGACGCATAGCCTCGCGAGCAAGCTCTTCGCTAACGCCGCCGATCTCAAACATAACTCTTCCTGGTTTTACTACTGCTACCCAGTATTCCGGGCTACCTTTACCGGAACCCATACGAGTTTCAGCAGGTTTTTCAGTAATTGGTTTGTCAGGGAAGATCTTGATCCATACCTGACCACCACGTTTGATATATCTGGTCATTGCAATACGGGCAGCCTCGATCTGGTTGGATGTGATCCAAGCTGGTTCGAGTGCCTGGAGGCCAAAATCGCCGTAAGATACAACGTTGCCTCTCATTGCTTTACCTTTCATGCGTCCTCTGTGGACTCTGCGGTATTTAACTCTTTTAGGCAGAAGCATTATTTGTTGCCTCCTTCCTTATGAGGTACTCTTTTAACTTCCTGAAGAACTTCACCAGCGTATACCCAAACCTTAACGCCGATTTTACCATAAGTGGTATCAGCTTCAGCAAAGCCGTAATCGATGTCAGCTCTCAGGGTCTGCAGTGGAATAGTACCTTCATGGTAATGCTCAGTTCTTGCGATTTCAGCACCGCCCAGACGACCGGAAACACTTACCTTGATACCTTTTGCACCAAGTTTCATAGCGCGGCCGATAGCCTGTTTCATAGCGCGGCGGAAAGAAATACGTCTTTCCAGCTGTGCTGCGATGTTTTCAGCAACCAGCTGTGCGTTTTTGTCTGGCTGTTTTACTTCAACAATGTTGATGAATACCTTTGCAGGTACCTCTTTGTTTTTGTTGATGATAGCTTCGCACTGGGCACGCAGTTTTTCGATCTCTGCGCCGCCTTTACCGATAACCATACCAGGTTTTGCGCAATGGATGTGGATTCTTACTTTAGTATCATCACGCTCGATCTCGATGCGTGGAACGCCAGCAAGCTGCAGGTTTTTCTTGAGGAATTTACGCAGATTGTAATCCTCAACAAGGATGTCGCCAAAGGCGTTGTCCCTAGCAAACCAGCGGGAATCCCAATCCTTAATAACCCCTACACGGATACCGTGTGGATTAACTTTCTGTCCCATAGTTTACCTCCTCCTTCAGCTTATTCCTTTTCTTTCACTACGATAGTGATGTTAGATGTTCTTTTGAGCACTCTGAATGCTCTGCCCTGTGCTCTTGGTCTTACTCTTTTGAGAGTTGGACCTTCACCTACGAAGCACTCTGCCACATACAGATTATTAGGATCCATATCGTGGTTGTTTTCTGCGTTTGCAATAGCGGATTTCAGCAGTTTTTCAACTGGCTCGCATGCAGCTTTTGGTGTGTGCTTCAGAATAGCCAAAGCCATTTTTGTTGGCTTGTTGCGGATGAGGTCAAGCACGATCTGCACTTTACGTGGTGCAATACGGGCATATTTGAGGTAAGCCCTTGCTTCCATTTGTTATCCTCCTTTCGGCCTTCCTTAGTTTCCTGATTTCTTGGAACCGGCGTGGCCTCTATAGGTTCTTGTAGGAGCGAATTCTCCCAATTTATGTCCTACCATGTCTTCGGTAACATATACCGGAACATGTTTACGTCCATCATGAACAGCAAATGTGTGTCCAACAAAATCAGGGAAGATCGTGGATGCACGGCTCCAGGTTTTGAGAACACGTTTCTCACCTGCAGCGTTCATCTCTTTTACGCGTTTCAGCAGAACTGGCTGCACGAAAGGTCCCTTTTTAACACTTCTACTCATTGTTCATCTGCCTCCTTTCAGCCTGCCTTATTTGTCGTTACGACGTTTAACAATAAACTTGTTAGAGAGATTGTTTTTCTTTCTGGTCTTGTAACCAAGAGCAGGTTTACCCCAAGGAGTAACAGGGCCCGGACGTCCAACCGGAGATTTACCTTCACCACCACCGTGTGGATGGTCGCATGGGTTCATTACAGAACCACGAACGGTTGGTCTCCAACCCATGTGGCGTTTACGGCCAGCTTTACCGAGAGATACGTTTTCGTGCTCGAGGTTGCTTACCTGACCGATGGTAGCCATGCAGGTTGCTGGAACATTTCTCAGCTCGCCGGAAGGCAGTCTGATCAGAGCGTAAGTGCCTTCTTTTGCCATCAGCTGAGCCATGATGCCAGCTGCACGAGCAAGCTGTGCACCTTTGCCAGGATACAGCTCTACGTTGTGGATGAAGGTACCAACTGGAATGTTTGCAAGTGGAAGGGCGTTACCTGGTTTGATATCTGCCTGTGCGCCGGATTCTACAACGTCTCCGACTTTCAGACCGTTTGGAGCCAGGATATATCTTTTTTCGCCGTCCTCATACTGTACCAGTGCAATGTGAGCAGTACGGTTTGGATCGTACTCGATGGTGAGTACAGTTGCAGGCATACCGGCTTTGTTTCTTTTGAAGTCGATTACACGGTATTTTCTTCTGTTGCCGCCACCGCGGTGACGAACAGTGATTCTACCGTAGCTGTTGCGGCCAGAGTTCTTCTTCAATGGTTCGAGAAGGCTTCTTTCTGGTGCAACCTTGGACAATCCAGAGTAATCGATCACAGACATCTGACGTCTGGCTGGAGTTGTCGGTTTATAGCTTTTGATAGCCATTCGGTTTCACTCTCCTCATAATTATTTGCGGGATATGAGTTACATCCCATACAAAATCGCTTGCCCGTTTTGGGGAAGCCGGATGATTACATCATGCTGTCGAAGAATTCGATTGTTTTGGAATCTTCGGTCAGGGTTACAACTGCTTTTTTCCAGTCTGCGGTGTAGCCGACTTTCATGCCCTGACGTTTCTGTTTGCCGCTTACGTTAATGGTGTTAACTTTAGCAACTTTAACGCCGAAGATTTTCTCAACTGCCTGTGCAATTTCGATTTTATTTGCAGATTTTGCAACCTGGAAAGTGTACTTTTTAAGCGCAATGTTCTGCATAGAAGCTTCTGTGATGATTGGTTTTACGATCACGTCATGTGCAGTTTTCATTATGCGTACACCTCCTCAATTTTTTCTACTGCTGCTTTCGCAACGATGAATTTGTCGCAGTTCAGAATATCGTATACATTCAAGGTGTTAACCAGAGCGGTTTTTACACCTGGGATGTTAGCTGCGCTCTTAACAAATTTGTTGTTGAGCTCAGGCATAACGATAAGAGCTTTTCTTGTTGCACCCAGTTTGGAGAGCATCTCTGCAACAGTTTTTGTTTTGAATTCCTCAACGGTAATGTTGTCAACAACAATCATGTTGTTTTCCAGTACTTTAGAGGAGAATGCGGATTTCAGTGCCAGTCTCTTTACTTTTTTGTTCAGAGCGTAGCTGTAATCTCTTGGTTTTGGACCGAGAGCGATACCGCCGTGGATCCACTGTGGAGCACGGATGGAGCCCTGTCTTGCGCGGCCGGTGCCTTTCTGTTTCCAAGGCTTTCTGCCGCCGCCAGCTACTTCAGAGCGAGTCAGTGTGGACTGTGTGCCCTGACGCTGGTTAGCAAGGTAGTTAACTACTGCAGCGTGCATAACGGATTTGTTTGGTTCAATTCCGAAAATGGCATCAGAGAGGGTCATTTCGCCAACGCTTTTGCCGGTCATATCAAATACAGTAACCTGTGGCATTGTGTTTCCTCCTTCCCTTATGCTTTAACGCTGTCAGTGATGTAAACGATGCCGTTTTTAGCACCAGGAATAGCACCCTTCAGCGCGATAAGATTGTTTTCAACATCTACTTTAACAACTTCAAGGTTCTGAACGGTTACGCGTTCGTCACCCATGTGACCTGGCAAACCTTTGCCCTTCATCACTCTGGATGGGTCGGAGCAAGCGCCGTTGGAACCAGCGTGGTTCGCAACCGGACCAGTACCGTGGGTAGCCTTCAAGCTGTGGTTGCCAAAGCGTTTGATGGTACCAGCATATCCTTTACCTTTGGAAGTGCCGCATACATCAACTTTGTCACCGATAGCAAAGGTGTCTGCTTTGATCAGATCGCCTACATTCAGAGCAGCGCAATCTGCCAGACGGAATTCTCTCAGGACTTTTTTCATTGCCACATCGCTTTTTGCGAAATGACCCTGGAGAGGTTTGCTTACGTGTTTCCCTGTTACCTCGCCAAAACCGATCTGCACAGCTTCATAGCCATCGTTTTCGATTGTCTTTTTCTGAACGACTACACAGGGACCTGCTTCAACAACAGTTACGGGAATGAACTTGCCATTCTCGTCAAAAAGCTGAGTCATACCGAGCTTTTTGCCTACGATGCATTTTTGCATTGTAAATATACCTCCTATTGGTTATTGGTTGGCATTTGCCAACATTACCTTTGCAGACGCTTTTTCCTTTTCCCGGATTACCGGGCCCCCGGAAGAAAGCGAACCTTTAATGCGCAATGATTAAAGTTTAACTTCGATTTCTACGCCTGCAGGGAGCTCAAGACTTTTCAGAGCATCAACCGTTTTGCTGGTTGGTCTGAGTACGTCAATGAGTCTTTTGTGGGTTCTCATCTCAAACTGCTCACGGCTGTCTTTGTATTTATGAACAGCGCGCAGGATGGTTACAACTTCTTTATCGGTTGGAAGTGGAATTGGGCCAGAAACTCTAGCACCTGTTCTTTTTGCTACCTCTACGATTTTTTCAGCAGAAGCATCTACCAACTGATGATCGAAACCTCTCAGTCTGATTCTGATTTTTTCTTTGACTGCCACATCATCGCCTCCTTAGAATTTCTTTTTGGGACGACGTCTTAACCACTGAACACGCTTCCGTGTGTTTCACAGTTTCAGCAATAAAAAATCCGGCTAAACCACTTGTGCGCAGTTTACCCGGGACCTTAGACAAACCGTTCTGAACGAACGCTTTGCCACAACCTCAACGATACAAACCTTGTCCACAGATGTGGAGCCGGTTGTTCATAGTCGTTAGTCAGTGTTGTAAGCCGCCCGGTTTCAAATCGGACATACTCGGCGGAAATTACCTGCCCGAGGCAGCAACCTCCCGCTTCATCGCATATCTTGTGCAGTCTTTGCTTTATTATAATACAACAGGATCCCATGTTTTGCAAGCATTTTTTTGCCCGTTTGCCCCGATTCTATCCTTCTTCCAGTTTATTAAACAACACTATCCCGTTTTTGTTCTATTTGCACAACGAAACGGCTTAAAATATCCATTTTGCATTTTTGAGGGTCCTCTTTTTCGTCTTTCTCGCCTGCTTTTCACTCTATTTTTATGAAATCAACACAGATTGCCTGTTTCTCTATGGAATGATTTTCATTTCACGCTTTCTGTGCCCAAATCTCCTATATCCTATATAATAAGGTAGATACCATCCGGGTGTTTCTTATTTTTCCCCCGTTTCTTCCCTTTTCTCCTTTGTTTGGGATGCGTTTTTTCGGGATGCCCGCAGAAGGCGCTTGACACTGTTTTGCAAATATGCTATGCTGACTTACATATTGAATAGAGCAACAGCTATGAAAAGAGATAGTACATTTCGGATGCAGAAGCAGAGAGAAGATGGAAGGTGAAAATCTTCCTGCACCGCTTTGGAACCAGTCTTGGAGCTGCGAACCGAACCGGAGCTTCCGCAGTAGGCCTCGCCGGGATTCTTCCCGTTACAGAAGATCTTGCACAATACAAAGGTGTTGTGCGGACTAAGTGCAGGATTTTCTGAATTTAGGTGGTAACACGGACAGATCGTTCGCCCTAAACTGACTCAGGTCAGCTTAGGGCTTTTTTATTTTCTCCTCTCTTTTGCTGCTCTTTTCATGGCATCACAAAAAATCTGATGTTCTAACAAGAAAGGTGGATCTTACCATGGCTGACAACAAAAAAATGGTAGAGGAAATCACTTCTATGGAAGTTGACTTTGCCAAATGGTACACAGACGTTGTAAAAAAAGCAGAGCTCTGTGACTATTCCTCCGTCAAGGGCTGCGTCATCCTGCGCCCATATGGATATGCGATCTGGGAAAACATCCAGCACATCCTTGATACAAAATTAAAGGAAACCAACCACGAAAACGTGGCAATGCCTCTGTTTATCCCGGAGAGCCTGCTCCAAAAGGAGAAGGATCACATTGCCGGATTTGCTCCCGAGGTTGCATGGGTAACTCACGGCGGCTCTGAGGAGCTTCAGGAACGTCTGTGTGTACGTCCAACCTCCGAAACCCTGTTCTGCGATCACTACAGCAATATCATCAAATCCTACCGTGATCTTCCAAAACTGTACAACCAGTGGTGCTCTGTGGTTCGTTGGGAGAAAACGACCCGTCCGTTCCTGAGAACCCGCGAATTCTTCTGGCAGGAAGGTCACACCATGCACGAAACTGCAGAAGAAGCAATCGCAGAGACAAAGCAGATGCTCGATATCTATGCTGACTTCTGCGAAAACTCCCTTGCGATGCCGGTCCTCAAAGGGCAGAAAACAAACAAGGAAAAATTTGCCGGCGCAGAAGCAACCTACTGCATTGAAGCTATGATGCACGACGGCAAGGCTTTGCAGGCTGGTACCTCCCACTACTTTGGCGATGGTTTTGCAAAAGCATTCGATGTTGTGTTCCAGAACAGAGAAAACAAGCCGCAGTACCCGCACCAGACCTCCTGGGGCGTTTCTACCCGTCTGATTGGTGCAATCATCATGACTCATGGTGATGACAATGGACTTGTTCTCCCTCCTGCGGTTGCTCCGATTCAGGTTGTCGTTGTTCCGGTTGCACAGCACAAGGAAGGCGTCATCGAAAAAGCTACCGAGCTCAAAGAACGCCTTGCAAAAGACTTCCGTGTAAAACTTGATTGCTCTGACAACTCTCCGGGATGGAAATTTGCTGAGTACGAGATGAAAGGTGTTCCGCTGCGCATCGAAATCGGTCCAAAGGACATCGAGAAAAATCAGTGCGTTGTGGTTCGCCGTGATAACCGCGAAAAAGTATTCGTATCTCTCGATGAACTGGAAAGCAGAGTTCCCGAGCTTCTCAAAGCAGTGCATGACGGTCTGTTTGAAAAGGCACTCCAGAACCGCGAACGCCGCACCTACACTGCGCTCACACTTGATGAGATGATTCAGATCGCAAACGAAAAATCCGGCTTCATCAAAGCAATGTGGTGCGGAGATGACGAATGCGAAGCAAAACTCAAAGAGATTGCCGGCGTTTCCTCTCGCTGCATCCCTTATCAGCAGGAACATCTTTCCGATGTATGCGTTTGCTGCGGAAAGCCTGCCAAAGAAATGGTATACTGGGGCAAAGCATACTAAAAATTGTAGATTTACAGAAAAAGTGCTGTGTGGGTTTCTCACACAGCACTTTTGGCATCGTTTCATAAAAATTTTTATTGCTTTGGAAATAATGAGAGAGCTCTTTCTGTGCAGATGAACAGGAAATTTCCTGTTAAAGAGTCCTCACCTTCCTTCATTTGTCGTACCCTATAAAATCATTTGATTATGCTCTTACAAGATCACACTGAGTGATGATCTCCTGTACGGTATCCTGTGTTTTTCCGCTGTTTTCGATCACTGTAGAACAAACGCTGCGGTAAATTGCATCGCGGTGCTGATAAAGCGCAAACAGCGCTTCTTTCGTATTGGATTTTACCAGCGGACGCTCGCTTGCAGCAATCCTTCGATAGCATTCTTCAAAATCTACAGAGAGATAAACGACGGTTTGATTGTTCAGGGATTCCTGAACTTTTGGGGACATCATAAATCCGCCGCCGGTGGAAACTACCGTTTTCTCTGTATTTTGCATCTTCTGTGCAATCTCTGCCTCCAGTTCGCGAAAATACGCTTCTCCATGCTGTGCAAAAATTTGAGGGATGGGACCATGCTGCTCCTCAATGCATGCATCGGTATCAAGAAAGTGCCATCCCAGCTCCTGCGCCAGACTTTTCCCAAGGGTCGTTTTGCCTGCTCCCATAAATCCACAGAGGAAAATGCTGTTCTGTCGTTTTTCCATTACAAAATTTCCTCCATTTCGGAAAGGATTGGTTTAATTTGATCCTGTGTGAAGTGCCTTTGCAGCCAAATCTCCTGCGCTGCCGCTGCCTGCCAAACGAGCATCGGCATCCCGCCGCATACTTTGCACCCCATCCTCTGCGCCTCTTTCATCAATTTTGTTTCCTTGGGGTTGTAGATACAGTCAAACACCGTTTTTACATCTCTTAGAAGCTCTGTGCGCACCGGAGAAGCATCTGTATTCGGGAACATCCCCACAGGGCTTGCATTGATGAGCAGGTCAAAGCTTCCGCTCAACTCCTCAACAGGAACAACGCAAACAGATTTCCCCGATATCGCTTCAAGGCGCTTTTGAAGGACAGCTGTTTCGTCATTCTGATCTTCTGATTCGATATTCTTTTTGCGCACTGCAATGGTCAATTCACAGCCATGATGGGCGCATTCTGTTGCAAACATCCTTCCGACACCGCCCAGACCGACAATGCACACTTTCCCGGAAATCGGAATGTTTGCGCCCTGCATACAGCGGACAAATCCAATGCAGTCGGTATTATATCCGATGTGCTTTCCGTCGATCGAAGCCACCACATTGACTGCCCCATGCTTTTGCGCAGATGCATCCAGACCGTCCAGATATTTTTTGATTTGTACTTTATACGGAATCGTAACATTGAACCCATCCAACGACAGCAAATTTTCCATAGAGCCTTCCAAATCCGCCGGAGCGATCTCCCTGATCTTATAGGACACCGCTTCTCCCAAAGAATCTGCCAGCTTTTTGTGCAAAACAGGCGACATGGTATGCTTGAGCGGATAACCTAAAATACCAAAGTGTTTCATATCACTTCTCCCCTTTATTAAAAATATTCCGGAAGAAAACCGGATTCTTTTTCTTTTCTGCAAACTTTAACGATTAACTCTTGACAGGTGAACCTATCCATGATATAACCATTTCATTCGTTATATCCTGTGAAGCACAAGACGAAAAAGCCTCTATTTTTTCTTTTGTTTTATCAAAATACTATTGATTTGTGCTAAAAAAACAGGTATGATATTTTTTAGGCGAAATATCATCGCAAACCGGTTTTGGGAATGCTCCTATGGAGTGCTTCCCATGTGAAAGGAGGGTTATCTATGGACGTTCTTGAAAAGATCTCCAGAATTTTGTGCGATCAGTTGGATCTTGATGAGGAACAGGTTACAGAAGAATCTGAAATCATCGATGATTTGGGTGCCGATTCCCTGGACATTGTAGACCTTATCATGACTCTGGAGGAAGAATTCGATACCGAAATTCCTGATGAGGATATTGAAGGCTTAAAAACCGTTGGCGATATTGTAAAATATGTAGAGGAACATATCTAAAAGCCAAGGGTCTATTTCATTCCGTTTAACCTGCCAATATGTGAAATAGTGTAAAATTGTTGCCGTCAGTCGGATCGTTCGACTGACGGCATTCTTTTTGCTTTATTTTCGATGGGAGGAAGCGCTTTTCTTAGAACAATCCTGTGATTTTGCCAGTGATATCCACATCGATCTTTTCCGCCGCCGGAACCTTTGGCAGTCCGGGCATCGTCATGATCTCTCCGGTAAGCGCAACGATAAACCCTGCTCCGGCAGAAACCTTCAGATTGCGCACCTGAACCTTGAATCCCCTCGGTGCGCCAAGCAGAGATGCATTGTCGGAAAAGCTGTACTGGGTTTTTGCCATACAGATCGGCATTTTCCCAAATCCGAGATCATTGAGCTTCATCATCTGCTTTCTTGCAGCAGGTGTGAGCTCCACTGCGTCGCCGTGATAGATTTTTGTAACGATTGCATTGAGTTTTTCTTCAATGGAGGATTCGGTATCGTAGCAGTAGGTGAAATCATTCGGCTGCTCGCACAAACGAACCACTTCCTCTGCCAATTCGATTCCGCCCTCGCTGCCCTTGCCCCATACCTCGGACAGAGCCACATTGACACCCAGCTCTTTGCACTTTTCTTCCACTGTTTTAAGTTCTGCTTCGGTATCCGTCGGGAAGCGGTTGATCGCCACCACAGCCGGAAGGTGATATACCTTCGTAATATTTTCTACATGCTGCAAGAGGTTCGGAAGACCTTTTTTCAGAGCTTCGATATTCTCTGTGCCCAGATCGGCTTTTGCAACGCCTCCGTGATGCTTGAGTGCACGAACGGTTGCTACGATCACAACAGCAGATGGTTTCAATCCTGCCATTCTGCATTTGATGTCTAAAAACTTCTCTGCACCGAGATCTGCGCCGAATCCTGCCTCTGTGATTGCATAGTCCCCCAGCTTCATCGCCATTTTCGTTGCCATGATGCTGTTGCAGCCATGTGCAATATTGGCAAACGGACCTCCATGTACAAATGCCGGAGTATGCTCAAGTGTCTGCACAAGGTTTGGTTTGAGCGCATCCTTGAGCAATGCTGCCATTGCACCTTCTGCGTGAAGCTGACCTGCCGTTACAGGCTCTTCCTGATAGGTATATCCAACCACAATGTTTGCCAGACGCTCCTTGAGGTCGATCAGATCCCTGGACAGACAGAGGATCGCCATGACCTCCGATGCTACGGTGATGTCATACCCATCCTCACGCGGAACGCCGTTGACCCGTCCGCCCAGACCGTCTGTGACAAAGCGAAGCTGGCGGTCGTTCATATCAACACAGCGCTTCCATGTGATGCGTCTTGGATCGATGTTGAGCTGATTGCCCTGATAGATGTGGTTGTCAAGCATTGCTGCAAGCAGGTTGTTGGCTGCACCGATTGCATGCATATCTCCGGTAAAATGAAGGTTGATGTCCTCCATTGGGACTACCTGAGCATAGCCGCCTCCTGCTGCGCCGCCTTTTACGCCGAATACCGGTCCAAGCGATGGCTCACGAAGAGCTACCGCAACTCGTTTTCCGATTTTCTTCAAGCTGTCGGCAAGTCCGACTGTTGTTGTGGTTTTTCCTTCTCCTGCCGGTGTCGGGCTGATTGCCGTCACCAGAATGAGCTTTCCATCCGGGGTGTTTTCATAGTCTTTGAGCATATTGTAGTCGATTTTTGCTTTGTAGTTTCCATACTGCTCAATATACTTTTCCTCGATGCCGATGGACTGTGCAACCTCCCGAATATGGTTCATTGTTGTTTCCTGTGCGATTTCGATGTCACTTTTGTAACCCATGGAACATTCTCCTTTTCTTATCATTCGAGTTTTCGTTGGTTTTCTCAAACAGAAAAGACTAAAGGGTGCAGAGCCTTCCGCTCTGGCTTCCCCCGGTTCTCCAACCGATTCCACTGTTTCCTTGCCTTTCCTCAATGGCTGCCCATCTAAAAAGCAAGCAGCATTCCCTGTATCTCTGCTTCACATATTCGATTCTCTTTGTACAGGATAGCGCAATTTTAATTGCGAAGCCGACCTCTTTGTCAGAAAGGAAGCCCCATTCCTTCTCCGCCCGGTAACTTTTCCGGATTCTCTGTACAAATACAAGTCTTGGGACTTGTGTTCCGCAAAAAATCACAAAATGATGATCTCAACTGCAAAATTTGTTTTAATGCTCTGTATAGCACCAAAATCACTGTTTTGATCCCAGAAAGGGAGCTTCGCCCGGATCGATTTTGTGATTATTTCTACAAGGCTGCCCTCCTGCTGTATCGCTGGGCAATCCGCACCTTCATTATACTTGGGAATAAAATCACTGTCAATGCATTCTTATGCAAAGCATCGGGAAGAGATGCCATCTACCGCTCGACTCCATCCCTTGCAAGCAGTCCCTTGGTGTTGTAGTAGTGGCGGATCTCCTTCATTTCTGTAATCAGGTCTGCCCGCTCCAACACGCGCGGCGGACAGCCTCTTCCGGTCAAAACCAACTCCACATTTTCCGGTTTTTCTGCAATCAGGGACAGCATCTCCTCCTCGCTGACAAGATGGAGCATCCATGCAACATTGATTTCATCGGCTATTACAAGATCGTATTGTTGAGAGGTGATTGCACCATGCAGCTTTTTGATGCCGCATGTTGCAGCATCTAAGTCCTTCTGCGCTGGTTCTCGTTCGATAAAGCATCCGTCCCCGCTGCCGTAAAGCTCCACCTGTGCGCCCAGTGTCCGAAGCGGTTCGATCTCATGGTACTGCATATCCTTGATGAACTGCCCCATATAAACCGTTTTTCCGGCTCCCAGCGCACGCACCGCAAGACCGATCGCTGCGGTTGTTTTTCCCTTGCCGTCCCCTGTGTAAATATGTACCTGACCCTGTTCCATCGCTGCGTCCTCCTTATTGCTTTTTCTTTTATTATATCACCCAAATCCTCTATCGTCATTCCTTTTTGCTTTGTGAAGATTTGATCGGTGCGGCAGTAGCGGAAAACTGTTTTTCCTTTTTACTGGGCAGCACGGTTCTTCACCTTTCTCCATGATCTTGATGCGGCATGGGTTTGACACAGACTTCTGAAATCGGAGCAAAAGAAAAGCAGGAGCCCATAAAAGGTTTCCTGCCGGAAGAAATAACTTCTTTTAACATATCAAATTTACATTGCAGCAGCCTCAGAGGATTTTTGAACCTTAAAGCAAGCCACCATCCTGTTTCCTACAGGCTCAAGCTCCGGGCGCTCTTTCAGGCAGCGCTCCTCTGCGTAAGGACATCTGCCTGCAAAAGGACATCCGGCGGGCGGATTTACCGGTGTTGGCAATTCCCCCTGCAATCGAATCGGCTCTCTCTGTTTTGCTATATCCGGGTCCGGTATCGGCGCTGCGGAAAGCAGGGCTTTTGTATAAGGGTGCAGAGGATGTTCATACAAATCATCCGCATCCCCTAATTCAACCAAATGTCCGAGATACATCACGCCAATACGGTCCGAGATATATTTTACCATGCTCAGGTCGTGGGCTACAAACAGATAGGCGATGCCTGTCTGTTCCTGTACCTCTTTTAACAGATTGATGATCTGCGCCTGAATGGAAACATCCAATGCAGAAATCGGCTCATCACAGATGATAAATTTCGGATTCAGTGCAAGGGCTCTTGCAATCGAGATCCTCTGACGCTGTCCGCCGGAAAATTCGTGAGGATATCTTCTGATATGGTCCGGTTTCAGTCCCACAATTTTTAATAGTTCAGCAGCCCGCTCCTCACGCTCTGCATCGCTGTTAAGGATTCCGTGGATCTCCATCGGTTCTTTTATCATCTCACCGACGGTCATTCTCGGATTCAGCGATGCATATGGGTCCTGAAAAATCATCTGCACATCTTTTCTGAATTCCTTTTCCTCGTCCTTGGAAAGTTTTGCAATGTTCTTTCCGTTGTAATAAATTGCCCCATCTGTCGCCGGATAAATTTTAACGATGGTTCTTCCAAGGGTAGATTTGCCGCATCCGGATTCCCCTACCAGCCCAAAAGTCTCTCCTGCGTTGATCGTAAAACTCACATCGTCCACAGATTTTACCACCTGCTTTTTGGAGAATAGCCCTTTTGTAATATCAAAATATGTTTTCAGGTTCTCCACTTTGAGGAGCGGTGTTTCATGATTTTGTTCAGTCATTGATTAACCCCCTCTTTTCTGCTTCGTTAAGCCAGCATGCACACTGATGGGTGGCTGAATATTCTGTCACAGATGGCATATGATCCTTGCAGATCCGCATTGCATTCGGACACCGGTCCACAAAGGGACATCCCGCCGGTGGGTTCAGAAGGTCTGGGGGAGACCCGGCAATCGGCTGCAGCTTTGTCTGTTTTTGTGGGTTGTTGACACACTTTAACAAGCCCTTTGTATAGGGGTGTTTTGGCTCATAGAAAATTTCCCGGTCTGTTCCGCTTTCTACGATTTTCCCTCCGTACATGATAAGGATACGGTCGCACATACTGGCAACCACACCCAAGTCATGGGTAATCATAATAACGGAAGATTCTGTTTCTTCCTTCATTTCCCGAATCAGATCCAAGACCTGTGCCTGGATGGTAACATCCAAAGCTGTAGTTGGTTCATCCGCGATGATGAGCTTTGGATTGCATGCCAGCGCTATGGCAATGATGATCCTCTGCCGCATTCCTCCGGAAAACTCATAAGGATACTGCTTCAGGCGTTTTTCCGGTGACGGAATCCCGACCTTCCTCATCAGCTCCACTGCTTGCTTTTCGGCTTCGGCATTGGAGATTTTTTTATGGTTGCGAATCACTTCCACGATCTGCTTTCCGATTTTTACAACCGGGTTGAGAAAGGTCATCGGGTCCTGGAAAATCATCGACATTTCGTTGCCGCGGATTTTATTCATGAACTTCTCATACTCTTTATGATTTGAGAAGGAGGACTCGGTGATCTCCTGATTCTTAAAACGAACACTTCCTCCGGTAATGGTTCCATTGCCAGCCAAAAGTCCCATGACGGAATACATGGTAACGCTTTTTCCTCTGCCGGATTCTCCAACGATCCCAACTGCCTCCGACTCTCCAATCGAAAAGGAAATATCGCGGACTGCATGAACGTTTCCCTGATCTGTTTCAAAATCTACATTTAAGTTTTTTACTTCAAGCAATGCCATGATTTTTCCCCTCTAACGTGTTTTTGGGTCGAGCGCCTCGCCGATGCCATCTCCGATAAAGTTTAGGGACAGTACGGTAAGGCAGATTGCAGCGACGGGCCATACGATTTGAAGCGGGAAGCTCTGGATCACAGAGCGGGCTTCACTCGCCAAGGTTCCCCAGCTTGCCTGCGGAAGTGAAATGCCGATTCCGATAAACGCAAGAAACGACTCTGTAAAAATAGCATCCGGCACCATCAGGGTCGTGGATACGATGATTGGACCCATACAATTTATGATCAGATGCTTAAATAAGATCCGTGACTTGGATGCCCCGATCACATACGCTGCCAATGCAAACTCCTGCTGTTTGAGGGTCTG
Organism: Oscillospiraceae bacterium; assembly: GCA_020024285.1. Taxonomy (GTDB): domain Bacteria; phylum Bacillota; class Clostridia; order Oscillospirales; family Ruminococcaceae; genus Negativibacillus. The sequence goes on along the minus strand of JAHHTZ010000002.1, from coordinate 151,698 downwards.
CACCTGTGTCCTCACCTGCCGGGCCATTCCGATCCAGGATGAAATAGAAATTCCCAAAAGGACCGAGCCGATATTGGAGCCGAACACCATCATGATCAAAATGACGTAAAGCATCGATGGGATGGAATAGATGCAGTCGACAATACGCATCATGATCATATCCGTGGTACCACCTATATATCCGGAGATACCGCCATAAACTACGCCAATAATCAGATTCAGAAAGGCTGCAACAAATCCAACCAGCAGGCTGACCCTTGCGCCGAACATCAGCCGCACTAAAATATCTCTTCCGAGCTTATCCGTTCCAAGAGGATGGGAAAGAGACGGGAGGGCATTTTTCATGTCAAGATTCTGAGCATCGTAGGTATATGGCGACAGCATTGGTACAAAAATCGCAAGGAGGATCATAACCAAAAGAAAGACCAATCCCCAAAGTGCCAGTTTATTTTTCTTAAAGCAGTTCCAGGCATCCTGAAAATACGTTTTGCTCTCGATTGCAACAAATTCGGTATTTTTCTCACTGTCGGGGATCTTCTCAAACAGAGAATCCTCGTACTGGATTTCTGTATCTGTCATGCAAATGCCTCCTACTTCCCTAATTTGATCCTTGGGTCCATCAATGCATTGATAAGATCCGTGATCAGATTGGCAAAAATAATAAATGCGCCGTAAATGATTGTAAGCGCCATGATCATCGTGTAGTCACGGTTGGTAATGCTTGTTACGAATTCTGCGCCGATCCCCGGAATAGAGTACAGACTTTCTATTACAAAGCTCCCTGTCAGCATGGTAGCAATCAACGGTCCTGCATATGTAACGACCGGAAGCATTGCATTCTTTAAGCCATGGCGCAAAATCACCAATTTGTCCGAAGTCCCTTTTGATTTTGCAAGGACCATATAATCCTGTTTCATTACCTCACGCAGACTGCTTCTTACAAGACGTGCGATCATAGAAATCGGATAAAATGCCATTCCTAATGCAGGTAAGATATAATGGAGCGGTGAACTGAGACCTACAAAAGGCAGCCACTGCAAAACTACACCAAACAACAGCATCAAAAGGACCGACAAAAGGAAGCCCGGCATGCTGACGCCGGCAGTCGCCAAAAACAGGACCGCATTGGACACCCATTTCTTTTTGGAAAAAGCAGCGACCGTTCCCAAAAGGATACCGATGGTTATTGCAAAACAGAAGCCGACTGCACCCAGCTTCATTGTGTAGGGGAGCCCATTTTCGATGATTTTTGCGATGCTTTTTCCTTTTCTGTAAATCGAAACCCCAAAATCACCATGAAGAAGGTTCTTCATATAGATCACATACTGTTCTGCAATCGATTTATCCAGCCCGTATTTTTCGTTCAGCCTTTCGACTACCTTGACCGGAAGTTTTGTGGATTCACCCGCAAAAGGAGAGCCGGGGATCACATGCATCAGAAAGAATGTGACTGTTATGAGCAAAAACAAGGTGACCAAGCCGATGCCCAGACGTTTTGCAATATATTTTACCATCTTTTTTGTCTCCTTTATTCGATCTGATCCAGTTTAAGATATCGGTCAAACCAGGATTTCATTTCCGTCAGGCGGCGCAGCCGATGGATCGGCTTTCCGCTTCTGGAAAGCTCATGGTTTTCGCCCTCAATAAGAAATGCTTTTGATGGCACACCATGATATTTCAGTGCTGCAAACATTTGAAGACCTTCCGAAATCGGACAGTTATAATCCTTGATTGAATGAATAAACAGTGTCGGCGTTTTTGCCCGGTCGGCGTATGCAATCGGAGAATGCTTCCACAGCTGTTCCGGCGCGGTCCACGGGGTTTTCCCGGCATTTTCATTGACATCAAAGGAATATCCAATTTCACTAGCTCCAAAATCGGACAGGAAGTTGCAAAAGCTCCGGCAGCTTACGGCTGCTGCAAAGCGATCCGTATGCCCGATGATCCAGTTCGTCATCCATCCGCCGTAGCTTCCGCCGGTGACGCCGAGACGATTTTTATCAAGGGATGGGAACATCTCAAGCACATGGTCTGTAAATTCCATAAAGTCTTTATAATCGATGTTTCCGTATTTTCCCCTCAGATCGGCAAATTCATTGCCTTTTCCGTCACTTCCCCGTGGATTGCAGAAAAATACAAAGTAACCTTCATTTGCAAGCCACTGCATCTCATGAAAATAAACCGTTCCAAATGCTCCTTTTGGTCCGCCGTGCATATCGAGAATGCCGGGATACTTCTTCTTTGGATCATAGTCCTTTGGAAGGATCACATAGCCTTCGATTTTCACGCCGTCAGAATCAATAAACCCGGCATCGATCACCTGAGCCACATAGGTATCCTTCAGCACTTCTTCGTTAAAGGATTGAAGCTGCTTTTCCTCACAGGTCTTTTGATCGTATACATAAAGCTCAGAAAGTTTTCCCGGCTTTCTTGCAATCATCAAAACCTTATCCCCTGTCATTGCAAAGCAATCAATAGAACCGTCAAACGGGATCACCTTTGCCGCCTGATTCGCATCTTTTTGAAGCTGGTAGAGCTCTGCGTTGACTTCTGTCATAGATACAAAGTAAAGCGCTCCCTGATATACCTGAAATTTGAAGCCGCCGCCAAGCACAGTATCTCCGGCCGCGGAAGTACCGACTCCATTCCCATAAACAGCTGCAAGGTGCATTTCCTTATTTTCACATCGATAAAGATCCGGGTACTGCCCATTCCCGTATTTGTCCATCGTGGAAGCTGCAAGCCATACCGTATGATTTCCTTCCTCCGTTGGTTCAATATCGAAAGAGTCGATGTGAATTTTGTCGCTGTCGATCAGGGTCTGTGTTGCCTTACTCTGTACGTCGTAAACATAGAGCCCGTTTGTATCCGGCAAAACAGCATCATAGGAAACGCCGGTGTAATACACCTTGCTTTGTGCTATTTTAAAATTGTCTGCGGCAAAAAGCGGAGGGGTCAGCTGGGTAACTTCACCGGTCTTTTCCTCCAATATAAACAGGGAATTTCTGAAACGGGAGGCAAAATACCCGCCGTTTTTCCAGAATGGAAGCTCCTCCAGCACATGATACTGGCTTTCTTCTTGTGTTTTGGGCTGATTGAGGTCAACCTCTGCCGAAAACACATAAACCCCATCACAAACCTTTCCTATTTTATCCACTGTATAGGGGACGGCAAAGGCTTCCTCTGCCTCTCCCCCATTCAATGCAATTTTGTAAAACACTGTTTTTGCGTTCAAGTCGTCTGCGGCATCGGATTCCTTGCGTACCGATGGGAACAGCAGTGTATTCTCATCGTCATAGATCATACCGGAATCCGAGCCGGAAGAAGTCAGCTTCCAGACTTTCTCAGAGTCAAGGTCGATGGCATAAATATAGGAATCGTATCCTGTCTGATCTGCTTTTGCTTTTTTCACCACAAAGGCAGCACTTTTTTCTTTCGGTGATACAGTAAGGTCTGACAAATACTGAAAATCCAGCAATGCAGTGCTTTCTAATTTTTTCATTTGTTCTTCTCCTTATTCAAACCACGCATATGCATAAGAATAGAGCGGTAAAGAATCGTGGCTCTCATGAACTCCTTTTAAATTTTCCTTTTTCAAAGCCGGCTGGTTATAACCGAAAAGCGGGATAACGTATACCATATCTTTGACGAGGTATTCTTCGATTTCGTGCAGTTTATTCATATATTCGGTCCTGTCTGTGATGAAGGCTACATCCTGCATCATCTGGTCGTATTTCGGATCATTTACGGCTGGAACCGGCTGCATTTCCTTTGTCCATTGATTCAGATACTGTGATGGGTCGTTGGTGCAGGAAAGGGCATAACGGGCAAGATCAAAGTCACCCTGATCGACCTGATCGTAGAACACACCGGATTCAACAACCTCAAGCTCTACATCGATGCCGACATTTTTCCACATCTGCTGAAGGATCTGAGCGATATCTCCGTGGATGGAGTTGTTTGAATATTTATATTTTAATTCCAGAGGATTGTTTTCATCATAGCCCGCTTTCTCAAGGAGCTCTTTCGCTGCCTGCGGATCATAGCCTGCCATTTTTTCCTTTTCGTCGCCTTCGATACGGAAGTCTTTTTCAACGCCCTTCATTCCGTAAGGAACATATCCATAGAGAGGTTTGTAAAAATCTCCGACATCGATTGCTTTGCAAATTTCTTCCCGGTCGATTGCCAGGGAAATCGCGCGGCGTACATCCACATTTTTCAAGGCATCTATCCCCTTCTCCCCGGAGTTCACATCGATGGAGTAAACAGCCTGCTCCGGGTAGCTCCAAAGTTCATTCTTGTTTTCATAGGTGGAGATGATGGATGAGTTGATGGAAAGTGCCACATCCAAGTCGCCTGTTTTGAAGGCTGCGGCCTGTGCATCCATATCCGGCATTACCAAAAATGTGATTTTATCGATTGTTACCTTATCGGCATTGTAGTAGTTTTCATTCTTTTCAAGGACTACCTTTTCGTTTTCGTTGCAGTATGTCAGCTCATACGGACCGCACACCGGATACCCCGGTTCAACCGACCACTCTGAAAATCCCGGCTCTGCAAAATCTTCCCGAAGCGGCAGCCATGCGTCTCCGCAAAGAAGCCCGGTGAAAAATGCACACGGGGATTTTAACTGATATTGTACGGTTTTGTCATCGATTGCCTTCACACCGGCAAATTCGAAGCTGCTCAAATCGATTTCTGTGTCCGCCTGATATTCTTGTGCGTCCTGCAAATATCTTGCCACAGAATCAATGGCGAAGCTGTTTTCTGCACCGTAGGTGAGGTTTCTGTTGATACCGTATACAAAATCTTGTGCCGTGATCGGCTTGCCATCGCTCCACTGTACGTTTTCCTTGATTTTGATCGTATAGGTAAGCCCATCCTCGCTAACCTCCGGTTCGCCATCTGCCAGGTCCGGAATGATGGTGCCGTCTTCCAATTTGCTATACAGCGCTGCATACATATGTTTGATTGCGTAGGAATTGACTGTTTCTGTTGAAATACCTGGGTCCAGGGTTGTAAACTGCTGACCGACACCAACTGTGACATCCGTCTTTTTGTTTGCATCCTCTGCCGCATTTGTTGTTTCTTTATTATCTGCTGTTGGCTGGTTGGGTTCGCCGCCGCATCCTGAGAGCATACTTATGCACATTGCGGCACTAAGCACTGCTGATACAATTTTCTTATTCATATTCTACATCTCCTCTTAATCTAATGTTAAAATATGTTTAACATTGAGTTATTATACGCTCTTATGAATTAAAATGCAATACTTTTTTAAAATTATTTTTATAAATACATATTATTATGTATATTTAATCATTCCGCCATTGATACAAACCGTAAGCTCAAGCCTTTCTGAGCACCTTTCTGCCGCTTATGCAAAACCATCAAAAAGTCTTACAGAGATCATTGGGAGAAATCGAAAAGGAGCAGAGGGGTATAGCTCAGATGCTTTTGGGGTGCAGGTACATCTGTCAGTGATACAGAAAAACGCCGGTCTTGCGACGGGCGTTTTTGAAAGTATTCTATTCATTTTGGAGCGTAAAAATATGAATCGGGTTTTGCCCCATCATCAGGTGGTACGAACCCGCTCTTCGATCCCTTGCAGAGGTGATGCAAACCGTTTCTGCAAACGAAAACTGCTTCATGCAGGAGCAAAGCTCTCCAATCGATTCGAGCGTAACTGCCGTTGCCACAATGCGGGCATGGGGATTTTTTTGAAGGATCAGCTCTAAGATGTCCTTCATATTTCCGGCACTTCCGCCGATGAATACATGGGTCGGAGCGGGAAGATCCTCACATCCCTCCGGTGCTGTTCCCAAAATTGCAGTTACATTGTGTGTCCCGAATTTCCGACAGTTTTCCTTCAGAAGATCGACTGCATCCTCTTTTCGCTCGATTGCATACACATCCCCATCCGTCTGCATTGCCATTTCGATCGCCACAGAGCCCGTTCCTGCGCCGATATCCCAGCAAACTGCGCGCTTTGTCAGCTGCAACTTGGAGAGTGCCACAGAGCGCACCTCCATCTTTGTCATCGGTACCACTGCCCCGTCGGATGCACTCCCCCTTTGAAAGAGCTCGTCCGGCAGACCGTGGGTCACGATTGGGTTTGCAGCGGGGTTTTCAATCAGTGCAGCGCTCAAGCTGTCAAATTCGCGATTACAAAGCTCTTTTGCCGCTGCAATCGTAACTTTTTCTTCGGGATAGCTGAGTCTTTCTCCAACACTCACCTTGACGTCCCCAAGCTGTGCGTCACACAACTGACGGCAAATGGAATCGATACTGTTTTCTCCCCCGGTCAGCGTAAAAATACGGGGATATCTGCGCACATCGGGAACAAGGTTGTGTGCTCTTCCGTGCAGGCTGATGTTGACGACATCCTCATAGGATTCTCCCAATTTTGCGCAAAGATATGATAGAGAAGAAAGTCCCGGCAGGATTTCCACATCGCAGTCGTGGAGAAGTGGAATCAGCTTCTTGGTACCGCTGAAAAAACCGGTATCCCCTGACATGATCACCGTAAAGCTGTGATATTCGGAATGATCTTGGATAAATTGGGCAATTTTTTCAGGAGAAATGGCATCATAGACTGTCTGATGCGCAGATGCAGTTTTCAACATCCTCTTTGCTCCAATCAGGCAGTCCGCTGTTTTGATGGCATTTTGTACTTCTTCCGTCATTGCAGCTTCGCTTCCCGGACCCATTCCCACAACGCGCACCTTTGGCGGCAGATGAAGCCCAAAGCGGCGGCACAGATGGTTCAGAAGCTCTGAAAATTCCATTCCGCTCTTTTGTTCCGGTCTTCCGATGATGACCATCGTTGCGCCATATTGTTTTGCCGCCTCCATCTTTTCTGCAAATCCGCCGCTGCGTCCGCCTTCCTTTGTTACAAGATACGCTGCCGCGCATGATTTGAGGAGTGCAAGGTTCATGTCAACGCTGAACGGACCCTGCATTGCAAGGATATGGGACGGCTCGATCCCTGCCTCCTTGCAGCTGATGAACGAGCTTTCCATTGGCAGCACCCGTGCGTAAATTCGGGAGGCAAGGGGAGCGAACACGCTCAGCTCCTTGCTTCCGGTCGTCAGGAGGATATTCCCGTCGGTGGAGGCAAGAAATTCTGCGGCAGATTTTGTGTCCGAAACGACAACTGCATCCCCTTCCTCCTGCGAGGCTCCGCGCAGGAGCCGCAGATATTTGATGCCGCAGCTTGTGCAGGCGGCAAGGATATTCTCCGTTACCTCCGTTGCATAAGGGTGCGTCGCATCAACAACGCAGGAGAACTGCTCTTTTCGAAACAGCTCCTCCATTTCCTGCTCTGACAATCGCTTCGCAGAAACCTTGAGATTTTCTGTCGGTGCAAGGAGCGTTTCTCCGTAATCGGTCGCTACGCAGACCAACACTTCGATCGGCTGATTGCCCAAGCGCTCCGCCAGCAGACGCCCTTCCGTTGTCCCTGCAAAAATGCAAATCTTAGACATGGCGGTAGCCTCTCGGTGTTACCATCTTTCCGTTGATGGATTTACACATCGCATTGCCGATAAATACCGTGCAGAACATATCAACCTCTGCCTGTTTGAGTTCCTCCAGTGTCAGGATCTGAGCGCTTTCCTCCCGACGGCCGATATTTCGGCAGATCCCGCAGATACGGTCTTTCGGAAGATATTCAAGCAGGATATCACATGCTTTTTTGAGATGATCGGGGCGTCCCTTACTGCATGGGTTGTAAATTGCGATGGAGAGGTCTGCCTGAGCTGCATGGCGCAGACGATCTACAATGGTTTCCCACTTTGTCAGACGGTCGCTCAGGCTGATGACTGCAAAGTCATGGGTCAGCGGAGCGCCCAGAAGGGCTGCCCCGCTGCACGCGGCAGTAAGCCCCGGGATCACTTCGACTTGCGGTTCGGATGTTTCTCCGCGAAGCTCATAAATCAGAGCGGACATTCCGTAAACGCCGCTGTCGCCGGAGCAGATCATGGCGACGTTCTTTCCCTTGTGTGCTTCTTCCAGCGCCAGACTGCAGCGCTCCACTTCCTTTGTCATTGCGGTGGTGAGGAATTCCTTCTCAGGAAAATATTCCTTCACCAGGTCTACATATACTGTATATCCGACAATCAAATCACAGTCTTTCAGTGCCTGTACTGCACGGATGGTCATATTTTCATAATTTCCGGGACCGATGCCCACTACATATAGCTTACTCAAAGCGCACCTCCAGATTTTCTGCTGCCACTGCTACAGTCACGCCGTTTCGGGCAGTCTTTTTTACGATCAGTTTCTCTGCATGGATCAGCGCTGCCCGCTCGCAGACATTGTCCACACCGGTGATATGCTTTACAAATTCAGAGGGGGTGAACTCCCCCTTGACAGCCTTTAATTCCTCCGAAGTATAAAACGAAACAGGCAGCCCCCTTGCTTCACAAAAAGACAGCAGCCCCGATTCCTCTTTCTTCAAATCGATTGAGGAAACGCATTTGAGGGCCTTCGGATGGATATGATATTGATTCAATACATCCTCCACCAGCTCCTGAATCGCTTCTATGGAAGTTCCCTTTCGGCAGCCGATCCCCAGATGAAGGATTTTTGGAACGAGGAGCAGCGTTTCCTCATAGAGCTTCTTTGTTTCCCAGCTTAAACAAATCCCCACCGATCCATGATCGCCTGACACGACCCCGTTGGGCAGAGGGGTCACAATCGGAAAATCGCTGTGCAGCGCAACCGGAGATTCCAAAATGGCTGCGGATACGGATTTTGCCGCATGCATATTATCGATTGCAAAGCCGTGGGTCGTAGCCCAGCTGTCAACGGAAAATTTATGGTTGATATCGGTTGCTGTTGTAATAACAGGGATGGCATCGAGTTGCTCTGCCAGTGATTTTGCCAGCTCATTGGCTCCCCCGATGTGTCCCGACAGCAGTGGGATCACAAACTTACCAAGCTCATCGACGGACAAAACGGCAGGGTCTGTGCGCTTATCCTTTACATGGGGGGCAATTTCCCGCACTGCAATCCCGCATGCCCCTACAAACACCATCGCATCCGCCCATTGAAAGAGCGGTCCGTAAAACGACGGGGATGGTTTTTGAATTGGAGAAAAGCCCCTTTCCTCAAAGCGTTCCATCGTAAATGCTCTGCATTCACAATCTTTTCCCATCGTCTGAAGGACTCTGCGCGCCGTTTCGCATCCCTTTCGGCTGTAAGCAAAAACCGCTAAATTCATCGGGTTCCCTCTCTAAACTCGGTGGTGAATTCGGGATCATACAGCTTAGAGCGCAGATAATACTCTCCCATACAGCCGCCGACGATAATCAGCGCTGTTTTATAGAGTCCGTTTTCTGTAACGGTTTGATGCAGGGTCCCTACCGTACAATGGAAAATTTTCTCATCGGGCCAGGTCGCTTTATAAACGATTGCTGCCGGTGTATCAGCAGAGTAACCGCCCTCCAAAAGCTCTGCCTGCAATTTCTCTGTGAGGGAGGTGCTCAAAAAGAGCACCATTGTCGCTTGGTGTGCAGCCAGAGATTGGATGGATTCCCGATCCGGCACAGGGGTCCTGCCGGCAGCACGGGTGATGATGACGGTCTGGCTTACATCGGGAAGGGTATATTCTGTGCGCAGAGCTGCCGCTGCACCGCAGAAGGAGCTGACGCCTGGGCAAACATCGTATTCGATGCCCAGCTTGATGAGTTCGTCGAACTGTTCCCGAACCGCACCGTAAATGCTGCTGTCGCCTGTATGAAGGCGCACCGTTGTTTTCCCCTGTTTTTCTGCTTCCTTGATTACTTCGATCACTTCTTCCAGTGTCATCTTTGCGCTGTCATGGATCTCACAGCTTTCCTGACAATAGCTCAGAAGCCGCGGATTCACAAGGGAGCCTGCATAAATCACAACATCAGCCTCGCCGAGCAGCTTTGCTCCGCGCACTGTGATAAGGTCGGGTGCTCCGCTTCCTGCACCTACAAAATGTACCATTCTTAATACTCCTCCTTTATTTGCTGCAGCAGATCCGCTGCATTTTCGGTCTGTCCCAAAATGCCGTATTCCTTCGAAAACAGCATGGCACCTATCTCCATTTCCTCTGCCTTTTGACTCAAATGGAAGCCCACACGCTCTGCCAAGCGCTTCATGGTGGGCTCAAATACGTTTTCTTCCTTCAGGATGCGTACCGCTTCATCGCAGGCAACACAGTTGAGGATCGCCTCAATTGGAGCTGCACAAAGTCCGGATGCCGCTGCATTGGCAGCAAGGATCTCCATGCGGCAGTCTCCGTATTTGGAGTGGGTGTTGAGCATCCCTCCGCCGATTTTTACCAGCTTTCCGATATGCCCGATGAGCAGTGTCCGTCTGAATCCAAGCTCCTTGCAAATGAGAATCGCATCCCCAATGAAGTTGGAGGTCTGCACCGCCAATTCCGGATCAAACTGCAATTTGTCCCGAATAAAATCTGCACCGTAGTTTCCCGGTGTGAGCAGCACGCAATCGTGTCCGTCTGCGCGGCGCTGCTTGAGCTCCACGCGAATCGTTTCGACAAGGGCGGCTTCGCTCATCGGCTCCACGATCCCTGTCGTTCCGAGGATCGAAATCCCCCCAACGATCCCAAGCCGCGGATTGAAGGTTTTCTTTGCAAGCAGCTCTCCGTCCGGAACAGAAACAACAACCGAAATGCCGCCTTGATAGTCATACAGCTTGCAGACTTCTTCCACATTTTCTAAAATCATGCTGCGCGGCACAGAATTGATCGCTGCTGCTCCCACCGGCTGATCCAGCCCCGGTTTTGTCACTCTTCCGACTCCAAACCCTCCGTCGACCGTGATTCCCCGTTCGCAGTACGAAACTTCAGAAACAACAAGATGATCGTGGGTCACATCGGGATCGTCCCCGCTGTCCTTTCGGATGGCGCAGGATGCTTTATGTTCCTCAAGTTTTGCTTCCACGATGGGAAGCTCCAGCCGAATCCCCTTTGGGGTCATCAGAGAGATGGAGCCTGGTGCTTTTCCCGTCAGCAGCAGGACTGTGGCGGCTTTTGCCGCTGCCGCTGCGCAAGAACCGGTTGTATATCCAAGGCGCAGCTTCTTTCCTTCTTTTACAACAAATTCTTCCATTTGCTATCTCATGATCTGGTACAGCATCGCGTTGCAGATTGCTGCTGCCACATTGCTGCCGCCTTTTCGTCCTCTTGCCACAATATAGGGAATGTCTGTTTCCATGATGAGCTCCTTGCTCTCCACCACATTCACAAAGCCCACTGGCACTCCGATGATGAGAGCAGGTGCAATTTTATGTTCGTCGATCATTTCCTTGAGGGAAATCAGCGCGGTCGGCGCATTTCCGACTGCAAAAATACACGGCTTCTGGAGCTGTGATGCCTTTTCCATAGAAACGATGGCGCGTGTGACACCCCGCTCCTTCGCCTGCGCCGCCACATCCTCATCGGACATGAAGCAGTGGACCTGTCCGCCCAGTTTTTGGAGAATCGTTTTGTTGATCCCCGATCTTGCCATCTGGGTATCGGTTACAATATCACAGCCGCCCTTGAGCGCTTCGATTCCTTTTCGAACAGCGTGCTCTGAAAAGCAAAGATTGTCTGCATAGTCAAAATCTGCGGTTGTATGGATGACCCGCTTCACAACAAGCTCCTGTTCGGATGGGATCTCTCGATCCCCCAGCAGCTCTGTAATGATTTCAAAGCTCCTTTTTTCAATATCCATCGGTTTGATAATTTCGATCATTGTAAGACCTCCTGACATGCTTCATAAAAATGAGCGGCAAAACTAAGGTTGCTGTAAAAATGAAAATGCGGGAATCCCGCATAAAGCGTCTTTGAAACGTGGACGCAGTCCCACTGTTTTCCTGTAGATTTTTCTGCGGTGAATCCGTTTCCGCTGTCGTCTGCATCCCAATGGTGGAACTCGTGCGCCTTGATGGAATCGCCTTTTCTGCAAAGAAGATTGTCTTCCTTCGCAGTCAGTGTGACATAGCCAAAGCGGATTAGCTTTTTCTTGTCTTCGCATCCCCCCTGCAAAAATCCCACCATTGGCTTTCCTTCGATCTGTTGGGTGAGGTACATAAAGCCGCCGCATTCTGCAATGCAGGGGAGCCCCTGCCTGAGAGAATCGCGGACGCTGTACCGCATGGACTCATTTTGGCTCAGCTGCTCTGCATAAAGCTCTGGATACCCGCCGCCAAGATAGAGCCCCTGAATATCCTGCGGAAGTGCCTTGTCGCAAAGAGGGCTGAACTCTACAAGCTCGGCGCCCATCTCGCGCAAAAGCTGCAGGTTATCTTCATAATAAAAACAAAAGGCGCGGTCCTTTGCTACAGCAATGCGTACCTTTTTATCATAATGCGGGATTTGAGGCTCTGTATAATGCAAATCGGGAGCCAAAGCAGCAATCTCCATCAAGGCATCCAAATCGATCGTTTTTTCTGTCTGCTGTGCCAGCCTGCTTAATTTTTCCTTGAGGTCTGCTACTTCATCGGCAGTCACAAGCCCCAGATGGCGGCTTTCCAGAGAGCAATCCGGCATCTTGGGGAGATAACCCAGAGGGCGCACCCGTTTTCCAAAGTGTTTTTCGATCGACTCCGCAAGAGTGCCATAAATCATCGGGCTGCACTGGTTGAGTATTACGCCGCAGATTTGATTGTGAGGGTAGAAATTCAAAAATCCCTCAATGATTGCAAGGGCAGAAAGCGACATCCCCTTTGCATTGACGATCAGGATAACGGGGGTTTGCGTGATTTCGGACAGATCATAGCTGCTCGCCTTGGCTGTCGGTCCCATTCCGTCATAAAAGCCCATCACACCTTCGAGAATCGAAAGGTCACATGGCTCTGCCCGTTTTGCCAATAGATAACGTATCATATTATCATCAAGAAAGAACGGATCAAGGTTGGCACTTTTGGCGCCGATGATTCGGCTGTGAAACATGGGGTCGATGTAGTCCGGTCCGCATTTAAAGGCGGCAGGCTTCATTCCCCGATTGGTCAGCGCCTGCAACACAGCGCAGGTGACCGTGGTTTTTCCGCATCCGCTGTTGCTTCCTGCAAAGAGGATTCTTTTGCAGTGCTTGTTCACGATGTGATCCCTCCTTTTGGGAATGTTCTGCTGATGGTTTATCGAAATTGTTTCATAAAGCTCTGTCCTGAGAGGATCTCTTTTTTCTTCTCTTTTGCATAACAAAGAAGATCCTCGAAGCATCGGTTTTGGATTCCAATCGGTGTTTTGGCATCAATGACCTGATCTGCCTGATCGATCATCTGTTTTGCCTTTCTGATATCCTCCTCCCCGATTGCAGAAAAGGGCGGGACAGAAACAATATGCTCTGCCAAAACCTTTGCGACCTGATAGTCTACATCGTTTTGGAACAAGATCCCGGTGCTGAAGGGGATTTTGTTCCGCTGCAGAACACGGTACAGGGGAATCCCTTTTCCATCCCCCGCTAAAATAAAGCTTTTTGCTTCTCCTCTTGGTGCCGTCAGCTCCACACTTCCCAGCAATGTATTGAAGGAACCGTTTTCCAAATCGTACAGCCGGTTGATCTGTTCTTCGGTAAACACTTCTTCCGGCGTTCCGAACAGCTCGATTTGATCTCCCTTGACGCAGAGGACATGGTCTGAAACCTTTGCTGCCAGGTCAAGCTCGTGCAGGGACAGGATCACCGCTACATGCTTTTGCGCTGCCATGTGGCGCAGGATATCCAACAGCTCGATTTTATGGCGGATATCCAAATAGGAGGTTGGCTCATCCAAAACGATGATTTCCGGCTGCTGGCAGATTGCGCGTGCCAGCATGATGCGCTGCCGCTGCCCATCGCTGATGTCGGTAAAGGGGCGCTCGCTCAGGTCTGCAGCCCGCACCATGGTCAGGGCTTCCTCCACGATCTCATCGTCCTCCGGGGTCAGCATTCCAAAGTGGTTTGTATAGGGATATCGCCCCATCGCCACCACATCGCGGCAGGTCATCAGCTCCGGCGTTACGCGGTCTGTCAACATAACGGAGAGGTTCTTTGCGAGATCTTTGTTGCTCCATTTTAATATATTGCTGTCTTCAATGCACACCACACCCGAAATCTCCTCCAAATGGCGTGTGATCGTTTTCAGGATGGTGGACTTTCCTGCGCCGTTTGGACCGATCAAAGTCAGGATCTTTCCTTTTTCCACGGACAGATTGATCCCGGAAATCAGCACCTTGTTCCGATACCCAACGCAAAGATCCTTTGTTTCAAAGTACATGGCGTCCCCCTCCTCTATTGTTTATTTCTGTTTCGTTTGAGCATCAGCGCAATCACAACCGGCGCTCCGAGAAAAGAAGTGATCGTGCTGATTGCAAGCTCTGTGGGTGCAAAGGCTGTGCGTGCAATCAGATCACAGAAAATACAGAACACAGCCCCTCCCAAAAAGCTGGTAGGAATAATGACAAGAGGCTTTGAGGTCTTCATCAAAATTTTTGCGATTTGCGGAACTGCAATCCCAACAAATGAAACGGGACCCGCAAAGGCTGTGACGCATCCGGAGAGGATGCTGGAAAGGATGATCAGCATGGTTCGAAACAGGCGGATGTTGATCCCCATGCTTTTCGCATACCCTTCCCCCAGCTGATATGCATCCATCGGTTTGGAAATCGTCATTGCTGCAAGGAATGCAGTGCTCACAATAATCGCAATCACTCCAAGGTCATCCCAGGATGCCCCGGAAAAGCTGCCCATCGACCACGCGGTCATATTGGCAATATCCTGATCTTTTGCAAATGTGACAAAGAAATCCGTGATGGCAGAGCAGATGTAACCCACCATCATGCCGATCACCAGCAGCATGGACATATTTTTTGCTTTATTGGCAAAAATCAGAACAAAGCCCGTGATGAGAAGCGAACCGAAAAAGGCTGCCAGCACCATCACCCAGGAAGAAATCACCCCATAGGAGCCAACCACAAAAATGATCACAAAGCCAACGCACATTTTAGCCCCGGAGGAGATCCCCAGCACAAAGGGGCTCGCAATCGGGTTTCGGAAAAATGTTTGCAGCAAGAATCCGGATATGGAAAGGGCTCCGCCCAAAAGTGCTGCGGTCAAAAGGCGGGGAAGCCGGATTTTCCATATGACGTTGCTCGCCATCGATCCTGGATCGGCACCGAAGAAAATGATCTTAAAAATATGCAGCGGAGAAATATCTACAGAACCTGTATTGATACTGAAAACAACTCCGACTGCTGCAAGGAACAGCAGCAATAATATTACAAAGGTATACCGTATTGCCGCTTTATGATTGCTCTTCATCTTACAAATCCTTTCATTTCTTACCGCATGATTCCTGCTGTGGAACCCCGCATCTCGATTCTCTTAAACAATGCAAAAAGCCGTGGCAGCAAAATTGCTGCCACGGCCCGTATTTCCGCAACAATATGAACTCTTCCCCAACATCACGGAGAAAACGGTTCAAGCAGGTCTTCTGACTTACACATTCAGGACTAAGATGTCCAATGTTCAAGGCTCTGTCTTCCCAGTTTCCCAGTGACTGATTTTGCATCAATAAGCCTCAAACTTTGTGCTCACAGCGGCGTTACCGTGTAGGATTTGCACCTACTTCTCTATTCTTCCCATTCGCTTTTCCCGATAGGACACTTGAAACGTATCTATTTTCTGTATGTATTATATCATTGTGCCGATTTTTGTCAAGACAACACCCCTGGTACGCTGCATCCTTTGGGGATCTGGGGCGTCGCACACCTTCCCGATCCTTGCTGAATCAGGATGGATTCGATTTTGGCGGCGGGACCTGCAGGTTCCGATAGGCAGCTTCAAGCTGTGCATAGATGGCAGGGTTTGTATCGGAGGTATAAAGATCAAGCGATGGGTGCAGGCGCGATAAATTAAAGCGTCCAACTACAACCGATGTATGCTGTGTATTGTTCGACTGCATGCATACTCCGCTTGGCAAGCGGGAAGCAGCATATGGTCCAAACAATCCGCTCTGCGCCCGAAAATCAAACCCGCCAAAGCTCCCCACAAGGCAGGAAACAACAGAAAACAGCATCCTCTCCTGACATCTCATCAAGGGTCCGCAGCAATGCGGAGCTATGCTTTCGGTGCATCGGGGAGCAACCGGACACAAAAGGATCTGCGCTCCCAAGCCATGCGCCAGTTTTGCAGGTTCAAACTGAAAAGAATCGTTTCCGAGAAGGACCGATATTTTCCCCAACGGTGTGGATGCCACCTCCAGATCCTCCCCAGCAGCCAATCCCAAGCATTGTTCCCGCTCAGAAAGTGTCAGCTTGTCCTGCTCCAAGATCACTTCCCCCTCCGGGTCAAAAAGAAAACTGCGTTCATACAGCTTTCCCCGGCTGTAAATCAAAGTAGAGCCTGCCTGAATATACAGATGGTATCGATTTGCCAGCAACGCGAACGTATTATAAAAGCAGTTAAAGAGAAGGTCTGAAAGATGCTCCTTAAAAAACGATATGCCTTCCATCATAGGACCCAGCTCTTCATAACGCAGATGAGAAATGCAGTCCTCTGCCACCTGCCGAAACAGCGGTGAGATCATAATCGGAAGCAAGCCGGTGTATTCCGGAAAGGAAACGAGCTGTGCTCCTCCTTCCGCAGCCTGCCGGACAAGATCCTGCATATGGTCGATATAGTTATCGAGTGTATTGTATTCCCGCAGCTCCAGCTGCACTGCTGCCATTTTCAAATTTTCTGTATTGGTATAATGGAGCGCATCGGAGGCTTTTATTTTTCTCTGCTTAAAGGAACGCTCAATTGCAGACGGGCTTAATTTAGAACTCATGATCAGCGCTGTTGACAGCATTTTTAGTTGATTCATCCCACGTCCTCCTATCTTTGACTGATCACAGAAGCATAACGCTCCACTAAGGTTTTATTGAGGCGCGGAGCAAGTGGTCCGGCAAGCGATGAACGCTCCAGTTTGTTGAGAAACACCTTGCAGAACAAGGAGCGGGTATGTGCGGGAGGTACAAGATATCCGCTTTGATCCGATGTGATATCCCAAGGGGCGGACAAGGCAGAAAATGCATTGCAGCACCCAACCACGAATACCCCGTTTTGTTGAGCGGCGTTCCACATCCCGGTTGTAATCATATGATGATTGAGATCATACGCATCGATATATTGCGAGGAAATCACAATTTCTGCACCCTTGAGCTTTGCAAGGCGCAGCACCTCCGGATAATAGATATCCACATCCACACAAAGAAAGAGATTCCCAATGGGTGTCTGCAGGACTTCGACCTTGTCGTATTGCTGCAGCTTATCCCGATATGAGAGGTTGAGATGGGTTGCACCCTGAATCCCAAGGATCTCGCCCTGCGGAGAAAACAGGCAAAGATACAAAATATTATTTACTACAAATCGGCTTGGGACCAAATAAACCTGATGCTCCTGCGCATAGGTCCGGCATGCATTCAAATAATCGGCAGCGTCCCACTGTGGAATAAAACTGCGGATATCTGCAAAAATCACAAGATCAGTCAGTGATTTTGGTTTATGAAACGGCTCTGTAATACAAACAATCGTTCTTGCCATAAGAACACCTCTTCGGTTCAAAATAACATAAAGCAAAGTGCAATGGTATAATCAGCCATTTTTCCGCTTCTGCCATGAGGCAGGCGGAAAAAGACGATAAGATTTTGATAATAACCGCATTGCCTGCGGTTATTATACCATAAAAGCTGCATAACAGGGAGCGCATCGCTGCACAAGCTGCTGCAAAAACTCTTAGATATGAAAAGAAGACGATCCTCTCTTGGCAGGGAAATCGTCTTGAAAGAGTTCAATATTTCCACAGATTCAACGTTGAAAATATAAAATAACTCAAATATGTTCTATGTTTTGGTCTTTTCTTCGTGCAGCGTATCTCTTTCCACAATTTCAACGAAGTTTTCAACGTCGGAAAATGTTGAAAACATGAGAATAAGGAAATCTGTGCTTTAATTGCGCAGTGTTTGGAAGAAATCCGTGAGCAAAGCGCGGCATTCTTCCTCCAGAATACCGGATCGGCTCAAGGGAGTATGGTTGAATGGCATCGCAAAAAAATCCGCAACAGAACCGCAGCAGCCGGCTTTTTCATCCCGCACTCCGTATATGACACGGCGTATCCTTGCGTTTATGATTGCACCGGCGCACATTGGACAAGGCTCCAATGTAACATAAAGCTCGCAGTCTGTCAGGCGCCAGGTTCCCAGCGTTTGACATGCATCTTCGATTGCCAAAACTTCGGCATGAGCTGTGGCAGAGTGATCCAATTCTCTGCGATTATAACCACGCCCAAGCACCTGCTCACCCTTCACAACAACTGCGCCCACAGGTATTTCGCCAAGACTGGCTGCAATTTTTGCCTGTTCGATTGCTAATCTCATAAATGCTTCGTCACGATGTGTATAGATTGGCATAATGCCCCTCCAAAAACCAGAACCCAACGGGAAATTTCCTGCTGGGTTCGTCTATTTTATTTATATCACATTGGTATTGTTCAAAGTAAATATCCCCAAAACAATTAGACAGATAATCATTGTGATTGCCGAAAAGAAGACAAAATACTTCTTTCGTTCAATGGATAAGCTGGATGGGTTCAAAAGGACAAACATATTGGAATGCTTGCGGACAAGGTACAGCATCGCTATGATGCCGCCTGCCAGATACAAAGAAAATGTTACCAGCAGTATGATCGTATGTTTTGAGGTTGGGATGGAGTATAGTATTCCGTTGAGCAATACAACCAAGCTGTTATTGATAACATGGATCAAAATTCCGGTCCAGAGAGAGCCGCTGTAAAGCACAAAATATCCGATCACAAGCCCCATCAAAAATGCATTTGGTATTTGGAGCAGGTGCATATGAATGAGTGCAAAAAACAAGGACGAAATAAACAGTGCAAAGCTGTCACCAAAACGGCGCAGCGTGTTGAGCACGATACCGCGAAATACCACTTCTTCTATGATCGGTGAAAAGACCGTCAGGTTCAGCAAATATAAGATCGATGCGGCGGGTGTATAGGGAATGGTGATATTGATTTCAGTCGGAGCAAACCCTACCAGAGATAAAAAAAAGGCAAACAGCTGCGACGCAAATGCCCCAATCACGCTGACCC
The DNA here is from genome assembly GCA_020024285.1 of Oscillospiraceae bacterium. Classification (GTDB taxonomy): domain Bacteria; phylum Bacillota; class Clostridia; order Oscillospirales; family Ruminococcaceae; genus Negativibacillus. Next base: position 132,588 of record JAHHTZ010000002.1, on the reverse strand, counting down.
CCATTGCAATCAGGACAGCCGGTACTACAATGGAACAGTTAAAGCGGCGCAGAGAAAGCGCTTTGGAAACTGAGATTTTACAGATAAAGCCAAACAAAACAAACGGAAGCAGCAAAGAGAGTGTGGAAGAGATGATGTCTACACACTGCATCAAAATAGGAGAGGATATGATGTTGGTGTTATACGGTTGAATGGCTGGACTAAAAATCTTAACAATATCAAAAACTACATAGGGCATAAAAAATGAAAACAATATTGTAAAAAGAATGGCAAATCCAATTCCGTTTGAATACCATTGCAGCAGACGATGCTCCGTTACTACTGGTGGAGGTGGTGTAAAGCCCAATCCATCCACATAGGTATAGCTATTGGAATCGGTGAAACTGTATGGGAGAGATTCTCCATAACTTTTATTATATCGATTCATAAAAGCTCCTCTATCCGGAAAAATTAGTTTTAAGCAGGCGTAACTTTTTAGCGTTTTACATACTAAAAGCTATCCTATTTTTTTAGTATATCACATTTAAAAATTGTAGTTGTTAATATTGTACGAACACTAACGAAAAAAGTTGCACAATTACGGAAAGGCTTTGCAAAGAATACATATATTATAAACTATTTCTATCCTTTTTGATCGAATAAAAAAGAGCGATATCCAGCCGGGAAGACCAAATATCGCTCTCTTTTATTTTACAGCTCCTAAAACAACAGGCGCCGTAAGTTTAGTATTAGGAAATGTATCCAGCAGCTTTCAGGATTTCTTCTGCTTTCGCTTTGTTTGCTTCGGACATCATTACCAGCGGACCGGTGCATCCCATACCGCTCTCTGCGTAGATTTTCTCTTTCCACAGAGCCTGTACAGCATCTTCAAGGTCCATAACTTCGATACCAGCAATAGAAGCTGTAACAACTTCTTTTGGTGGGCACTCTACTTTTTCTTCGCTTACTTCTTTTTTCACTGGTTTACGAGCTGCGATAACAGCATCCAAACCTGCTTTGTGAGCAGCAGCGAATTCTTTTGCAGCTACCGCTTTGTAGTTGCCTTTTACCAGCTGGGAAGCATATTCCATCGCATTAGCCAGTACCGGAGCACCAGAAGCACGGGATACGATGAGAACGAGTCTGTCATATCCTTCGCCAATACCAGGACCGTAGCCATAGCCAAGAGCTTCATAGCTGCCGCCTGTGGTGTAGGAAGACATCATCTTCATCAGGATGTTGCCGGTGAGAGAGTCTGTTACCATAACGTCGCAGGAACCAACGAGAAGGTCGTTGCCTCTCATTACGCAGCCGCCGTCTGCTCTGGAAGATTCTGCAAATTCAATGTCATAGCCATTTTCTTTGAGTTCTTTCAGGGCGCCTTCGCACTGACGAGCACCGTCAATGTTCAAAATACCAACCTTAGGATTTTTGATACCGCAAGCCTTTGCAGTAATGATACCGTAGATTGCATTTTTGATCATTGCTTCGATGCGTTCAGCAGAAGAAGTACCGGTAGTAGTAGCGATAAACATCTGTTTCCCTTTACCTGGGGTTACTACGCGGCCAACGGTGGAAACACCGATTGGGAATGGATAATGCATGGTTACGCAGCCATCAATTGCGCCGCTGTCCAGCATTTTTTCCATTTCTTTGTACATTTCATCTTCGTCGGATACTTTGCAGGTGGCAAATTTTTCGCCTTCTGCTGTACCGATCAAAGTAACATCAACGCCTCTGTCCGCAGCAAGATTTGCAGCTTCAACAGAGTTTGCTTCACCGTGCTCGCTGCCGAGACCGGTTACGGCAATTTTTGCTTTTGGTCCAAAAGAACCAGTTTCCAGACCATCAGCAATATCCATGAAAGTCTGAGCAATCATTTTCTCAATCTGATTAGCCATAGTGTATAGTCTCATTCCTTTCGGGTAGCCCAGCTTGTACATCTGCAAGCCAGAGCTTAGTGTAATGATTATTGAAGAACCGGGAAAAATTCGATCTTATTCTTCGGATTCTGCCTGAGCCATCAGGGTGCAAGCAAATTCTTTCATTGCTTTACCGATGAGGCCTTTGATCTCTTCCTGAGATACAGCAGAAACTTCTTCATTACCCTGGTTTTTGTTGATCATTACAGATACACCGTCGAAGAGGTTTGTCATACGGCCAAGGAACAGAGAACCTTTACCAATGATCATAGCACGGTTGATTTTGCCAGCGAGGATATCGTCACGGCAAACACCGATGTATGGAACACCAGATGGAATATGACCCTGTGTTGGAGCCCAGCCTACCATACCGTGTTCGGTTGGGAAGGTAGCGAGGTCAGCTTTTTCCATTTCGCCTCTCTTAACACCAAGAGCAGCGATCATTTTGTAGTTAGCCAGTGGAACGTCGCCAGCACCAGCAGGTTTTGTGATATCTGGGTTCTGCATTTCAGCAGAGTATTTGTCAACATCGGTGATCTTCAGACCAGCAGCATCCAGTGGATCGGTTACCAGAGAAGCGATTACGTTCTGAGGTGCAGAACCGGTACCAACGGTGTGACGACCGGTGTGATCGGTGTCGATTTCTGGGTTGATGCCGTCGTTTTCGCCGAGGAGAACTGCGAAGCCGCCGATCATATCTTCGTAGATTGGAAGACCTTTTTTAACATGGTCTTTACCGTTCATACCAAGTTTTGCGGTGCAGCCGCCAGCGAGAACTACAACATTTTTGTGTGTTCCAGCTTTAACGATGGAAGCAGCGTTGATGAATGCGTGGGTAGGACCAGCGCAGAAGCCGCGCATGTCGCATCCGGTTGCATTCTGCAGGCCAGCGATTTCAGCGATAGCTTTTGCAAAGTTGCCGCCGCCTCTCTGGTTCATATCGCCGCATGCTTCTTCGCAGCAGTCGATTACATATGTGATCTCGTCTTTGTTTACGCCTTCATGGTTGATAAGGTGCAGCAAGGACAGAACAGCAGATGCTTTGGAAACGAGGTTTTCGAGCATGGTGTGAGCAGAGAGGTTTGTATCAACGTCATGTGCTCTCTTAACGAAACCAACAAGTTTGCCATTGAATACCAATGGTTCTGCATGTTCTTCGTTTACAAAGTGCTGGATCTCAGACTCTTCAACACCTTCATGGATTCTTGCAACGATGGATTCATCGATTACCGGGTTTGCAACGAATCTTGGTTTAACATCAGCAACGAAGGATTTCTCCAGCATTACGAGTTCGAATACGTCGCATACCTGCATCAGCATGTAGAATTCATCTTCTGGCATGATCTCGCCGTATTTACCGGTACGTTTGTCCATACCTTCCACGCGGGCATCGGTCCATGGCTGTGGGATCTGACCCAGCTCATCTGGATGCATGTTGCCGATATAGGTCTGGTTTGGCAGATATTTTACTGCGTCCTCGTAGCTTCTGATGTGGCTTGGAAGTTCTTTGAGGTATTCAGAGTTTGGGTTTACAATTTTTTCGGTAGTCTGGGTAGTACCATTCTCCATAACCATATCAGGAGTATGAGCCAGAATGTAGCTAGCACCTTTTATTACACTGTTCATTGTATTCACGCCTCTCATTTTATTTGGACTTTGTCCATTTTTTAGGACTTTTAGGCACAAGTCCTCACATAAATTATATCATTTCACTTCATTTTTGTCATGAAATTCTTATTTATAAAGCTGACAAATTTTAACGATATAAATTGTTTATATTGCATGTATCTGCTTCGGATAAAGGATAAGCAGATAGCTTAGATCCTATAGAATAAGGTGGCCTGAGGAGTAACCATCAAGCCACCTTAAGAGAACTCGGTTTACCGATTAGAGGTATTTGCAGTATTCGTTACGGATTTCAGACATTTCATTGATAATGTCATCAACGTCCATAACCATCTCCATCATACCAACCTGCTCTTCGTACACGTTAGCGTCTACTTCATCTTTGATCTGTGGTTCGCAAACGTGGAAAACTGAGAGTCCCAACTGGACTCCTGTCAATGGACCAGCGAAAGTAGGGTCACCAGCAGTTACGGTTTCAGCAGCCAAACCAGCAGCTTCACCTTCAGCAGCACCAAGAACTACAACTACGTTCTCAGCACCATACTGTTCTGCGAAATCTTTAACCCTTTTCTGATTCTCCAGATCCATTGCACCAGCAGCAGTTCAGACGAAGCACTCCGTAGAGGAGTATACAACGTCAGCGCCAGCGGTCTTTACGCATTCTTCGATTGCTGGACCTGGAACGCCATCACGGTCGCCAATAATGATAACTTTTTTACCATTCAAAAAGCCCATTTTGACTTACCTCCTTCTTCTCCTTTAATTTTTTATCTAAAACAGGTTTCCCTGCTTTATTTGGGGAAATGTTGTGAAAATCAAATGATTTTCACAGTCAACAGAATCTCTGTGACTATTTTGCGTATTTTTCTACCAGTTCAGTGATGGACTCACGGGTGCAAGCCTCTTTTACAAGAGTTTCAACCTGTTTGCCGTCTTTGTAGATAGCCATTACTGGAAGACCCATAATGCCTTCTTTGATAGCAAGTCTTCTTGCTTTTGTGGTGTTCATTGCGCAGAATTTCAGTGGGCTGTTAGCATACTGATCAGCAAGCTCATGAACGTGTGGCATCAAAGCAGCGCATGGTACGCAGCCATCGCCGTAGAAGTCAACGAAGATAAAGCCTTCGCCGTTAACGATTTCTTCTTCCCAGTTTTCTTTGTTCAGTTCGATCATTGGTATTCTCTCCTTTTTTATCTGTTTTGGGAAAAGATTCCCTTTTCCCAAAACGATGAATTTTTTTAGGTAAAGAAGATATTAGTCTTCCATTTCCTCAACGTATTTTTTAGCTTCGTTCAGTGCGATAGCACCGTCAGCACAAGCAGTTACAACCTGACGCAGGGTTTTCTCAATAACGTCACCAGCAGCAAATACGCCAGGGATGTTGGTGTGCATGTTTGCATCGGTAACAATGTAGCGATTTCTCATCTCTACTTTGCCTTCAAACAGCTGAGATTTTGGATCGAAGCCGATGAATACGAAGATACCGAAGGTACCATCATCTTCGTCAGCAACAACTTCACGGGTTTCACCGGTTACGGTGTCTTTAATGATCATGCTGTTAACAACGCCGTCGCCGCGGATTTCTTCAACAGCAGAGTTCCACATGAATTCCATTTTTGGATTTTTGAATGCTTTTTCCTGAATGGATTTTGCAGCTCTCAGTTCTGCACGTCTATGAATCAAGGTTACTTTTCTTGCAAATTTAGTGAGGTACATAGCCTCTTCAACAGCGGAGTCACCGCCGCCTACTACGTATACTTCGAAATCTTCGAAGAAGTTAGCATCACAAGTAGCGCAGTAAGAAACACCTTTACCGGTGAATTCTTTTTCACCTGGGCAGCCGATTGGACGTGGGCTTGCACCGGTAGCGATAATTACAGTTTTTGCATAGTAATCGCCTTTATTACCTTTGAGGTGTTTGATTTTGCCTTCCAGTTCAACGTCAACGATTGTATCAGTTACTCTGTCTGCGCCAAATTTTTCAACCTGTTTGGTCATTCTTGCGATCAGGGATGGGCCGGATTCTTCATCCTCAGCACCTGGATAGTTTTCAATTTCGTTTGTGATAACGATCTGGCCGCCATCTTTTTCTTTTTCGATCAAGAGGGTTTTCATTCTTGCTCTACCGCCGTACAGAGCAGCAGTAAGACCAGCAGGGCCAGCACCAATAATGATGATGTCGTAAACGTTCTGCATTTCCATTGTAATAATCTCCCTTGTGATTAAATCATATCGTCAGGAGCCCAAGGCGGGCTCCTGTCGAATTATGTTGTCTTAAATACTAACGATTAGTATTTAACATCGAAGATTGTCTGATCTTCAACTTCGGTCTGAAGAGCTTTCAGAGCGGTTTCGCAGATGCATCTTCTGATGTGTTTTTCTTCTTCCATGCTCAGAGCTGGGTTGCCCAGTGGGTGAGGAATAGCGATAGCTGGTACGATTCTGTTAGCACCAACAGTCATGGAAATTGGGGTTACTGTGCAAACGTGAACAACTGGAAGACCAGCACGTTCGATTTCTTTTACCATCGTTGCGCCGCAACGTGTGCAGGTACCTCAGGTAGAGGTCATGATAACGCAGTCAACGCCGTCAGCTTTCATTTTAGCTGCATACTCTTCAGCAAATTTCTTGGAAGAGAGAACTGCGGTACCGTTACCAACGGTGGTGTAGAATTTGTTGTGGAGCTTGCCGATTTTGCCTTCTTTTTCGAATTCTCTCATGATGTCAACTGGGAGAACGCGGTCAGCATCTTCGTTAGCGTATACTGGGTCGTAACCGCCGTGTGCAGTTTCCCAACCAGCTTCGTCCAGATCTACAACGCCGGTGATGTCGTATTCACCGTAGTGAGAAGCGGAAGAAGATTCGATGTGGTCTGGGTTGCCTTTTGGTACGATACCACCAGATGTGCAAAGAGCAACGGTTGCATGAGCCATGTCTTTAACAGCTGGGTTTGGTGTAACGTGGTCGAAGGAAGGCATTGGGAACTCGGTGGTGAATGGTTTGTTGTTGAGTTTAGCAACAAGCATTTTAACAGCACGAGCAGCGCCGCATTCTTCTTCGAACAGGTTTACACGGATGCCGTTTGGCATATATCCTTCAACGCAGGAAGCGCCGATTTCTTCGCCTTTTGCGAGTTTGAGAGCGAGAGGAGCCATCACTTTGATAGCGTCTTTCATACCAGCAGCGCTGTTTTTAGTTGCAACGATGTAAACATCTTTTTTGAACATATCAGCGCCTGGGTTCTCTTCGTACATACCGGTCAGAACTGGGATGTTGAGAGCCTCTTTAACAGCTTTTGCGATAGTACCGCAAGCTACGCCGTAACGACCAGCGTTGAATGCAGGACCAGCGATAAACAGGTCTGGGTTTTTGGATTTAACCATTTCGATAACTTCTGCAGAAGCAGCATCGATATTTTCACCGAAGTAGGAGTCACCGCAAATAACGGTAGCTACGATTTCAGCTTCGTCGCCGAATGCCTGGTTGAATGCAAGACCAGGACCTACAACGCCATCTCTCAATTCTGGTTTGATATCAGCTTTTTCTTCGCCGCCGATCTGAGCGAAGAACTGGTTGATATACTGAACAACTTTAATTTTACTCATAATGTTCCTTCTCCCTTCACTTATCTTGCGCTCAGGTTATGGAAACCGGTTTCGTTGGTTGCACCGGTAATAGCCTGGATCTCAACGGTGATGTTGCCGTGAGCGTCAATGTTGTTTGCAGAACCACCAGCGATGGTGTCTACAAAGTGCAGGTGACCATATACGGTTTCCATTGGAGGAAGCACGATTACCTGGTTAGCGTTACCACCGGTTACTACTGCGTTTGCAGAAGCATCAGCGTCAGCCAGAGACTGGGATTTACCGTCGCGGCCAGCGTATTCGTCGGTGATGATAACGGTTTTGATACCTTTTGCTTCGATTTTCTTGGTGTTCATGATCAAGTCGGTATCTGGGTTACCAAAGCCTTCCTGAGAAATGATAACACCATCGCAGCCGAGGTATTCAGCCAATTTAGCGGACCAGTTGGAAGAACGCTCTTTATCAGCCAGATATACGTTTTCGTTGGTGATGATCATACCGATGAAGTTGATGGTTTTGCCGTGAGCTTTGAAGAGCTCTCTGATAACTTTGTTGTTCAGGTGAACATAAGTTGGGTTTTTATCGCAAGAAGATACGCAGTTACCGGAAACAATAGCACCATCCATGGTTTCGAGAGGGTTGATCATGGTGGTCAGAGTTCTCTTAGCATCTACGCCGTAAACATAGGTGTCGTGGAGCAGACCCTGAGACTGGAGCATCTGAACGTATGCAACTCTTGGCAGCTCTGGGTATTTGCGAGCGCTCTCAACGAGGTTGTCAAACTCAAAGGTTTCAACTTCGTCTGGAGTAACGTCTTTACCGAGTGCACCGAGGAAGCAAGCGATCTTGAAGCCAGCGATACGCAGAGCGTATTCGTGTTCGTGCTGTTTGAGGCCTTCAACTGGTTCCATTTTAACAACCAGGTTGTAGGTTTTGGAGAATGGAGTGTAATCAGCACCAGGGCCGGTCATATCGATGATACCTTCCTGGAAGCCTACGATTTTACCAGTAGTAACTACTGCGGAGCCTTTCAAAACGTTGGTTCTGCCGGTACCTACAGTGTCAACTTTAGCGATCCAGCCTGGGAAAATACCGCCTGGGCCTTCAACTTTAACACGTGGTTCAATTACGTCTTTAACAGGGGTAATACGAACGCTCTCGCCTGGACGAGCAATGAAAACTTCGCAGCTAGCAATGTTGCTATCTTCCAAAGCGATGTTTTTGATCTCTTCCTGGTTTACGTACAGTACACCGTTCTCAACTTTTGATCCTTCATTTGTAAATTGAATGTCATGGATGATGATATTACCAAGTTCCAATTTCAAAATGAACACCTCCTTAAAATTTTTACCCTTTCTAATCTAAACTAAATCCGAGAGGATTTAATCAAGCCATGTTAACGTCTGAGCACTGCGTCGATCCCGCTTGTGATCAGCGTGCAGTCGATGAGCTGGAAATCTTCCCTTACGCTCTGCGGCATATTGGGGAATTTTTCTGCGAATTTGTCCGCAGTAATGATGCTGTTTTCAATGATGGAAACATCATCCAGATTCATCTTTTCTATATTTTTGCCGACTAAAATGGATTTGTACGGCGTTTCATGCGGCTTCACACTGCCGGACAGAGGATGAGTGAGCAGGCGATGACCCTGATGGATCATATCCCGCACCTTGCAAAGAACGCTGCGAAAAGGGATGTCCTCATAATCTACATTCAGTTCCGCATCATATTTTTCTTTTACCAGCGGATTATTGGTAACAACGATAAATTCCATGGATCTTCTCCTTTATCTCCTGAAAAGCGGCTTTGCATATGCTCGATCATCCATATTTATGTACAAAAAAAGAGCAAAAAACGCCATCTCCAGCCTTTTTGCTCTGTTAATAACCTGAGAGATTCCCTTTCGGTTGCCCCGTCGGTGCTTTCGCTTTCCAGAGATTTGTCAGAATGCGGTACATTTGCCTGAGATCTTCGAAGCACAGCTGGCTAAAGCGATGCAACTTATTCCTTCGGCGTGGCAGGACACAGCCCCCACTCTCCCGCGTTCCTCATCCAATTATGTAGTTTGAAGGGGTTTTGTTCTTGGGCAGTTCCCAATCTGTCCCCTGTGCCACTATTATATCGAATATCTTAATACATTTCAAGTGGGAAAACAGCTTATTGCCCTTTTTTTCACAAATCTTTTTCAGAAGCGTTTCTTTCTTTTTCCTTTTTTATTTTCTTGCTTATCATTTTCCATAAATTTTATATTCAATTTTCGTTTTTATACATAATGCACTATGATATTTTTACTTTCGTCAACTTTTTGACCGCTTCAATCACATATCTCACTTCTTCCTCGGTGTTGCTGTAGCCCAGAGAAAAGCGCACAGTACCCTGCGGATAGGTGCCCAATGTCTTGTGTGCATTTGGTGCACAATGCAGTCCGCAGCGTGTGGAAATTCCATACTCGCTGTCCAATTCAAAGGCTGCCTGTGCGTTATCTATCCTCAGAAAATCAACCGATACGACCGGCGCACGATTTTCCATCGACTGTGGTCCCACAATACGCAGCTCGGGGATCTCACGCAGACCTTCGATGAGCATACGGGTCAGCTCCAGCTCATGGCTGCGGATGGAATCAATCCCTGTCTGAAAGATATATTTGAGCGCCGCATGAAGTCCGAAAATTCCCGGGACATTGGGGGTTCCCGATTCATATTTGTCCGGCAGGAATTCCGGTGGCTCCTCCGAATCGGAGATGCTTCCAGTCCCTCCTGTGAAAATCGGGGCAACCTCATTCGCCATAGTATCAGAAATCAAAAATCCTCCAATACCCTGCGGCCCGAGAAGGCTTTTGTGCCCTGTGAATGCAAGGGCATCGATATTCATATCCGTCATATCGATCGGGAATACTCCGGCTGTCTGCGCTGCATCCACCACAAAACGGATGTTGTGTTTTTTACAGATCTCGCCCACCTGTTTGAGCGGCATGATTGCGCCGCACACATTGGACGCGTGCAGCATCAGGATACCTTTGGTGTTGGGACGGATCATCGGCTCGATCTCCTCTGTCATAAGATAGCCTTCCTGTGTGCATGGGATGCGGTCAAAGGTGACCCCGAGGTGTGTCATCTGAGTCAATGGACGCATCATAGCGTTATGCTCCATCGAGCTTACCAAAACATGATCCCCCGATTTGAGCCATCCTTTGATGATACCGTTGAGAGAGTATGTAATGCTTGGGGTAAAAATAACGTTTTTGATTTTACCCGAAAAATGAAAGAGATCCCGAAGCATCTCCCTTGTTTCCATCATCACATCTTCCGCAGAATAGGCAGAGCCATAGCCGCCTCTGTTGACATTTGCTCCGATTTCATCAATAAAAAATTTTACTGCATCGCTCACACCCGGTGCTTTTGGATAGGATGTACTTCCGTTGTCAAAATATATCTGTTTCATTCACGACTCTCCCTTAAAACTCATTTTCATTTCATATCCTGTTCTTCGACATTTCTGATGGATTCATTATAGCTCGAAATCTCCCTTTCTTCCAGTATTATTCATTGTATCTATAATTTTCTATGCTTAAATAGAGAAAAGTGATTTTATTTTTTCTCTTTTCTGTACTATACTATGCATCGTCGACAACATTCTGCAAAAAATTTCCTCGCTTTTGTTGGACTGTCGGGGGAAGCATGGAAAATATCGTTAAGAGAAGAGATGGATTTTATGGAAAAAGTAAAAAAGAAATTTCGGATCGATGCAATGACCGGAATTATCATCACAGGTGCTGTGGTTGGATTGATCTCCTCCCTGCTTGTCAAATTCGGGAATCCAGGAAACATGGGTTTTTGCGTTGCATGCTTTGTGCGTGATATTGCCGGTGCGACGAAAATGCACACGGCTGCCATTGTGCAGTATTTTCGTCCCGAAGTGGTTGGTCTTGTAATAGGCGCATTTGTCATGGCCCTGCTATCAAAAGAATTTTCTCCAAAGGGTGGCTCTGCTCCCTTCACCCGTTTTATTTTGGGCGTATTTGTAATGATCGGTGCTCTTGTATTCCTTGGGTGCCCTCTTCGTATGCTCCTTCGCATCGGCGGCGGCGATTTGAATGCAGTCATTGCTCTGGTCGGTTTTGCCCTTGGCATTTTGTCCGGAATTTTCTTTCTCAATAAAGGATTTACACTCAAGCGCACCTATACCCTTTCTAAGGCAGAAGGATTTGCGTTCCCTGTTGCCTTAACTTTTTTGTTCCTTTTGTTCCTCCTCCTGCCCTCCCTCTTTGCGTTCAGCGAAAAAGGTCCCGGCTCCATGCACGCCCCGATCCTGATGGCACTTGCAGCCGGTGTGATTGTGGGTGCGCTGTCCCAGAAAAACCGTCTTTGCATGGTTGCTGGTATTCGTGATGCTGTTTTATTTAAGGACTGGAAATTGCTTGTGGGATTTGTTACAATTATTATTGCCGCTATGATTGGCAACTTGGCTTTCGGTCAATTCCATCTCGGTTTTTCCGGTCAGCCGATTGCACATTCCGTCCATCTGTGGAGCTTTTTGGGAATGATGCTTGTCGGGTTCGGTTCGGTTCTGTTGGGAGGCTGCCCGCTGCGCCAGCTGATAATGGCCGGAGAAGGCAATGCGGATTCCGCGGTCACTGCCGTGGGATACCTCGTTGGGACTGCTTTTGCCCATAACTTTGGTTTGGCAGGTTCTTCCGCAACTGCCGAATCCATCGGAGGACCGTCCATCTACGGAAAAGGAGCCGTTGTCCTTGGTATTGTGGTGATGCTGGTGATTGCCTGTGTAAACACCAAGCGTGCCAAGAATTAAGAAAGAGGGAAGCCGATCATGGAGAAAAAAATAATTGATGCCCGTGGGCTGTCCTGCCCCCAGCCTGTTTTGATGACAAAGAAAGCACTTGCCCATGCACAATCCGAATATGAAGTGCTCGTTGACAACGGCGCTGCAAAAGAAAATGTTACCCGATTTGCTTCCAATGCCGGGTATCATGTCACCGTTTCGGAGGAAAACGGGGATTACTGCCTTCTTTTGACAAAGCAGCCGTAAACACAGGCTCTTCTTTCTGACAGAGGGCAAAAAACAACCGGGCTTCGATCAAAAAGGATGATAAATTTGACCTACATTGCAACTTTTTTCACTCACTTTGCTGCCATCAGTTTCTCCCGTGCCTTAAAGGGGAGCAATATGCACCCGCAGCTGATGCCTGTTCCCCGCAAGCTCAGCTCTTCCTGTGGGACCTGCGTTCGTTTTGTTTATGATGGAGAGATCGTAGACTATGCAAAGCAAATGGACCAGGAAGATCTCGACTCCATCTACCGTGTAGAGGGAGAAGAATATCTCTCTGTTTATACTGCATCGTCTGATAATTAAGAAAAGCTCTGAATCTCACGATTCAGAGCTTTTTTCTTATATTTATTCTTCTTCCAGACGATATTTTTTGCTTCTTCCGTGCGAGCTGCTCTTGCGGTTGGAGGAATGCGGTGTGCGTTTTGAGTCCTTAAAGCCGTTTTTGAATGATTTATGTCCAAAGCCGTTTTTGGATTTGGAATCTCTGTTTTCACGGTAAGGCTTTTTGTCCCAATTGGAAGAACGTTTTCCCCTTTTATCAGAATGTTCTTCCCGCGGTGCTCTCTCTTTGGAAGAAAACTCGGAGCGGTCGCGTCGATCGCTGCGTTTTTCTTTGTCTTCCTTGGTAAACCATTTGCGGGTAACGGTATCCAAGCCGTTGATTTTGCAGCCTTCCATTGCAGTGAGGACCTGCTCCTCCTCCTGTTTTGGAACCTCTACCAGAGTGTGCTCGTCGTAGATTTCGATTTTTCCGATGTCACGACCGGACAGCGTTGTTCTCTCTGCGATTGCACCGACAATGAAGTTTGGTGCGATGCGGCTGGAACGCCCGATGTTGATCATCAGCTTTGAAAAATCTCCGCTGCGGCGTTTTTTCTCCATCTGAATCACTGGGAGCTTCTCTTCTTCTGTTCCGTACATCATCTGCAATGCAGCAGCTGCCACCTGTTCTGCGGCGTAGCCCTGTTTCATCAGCTCAGACACCAGCTCCAGATACGGCAGCTGTTCTGTGGTATCCAGCATATGAATGAGCTCGCCCTGCTTTTCCAGGCGTTTCTTTTTCAGGATGCTCTGCGCGGTTGGGATCTCCAGCTGTTCGATGTTGGAGCGCACTGCTTTTGCAATATCCTTCATCTGTCCAATCTGACGGCGACCGCTGCAAATGGTGAAGGCATTGCCCGATTTTCCGGCACGTCCGGTACGCCCGATGCGGTGGACATAGTATTCGTTGTTCTGCGGGATATCGTAGTTGATCACGCAGTCGATGTCATCCACGTCGATGCCTCTTGCCGCAACATCGGTTGCCACCAGAATCGAGGTGCGCCCCGATTTGAAGCTGTTCATCACACTGGTGCGCTGGGATTGCTTCATATCGCCGTGGATGCCGTCTGCGCGCAGTCCGTTCTCGTTGAGGAACTGCGTCAAATCCTCCACCATTTTTTTGGTGTTGGAGAAGATGATGGCACGCTTTGGATTTTGATCTGCAAGAAGCAGCTGCAGCATATCGTTTTTGCGCCCCATCGGAACCTCATAATAGTATTGTCCGATTGCATCGAGTGTCACCTGTTTTTTATTGATCTCCACGATCTGCGGTTCGTTCTGATAATTGCGGATGATCTCCATGATCTCTTTCGGCATGGTAGCAGAAAACAGGATCGTCTGGCGGTCTTCTGGTGTTTCCTGAAGGATGGTTTCGATATCCTCACGGAATCCCATGCTCAGCATCTCGTCCGCTTCATCGAGGATAACCATTTTCAGATTTTGCAGCTTGAGGGTGTGGCGGCGCATATGGTCCATCACGCGTCCCGGTGTGCCGATCACGATATTTGCGCTGCGCAGCTGCAAAATCTGCCGGTCGATCGGTGCTCCTCCATAAACTGCCACTGCTTTGATCCCCTCTGTATAGCGGGAAATCTTTTTGATCTCTTCTGCCGCCTGGACAGCCAGCTCTCTTGTCGGGCAAAGCAGCAGCACCTGCACTGAGCGTTTCTCTTCTTTTGTCACAATTTTCTCGATTGCCGGGATACCAAATGCAGCTGTCTTTCCGGTTCCCGTCTGAGAGCGTCCCACCACATCATATCCTGCCTGGATCAGCGGAATGCTTTGTGCCTGAATGTCGGTGGCATATTCAAAACCCATATCTTTGAGTGCGCGAAGAATTGGTTCGGACAGTCCCAATTCCATGAAATTGGTTTGGTTCATAGTACCTCTTTCTGCCTTTTCGGCGGTATCTGTTACAGTTCTATTCAAAAAAAGAACGGGGTAGAAACCCCGTTCCCTCGCTTTATGATGGTTCATGTATTCTTTATGATACCATTCATTTATACTATCTGTCAATGCAAATTCACGTTTTTTGGTAGGATTGATAATTGACAGATGAATATGACGAAAAACTTGTTGTAAATTATTTTGTTTTGCCGGCAAAAAGAGCTGATATCCCCAATTTACCGCACATTTTCTTAGTTCAGCATCGATTTCATTTCCTCTGTGGTATCGATGCATGGGATCTTCTTTACAAAATCTTCGGTATGCTCGCTGAAATAGTATTCCTTGATCGCCGCTTTCATCTCCTCCAGGGAAAGAACAAGCTGTTCTTCCGGGGTAAAATCCCCAAACGGTGTCACAAGATGGATACGATGAGTATTTCCTTCCTTGGCAGGATGAATCAGAGAATAGGTTTTGAAATCGTCATCCGGAAGATTGATGCGCACCTCAGCCACATATTGGTCCTTGTATCCATAGAACTGGAAAAATCCGTCGTTGGAGTCCAAAATGATAAAATCTTCTTTTCCTTCCCGAACGTGCATCAGATAGGATATTGCGGTCAGGTAGTGTGCCTTTTCGATTGACTTTCCAGAGTCAAGACTCAGCTTGATTGGGCGCATTTTCTCCTCTTCAAGGATCTCATTTACCGGATTTTCCGGTGAGCTCTCATTCATCATTGCCATTGCAACCATACAAAAACCTGTAATACTGTCCTCCAGACCGTTTACGATCCTCTTGTATGCTTTTGTCACAGGGTAAAGCTCCATATCCTGCTGGTTTCTCAAAATCGGCAGTTCGCCGTCAAAATTCCACTCATATCCTTTTTTCTTCAGACCAAGCCTGAGCATCGTTTCCCCGATATAGATTCCATAGTGAAGCGCAACACTGGCAAGAGCATCCTCTTTGCCCTCATACTGACTCAGATTTTTATGGTAGCATTCCAAAATGTAATCAACGGCGTCAAGACTCTGCATCGAAAAATCAAGCTCCACCTTATTTTCCTTTGCGTATGCGATGGTACAATCGAGGATTTCCTGATAGTTTAAATCCATATTTTTTTGCCTCCCTCTCTATATTGGCTTTTTGAATAAAAAACGAATGATATTTTCCCTATTATATCACAATATAACCCAAAAGTATAGAAACAATCTGAAAAATATCAGGTATCACAGCCATAAAAAAGAGATGCCCGAGCGAATACTCAGGCATCTCTTTTTTATATTGTTAAGAAAGGGTATCGATTGCTGCGTGATCATTATTTAATATAGTTATCAAAGTATCCCTGAACCAGGATGATCGGGGTACCCTTGTCACCGCTTCCGGAGGTCAGGTCTGCCAGAGAGCCGATGAGATCGGTCAGGCGGCGTGGGGTCGTTCCCTGAGAAGCCATCTGTCCTTTGAGGTTGCTGTCTTTGTGTGCGATGCGCTCAGAAATCGCTTTTTTGAGCTCCTCGCCTTTGAGGTCTGCAAAATCATTGTCTGCCAGATATTTGAGCTTCAGCTCGTTCGGCTGTCCTTCCAGACCTGCGGTGTATGCAGGAGATACAACCGGGTCTGCAAGCTCCCAGATCTTGCCTACCGGATCTTTGAATGCGCCATCGCCATAAACCATCACTTCGATGTTTTTTCCTGTTTTTTCTTTGAGCAGCTTATTGACGCGCTCTACAAATTCCATGCAGTTGCGTGGGAACAGTTTTACGGTGGTTTCGGTTGCTTTGTTGGAGCCGAGCAGACCGTATTTTTCGTTGTGACCGCTTCCGTTTACCGGAGCTGTGAGGATATCATCCAGACCGCATACGATTTCTGCACCTGCATTTTTGAGGATGCGTTTTGTTCTGTTTCTGGTGTGAATATCGCAGGTGAGAACACGTTTTGTATAGTCGAGGATCGTTTTTGGGTTGTTGGACAAAACGATTTCGCATTCTGCACCGGCTTCTTCGATCAGACCGCGGTAGAATTCGAGGTAGTCCACACCGGTGAACGGATGGAGCACGCGACCGAACAGCTTGCGGTATTCTGCCTCTGTGAGGGTGTCAGCCCAGGGGTTTACCCCCTTTTCATCCAGAAGATCCACATCGATCAAATGGTTGCCCACTTCGTCCGATGGATAGCTCACCATCAAAACAACTTTTTTTGCACCGCGTGCAATACCTTTGAGGCAAACGGAGAAACGATTGCGGCTGAGGATTGGGAAAAGAACGCCGATGGTTTCGCCGCCCAGTTTTGCTCTTACGTCATCTGCGATATTGTCGATCGATGCGTAGTTGCCCTGTGCACGCGCAACAACTGCCTCGGTTACAGCAACAACATCTTTATCGTGGAATGGGAAGCCGTCTTCAGACTGGCTTGCAGCCCAAACAGAATCTACAACGATCTGAGCCAGGTCATCCCCTTCGCGAATGATTGGAGCGCGGATGCCCCGTGAAACAGTACCAACGTATCTTTCCATGACAAATCCTTCTTTCTTTATGATTAAGCATAAACAGAGTTTTCGCGGCAAAATTGCACTTGAAGTGCTCTACTTCTATCAGTATAATGGATTTTATAATATAAGTAAAATAAATATATTTAATACATGCTATTACCTTAGCTTATATCATGGGAGGAAGGTCGTATGACTGCAAAGTTGGAACTATACCGTATCTTTTGTCAGGTGGCATCGTCGATGAGTTTTTCTCAGGCTGCCCATGCTTTATTTCTTTCTCAGCCGGCAGTCAGCCAGGCAGTAAAGCAGCTGGAGGAACAGCTGGGGACGCAGCTGTTCACCCGAAATTCCAAGGGTGTTTCTCTCACGGCACAGGGTCAGCTGCTGTACGAGTATGCAAGCTCTGCGCTGGGGCTCATCAACTCAGCGGAGCAAAAGCTCCTTGATATGAACAAGCTCACCTTTGGAGAATTGCGCATTGGAGCAGGGGATCTGATCATCAAGCACCTTCTTTTGGACAGCTTGGAGGAGTTTCACACACAATATCCGCAAATCAAGCTGAGCATCCTCAGCCGAACCAGCTGGGAAAGCATCGAGCTTCTGCAATCCGGAAAAATCGATATTGCTTTTGTTAA
Source organism: Oscillospiraceae bacterium (assembly GCA_020024285.1). Classification (GTDB taxonomy): domain Bacteria; phylum Bacillota; class Clostridia; order Oscillospirales; family Ruminococcaceae; genus Negativibacillus. Next base: position 115,084 of record JAHHTZ010000002.1, on the reverse strand, counting down.
TCTTCCTCTCTCGGAAGAAAATATCCAGATCCACTATACGGTTTCTGTTCAGGATATTTTTGTGGCAGGAACACGGTTCGATCATTTGAAGAAAAGCCCTCTTTCCCTGTCGGAGGTTGCCCGCCTTCCGCTCATCCTATTGGAGCAAAAATCGAACACCCGCTCCTATGTGGAAAAGTTTTTCCTCAGCAAGGGGGTTTCCATTTCCCCGGAAATTGCGCTTGCCTCCTACGACCTCCTGCTTGAATTTGCGCGGGTCAATTTAGGGGTATCCTGCGTTGTGCGCGAATTTGCCCAGCAATACCTCACCAGCGGGGAGCTGTTTGAAGTCCCGACCAAGGAGAGCATCCCAAAAAGAAATATTGCCATGATTTCGCTCAAAAACGTTTCCCTCACGCCGGCAGCCGCCCAGCTGCTTGAAATCATCATCCGCAAAAATCGCCCTGATGCAAAATAAAACAGAGCATCCCTGTAAATCACAAAGTTAGATTTACAGGGATGTTCTGTTTATGAAAGCTTATTGTGCCAGCTGTTCCATCAGTTTGACAGAGCGTTCTACAAAATCAGAAAGCTCCTGTGCGCTCAAAGACTTGTGACCCAGCAGTGCCAAATCATAGATCTGGCGGCTGATCATCTGCGCCTGCTCCTGCGGCAGGGTCGGGATCTTTTGAACAAGAGGATTCTCGCTGTTGAGAACCAGAGTCATTTCCGGTTCGAGATCAGAGAACTCCTCCCCGTACAGTCTGTTCATATCCTGAATACGGCGTGCATACTCGGACAGCAGGATGACTGCTGGTGTTTGCGGAGTTTTGAGCTTCTCTGCTTTTACAGTCAGTTTTTCTTTTCCCAGAGCCGCTTTGAATTTCTCGGTCAAATCATCGGTGGCTGCTTTTTCACTGTCTGCCACTTCCCCATCCTTGAGTGCTTCGTTGATATCTGCATCGATGCGGTTGAAGTGCAGATCATGGTCTTTGTACTCCAACAGGCTGATGAAATGCGGATCGATGGCATGAGTAAGGACCGCAGCGCTCAGTCCGTTGTCGCGGAACATCTTGATGTACTGCGATTGACGGTTTTCGTCTGTAACATAGAAGATCTTGCCGTCTTTGTCCTTTGGATATTCCTCCAGTGTCTTGTATTCCCCATCAATCGTTTTGAGCAGCAGGATATCCTTGATTCGGTCATAGAATTTATCGTCCTTGATGCAGCCGAACTTGATGAATGCAGAAATATCGCTCCAGTATCCCTCGTAGGCTGCACGGTCGTTTTTGAAAATTTGATGCAGTTTATCCGAAACCTTTTTCGTGATATGTGCTGCAATCTTGGCAACCTCTCCGTCGTTTTGCAGGAAGCTTCTTGATACGTTCAGCGGCATATCCGGGCAGTCGATGACACCTTTGAGAAGCAGCAGGAATTCCGGGATGACCTCCTTGATATTATCTGCAACAAACACCTGATTGCTGAACAGTTTTACCTGCCCTGGCATCACTTCCAGCTTACTGCTCTGTTTTGGGAAGTACAGGATACCCTTTAAGTTGAGCGGATAATCTACATTGAGGTGAATCCAGAACAGCGGGTCGTTGTAGTCCATGAATGTTTCACGATAGAACGCCTTATACTCTTCGTCCGTGCAGTCCTTTGGAGATTTGAGCCACAGCGGATGTGTGTTGTTGACCGGATGAGGCTGGATCAGTTCTGTTTTGTCGTTTCCTTCCTCGTCCTTTGTGGTGTATTCCTCTACTTTTGGATTGCAGTAGATTTCGTATGGCATAAAGGCGCAGTATTTATGCAGGATCTCGTGGATACGTGCGTTTTCCAAAAACTCCTCTTCCTCCGGCATCAAATGCAGGGTGACGGTTGTTCCATGTTCTGTGCGGGTTCCTTCCGAGATTTCGTATGTAGATTCTCCGCTTGATACCCAATGAACCGGTTTTGCCCCCTCTTCATAGGACAGGGTATCGATTTCGACAGAAGAAGAAACCATAAATGCAGAATAGAAGCCCAGACCGAAGTGTCCGATGATCCCTGCTTCTCCGTCGGTTTTTTCTTTGTATTTTTCTACAAACTCCGCCGCTCCGGAAAAAGCAACCTGTGTGATATACTTTTCCACTTCCTCTTCCGTCATGCCAAGACCGTTGTCCTTGATCACAATGGTTTTGGCATCCTTGTTGGTCCAGACCTCGATGCGAGGTGTTTGTGTGCATTCAGGAGCTTCTCCGATGCTTTGCAGCCGTTGCAGCTTCTTGATCGCATCGCAGCTGTTGGAAACTAACTCTCTGAGAAAGATATCTTTGTCAGAATACAGCCATTTTTTGATGATTGGAAACAGATTTTCAGAATTGACACTGATTGTCCCAGTACGTGCCATAACGCATTACCTCCAACATTTATATAAAACATAATGTTTAGCAGTCTATTTATATGAGTGCTAAATATTATTGTACTCTGTAGGCAGAAAAAGTCAAGCAGCATCGCCAAAAATTAAAATTTTCTTCATGATTCTCTGCCATTTTGCGGTCATGCTGCTGAGAAATCAACCTTCCGAAAACAACCAATGTACAAAAATCCATGTGTCCCATTGACGGCAAGTGCGTCTTATTACTATAATGATGTGACAATCACAATGCTTACTCAAAATTAAGATAAACAGGGAGGGACAACGATGGATCGTAAGGAAATTTATTCCTACCAGGATATTCTGACTGAGTGGAGAAATGATTTTCATGCACACCCCGAATTAGGCTTTCAGGAATTTCGCACCTCAAAGAGGATCGCTGAAATTTTGGAGGAGCTTGGGGCAGAGGTCGTACAGGGTTTTTGCAAAAATGCAGTGATGGGTATTATTCGCGGCGAAAAGCCCGGTCCTGTTGTGGGGATTCGTGCTGATATCGATGCACTCGCTATGGATGATGTCAAGAATGCTCCTTACAAATCTCAAAATGCCGGTGTATGCCATGCCTGCGGGCATGACGCTCATACCACCATTGCGTTGGGTGTTGCAAAATACTTTATGAACCACAAAGAGGAGCTGTGCGGGACCGTAAAACTGATTTTCCAGCCCAACGAAGAAGGTACCGTTATTCCAACTGGTGCGCCGCTTGTAGTGGAAAGCGGTGTTACAGACGATGTGGATATGATGCTCTGCGTTCACCTGCACCCAGACTATAAGACGGGGACTGTCCTTCTGAGAGATCGTGAGATGCTGGCAAGCAGCGACGATTTTAAGCTCTCCATCTCCTGCGAAGGCGGTCATGGGGGTTATCCGCACAGCGGTACCGATGCGCTCATTGCAGCCAACCAAATCTTTAACGCATACCAGACCATCGTTTCAAGAGAGGTAAATGTGCTGACACCTGCCGTTCTCTCGATCTGCTACCTTCAGGCAGGCAGCCCGGATGCGCTCAATGTAATGCCTTGCGTTGCTGCAATGGGCGGAACCCTGCGCACCTTGGATAACAGCGCACGCGATTATATTGTGGAGCGCATGGAGAAAATTGCAAATGCAATCTGTGAAATGAACCACTGCACGCTTCAATTCGACGACCAGTACACCTGTGTTGTTTTGAACAACGACAAGGAAGTCAACGACCTGATTGCAGAAGCTGCCAAAGAGATCGTAGGTGCAGAAAATGTGATGTATATGGAGATTCCTGAGATGGGAAGCGACGATTTTGCTTTCTACAAAAAAGACCGCAAGGCTGCATACTACTATCTTGGTTCCACCCGGAAGGAGCATTTGGGGGAATACACCTTCCACCAGCCTAACTTCGATTTGGACCCCGATGTTCTCCCGATCGGAACTGCCATTATGGTTGGTGCCATCGAGAAATTCTGTAAATAGCAGTTTGCAGTACAAAACAGGTGAGGCTTTGACAGCGTAAAAAAACGGAACTGCATATGCAGTTCCGTTTTTTGATTCCTGAAAAGCGATAAAACATTTTCGTTCACAGGTTGACATTTTCGAGAAAGAAGCGGCATTGGTTTCCTTCGTAAACCTTGGCAGAGCCGTTGACGCCAAAAACTTTCTGCACATTCTCCGCGGTCAGGACTTCCACAGGGGTACCCTGAGCAACCACCTGCCCCTTATGCATCAGATACAAACAATCGCAGTACATGCAGGCGTAATTGAGGTCATGAAGAACGATCAGACTGGTGAATTTCTTCTGGCTGAGAAAATCCAGAATAAACAGCTGGTGACGGATATCCAGATGGTTGGTGGGTTCGTCCAGCACCAGAGTCTGTGCCTGCTGTGCAATGGCGCGCGCCAGCATGACGCTCTTTTTCTCACCGCCAGATAAAGAGAGGAAGCTGCGCTCCCCCATGTCTGCTATCCCGGTCTGCTCCAGCGCATCGGTGATGATTTTCTCCTTGCTAGCACCGCGATACCGCTTGTCGTGAGGATACAGACCCATAGACACCATCTCCCGCACCGTAAAATCGAACGGGCAGGAGGTTTCCTGCGCAATATAGCCGATGTTCTGGGCGACATAGCCTCTGGGATAGTCCTTGACCGGTTTTTTGTCCAGCAGGATCTGCCCTTGCTGACATTTCACGATTCCGAACAGCGTTTTCATCAGCGTGGATTTTCCGCTGCCGTTGGGACCGATGATCCCGGTGATTTTTCCATCCTGTGCCACAAGATCGACACCCTTCAAAATCTCCGTTCTGCCCAAGGTCACATGGATTCCTTCAAATGAGAGTTCCATCAGCTCTTCCCTCCAAACGTGTACTTCTTCTTTCCCATCAAATACAGGAAGAAGGGCGCACCGGTGAATGCTGTAACCACACCGATGGGAAGCTCTGTCGCGCCAAAGAGTGTTCGCGCGGCGGTATCCGCCAAAATCAGGAAGATACTCCCAGCCAAGGCGCTGAGGGGAACCACCTTTCGGTTGTCACTGCCCACAAACAGCCGCACAATATGGGGGATCATCAGACCCACAAAGCCGATGATGCCGGTTTTTGACACGATGGACGCTACCATAACTGAGCTGCACGCCATCAGCGTCAGACGGACCTCTCGGATATTGAGCCCCAGCGCATAGGCATCCTCTTCCCCGATCATCAGCAGGTTCATCTTCTTTGTATAGAACAGGACAACTACAATGCTGACAGAAACGGTCAATGCCGGAATTCCAAGATCCGTCCATTGGGCGGAGGCAAGGCTGCCCATCTGCCAGTAGTAGATGTTGGAAATGCTGTCCTTGTCGCGCGCCAGAAAGACCAGCAGATTGGTAACGGCGCCGAGAATGGCAGCCACCGCTGTACCCGCCAGGATCAGGGATGTGGGGTTGATGGCCTTCGTTTCCCGCGAATATGCAAGGCTGTAGACTGTAATCGATGCCAGCATAGCGCCTATGAAGGCTGTGGCAGCAACCGATGCGCCGCCATGAAACAGAGTCACCGACGGAAGCAGCAGCGCAATGGCAGCACCTGTGGAAGCACCGGAGGAAACACCCAGAACATACGGGTCCGCAATGGGGTTGCGGACGATTGCCTGCATCACCGCACCGGATACCGCCAAACCGGCACCTGCCAGAACCGCCATGAGGATGCGGGGGATGCGGATGTTCCAAATAATATGAAACTGGGATTTGGAATAGGCATCCGGTGTCGTCACATGCGTGATGGCATCCTTAACGATCGTCGGCACCCGGTCAATCGGTACAAGAACCGGTCCCACCGTCACCGTTGCAGCTGCCACGATGATTAGTATAACAAGCAGCAGAACGATCGCCAGAAAAAGTGTTCGCTTCCTGTACAGTTTTTTCATCTCACTCGCCTTTTACTGGAACAGTTCAGGATAGAAGCTTTCAGCCAGATACTGAACGGTATCCGCAGCGCGGACACTTTCGTGAACACTTGCCAGAGGCACGCCTACAAAACGTTCGTTCTGCATCGCAGGGGTATCCTTCAGAGCTTCCACTGCCTGTGCTTTTGCGATTTTTTCTTCCAGAGTGGTATCCTCATAAACATTGAACACGATGATGTCCGGGTTCGCATCGGAAGCGATCTCCATGCTGATCGTCGCCCAGTTGGAGCCCATATCGGGGGCAATGTTCTTGCCGCCTGCCAGTCGAATCAGTTCCGATTCCAGAGCGTTGCTGGCAGTAAAGATTTCGTTGCCGTCCAGAGAGTCGATGACTAAAACCTTCACAGGCTCTTTCACGGAGGTCAGTTTCTTCTGCACATCGTCGATCTTCTGCTTCATTTCGCTCACCAGTGCTTCTGCACGATCCTCTATTTTGAAGATCTTTCCAAGGTTCAGCAGGTCTGCATACACATCGTCCATTTCTTCCGGTCTGCCGGACACGATGGTTCCCTGAGACTGATAAGCAGGGATGCCGGCTGCTTCAAACTGCTCTACACTGCCGCTTGATTTCTCACCGAAAGCAGTGTTGCGCCCAACAACAAAGTCAGGCTCCTCACCGATGATGACCTCATGGGAGGCATAGGTGTCAGACAAAATCGGAATCTTGTCAAATGCTTCCTTGTACTCAGGCAGGACTTCGCAGGTATTAAAGCTGCATCCAATCACCTTGTCACCCAAGCCCAGAGCCAGCATCATTTCTGTGGTCTGGATATTCATGCTGATCACGCGCTCCGGCATTTTGGTAAAGGTCAGCTCATGACCGTAGTTATCGATAACTACAGTGCCGTAGTCACCTTTTTCTGCGGTTTCTTCGGTTTTTGTTTCTTCGGGTTTGGCAGCTTCAGGAGCAGCAGACTCCTGTGTGGTTTCCGGCTCCTTCTCAGTAGAGGTGGCATTCTGTCCGCAGGCACCCATGCTCATAACCATGAGAGCTGCCAGCACAAGCGCAAGAACTTTGTTTTTCATGTCGATTTTCTCCTTTTGTATTTCTTTATTTTTGGGGAATCGGTGCTCCGATATCCGTCAAGCGGGCACTGTTATGGGTCCCGTTGATGATTGGAATACCGTGTTCCTGAAAAATCGAATAAATATTTTCGATGACAGGACATCGTGTGCCGTCTTTGTACATGGTGCAGACGCCGAGATGGACTGCATCGGGATGAATTTGCAGGATCCTGTCTACTTTTTCCTGCAAGCCCTCGTCCGTTTTTGGCATAACGCCGCAGCCGTTGCAGTGCATAAATGCCACCACCTGCAGCTCCTCGTCTTCGTATTGGGCAAAGCTTCCGGTGCGGCTGTGAAATGCTTGCAGACACGCCGCGCCGGTACAGTAGCCTGTTGCCTTTTGGCAGGTCAGCATGACGATTTTCTTCATATTCAGCTCCTCCTCTTTCTTTTGCATAAAAAAATGAGTGCTGAACAACAGCACTCATACAGATGAAGAGCTTCCCGAACCGGGTCGCTCTGTGACGCTTTGTAAAGTTTCTGTTCTTCGCAGATTGATTTACAAACTGTGGCAGGTCTTCTGACTTATGCATCCTCATGATCTTCACCTTCTCGGATAGTTCCAATGGCATCGAAAGATCACTCCGCATTTACAGCAGCGAGACTGTACAGGACTTTCACCTGTTTCCCTTTTCACCGCGCCAAGCCAAAGGCTCCGCGGCACCGCAGTTTATCACTGTATTCAATTTTTGGGGAATGTCCCCAAACCAGCGCCATTGTACCACAGTACGCCATCTGTGTCAATGTATCCTGTTATTTTTTAGTAAAAATTGCTGTAAAATGAGGAAAATCCGCGTATGGATGGTGAGACTGTTTTCAGTGTAGGCTATATATCAAGGTATGCAAAATTCTTGGGCCGGGCTGCATAAAATGCAGTCCAAAGCCCGCTCTTTGCTGATGCCTGCAATCGGAAAACATTCGATTTTTACAGCTAATCTGTCATATCACCCTGCTTCATTTCATACATTTGTGACACCGTAAGGAACTGAAAATTTCTTGCCTTGAGCTCTGCAATGATTTTTCTCAATGCCTTGACTGTTTCCGGGTTGTCGTCATGGAAAACGATGATATCTCCGTCTTTTATGCCGCGGATAGCGGTTTTGTAAATGTTATCTGCATCCGGGTTTTCCCAATCCCAGCTGTCGATCGTCCACAGCATCAGAGGAAGGTCAGATGCTTTCTCAACTTTTTCCGTATATCTTCCGTATGGAGGGCGGAGATATTGGATCGTATAGTTTGGCAGGATCTTTTTCAGACCTTCTTCTGTTTGATGGATTTCCTGCCGGATTTGCCGTGTACTGAGCGTTGTGAGGTCGGGATGCGAGAAGGTGTGGCTTTCGATCTCATGTCCGCTGCCTGCCATCTCCTTGATGAGCAGCTCATTTCCGGGAAATTTTTCCCCCACCAGAAAAAAGGTGGCCGGAACCTGCTGCTCATATAAAACATCCAGCACCTGTGGGGTATAACGGGGACTTGGTCCATCGTCGAAGGTCAGAGCAACAGCAGGCCGCGTGGGATCGATCTGCACCGATATTGCCTTTCGATCAACGCGCTGATGAACCCTTCCCAAAAGACCGATAACAACCAATATCATCGTGAAAGCCACCCATGCACTGAACAGGATATTTCTGCGCTTCATTCCCATTCCCCCTTTCTGTGCAGCAGGCGGATAAAATAGCCATGTAAGGCTGCTGTGCTTTGAATCATCTGAAAGAACAAAAGAAAACATATAAATCCAAAAATGCTGTTTTTGAACGGGATGTTCAGCTTTTTCTGATAGAGATACATACTCAAAAAGAGCAAAATACAAACGAATACTGTGAGCAAGGTGAGAAATCCAGCTAAGTAATAACAGCCGAAGAATGTAAGGATAACCCCAGGAAGGAAGCCAAATAAAAAGGCGAGATCAAGATAAACAATGAAAAGGTTCACAAACGTAAAATGGCGTGAAAAAACGCTGCCCTGCTTCCAAGGCGGGATTGCATACAGCCCCTCCAGCATCCCGATTGCCCATCGCTTTCGTTGATTGTATAGGCCATTTAAGGTTTCCGGAACGGTTGTGTAGCCCACTGCGCTGGGTTCATAGGTTGAGGGGAGTCCCTGCCGGAGGAGCTGATAGGTCAGTACAATATCTTCTCCCAGCACATTCTGCCACCCGCCAACTTTGCGAACAGCTTCGGTCTGATAGGCGCTGAAGGCGCCCTGTGCCACCAAAGTGGATTGATAGCTGCCTTGGAATCGCTTGATTGCAGCAATACTAAGCAGATAATCATAGATTTGCATCTTTGCTGTCAGAGAAGAGGTTGCGTTTTGGACAAACAAATTTCCGGCAACACAGGCACTGTTGCAAAACACGATGTGATTCATGATTTTTTGTACCGCCTGCTTTTCCAAATCAGTGTCTGCATCGACTGTGATAAAATGAGGTGTACAAATCAACCCGAACGCGGTATTCAGCGCATGAGCCTTGCCCGGTTGAGCGCAGTAAACATACTCCACCGAGCAATTTTTCAAAGCAGATGATTGCGCCCTGATAATTTCCTGTTTGGTGTGGTCGGTGGATGCATTATCCACAACAAGCAGACGGATATGCCCTTTGTATTCTTGGTTTATGATCGAGAGGATCGATTGGGCAATGGTTTGTTCCTCGTTGTGCGCACACATGATGATGGTTGTATCTTCCTCTGTGTCCGGATAATTTTGTAATTTCCAGTGCAGCAGGTTTGAGAAGAACATGGTGCTCATCAGAAATCCCGGCAGCAGTGCAATGCCGATGATTGCCCACCAGACATAGACCACGGGCAAAATACAGGAGATCTCCTGCGCCCAACCGACCGCAAAGAATAAGGAAACAGCCAGCCACAGCAATCCAAGGCAAATGGAAAGTATAAATTTCGTTCTCAAAAAATCACCCCTTTTTTCAATGTATGAGCCTACAGAAAATATGGTGATTTTTTGGGATCGGTCGGAAGGCGGCGCTGTCTTTTTATAGGTTCAAAACAGAGCAGCTGCCCGTAGGAATCAGATCAAAGAATATAAAAAAACACGGAAAGCCTGAATTCAGTCTTTCCGTGTTTTTTGTTTAGCGTCCTCGGGCGGATTCGAACCGCCGGCCTTTCGCTTAGGAGGCGAACGCTCTATCCTACTGAGCTACGAAGACATCTGTGCATCGGATGACAAGAGAACCGCGCCGCATCCTGCTTTGGAATGGGGAGTCAGACCATCCTGTGCCTTCCCCATTTTACACTGGACAGAAATCTTTGTCAATCGCCGCATAAAATTTCTATTGTTATTTTGGGATACTAATGATATACTCAATCCCATTGCTTATTATTTATGAAGAAAGAAAATCGGGTGCAACTTATGTATCACTATCGTCCTTGTTATTACTCCAAGTTTCGATGCATCAATTCGGCGTGCTCAGATAACTGCTGCATTGGCTGGGAAATTGATATTGATGAAGAAAGCATGAAACAGTATGACCGGGTTTCGGGAGCCTTTGGATGCCGTTTAAGGGAGCATATCGCAAAAACGAAGGATGGCAGCCATTTCATCCTCCGGGGAGAACGATGCCCTTTCCTCAATGAACAAAATCTCTGCGATATTTTCATTTATCTGGGGGAATCTGCCCTGTGCGAAATCTGCACAGAGCATCCTCGATTCCATGAATGGTACGGTTCCTGGAAGGAAAGCGGTTTGGGGCTTTGCTGCGAGGCAGTGGGAGAGCTCTTGTTTGCGCAGCCCTCCCCACTCCCCTTTGAAACTGTTTTGATTGAGGAGGAAGCGGAGGACTTTGTGGATGACGCGTGGTTCTCTGCCCTTTTTGCGGCTCGGGAATCCGCTTTTTTCCTGCTGCAATACGGCGCATTTTCGATCGAAGCGCGTCTGTCGCTTCTGCTTATCTACGGGGTGCATTTACAGGATGCACTTGATTGCGAGGATACAGCGCAGGTGAAAGCATTGGCTTCCTCCTATCGGAATCCTGATTTTCTCAGGGAAACACTTAAAAATCTCCCCATGTCCTCTGATCCAGACCATAAAGAACCTATTTTATATGGCATTTTAGATTTTTATTCCTCTCTGGAAAGCATTGACCCAAAATGGCACGAACATTTACAGACCATCAAAGAAAATCTTCCTGACGTCCTTTCTGCGCAAAACGATCTGCTTCACAGCCGCCCCGAATGCATCCGCGAATATGAGCAGTTTGCAGTATATTTTACGTTTCGCTATTTTCTCAAGAGCATTTTTGATTTTGATATCCGCTCGCGCATCACACTGATTGCTCTGAGCTGTATACTCCTTTTCCTGCTGGACGGCGAGCAATGGCGCACAAGCAAAACCTTCTCTTTGCCGGACCGGGTCCGTCTTGCAAAAGCATATTCCAAAGAAATCGAATACTGCGAGGAAAATCTGAATGCTGTTGCCGATGCAGCATGGGAAGAAACGTATTTTTCTCAAAAAGATCTTCTCTCCCTTTTTGTATCATAGATCTTTCGTTTCCTGCGATCTTGCTTCAAAAATTTATGCGATAAAGCCATTCCTTTCTTCTATAAAAAGTGATATAGTGAACTGTGTATATCCGGCGCACCCCTTGAGCATTGTGGGAAAATGAATCAGCATCAAAGGATTTTGTTCCTGATTTTGTGTCCGGGCGTTTTGAACGCAATATTAAAAACAAAGGAGTGAGTCCATTGAAGCATGAAAAATCCTGCGGAGCAATCGTCTTCCAGAAAAGAGAAGGAAGAATCGAGCTGCTTTTGATCAAGCATCGTTTTGGAGGTCATTGGTCGTTCCCGAAGGGTCATGTAGAACAGGGAGAAAACGAGATCCAAACTGCGCTGCGCGAAGTAAAGGAAGAAACCGGTCTTGATATTGCGATCCAGGATGGGTTTCGTCAATGCGTGGAATATTTTCCAAAGCCTCATGTCAAAAAACAGGTCGTATATTTTTTAGGCGCTGCCTTGAGCAATCAGGTCCACCGCCAGGAGGAAGAAGTCAGCGAAACCACCTGGGCAGACATCGACCGCGCTTATCGAATGGTTACTTTCAAAAATGATAAAAACCTAATCCGCCGTGCACAGGAATATTTGCGGCAATAGGAGCATACTATGACACAACATATTCTAAAACGAAAACTTCCGCCAGAACGGGTCATTACAGTCAGCTTTGCCTGTGTTATCCTTGTCGGCGCGATCCTTTTGATGCTGCCCTTCTCCTCTCGAAGCGGCACATTCACCCCTTTTCTTACCTGCTTTTTTACAGCCACCAGTGCAACCTGTGTGACCGGACTTGTTTTGGTGGATACGTTTACCCACTGGAATATGTTTGGTCATTTGGTCATCATGGCTTTGATCCAAATCGGCGGTCTGGGACTTCTCACCTTTACCACCTTTCTCAATATCGCACTGGGGAAAAAGCTGGGGCTGCGCGGATTGAAGCTGGCATCTGAAACGGTCAATTCAAGCAGCTTTGCAGATGCCAAGGAACTGATCCGCATGGTGGTTGGGATGTCGATGGGAGTCGAGCTGTTAGGAGCGCTGATCCTGTCTACAACCTTCGTCCCTCAGTACGGCAAATATGGCTTATTTATTTCCTTATTTTTAGCAGTTTCCGCCTTCTGCAATGCCGGATTTGATATCCTCGGCTTTCAGGGCGAATTCTGCTCGCTGACTAACTACACAGACAATATGGTCGTCCAGCTTACGATCATGGGACTGATTATCATTGGCGGGCTTGGATTCATTGTCTGGAACGACCTGATCCGCTACAGAAAAACAAAGAAGCTGCTCCTCCATTCCCAGATCGTGCTGACAGTGACTGCGATCCTCATTGTATCCGGCGCAATCTTAATTACCATGCTGGAATGGGACAATCCGCACACTTTGGGCTCTCTCCCGGTAGGTCAGCGATTTATGGCAGGTCTGTTCCAATCGGTAACGATGCGTACAGCCGGTTTTAATACGATTGATCTGGCGTCCATGCAGGAAATGACCAAGATCGTTTCCATCATCCTGATGTTCATTGGTGCGGCGCCTGGTTCCACAGGCGGCGGTATCAAGGTAACGACCATGACTGTTTTCACCATGACCGCACTGAGCATCATCCGCGGGCACTCTCAGCCAATCATCCGTTACCGTCATGTGCCCTCCAAGGTCGTTTATAAATCCATCGCTATCATCTTCCTTGGATTGATGATCGTCTTCTTGACAACCGGCGTCATCACCTACACTTCGCCAATCGATGACTTCACTCTGACCGGTGTGGATGCTGTGTTTGAAGCCGTTTCTGCCTTTGCAACGGTTGGTGTTTCCTCCGGTGTAACGGCGGTGGCATCGACTGCATCTCAGATGGCACTTTGTCTTGCAATGTTTATCGGACGAATCGGCCCGGTATCCTTTGGCTTGACCATTGCTGCGACCCGCAAGGACAATCGCCGCGAGATCATCCCGGAAGGCAAAATCATCGTTGGATAGCATATTCATATGAAAAAAGGGATGGTGTGGGGAACCACACCATCCCTTTTTCTATTCGTCAAGCTCGATTGGTTTTGGAGCTTCTTCAGACTGGAACTCATAGTCGTTGCCCGGAATCACAGCATTGAGCACAATGCCTGCGATTGCAGCGATTGCAAGTCCCGACAGATTGATCGTAACATTGCCGGGAAGCACGAAGGTCAGCCCTCCTGTGGAGGAAAAGCCCAGTGCTGATACCAAAATAACTGCCGCAATAATAAGGTTGCGCGATTGGGTGAAATCCACTTTATTTTCAACGACATTGCGCACCCCAATGGAGGAAATCATTCCATACAGCATAAAGGAAACGCCGCCAATGATTGCAGGCGGGATGGTTTCAATGGCTGCTCCGAACTTCGGCAGGAAGGACAGCAAAACTGCAAAGCATGCAGCGATCTGCATTACCTTCGGATCATACACCTTTGTCAGCGCCAAAACGCCTGTATTTTCTCCATAGGTCGTATTCGCCGGACCTCCGCCCAGTGCAGAGAGGCAGGTTGCCAAGCCATCTCCAAGCAGGGTGCGGTTCAATCCGGGGTCTTTGAGATAGTTGCGTCCGGTTGTTGCACTGATTGCAGCCATATCCCCGATATGCTCCATCATAGTTGCCAGTGCAATCGGAACGATGGACACACAGGCAGACAGGCTGAATTTTGGCAGGGACAGCGGAGCCGGTGCAATCATCTTTGCGTCAGCAATAGCACTGAAGTTCACCTCTCCCATCGCCATTGCAGCAATATAGGCGATGCTGATCCCGATGAGGATCGGAACGATCTTCACCATCCCTCGTCCCCAAATGTTGCAGATGATGATGGTTGCCAATGCAATAATCGCAAGCAGCCAGTTTTGCTTGGCGTTGTTGATTGCAGTCGGAGCAAGGATCAACCCGATCGAAATGATGATCGGTCCTGTAACGACCGGGGGGAAGAGCTTCATGATGGTCGGTATCCCGCAAATGGAAATCAGAAACGCCATGAGGATGTAGATACATCCTGCTACAATTACACCTCCGCAGGCGTAGGGGAGCATCTCTGCATTCGGGATGGTCTGCTGCCCGTTTGCGTCCATGAGCATCGGAGCTACCGCAGCATATCCTCCCAAAAACGCAAAGGAAGAACCCAAAAACGCCGGGACCTTGCCCTTTGTGATGAAGTGGAACAGCAGTGTACCCAAACCAGCCATCAGCAGGGTGGTCGATACGTTTAATCCGGTCATGATTGGAACAAGAACAGTTGCCCCGAACATTGCAAATGTATGCTGCATTCCCAGCAGGATCGTTTTGGGGGTTCCTAATTGGCGCACATCATAAATACCTTCCTGCAAAGAAGGATTTATTTTATCCTTACCCATAATATCACTCCTTTTCTTGATTTATTTTATCAAAGTAGAGGAAGCGCCGCAAGATAGCCTGTGAGAAAACATTCTCTTTTTCTTCTTTTCTACATTTATAGTCCAATGGATAGAAAATTTTGGTCAAAATTTCTTTATATTTCGCTCAATCAAAAAATTGTGTGCCATCTCGATTATTTTATGATATACTATATTCAAAGCAGGTATCCTGTTTAAGGAGAAGAAAGGAAGCGTATTATGTTTTACTTGATTAAAAATGTTGATGTGTATGCACCAGAGCCTAAAGGGATCAATGATATTCTTTTGTATGGTGATAAAATTGTAGCAATCGAGCCCAATATAAGCATGGACTTTGGAGAGGTGACCGTGATCGACGGTACCGGGAAAAAAGCAACCCCAGGCTTCATCGACCAGCATGTTCATGTAACAGGCGGCGGCGGGGAGGGAAGCTTCCGCAGCCGTGTTCCGGAGCTGGATTTCTCCCAGACTGTGAAGAACGGCGTTACCACTGTCGTTGGTTTGATGGGTACCGACTCCACCACCCGCAGCATCGAAAACCTTGCTGCCAAAACAAAGGGACTGAATGAGGACGGCATCACTGCTTACTTCCTCACCGGTGCATACGAATATCCTTCCCCAACCATCACCGGAAGCATAAAAAAGGATGTTACCTTTATCAATGAGTGCATCGGTGTGAAAATTGCAATCACCGACCACAGAAACTCCTGCATCACCACACAGGAGCTTGCAAGAATGGCGGCAGATGTTCGTCAGGCTGGTATGTTCTCCGGCAAGGTGGGCGTTGTTCATATGCACACCGGCCGCGGAAAAATCGGATTGTCCCAGGTGTTTGACATCGTTGAAAACACCGACGTTCCGATCAAGCACTTCCGCCCGACCCACTGTGCAAATCAGTTTGAGGACGCCATCAAATTTGCAAATATGGGCGGTTATGTTGATTTCACCACCCACGAAGACAGCTCTGATGTTGCAAAAACGCTCAAATTGGCGCTCGATTCCATCAAGGATACACAGTATATGACCTGCAGCTCCGACTCCAATGGCTCCATGCCAATCTGGAACGAAAAACGCGAAATGATCGGTATGGGAATCGGCAGCATGACTACCCTGTACACCTGCATCAAAGCACTGATGACAGAGCAGGGCGTTTCTCTGGAGGATGCGATCCGTCTGATCACCTCCAACGTGGCAAAGGCTCTGGAAATCTACCCGAAAAAAGGCTGCCTTGCTCCAGAAAGCGATGCAGATCTCGTTCTTCTTGATGAAAATCTTGATATCGATACTGTATTTGCAAAAGGCAAACTTATGGTGGATCAGAAAAAAGTTCTTGGCTTTAGCTTCTTTGGCAGATAAACAGCAAAAATGCCGCTGCATAGTGCAGCGGCATTTGTTTTTATAAGGTTTAATACATGCGTCTGTCTTTGAGGCAGTAAAGGATCAGACAAGGTCCCACGATCGGGATGATGGAGAGCAGCGTGAACGGAATGACCATATTGCGCTCTGCATACATACTGAATGTAAAGTAATAGATCATGACCCCTGCCGCCCACAGCAGCACGTTGATTGCCCATACCGCAATCGGACCGATAAGCGGCACATACACAAGGATATTGGTGGACAGTGCCGCAATCGGCATTGCAAATGCCAGCGGGATATCACGAATATATTGGTTGATTTTGTAATGGTTATACTTCATGCTGTCCCCGATCATGCCAGTCATATACAGACCGAAAAACGGTACAAACGCAAACCATGCATTTGGCAGACCGCGCAGTGTGGCGAGCTTATAGAACGCATAACCATTCACAAGGAAAATCGCCAGACTCAGCATATTTACCATCAGGTGGGCTGCAGGCCAAATAAAAAACATAAGGACACTCCCTTTTTTCTTTCGATAATGATAGTATATCATAAAAAAGGAAAAATAATAAAAAACAATTTGAAAATTTTAGGAGGAATGAAAACGAGATGAAACAGAGCTTCCTTTTGCTGTGTGCCCTATTCCTGATGAGCGCATGCAGCAGTCAACCGCCGCCCCCTCCCGCAGAGCATCCCTCAGATGAGAACGCCCCCTCCGCAGAGCAATCCGCCCCTGCTGCCGATTCGCAGCCCTCCCGATCTCTGCCCCATATAACCATTGAGGGCAGCAGCGAAGAAGCATCTGCTTTATTCGATGGGCAGGAGTCCGGTCTGTTTTTTCAAAAAGGCGGCACCGTCCATTTGAAGTGGGACGAGCCCGTCGAGTTTGACCGCATCTGTTTGCAGGGACTCACCTATCCCGCCTCAGTCGCTGTTTACAGCGGAGAAATGCCCCTCTACTCCCAGGATAGTATGGGAAGCGATCATTGGTGTTATATGGGGGATCAGTCGCTTTCTGAGCTGACTGTGGAACTTCGCGGCGAAAATCAAACGCTCTCTGAGATTTTAATCGAAGACGGTTCTGAAAATGAAACATCCGTTTTCAGCGCATATCTCCCGATTTCGGCGTTCGATCCCCAAATGCTTCAGGACCGTTCCTTCGACCATCTTGAAGAGCTCATCATCAATACCGGCTGCTATTGGCAGGAGGACGGCTCGCTTTTATACGAAGAGGAATTTACAAATACACTCTCATCCATTCACAGCGCCTACCCCGAATTGGAGCTTTGGTGCACGATCAATCCGCAGGGAAAACTGATTCGAGAGGGCACTGCCGGTCGCTCCATTGCATCGTCTGAACAGCGCAGCAGCCTCATTGAGAATATCCTTGCCTTCTGCCTTGAAAACCATTTATCCGGTGTGGACATCGACTGGGAATTTCCTCAGGAAAGCGAATGGAATGATTTCAGCGCTCTGCTCCTGGAGCTTTCTGGTGCCTTAGAAAAGGAATCGATCTCTTTGTCTGCTGCATTCTATCCAAACAAGATCAAGCTCTCAAAAGAGGCAATACAGTCCCTTCCCTGCGTGCGTGTGATGGCATACGATCAATTTGACGAGCTTGGTTATCACTCCACCTACCGCACCGCAGAGGATGCCATTCGATTCTTTGAGGCTTTGGGCTTCTCTTCGTCACAGCTCTCCCTTGGGATTCCTGCTTACGGACGTCCAACGGATGCATCCGCACAGTGGCCCTTCTATTCTCAGGCGGCTGCACAGCTTTTCGAGTCGGGAAACCTTCTCAATGGTGTATTCTATAACGGCCCTCAATTAGTACAGGACAAAACGGTTTTCAGCCAGCAGGAAGGGCTCTATGGCGTTTTTCTGTATCATCTCGGCTGTGATTTGCCGTCGGGGCAGAACGATTCTCTTGTAAATTCCATCAGAGAAATTACAAACCGTTAAAACAGCATAAGAAAAAGCTCCTTGTTATAAACAAGGAGCTTTTTTACACCATTGGATTAGAAAAGGTGGAAGTTGATCACAACAGATGCGAATACGATAGAAACCATAGACAGCAGCTTGATCAAGATGTTGATTGCAGGACCGGAGGTATCCTTGAATGGGTCACCTACGGTATCACCAACAACAGCAGCTTTGTGGTTTGCAGAGCCTTTGCCGCCGAGGTTGCCTGCTTCGATGTGTTTCTTCGCGTTATCCCATGCACCACCGGAGTTGGACATCATAACAGCAAGAACAAAACCGCTTGCAGTAGCGCCAGCCAGCATACCGGTTACACCTGGAACGCCAAGGATCAGACCAACAATGATCGGAACAACGATGGAAAGAACGGCAGGAGCCACCATTTCGTGCAGAGCAGATTTGGTGCACAGGTCTACGCAGCTTGCGTAATCTGGTTCAGCAGTACCTTCCATGATGCCAGCGATGGTTTTGAACTGACGGCGAACTTCCACAACGATAGACTGAGCTGCACGGCCTACAGATTCCATGGTGAGAGCAGCAAAGATGAATGGGAGCATTGCACCGATCATCAAACCGATCAGTACAGGTGGGTTCATGATGGAAATATCATAAGTAGCATTTGGAGCCATCAGTTTTACCTGATCGATGTAGGATGCAACAAGTGCCAATGCAGTCAGAGCAGCGGAACCGATTGCAAAACCTTTACCGGTAGCAGCAGTTGTGTTGCCGAGGGAGTCCAGAGCGTCTGTTCTCTTACGAACTTCTTCGCCCAGACCAGCCATCTCAGCGATACCGCCTGCGTTATCGGCAACAGGACCGTAAGCGTCGGTAGCAAGGGTAATACCCAAAGTGGACAGCATACCAACAGCTGCCAGGGATACACCATAAAGACCCATGTTCACATCAGCAGCACCGCCGCAGATGAAGAAGCTGACCATTACAGCAATACCAACGATAACAACCGGGATCGCAGTGGATTTCATACCAAGAGCAAGACCGCCGATGATCAGGGTAGCAGAGCCGGTTTCGGAAGTAGCAGCCAGCTCGCAGGTTGGTTTGTAGGAGTCAGAGGTGTAGTATTCGGTGAAGTAACCGATGAGGATACCAGCCAGAAGACCGGCAATGATTGCGATAAAGAGGGTGAGTGGGAGGTTGCTGAATTTAATGAGTGCAAATGCAGCAACAACAACGAGGGCAGAGCTGATGTAGGTACCTTTTCTCAAAGAACCAAGCAGTTTTTTCTGATCTGCGTTTTCATCGGTTTTAACAAAGAAGGAACCGATGATGGATGCGAAGATACCAAGAGCAGACAGAGCCATCGGGATCATCATGCCTTTGAAGCCAAGTCCTGCAGATACAGCCAGAGCCATTGCAGACAGACGAGCGCCGCCGTAGGATTCGTACAGGTCAGCACCCATACCGGCAACGTCACCTACGTTGTCACCTACGTTATCAGCGATAACAGCAGGGTTGCGCGGGTCGTCTTCCGGGATACCAACTTCAACTTTACCAACGAGGTCAGCACCAACGTCAGCAGCTTTTGTAAAGATACCGCCGCCAACACGGGCAAACAGAGCCATGGTGGAAGCACCCATACCAAAGGTGATCATATCAGAAGCGATTCTCTGAGCCTGAGCTGCTTCTTCAAGACCGGCATAAACCAATTTCAGAGCGTAGAACCAGATAGAAGTATCCAACAGGCCAAGTCCGACAACGGTAAAGCCCATTACTGCACCAGCAGAGAAAGCAACTTTCAGACCGCTGTTCAGGCTGTGCTGAGCAGCATGTGCTGTTCTTGCGTTTGCAGCAGTTGCGATCTTCATTCCGAAGTAGCCGGAAAGTGCGGAGAAAATACCGCCGGTAAGAAACGCAATCGGAACAAATTTGCTCACCTGACCTACTGCAGCCAGAACAGAGAATACAATGATGAGCACTACAAATACGATTGCAACACTCTTGTACTGACGTTTCAGATAAGCATCAGCACCCGCACGGATGGAGCGGGAAAGTTTTTTCATCAAATCGGTACCCTCATCAGCAGACATAACCTTTTTAGAAAGGTAGAGTGCATAGATAAGAGCCGCAACCGCTCCAATCGGAGCCAAGATGGTAAGATCCATGGTTGTTTCACATTCCTTCCTTGTGATAAAATTATCATTTTATTTCCTGCCAACACAGCATCTTGTCTGAAAAAGGCGCAGTATATGCAGGAAAACTTTCTAATGCTGTTTATGTTAATATTTTATTGCCAAATTGTCAAAAGATTTTTCCGGGACACTTTTGTATATTTTACCTAAATTTGAAGAAGGAGTTGTTTTTGAACACAGGTCATACCGCTGTCAGATTCCTGCACTTTTTGTCAATTATGGCATGTTCCATTTTCGATTTCGTTCTCTCTCCTTCTAAAAGATTGAAGAAATACCGTTGTTATCCAAATTTTGTGCTGTTTTTGTGCTTGTTCCGTTCATTTTTCTGATGTTCGATTGGGCTCTGTTTTTTATCGGCAAAGTTTCCGCCTGATTTTTTTGTATAAAACGTAGATAATCTCATCTATTTTTTCCTGATTATATGAAAAGAAATTGGGTCGATTTCTCATGCGTTTTTGTGTAAATTTACCACTATCAACCCATAAAATCTCCGGTTTGAAAATGTATTTAAAAAAGATTTGCAATTTTTTCTCCATCTTTTGTTGTCATATTGTGATATAATATCCTTACAGAGGTGACTTGATGATATCTTCTTTTCCCTGCTTTTTTCAAAATCATCGAATGCAGGGTCCTGTATATCGGTCCATCCTATGTTGCAATGATTTTGCATGTTAGCAAAGGAGGAACTTTCATGATAAACCGCGTATTTTTGATCGTATTGGACAGCTTTGGCGTGGGCGAACTTCCAGATGCCCACAAATATGGGGACGAAGGGAGCAATACACTCAAAGCGTGTATGTCTACAGGGATACTGGATGTTCCCAATATGAAAAAACTGGGGCTCCTCAATTTGAATGGTCTTGATCTTGACGAGAAGGAGAGCTGTCCGCAGGGAGCCTTCGGACGCCTTGCCGAGCGCTCTGCCGGAAAGGACACCACCACCGGTCACTGGGAGATCGGCGGTATTGTATCAGAACAGCCGATGCCTACCTATCCAAACGGCTTTCCCGACGAGATCCTGTCCCAATTTACAGAAAAAACAGGGCGCGGGGTTCTTTGCAACCGCCCTTATTCCGGCACACAGGTTATCCTCGACTATGGGGACGAACATCTCAAAACAGGCGATTTGATCGTGTATACCTCGGCGGACAGCGTTTTCCAGATCGCCGCCCACGAGTCCATCGTTCCGCCCGAACTTCTGTATCAGTACTGCCGGGATGCCAGAGCCATCCTCACCGGTGCGCACAGTGTGGGCCGCGTCATCGCAAGACCGTTTGCCGGGGATTCTCCGAATTTTGTACGCACAGCAAACCGAAGAGATTTTTCGCTTCTTCCCCCAAAGGATACCATCCTTGATGTTCTGAGCGCTCATGGACTGGACACCATTTCCGTCGGAAAAATCTTTGATATTTTCGCAGGAAAAGGAATCGGCCGTTTTGTTTTGACCCATTCCAACGATGAAGGGATGGACGCTGTGTTTAAGCTTGTCAAAGAGGACTTCCGCGGTCTTTGCTTTGTAAACCTTGTTGACTTTGATATGAAATACGGACATCGAAACGACCCGGTCGGCTATGCACAGGCGCTCAACCGCTTTGACGCGCAGCTAGGGCAGCTTCTGCCGCAGCTGCGCCCGGATGATGTGCTGATGATCACAGCAGACCACGGCTGCGACCCTGTGACCCCAAGCACCGATCACTCCCGTGAGTATATCCCGCTGCTTATTTGTGGTGATCCGATCCGTTCCAACGTAGATTTGGGAACAGGAAATTCGTTTGGTAATATCTCCGCCACGATTTCTCAGTTGTTCGGCTTCTCTGAGTTTACCGAATCCTTCCATTCGTATGCTCCTAATATTCTCAGGGAGGAGGTGCAGAAATGAGCCCTTCCGAGCTGATTTCGCAGGCAATCATCGCCCGGCGCAGAGCCTATGCACCTTACTCTCACTTTTGGGTTGGGGCAGCCTTGCTCTGCCAAGACGGTTCGGTGTATTTGGGCTGCAACATCGAAAATTCTGCATATGGACCTACCGTATGTGCAGAGCGCACCGCGATCTTTAAGGCGATTTCTGAGGGTGCGTCCGATTTTGCTGCGATTGCGATTGTTGGCGGAGGGCAGGATGTCCCCGAAGAATCCCTTGCCCCCATCTACCCCTGCGGCGTATGCCGTCAGGTGATGTCCGAATTTTGTAAGGGGGACTTTTTGATTTATTGCGGAACCCCCCAGCAGCCGCTCTCTTTTACACTGGACGAAATGCTCCCCTGTCGTTTTGAACTATAAATGGATTCAGACAGCTTGTTGATTGGGTATTTTTCCAAAATATTGCTGTTATTTGAAAAAAACTTTCCTTTTTTCTTTAAATGTCGAAAAGAAACAATGTAGGGTTGTCCTTGTTTGCTGCAAGGCTCTGTGCATCATTTGCAGAGCCTGCGCGATTCATGTGATGCCGCACCGGTGCTCGATAGGCGTTTCTGTGCGCTGTTCTCTCATCCGGTGGAAAATGATGCCGACGTTATTTATGATGACATAGATAACAGATATGATTTAGGAGGAAATGAGTATGGATATTTCTGCAATTGGAGCTGCAAGTATTACAATGAGCCAAAGTCGGCTGATGCAATCTGTCGATGTTGCTATGATGCGCAAAGTGATGGACAGTCAGAAAACCCAGGCCGCTGCCTTGATCGAAGATCTGCAGCAGGCTGTTCCGGAGCCAGGTCACCAGTTAAATATTCTGGCATAGTCTTGAGGTTGATGTGTGGCGGCTGTTATGTCAGCTTTCCCCATCCTTCTCAGAACAGAATGAATGTACTGCCATTTTCCCGGGTCCTTTTGCATAACAGATCTTTGGGGGTCCGGGAAATCTGACTTGTTTCAAAAATTATGAGAGGGGGATTGCTCAATGAATAACAAAGACCGCATCTGTCAAATCATCGATGCCAATGTGCTGGAGATAACAAGGAAAATTACAGGTATCATTCTGACTGCATCCCAACCGATGAAAGTACCCAACACTCAAACGCTGTACTTATGTGCAAAAGGGAGCTACCAGCTGGATCTTTATCTGCACGCGGATAAAGATTCTTTGAAGCATATTGCATGTACGATGAAACACGATTCTGTAACAGAAGAGGAAATTCCTCTTTATACCACAGAATTTTTTAATATTCTCGCTGGAAAAATCATCTCTACGATCAACCAGCTGTATAAACAGTCTGCGCGGTTTCGTCCCCCGGTCTTTTCCAATGTAGAATTACATCCCAGCGGTGAGCCTGGCGAATCCCTGATTCTGCACTATCAATACAGCAACGACTGTATCGGGAACCTAAGCATCGAGGGGAAGCTCGTTCCAGCCTGCAGTCCAGAGAAATAGAGGAGTTAAATATGAAAAAGAAAATTCTTGTTGTAGATGATTCACCTTTTATCTATCAGGAGATGAAATACAAACTCAATGCAAGCGAGGAGTATGAAATTTCTTATTACTGCCCAGACGGTGAACATTTGCTTGAATACTATGAAAAGTTTGAGCCCGACCTTGTGACTGTCGACATTGTTATGCCTGGAATTGACGGTATTGAAGCTACAAAACTTCTGATGGAAAAACACCCGGATGCTCGTGTTATCGTTGTTACCTCTTTGGTCTTTGATGACACGATGGAAGAAGCCCGAACAGCAGGCGCTGTTGGTTTTATGGCAAAGCCTTTTGAATTGACCGAAATGGAAAAAGCCTTCAATGATGCTTTTCAGGCAAGACCGTAGCTTTGCTTACGGTCTTTCTTCATACTTCTACCGATAAAATTCGCAGCAGAGTGTAAGGGAGAGGAAGCAATATGAAAGAGAAAGAGAATGAGTTTAATCCTGATGTAAGTCTGGAAGAAGAGTTGACAAACGATACAGAGCAGGAGAGCCTTCTGATATCTTTATGGCGCAAATTCAAAAAAAATAAAACGAAGTCCGGTGAGGAACCGGTCGCACAGGATGGGGCAGCGCAGGAGGAAGCGGCGCAGGAAAAACAAGATGAGCGTTTTCCGGATCAGGAATCGCTGACCCCCGAAAAGGTTCCATTTGAAAAGATGTCCCCGCCGGAAAATTTCATGCAGTTATATGGTAAATGGAATCGATCCAACACAGGTTCGGAGCATAAACGTGTACGTGTTGAGGATTTTTGCCGGGGTCCTTTCCCGCAAACGTCGGTTTTGGAAGAAATCTTCACACAAATCGATGCACAGGCAGAGTCCTATCTAAACCAATACAATAAATTGACGGAAGAAAACAAGTCCTTCCTTGACAATTATCTCAATACTCTCACACAGGTCAAAGGTCAGCAGGAGAGCGGGAAAAAGCCACAGGAAGAGCCGCAGGAAGAATCGACAGAGGAAAGTCCTTCCGCTGCCGGCGTTGACTTGTCTTCTCTTGACATTGCACCCCCTATGGATGCCCAGCTCCTGGTGTACAGCGCACCGGACTGGAGCATGGCATGGTGCATGGTATTTCCTCCTTTCGGGAGCGGTTCTTCCATCACAAAACAAAGCATCCTTGCTTCGATCAACAGCAGGGGCATTGTGTATGGCTTATTGGAAGAAAATATTGACGCCCTTGTATCGGAAAAGAACAGTTTCACCCTGATCCCTGTGGCGCAGGGGCTTATGCCTGTTCCCGGTGTTGATGGGAAAATCATAGAACATTATCCTCATGATGTCGGCACCCCGCACCTTTTGGAGAACGAACGGGGCATCGTCGATTTTGATAACCTCAATTACCTGACACATATTGATAAGGATACGGTTATTTGCGACATCATTGCCCCGGTTCCCGGAACTCCGGGCATCGATGTCCGTAATAAGGAAATAAAGGCATACAATGGGAAAAAGCCGTCTCTCCCTATGGGGCAGAACGTGATCCTCAATGAGGACGGCACAGCACTGATTGCAAAAATCGATGGTCAAATCTCCTTTCGGGAACACAGTTTCCATGTTTCCAACTGTATCCAGATCCCCGGAGATGTGGATCTTTCAACAGGAAGCCTTGATGTGCGAGGCGATCTGATCATCGCCGGCAATGTTTTGTCCGGTTTTACGGTTCGTGCAACCGGTGATATTACCATCGGCGGTATTGTGGAAGGTTCTCAAATCACCGCAGGCGGAACAATCATTGTAAACCGCGGAATGAACGGAAATATGATCGGCACCCTGACCGCAGGGCAAAATATCTATTGCAAGTATATGGAAAACTCCACGGTTCAGGCGGATGGGGATATCTATATGGACAGCTGTGTCAACTGTGAGGTCTCTTCCAACGGACGTGTGACCGTCACAAGCGGCAGAGGCATCATCATTGGCGGCAATATCGTTTCCATGCAGAGGATCGAGTCGAAAATCATCGGAAACAAGGCAGGTCGTGTGACGACGCTTTCCATTGCGCCCACCTCCCATTTTTCACGAACCAAAACCAATCTGGAGAATGAACTGGATGATGTAAATCACCAGTTGAGCCATATGGAAGAAACTGTGGATGCATCGCTTTCCCTGAGCTTAAAAATCCTTCAGATGAAACAGCGCAAGCTCAAGGGTCAGCTGGAGGAAATGTGGGAAAAATTAGAGGAAATCAAGCGCGGACAAATCGTCACCCAAACGCTCTACCCCCTGACCAATGTATATATCGGTGGTGTATGTACTACCATCGCAGAGTCTTGGAGCCCTTGCCGAATCTATCTGGATGGTAAGGAGCATCAGGTGCGTATTTCCTGGTAGAGGGGTTCTGTCTGCAAAATTTGTTCTGTAAAAAGGGACTGCGGCAATCGTCTGCAGTCCCTTTTCTTTTTGCGGAGAAAAGGGCAGGATCGGGTCATGCAAAATCGATGTTCAATATTGATTCCCCCTGATACATTCGCTATAATGAAATAGTTTGGAACAGAAGGTTTTCAAATGCTGTTTGCAGCTGCTTGCCTTTTATCAATCAGGATTGGGAGGATCGATCGTCTTGAAAATACTGATAGACCTGTTTTTGACCTTTGCACGCATTGGCGGTTTGACATTCGGAGGAGGCTATGCCATGCTCCCCATGCTTCAGCAGGAAGTGGTGGAAAAACGCCATTGGGCAACAGAGAAGGAAATTATGGACTACTATGCCATCGGTCAGTGCACCCCAGGGATCATTGCAGTCAATACTGCAACCTTTATCGGCTATAAAACCTCCGGCTTGTTGGGGGCGATTTTTGCTACGGCAGGGATGGTCTTTCCTTCTCTTGTCATCATTACTGTCATTGCTGCCTTCATCCAAAACTTTGCCGATCTTCAAATTGTTAAGGATGCATTCGCCGGGATTCGGGTTTGTGTGGGTGTATTGATCTTAAATGCTGTCATCAAGTTCTGGAAAAGCAGTGTGATCGATCGAACAACCTCCGTTCTTTGCATCTTGGTCTTTCTAATTATGATTTTGTTTGATATTTCTCCTATTTTTGTTGTTTTGCTCTCCGGCGCTGCCGGCTATCTATTGAAAGGTTGGGGGAAATAATCATGATACTGCTTCAGCTCTTTTATGAGTTTTTTAAGGCCGGACTCTTTGCTGTAGGGGGTGGCTTGGCAACACTTCCGTTTTTATATGATATCGCAGAAAAAACAAACTGGTTTACGACCGATATGCTGATGAATATGATCGCCATCTCGGAATCAACTCCTGGTCCAATCGGGATCAATATGGCAACCTATGTCGGATTCACGACTGCCGGAATTTTGGGAAGCATTACTGCAACAACTGCACTTGTCTTTCCATCTGTTGTTATTATCATTTTTGTATACAAGATCCTTGAAAAATTTAAGGAAAACAAGGGGGTCCAATCGGCATTTTATGGTCTGCGTCCCGCTGTCACAGCTATGATTGCTGCTGCCGGGTTTCAGGTGGTGAAGCTGTCCTTTTTGCAAATTCCCCAAAGCGGCTTTGCATGGGATCAGGTATTCTCGATCATTGAGTGGCGCGCCGTTATTTTGTTTGCGGTCTTGTTTTTCCTCATCAAAAAATACAAGAAGCATCCCCTTGTATACATTGCAGCCTCGGCTGCTGTCGGAATCCTGCTGCATTTTGGAAGGTAGCTCTCCATCTGCACACTTTGGGCGACTCCTTGTTTTGTTAACAAAACCATAGTTGCACAGCCATTGAAATTTTCGTATAATTAGAAGGTAATGAAGTGAGATAAGGAGGAAAAGCGCGTGAAGCTGAATGTGTTATCCATTCGTTCTCCCTATACAATGGAAGATCTGATCGGCGCATCTTCCCGTATACGGGCACAATCCAATTTTCTCAAGCTGGATTGGAGTCAACAAGTCAATATTTATGAACCGGAAGATTTTTTGCCCGCATTGCAGGAATCGATCCATCAGTATCCCATCACTGTGATTTTGGATGGGTCTGATTCTTTTTATACAAAATCCCTCGTTGCCTCGTACCTTGGCTTGACGCTGGAAGAAAACCCGACTGCACGCGCGAGCATTGAAGCTCTCTGCCGCAATGCGGGACGAGCCTGCGACCAGCAGCTCCTGCAGTCTGCACTGCTGCCTCAGGGGGCAGCCGCGCTCACCAGCTCCGAAAGCGTAAGACAGGGGTTTGCCCTTTTTCACGAGGGACGGTGCATCGCTGTATTCCCAGGGAGCAAAAAGGGCTTTGAGTCTATGTTCTGCAACAGCTTTTATCCCTTCCTTTTGCAGGCAGGCTCTCCCACAGCGGCAATCAAAACGATCCCTGTGCTGCGCAGCAAGGCAGAGGATATTGGGGATTATCTATACCACCATAAGCCGGGGAAAAATGTACTTCCGTTTCTCTATGAAGAAGAAAGCGGCTGGTACCTTTCCATAACAGCCGTGCGTAAAACACCCGAAGAATCGCTCACCGCGTGCGACAGTCTGATTGAAGATCTTCAGGCGGAGGTTGGAAAGGTTTTATCTGCATCCTCCAATTCTGATGCAAAGGAAAACGTCCAAAAGAAAAGCCGGAAACAGAGTAAGGCAATGCACGAAATCGAATCGTATGATCCGTGTCAAAATCAGGACCCCAAACAGCGGACGACCGGATTTGATATTCTTCGCCGTGTTTTGCTGGTATTCTTCTGCTGTACCTTTCTCGTTTCGGTAGGTTATTTGGGGCTTCGTCAGTATCGTTCTATAAGCAACGGTAAAAATTATGATAACCTGCGGGAGGTTTATGAGCATGGAGGCTTTGCTCCTTTGGGTTATCCCGCAGATTACGACAAATCCTTTTCCGGGCTCTATCAGCTCAATGAAGATGTTGCCGGCTGGATTCGCATTCCGAATACGTCTCTCGATTACCCTGTGGTGCAGACCTCCAACAACATGGACTACCACCGGCGAAATTTTGAAAAAGAAAAAAGTCTGCATGGGGTCCCCTTTGTAGATCATAATGTAAATCTGAAAGGACCAAGCTCCAATATCATTGTATATGGTCACAATATCCGCAACGATGACCAGATGTTCAACTCCCTTCTTCATTATTGGGACCCTGCCTATTTTGTGGAGCATCCTGTCATCGAATTTAATAGTGTATACCACCCGGCAAAGTATAAGATTTTTGCCGCTTTTGTTGC
Source organism: Oscillospiraceae bacterium (assembly GCA_020024285.1). Classification (GTDB taxonomy): domain Bacteria; phylum Bacillota; class Clostridia; order Oscillospirales; family Ruminococcaceae; genus Negativibacillus. The sequence goes on along the minus strand of JAHHTZ010000002.1, from coordinate 86,248 downwards.
AAATGTAAACCCCAGTCATGGACCGGTCTTTCAGTACCACGAATTTATCGATGCAAAGGATATTTCTGAGGTGCAGCAGTATCTGCACAATGTAAGTATCCGCAGCGTTTTGCAAACCGGAGTTGACGTATTGCCCTCGGATGAGCTGTTGACTCTGTCCACTTGCACCTATGAATTTGAAAACGCCCGCTTTGTAGTCGTAGCACGAAAGCTGCGCCCCAATGAAGAGGAAGCTGTCGATGCATCTTTGGTATCAAAGTCGAAAAATCCTCTGATGCCTAACATTTGGTATGAGCTGTACGGCGGAACTCCCCCCTCCCAGGAGGAGCTTGCTGTTATGGCGTGGACGATGCCGGATGTTTCAGTTTTGGAACAGCAGCCCGAGGAGGAGCTGGAGGAGGAGCCTGTTCAGGAAACCGCCCTTGTCCTTTTGGAAACTGCACAAGAGGTTCCCACCCAACAGCAGCCCTCGTCCGCAGGTGTCCAGCAGGAGCAGGCACCACCCCCATCGGCACCTCCTGCTGTTGAAAATACGCCGCAGCCGAAGCCGGAACCGATACCAGAGCCTGTTCCGGAGCCAAAGCCGGAACCGATTCCGGAACCAGTTCCGGAACCAAAACCGGAGCCCGTCCCGGAACCGGAGCCCGTCCCGGAACCGGAGCCAAAGCCAGAGCCGAAACCGGAGCCGAAGCCTGAGCCTGTTCCCGAACCGGAACCCGAGCCGGAACCGGAACCTGAGCCGGAGGATGACCGCGACAACTCTTCCTCCTATGAGGAGGAAGAGCTGTCGGTAAAAATCAACGGGAGAAACGTAACAGACAGCGCCTATGACATCGTCTGCGGCATGGTCCAGGCAGAGATGGGGTCCTCTTTTGAAATCGAGGCACTCAAAGCGCAGGCGGTTGCTGCCTATACCTATGTCAAATACAACAACCAATCCGGTGTGCATCCATGGGTTGTCAGCAAAACCCCCATCAGCTCCAATGTGAAGCAGGCAGTTGGTGCTGTTCTTGGTGAAGCTGTATATTACCGCGGAAGCTATGCGAATACAACGTACTGTGCGGCCAATGCCGGCGTCACAAACGACAGCCGCAGCGTTTGGGGCGGTTCTCTTCCATATTTGACCAGTGTCGAAAGCGAAGGGGATACCAAAACCATACACTATGGCTCGCAGACCGTTCTGTCACGCGAATATGTGGAAGACCGTATTTACGACTATCACAACATTCGGGCAAGCCGCTGGGACAGCGATCCTTCGCAATGGTTTGGAAGACCCGACTGTCAGTACGGAAAATATGTGGAGACGATCGATGTTTGCGGGGAAAGCCTCTCCGGGCGAGAGGTTCGGGAGGGACTTCTCCAGCAGAAAATAAAATCCTCTGCCTTTGAGGTAGAATACGATGAAGGCAAGGACGCCTTCATCTTTACCACCTATGGATATGGGCATGGTGTTGGTATGAGCCAGCTTGGAGCAAATTATTATGCGAAAAAGGGCTGGGATTACGTTGATATTCTGGAGCACTATTACCCAGGAACAACGGTAAGATAGGAAAGTACAACAGGATGCGATACCGTCCTGTTGTTTTTCTTCCCGATTCTTGACAGATGAAGGAAAAAGTTGTTTAATATTGAGCATAACGATTGTTACATTTATCCTATCTGAAGATCACATTGATAGGAATCGATGGAGGCAAAAAAATGAAATTGAATATCGTGCTGTTTGAGCCTCAGATCCCGCAAAATACCGGAAATATTTCGCGCACCTGCGCCTGTACCGGTGCTCGCCTTCATCTGGTTGGACCAATGGGATTTGAAATCGATGATAAAAAACTAAAACGGGCAGGCTTAGACTATTGGAGCTATCTGGACATCACATACTACGATTCTACAAAAGATTTTTTTCAAAAGAATCCGGATGCCCTGTGCTATTTCTTTACTACCAAAGCCCGTCATGTATATAGTGATATCGCCTATCCTGATGACTGCTATTTGATTTTCGGCCGCGAGGATGCCGGCATCGATGAAAAGATCCTGCTGCAGCATCCGGAGCATTGTGTTCGTCTTCCGATGCGTTCCAATCTGCGCAGCCTCAATTTAAGCAATACTGTGGCGGTTGCCACCTACGAAGTGCTGCGCCAATGGGAATTCCCCACGCTGCAAAATTTTGGACAGCTGCACCGCTATCAATGGAATAATGAATCACTAAATTAGTGTGAGAGGAGCCAAGAGCCATGGAAAAAATTAAATTGATTACCGATTCTGCCTGTGATATACCAGTTGAAGAAGAAAAACGTTTGGGAATTACGATCCTGCCTGTTCCAATTACCATCAATACCGATGGATATTACGAACGAGAGAGCTTCACATTCGACGAGTTCTATGATATTCTCGAAAAATCAGAAACACTTCCGCTCACCTCCCACATTGTATCTGTAACCTATCAGGAACAGTATGAAAAGGCATATGAAGAGGGCTATGAGCATGTTATCGTTGTTTCCATTTACTCCGGTGCATCCAGCATGAACTTTGCAGCTCATCAGGGTGCAGAGGATTTCTTCCAGCAATATCCGGATGCTGTTGGCAAAATGACCATTGATGTGCTCGATTCCAAATCCTTTACTCTTGGCTATGGATATCCTCTGATGGAAGCGGCAAAAAGCATCCAAAATGGCGCAGGCTATGAGGAAGTATTGGCTTATTTGAAGGATACCTTTGAAAAGGTCGAAGTATACTTCTGCCCTTTCACTTTGCAATACGTTAAGAAATCCGGTCGTGTAAGCTGTGCTGCTGCATTTGTGGGAGAACTGCTTGGACTGCGTCCTATCATTTCCATGACGAAGGGTCCTTCCAGTGTTGTAGGCAAGGTGCGCGGAAACAACGCTGTAAATCCCTACCTGCAAAAAATCGTTTTGGAACGTGCTGCAAAACAATCTCCTTATGTGGTGCTTCAGGCAAAGAACGCAGCTCCTGCTTTGGAATTATCGAAAATGCTCGAAAAATCGCTGGGTTATCCCTGTGTCGGCATCTACAAAATCGGTGCATCCATCGCAATCAATGCAGGTCCTGACGTTGTGGGTGTTGCCTTCCTTGGGAAGGGTTCCTCCGAGCAATAAGCCTTACCTATTTTGTATTTCTGCAAAAGCAAAGCCGTATCATCAAGCGATGATACGGCTTTTTTGTTCCTGTTAAAAGCTTGGATGCGGGAGAATGAAAATTGAAGTATTATTTTATCCCCAGTCCTTCCATTGCATCCTGAAGATGACGCCATTCGTTCAGCAAGGCGCAATACTTCTCCTTCCCATTTTCGGTGATTTGATAATATTTTCGGGTGGGTCCGCCGGAATCCGTCCCTGCATATTGTATGGTATATCCTTCTCGGCACAGCCCCCGAAGCAGAGCATAGATTGCACTTTCCAACGTATTCGGAAAGCTCTCGTGAATCTGGTTTAGAATTTCGTATCCATATAAGTCCCCCTCCTGCAATAGATGAAGCAGACACAGTTCAATCAAATCTTTTTTTAACATAGAGATGCCCCTGTTCCAATCAATCCGATTCCAATACAACTGCACCATGTAATCAGGTACGGTGTAAGCCATCCGGGCTCCATACTGCTCAGGGTTACCTGCATCATTGTGACCAGCACACACAAAATAACACAAGTCAAACCATAAACATAAAGCGACCTCCAGCGATAGTCTTTTGTTCGTGCCAAATACAGTCCGAAAATCCCTGCTGATGCTGCAATAACTGCATATACTTTGAGAATTGCACTTACTATTTTTGCACAAAATGGTGCAAAATCCTCATAGGACTGCTGTGTAAAAAGAGCTGTCAGTATTCCTGCCACACATAGAAAAATAAGCAGGAACGCAAGAAGTACAAAAATCAGGTTTCTTGGAAGTTTACTGCATATCAAATTTTCTTTTCGTTTGTGGTGAAAGTAAAGCTGAGACAGGGTGATTCCGCCAATCAAAATACCAAACATTAAAAACTTTGTTGCAGCATGAAAATCCATGTTCCATAATAAAAACAACGGAAGCAACAAACATGCAGACAGAATCGCAAATACAACGAGCCAATGTCGGTATGCCTTGTCATCACACATCAGCTTTGCAGCATGGTATGGATTTCCTAAATCCTTGACAAGCTCCGCATCAGACTCAAACGATTTTTGCTCGAGGATCATTTCATAGTCCGCCAATATTTCTTCAGCTTCTTTTTCTGGAATCCTCCACCTAACAGCACTGGAAAGTTTTTTCAGGTATTCTTTTTTTCCCATACAAGCCGTCCCCCTAACTATTGTAAAAAATATAGTAGTTTTGCAGAAAGTATAGCAGGAAGAAAAATGAATGTCAAGAAAGAAACAGTTCTGCTGTTATTGAGAAGAATCTTCTGATATAAAAAAGTACCCATTTGAATGCGTTTTGCATTCAAATGGGTACTCTGCTTTTTATGAAAGGATTGTTTACTGCTCGTCTTCGCAGTTTGTGTGTTCCGGTAAATCGATTTCATACATCAGTTCCTGAGAAACCACAGAAAGGATCTCTTCCAGCTTCTCACATTCCTCCGGCGAAAAGCGGTTGGAGATACGTTCCACCACTTCCTGTATATAGGAGCGTGAAATATTGTAATAGTCGATATACTTTTGTGTCACTTCGAGATGATATTCCCGGTGATCGTCCTCCGATTGCACTTTTCTGATGTAATTTTTTTTGATCAAGCTGTTTACTTTGTATGCTGCATTGGGTGCTGAAATGCACATGAAGGTGGCAAATTCGTTTACAGTGGGTCGACCTAATGAATAGATAGCTTCTACACAAAATGTTTCTACTGCCGTCAAACTGGCTTCCCGGTCGTTGATGCGCCGAAAAATTTCCCTATAAAAATGAAGCTTAAATTTTGTATACACGTCAGAAAAAGCTCGCTCCAGCATGATACCTACTCCTATTCCGTTTTGTTCTTCCCATTTCGATTTTACAGCCGAACAATACTGATATTATACTGCACCCACAGAAAATGTCAACTCGGCTGTGACAACCACCTTTCCGTTTACTGTTGCCTTCGCTTCTCCAATGCCCACGGGTCCGCGGCGTTTTACAAGGGCGCATTCCAGCTCGACTACATCTCCGGGGGTCACTTTTCCCCGAAAACGAGCATTCTTGATCCCGCCAAAGTATACGATCTTCCCCTGATACTCCGGCAGTGTCAAAATCGCCACAGCACCTACCTGAGCCAGCGCTTCAATGAGCAGGACACCGGGCATCACATGCTCCTGCGGAAAGTGTCCGCAGAAAAACTGCTCGTTGACACTGACGCATTTGATCCCCTTTGCCCACTGTCCCGGTTCTCCGTCGATGATGCGATCTACCAGCGCGAAGGGGTAGCGGTGCGGCAGGATCTCGCTGATTTGATTGGAATTAAGCTGCATCCCCATGATTTAACCCTCCCATTTTTTGAACAGAATACTGCAGTTATGACCGCCAAAGCCCAGCGAGTTGGACATTGCATAACGAAGATCAGCCGTTCTTCCCTGATTTGGCACAATATCCAGGTCACACTCCGGGTCTGCAACCTGATAGTTGATGGTTGCAGGGATAAACCCATCCTTGAGCGCCAGTGCAGTGAAAACAGCTTCCACCGCTCCGGCTGCACCCAGCATATGCCCCGTCATGGATTTTGTGGAGCTGACTGCCAATTTCTTGGCATGGTCGCCAAATACGAGCTTGATCGCCTTTGTTTCTCCGGCATCGTTGAGGGCGGTCGAGGTTCCGTGCGCGTTGATATAATCGACCTCATCCGGTTGAACCCCTCCGTCCTTCAGGGCGATCTGCATGGCTTTGGCTCCTCCGATACCTTCAGGGCGCGGAGCAGTCATATGGTAGGCATCGCAGGTTGCACCGTAGCCGACGATTTCGCCTAAAATCCTGGCGTTGCGGCTGCGCGCGTGCTCCAATGTTTCCAGCAGGAGGATTCCGCAGCCTTCTCCCATCACAAAGCCATTGCGCTCTGCATCAAACGGAATGGAGGCGCGTGTTGGGTCCTGACTTTGGCTCAGTGCCTTCATTGAGGTAAATCCGCCGATCGACAGCGGCGTGATGCTTGCCTCGGTTCCTCCGCAGAGCATTACATCCGCATAGCCGTCGCGGATATAGTGAAACGCATCGCCCACTGCGTTGGTGCCGCCGGCGCAGGCAGTAACAGGGCAGGAACACATCCCGCGAAAATCGCTGTGAATGGCGATTTGTCCTGCTGCCATATTGGAAATGGCAGTTGGGATATAAAACGGTGAAACCTTGTCCCATCCCTTTTCCATTCCGCGGGCGCACTCTGTTTCTGTGATTGCCTGACCGCCGATCCCGCTTGATACGATGACTCCGCAGCGGTCTTTTTCTTCCTCAGTCGGGGTAAAATCTGCCTGCTTGAGGGCGGATAAGGCTGCTGTTACTGCGAACTGTGTAAATCTGCCCATTCGTTTGACCTCGTGGCGCTCCAGGTACATCAGAGGGTCAAAATCCTTGACCTCCGCAGCCAGTTTCACTTTTGAATCCGATGTATCATACTGGGTAATGGGTGCAATACCGCATACACCGTTTTTGATTGCTTCCCAGCTGTCTTCCCAGGTGTTGCCGATTGGGGTGACTGCACCGATTCCAGTAATCACCACTCTGTTTTGTTTCATTTGAAATCCCTCCTGTTAGAAATGAAGCCGTCCAATTACATCGCCATACCGCCATCGACCGACAGGACCTGCCCTGTGATATAGGCAGCGTCTTCACTGGCTAAAAATGCTGCTGCCTTTGCAATTTCTTCGGATGTGCCGAAGCGACCGGCAGGGATCGATCGAAGCAGGTCGTTTTTGATTCCTTCCGGCAGACCTGCGGTCATATCTGTCTGCGTAAAACCGGGAGCAATGACATTTACGGTGATCCCGCGGCTTGCCAGTTCCTTTGCAAGGGACTTTGTCAGCCCGATGATGCCCGCCTTGCTGGCAGCATAGTTTGCCTGTCCGGCATTTCCCCGCAAGCCCACCACCGAGCTGATGTTGATGATGCGTCCATAGCGCTGGCGCATCATCACACGGGCTGCTGTCTTGATGCACAAAAAAGCACCCTTTAAGTTCGTGCTGATGACATCATCAAAATCATCTTCGCTCATGCGGATAATCAGATTATCTTTGGTGATGCCTGCATTGTTCACGAGAATATCAAGAGAATGGAACTGCTCCAAAGCGGTATCGATCAGGTTTTGCACCTGCTTTGCATCGGATACATCACATTGAACTGCAATCGCCTGCACACCAAGTGCGCGGCAGGCAGATGCTGTTTCCTGCGCTGCATCTTCCCTTCCCGAATAACACAATACGATATTTGCCCCTTTTTGTGCCAATTCCAGGCAAACCGCTTTTCCGATCCCACGGCTTCCTCCGGTAATAAGTGCTGTTTTGCCATGAAAATCCATCAGCAATTCTCCTTTGCATTTTGACTGAGTAACTCAGAAATTCGCTCTACATCCTCCACGGTTTCTGCTGTGTATACGGGAAGCTGCGGCGCAATCTTTTTGACAAATCCGCTCAATGTTTTGCCCGGACCGATTTCAATGACAGCATCAAGGTCCATCGACGCCATATGTCGGATGCAGTCCTCCATATAGACGCTGCTTTTCACCTGCTCGATCAGAAGCTCTGCTATGCTATCTTCTTCCTTTTTGGGTCCGCCCAGACAATTAAACAAAACCGGGATCTTGGGGTTGTGGAACGTGATGTGCTGAAACTTTTCGCGCAGTGCCTGTGAAGCAGGCTCCATGAGCGGAGTGTGAAACGGTCCTCCGACACGCAGCGGAATACAGCGTTTTGCGCCCTTTTCCTTTGCAAGCTCGGACGCACGTTCCACTGCCGCATGATCCCCTCCAATAACCATCTGTCCAGGGCAGTTATAATTTGCGATCACTACACATCCCTCGACAGATGATTCGAGGCAGGCTTCCTGAAGGAGGCTTCTGCTGAGTCCCATCACGGCTGTCATTGCAGAAGGATGCCCCTGTGCCGCTTCTTCCATTGCCTTCCCCCGATAGGCAGCAAGGGAGATGACCGTCTGTGCATCAAAAACACCTGCTGCATACAATGCAGAATATTCTCCCAGGGATAAGCCTGATACGACAGAAGGGACAATCCCCTTTTGTGCCAAAACCGAGGTCATCCCTACAGCAAATGCAACCATGCAGGGCTGGGTATAGCGGGTTTGGGTCAGCACCTCATTTTGATCCTCAAAGCAAACCTCTTTCAAATCAAAATCGACCGATGCCTCCTCAAACACACGGCGAAAAACGGGATAGGTGTCATACAGATCAGCCCCCATTCCCGGGTGCTGGCTGCCCTGACCTGCATACAGGAATCCAAGTTTCACGATTATTTTCCTCCCCACATGCGATAGGTGCTGTCAAGGACCGTTTTGCTGCCCTCGTACAGTTCCTCAAAAATTTGTCTTACAGGTCGGATCTCATGGAGCAAACCTGCCACCTGACCGCTCATCAGGCTGCCGCGTTCCACGTCACCTTCAAGTACAGCACGGCGCAGTCCCCCCAGAGTGAGCTGCTCCAATTCCTGAAGCGTTGCTCCCTGCTTTTCGAGTGTGACATATTCCTTTGCCATGCGGTTTTTCAGCACACGGACCGGTCCGCCCACAGAGCGTCCTGTTACAATGGTATCGCTGTCCTTCGCTTTCAGCAGCGCCTGCTTGTAGTTTTCATGGATCGGGCACTCTTCGCTGACAAGAAGGCAGGTGCCGACCTGAATGCCGCACGCTCCCAGCGCAAAGGCTGCCGCTGCCTGGCGACCGTCCGCAATTCCTCCTGCTGCAATCACTGGCAGATCCAATGCGTCCACCACCTGCGGGACCAATGCCATCGTCGTCATTTCGCCGACGTGTCCGCCGGACTCTGTGCCTTCTGCAATGATTGCATCAACGCCGAGCTGGCTGAGTCTGCGCGCTAACACAGAGGCTGCCACCACAGGGATGACCTTGATGTTTGCTTCTTTCCATGCCGGGATATATTTTCCCGGATTTCCCGCTCCTGTTGTAACAACAGAAACATGCTCCTCCAAAATAACCTGTGCGATCTCATCAGCGTGTGGGCTCATCAGCATCAGGTTTACACCAAACGGGCGATTGGTAAGCTCTTTGGCACGATGGATTTCCTGCCGGACCCGCGCTGCATCCCATCCGCCGGCAGCGATGACGCCCAGTGCTCCTGCATTGGAGCAGGCTGCTGCAAATTCGCCTGTTGCGATATTTGCCATACCGCCTTGAATGATCGGAAACTCTGTTCCTAAAATCTCGTTTAGTTTCTTCATAATGCTCTCCTTACACAAATTCTACCAATGCTCCGCCCCAGGTCAAGCCGCCGCCAAAGCCTACCAGCAGTGCCCGGCATTTGCTTTTGAGTTTTCCTTCCTCATACAGCTGTGCCAAAACAAGGGGAATGCTGGCTGCTGAGGTGTTGCCGTATTCTGCAATATTTTTGCAGCATTTTTCGGGTGGGATGTTGTATTTTTTTGCTGCAAGGTCGATGATCCTTGCATTTGCCTGATGGAATACAAAAAAATCGATTTCGTCAACCGTGTAACCAGTGCGGCTGAGCACCTGATCGATGCAGTGTGGTACAACCTGAACTGCAAATTTAAACACCTGCTGTCCATCCATCGAGATCTGTCCTGCTTCTTTCATCCCGATGCCGGGTAATTTGAGCACCTGATTGTCCCCATAGCAGCCAAGATCTGCACAGATGCTTCTCCAGCCCTCGCGGCATTCTACCACTGCTCCGGCAGCTCCATCTCCAAACAGGATGCAGGTCGAGCGGTCTGACCAGTTCGTCACACGGCTCAGATGCTCTGCCCCAATCACCAGCCCATACTTGCGCGGGGACGCATTCAGCAGACATTCCATCGTGTGCAGTGCAAAGAGAAAGCCTGTGCAGGCAGCGCTCAAATCAAAGCACGGGATATCGTTGGGCAGTCCCAGCTCCTCCTGCAGGCGGCAGGCGGCAGATGGCATAATGGTGTCGGGGGTCATCGTAGCAACGATGCAGGCTCCGATCTGGTCTGCTGTAACGCCTGAGTTTTTGAGGGCATCCTTTGCAGCTTTTACTGTGATATCATGAAGTGTTTCATCCGCGCCAATGTGGTGACGGGTCTTGATCCCTGTGCGTGTTGTGATCCACTCATCATTGGTATCCACGATCTGAGCAAGATCGTCATTGGTAACAATATGGGATGGGACACACATCCCCATTCCCTTGATTCGGATTCCGTTCATTACTTCTCCCTTTTGGCAGAAACTGCCCCCATTTGTCTGAATTTTTGATAACGGTTCGTTTGCAGGGCACTGCCCTTTTCTCTTGTGAGTTTTGACAATTCCTGCATCAGCGCCTCATCCAATCCCTTCATGGAAATCGTCGGTGCAAGATGGGCTCCGCCATCGGCTTCCTCAATGATCCGGTCGATGATGCCAAGTTTATATAATTCCTGTGCCGTCATCTGCATCACCTCGCAGGCTTCTGCACTGCGTGCGGCATCCTTCCACAAAATCGATGCAAAGCCTTCGGGAGAAAGGATGGCATACACTGCATTTTCCAGCATGATGACGCGGTTTGCAAGTGCCAGTGCCAAAGCTCCTCCGCTGTTTCCCTCACCTGTAACCACAGCAATGACGGGAACCGTTAAAAGGCTCATCTCATATAAACAGCGGGCGATCGCCTCTCCCTGACCGTGCTCCTCCGCCTGTAGGCCGGGGTAAGCGCCCGATGTGTCAATGAAGGTGATGATCGGTCTGCGAAATTTTTCTGCCTGTTTCATCAAGCGAAGCGCCTTGCGATACCCTTCGGGATTTGGCATCCCAAAATTGCATTTGAGGTTTTCTTCCAGCGACTTTCCCTTTCGGGTCCCGATGACGGTGACCGGCAAATCATGAAAATATGCGACACCGCCCAGTACTGCGGCATCTTCTCCGCACAGACGGTCCCCCTTCTGCTCAAAAAAATCAGTGAAAAGGGCATCGATATAGTCTGTGATGTTGGGGCGTTTTGGGTTGCGTGCAATTTCCAGACGCTGCGCCGGTGTTAAGGCTCCCTTCATATACGCCCTCCTTTCTGATGCAGGCGAAGCAGCTGTCCCAGCGTCTTGCGCATCTCACTGCGGGGAACAACTGCATCCACAAAGCCGTGCTCCTCGAGATATTCTGCCCGCTGGAATCCATCCGGCAAGGTTTGCCCGATGGTCTGCTGGATCACGCGCGGACCTGCAAATCCAATCAGCGCGCCCGGTTCTGCCAAAATAATATCACCCAAAGAGGCAAAGCTTGCTGTTACACCGCCCGTTGTGGGGTCGGTGAGGACGGAAATGAAAAACAGTCCTTTTTCGGAAAACTTTGCAAGGGCTGCCGAGGTTTTTGCCATTTGCATCAGGGAGAAAATCCCCTCCTGCATCCTTGCACCGCCGCTCGCCGAAAAAATGATGATTGGCACTTTTTTCTTTGCGGCGGCTTCCACTGCACGCGTCAGCTTTTCTCCGACCTGCGCACTCATGGAACCCATCAAAAAGCGGCTGTCCATCACGCCCACCACACACGGTATTCCTTCAATGGTGCCAAAGCCTGTTACGGCAGCTTCATTGAGTCCCGTCTTTTTGTGTGCAGCTTCGAGCTTTTCCTGATACCCCGGAAAGGAGTGATCTTTTGTTGAGAGGTGCTCGTTAAGCTCCTGAAACGATCCGGAATCGAGAATGGTATGCAGACGGTAATATGCACCGATCGGCATATGATATCCACAGCTCTGACAAACCGAGAGATTCTGCAGTGTTTGTTTCTGTGTTGCTTTTTTCCCGCATCGCGGACATGTTACAGTCATGCCTGTGGTTTGGGTGCGATGTTCTCTTACTGCCTTCATCGCCAAAAGTCTTGTGCGGCGCTGGGTGAATATATCATTCATGGCTTAGTTCCCCCTCTCGCAGCTGCCGATCAAATTCCAGCAGCTGCGGCAGTGTTTCATCCAAAAACGCAGTCGTGCAGCTGCCTCGCACAAACGTCGGGTGGTACAGGATTTCGTGAGCAAGCTCGGTGTTGGTGGGTATGCCGTCCAGCACAAACTCCTCAAGGCATCGGCGCAATTTACGGATCGCATCCAGCCGAGTGGGTGCGTGGACCATCAGCTTTGCTGCAAGAGAGTCGTAATAAGGCGGCAGAGTGTAGCCGTTGTATAGGCAGGAATCTACCCGAACGCCTGGTCCTCCGGGAAAATGGACAAACTCTACCTTGCCGGGGCATGGCTGAAAATCCTTGCCGGGGTCTTCTGCATTGATGCGGCACTCGATGGCGTGACCTTTGAGCACCACGTCCTTTTGTTCCAGATCAAGCGGCAATCCGGATGCGATGCGCAGCTGCTGCCGAACAAGATCCACTCCGGAAATCATCTCTGTGATACCATGCTCCACCTGAATACGGGTGTTGATCTCCATAAAATAGAAGTGCTCCCCATCCGGATCAAGCAGAAATTCCACGGTTCCGACATTTTCATACTGAACCGCTTTTGCCGCCTGTACTGCGGCAAGCCCCATTTTTTTACGCAGCTCAGGTGTCAGGCACATTGCCGGCGCTTCTTCAATGAGCTTTTGATTTCGGCGCTGTACAGAGCAGTCGCGATCTCCCAGATGGATCACATTGTGAAAGCGATCGGCTGCAATTTGAAATTCGATGTGTCGGGGGCGCAGGATCAGCTTTTCGAGATACAGTTCGTTCTTTCCAAAGCATGCCTGAGCTTCTGCTCTTGCTGCTTCATACGCTGCCGGCAGCTCCTGCGGGGTGATGCAGCGGCGGATACCGCGCCCGCCGCCGCCGGCGCTTGCCTTGAGCAAAACAGGGTATCCCACTTCTTCCGCAACCGCCAGGGCATATTCCACGCTGCTCAATGCACCGTCAGAGCCCGGAGTTACCGGTACACCTGCTGCCCTCATGCAGTCGCGTGCGGATGATTTATCGCCTGCCATCCGAATCGTATCGCCGGACGGTCCGATAAAAATCAAGCCGTTTTCCTTACAGGCATCGGCAAACTCTGCATTCTCAGAAAGAAAACCATATCCCGGATGAATGGCATCGCATCCGGTAGCCAAAGCCACTGTGATGAGTGCATTCTGCGATAAATAGCTGTCTGCTGCGCGGGCAGGTCCGATGCATACTGCCTGGTCTGCAAACTGAACATGGAGCGCCTGTGCATCTGCCTCAGAATAGACAGCCACTGTTTCTATCCCCAGCTCCCGACACGCGCGCAGGATACGCAGCGCGATTTCCCCGCGGTTGGCAATCAAAACTCGTTTCAGCATCGCGTTACACCACCCGATAACGGAACAGCGCTTCTCCAAAGGCAGCTAACTCACCATTCTCTTTGACAACTTCCTCGATGATCCCGTCGCAGGGTGCAGGGATCTCGCTCATCATCTTCATCGCCTCGATCAGGCACACGGTCTGACCCTTTTTGACGTGATCTCCCACCGATACAAAAGCCGGCTCATTTGGTCCCGGTGCAGCATAAAAGGTACCAACCAGCGGGGCAGTGATTGCAGGGAGCTCAGGTTTTGCTTGAGATGGTGCAGGAACCACTTCCTGTACGGGGGGCTGGGCGCAAACAGGTGTTGTTTTGCTTTCTTTTGTCAATTCGATACACTGATTTTCGTTTGAGAGCTTCAGGCTGTGAAGGCTGCTGCGCTCAAAGCGGTCGATCAGATCATAAATTTCTTGATTTATCATAATTGATCCTTTCTTTAGAAAAGAACTGTTCTCTTAGGGTAATTGATTTTATCCTTTGAGGCGATCGAGGCAATCCATTACATCTTTGACTGTTTTGATTTTTGCAGCAGTTTCGTCGTCGATGCTGATTCCTGTATTGTCTTCCAATGCCATCATCAGCTCTACAACAGACAGGGAATCTGCTCCGAGATCATCCTGCAAAGAGGCCTCCAGGGTAACTTCCTCCGGGTTGCAGGAAAGGGTGTCTACCAAAATATCGCGTACTGTTTCAAAATTCATAATGTGATTCTCCTTATCATTTCCCATGATTTAATTAAATCATTTTAATTAAAATAATTTAGTTAAAAATATTTAACTAATGGGTTTATTTTATCCGCAATCCTCCCTCTTGTCAAGGAAAAATCAGCAAGAAATGAAATTTAACAGAAAATAAATATTTATTAAGTCATCCATATTGTAAAGTAAATTGATAGTAAAGCTTGACAATCAAGCATCCGTGTGATAAAGTCATTTGCAAAAGAAGGGGTGCTATGAAAATGAGACAAACAAAAAACTGCACAGTGCATGATTTGGTATCCATTGGGTTATTTGTTGGGCTGATTGTCATTTGCTCTTGGATCTCTGTTCCATTCGTCATCCCGTTTACCTTGCAAACATTGGGGATTTTTACAGCGGTGGGGCTTTTGGGCGGAAGAAAAGGAACGCTCTGTGTTCTGACCTATCTTCTGCTTGGCGCGATTGGAATGCCTGTTTTCGCCGGGTTTTCGGGCGGGCTTGGTGCGCTGTTTGGGGCAAACGGCGGCTATCTGTTCGGATTTCTGTGCTGCGCTCTTGTTATGTGGGGAATGGAGCGCATGTTCGGCAAAGGACAAATTGTGCTGCTGTGCTCCATGGCGGCAGGTCTTTTGGTATGCTACTTTGTCGGGACATTGTGGTATATGGCTGTTTATGCAAAAACGGCTGCGCCCATCGGATGGTGGGCGGCACTCAGCCGGTGTGTCTTCCCCTTTCTCGTTCCTGATTCAATCAAGATATTTACCGCATTGTTTTTGGTAAAGCGGCTCAGAAAAGCCACCGTATCCGATATCTGTCATACGGTATCCAACAAAGCATAGGAGGCTTCGATCAACATGATAAAGGAATCCGTTCTTGCCATGCTGCGCAAGGAACCGAACTATATCTCAGGCGAAAAAATAAGTGCAGAGCTTGGCGTCAGCAGGACTTCTGTCAACAACGCCATCAAAGCTCTGCGCACAGAGGGATACCGCATCCTGTCCTCCACAAACAAGGGGTATCACCTGAGCGGTGTCCCGGATTCTCTGACCGCAGCGGAGTTATCCACATTCCTTCCACCGGAGCGCATGGAGCGCGTTTTGTGTCTTTCGTGCGTTGATTCCACCAACACACGGTTAAAAAATATGGCATTGGAAGGTGCACCGGATGGTCAGGTTGTACTTGCCAACGAACAAAGCTGCGGCAGAGGGCGGTTTGGCCGCAGGTTTGCTTCTCCCAAGGACAAGGGTATTTATTTGTCCATGCTCCTTTGCCCCAAGGGGCTGCCATCCGATATCGCTGAGATCACAGCATGGACAGCGGTTGCAGTCCATCGTGCAATCGAAACCGTCTGCGGCATCAAAACAGGAATCAAGTGGATCAACGACCTTGTGGTAAACGGGCGAAAGGTGGGGGGAATCCTGACGGAACTGTCCGTAGAAGGAGAAAGCGGACGCATCGAATCCGTGATCATTGGGATTGGGCTGAATGTAAACGAACAGGAAGAGGACTTTCTGGAAGAAATCCAAGCAATCGCTGCCTCCTTATCCATGGAGTCAAACCGTCTTTATCGAAGGGCAGAGCTTGCAGCGCAGCTCATCCGGGAGCTGGACGCTTTGCGAAGCGCATGGCCGCATGAAAAAGAACGGTTTTTGCAGCTCTACCGCTCAAACAACATCACGGTTGGAAAAGAAATTACTGTAATTCAAGGTTCGGGGAGCAGGTTGGGAACTGCGGTTGCTGTCAACGATGATTTTTCGTTGACCGTGCGCTACGAGGATGGAAGCTGTGAAACACTCCGCAGTGGAGAAGTTTCCATTTGGGCATTGAGATAGAAAACGTTCTGATGCATTATAAATTCTTCGTGAGATCAAAAAAGTGCCGTGCACCCCAGTGCACGGCACTTTTGATTTTATTTTTAGGCAAAGAAAAACTCCTGTACAGCTGTACAGGAGTTTTTAATGGTTGCGGGAGCTGGATTTGAACCAACGACCTTCGGGTTATGAGCCCGACGAGCTACCAAACTGCTCCATCCCGCGATATCTAATTTTTAGTGCCTTTACATAATATCATAGCGAGAAGAAAATGTCAAGGATTTTTTTCGTTTTTCTGATACTTTCTTATGGAGGACAAGAAAGGCTGTTTGGTACAGCACAATGTTGCAGCCTTGTGCTGTACCAAAACCTTGCTTCCTCTGTCATTATTATGGCTCTTATGCCCCAAGATATGCCTTGCGGACCTGATCGTTCTGCAAAAGTTTTTCTCCTTCTCCCTCCATGACAATACGCCCTGTTTCCAGAACATAAGCCCGATTGGAAATGGATAGTGCCATTTTCGCGTTTTGCTCAACGAGAAGGATCGTCATTCCGTTTCGGTTGAGATCTTCGATGATCTTAAAGATTTCTTTGACATACAGGGGAGAAAGTCCCATCGATGGCTCATCTAGCAGAAGCAGGCGCGGTTTTCCCATGATGGCGCGCCCCATTGCAAGCATCTGCTGCTCGCCGCCGCTCAAAGTTCCTGCTGCCTGACTTCTTCTCTCCCCTAAGCGCGGGAAAAGCGCATAGATATCGTCCATATCTTTTTTGATTTTCTCTTTATCCTTGCGGATATAGGAACCCATCATCAAATTTTCTTCGACAGTGAGCGAGGCAAAAATGTGGCGTCCCTCCGGAACATGTGCCATTCCAAGCGAGAGGATCTTGTGCGGCTCTGTGGTCAGCAGATTGACCCCTTCCAGCTCCACAGTGCCTTCCTGCGCCTTCTTCAATCCAGAAATGGTGTGAAGGGTCGTTGTCTTTCCTGCGCCGTTTGCACCGATCAGAGAAACGATTTCACCGGGATTTACGCTCAGGCTGATCCCCTTGATGGCTTGTATTGCACCGTAGGATACATATAAGTTACTTACATTCAGCATCGTCTGCCCTCCTCTATTCGCCCAGATATGCTGCCACAACCTTTGGATCGGTTGCCACGGCATAGGGGTCGCCTGATGCGATGATGCGTCCATAGTCGATCACCACAAGGCGTTCACACAATCCCATAACAAGGTTCATATCATGCTCAATCAAAAGGACAGACAGATGATACTTTTCGCGGATGCGTGAAATGGTGTCCATCAGCTCCGCTGTTTCTGTTGGGTTCATTCCGGCTGCCGGTTCGTCCAGCAGCAGCACCTTGCAGTCTGTTCCCAGTGCGCGCGCAATTTCGAGTTTGCGCTGCTGACCGTAGGGGAGATTTTCTGCCAGCTGGTCTGCCAAATCATCAAGTCCCACCGCTTTGAGCATTTCATGCGCCTTTTCATCTGCTTTTGCTTCCTCTTTCCAATAGGAGCCGATGCGAAACATCCCTTCAAAGAGGTTGTACTTCATTTTATGGTTTAAGGCAGCTTTTACATTGTCAAGAACAGTCATTTTCTTAAACAGTCGGATATTCTGAAAGGTTCGGGAGATTCCGGATGCCACCATTTGATGGGGCTTTTTCCCGTTCATCGTCTTTCCGTCCAGCATGATGACACCTTCTGTTGGCTGATAGACCCCTGTGAGCATATTGAATACGGTGGTTTTTCCCGCTCCGTTTGGACCGATCAGACCAACAAGCTCGCTTTCTCCCAATTCGAGCTGAAAATCCTCCACGGCTTTCAGTCCGCCAAACTGGATTCCAAGATGCTCAACTTTTAATACTGGATTATTCATGGACAGCCGTCTCCTTTTCGATGGATTTTTCAGGTGTTTTTTTATGGATAATGCGATCAATGAGCCGTGTCAGGGAAAATTCGTATCTGCCAAACAACCCGGACGGCTTAAAGAGCATTACAACGACCAGAGCAACTGCATACAGCAGCATGCGGTACTGTCCGAAATCTTTGAGCAGCTCCGGCAGGAGGGTAAGCCCGATTGCAGAAACAATGGAGCCTGTGAGCGAACCCATGCCGCCCAGCACAACGATCACCAAGATATCGATGGATTTTGCATAGCCGAATGTTTTGGCGGTCAGGCTGCCGACATAGTGAGCATAAATTCCTCCGGCAATTCCCGCAAAAAATGCCGCCAGAACAAACGCCAGGATTTTATAGTATGTATTGGAAATTCCGGTTGCTTCCGATGCGATATCGTCCTGACTGATTGCAATGATGGCTCTGCCGTGTCGGGAACGTCCCAAGGTAAACAGGAGTGTCACAATGATGACTGTGATCCAGAATACAAGAGGCAAGGAAGCGATGCGTTTGATTCCGCGAAGCCCCTGTGCTCCACCGGTAAAGCTGAGATTTTCGATGATAACGCGGATGATCTCGCCAAATCCGAGGGTGATGATTGCAAGATAATCCCCCTTGAGGCGCAAAACCGGTCCACCGATCATCAATCCAAACAATGCGGCTACGATACCGCCGAGAATCAGAGCAGCAATCAAAATTGCACCGCTGTACAGGGGACTTGCACCCTTGAGCGAATCTGCAAAGGACATCGTGAAAAGAGCGGATGTATAGGCTCCGATCGACATAAATCCCGCGTGTCCCAGTGCGATCTGTCCCAGCAGTCCGGTCGTCAGGTTCAAAGAAACAGCAAGGATCACATTGATGAAGACATTCATCAAAATTCCTTTGTAATAACGATCCATCATACCGGCAGACATCAGACCCAGCATAATGCCGTAGAGAACCAAGGTGGCAGCCATATTGATGATATAGGAGCGCATATTCTTTTTCATTGTTGTCACCTACACTTTCTCACCGACATTTTTCCCGAAGATGCCCTCCGGTTTTACGATCAGCACCAAAATCAAGATCCCAAATACCACGGCATCCGCCAGCTGGGAGTTGATGTATGCTTTTGTCATGCTTTCCACCAGTCCGATGGCAAGCCCGCCCAGCATCGCGCCGGGGATGATCCCGATCCCGCCGAGCACCGCTGCAATAAAAGCCTTTAAGCCCAGCATTGCACCCATATAGGGGTCGATCAGCGGATAGATCGAACCGTACATCACCGATGCCACCGCAGCAAGTCCGGAGCCGATTGCAAAGGTCATGGAAATTGTGCGGTCTACATTGATGCCCATAAGGGTGGCTGCCTTGCTATCTTCTGAAACTGCGCGCATTGCACGTCCCAGCTTTGTCTTTTTGATGAAAAGCTGCAATACGATCATCAAAATTGCAGAAATCACAATGGTCAGGATCGATACCCCGTTGATTTGAATGCTTCCGATGTTCACCTCTTTGAGATGGAAAATCGCCGGGAAGGGGCGGGGCGAGGAGGTGAAGATCACCATAAACAGGTTTTGAAGCAGCAGGCTGACTGCAATCGCTGTGATGAGGGCAGAGATCCTTGGAGAATTACGCAGGGGCTTATAAGCCACCTTCTCTGTTACAACACCCAGCACAGAGCAGACAACGATTGCAGCAATGACGCAGAGCCACGCCGGAAGTCCCATCGCTGTCAGGGCAGGAATCGTTATCAGGGCTGCATAGGCTCCCACCATAATAAAATCTCCGTGGGCAAAGTTGATCAGCTTTACGATACCGTAAACCATTGTATATCCCAATGCAACCAGAGCATAAATACTTCCTACCTGTATTCCGTTAATCAAGTGTTTGATAAACACGATCAGGTTCTGCGGCATAATGTCATCTTCCTTCCTACGACCCACCAAGTGGTTTTGATATAAAATGAGGGCAGAACAATCTGCTCTGCCCCACTTTTATAAGACTCCTGCCGGAATCTTTTTATTCTGCATCCATTTTCTCTTTCAGGCTGACAACGCCATCTTTGAGGGTCAAAATGGAAACGCTCTTTACTGGATCTCCGTTTTCATCGAAAATGATGTGACCGGTGATACCATCAAACGAAATCTCTTTCATTGCATTTACCAGCTTTTCTGCATCGGTTCCGCCGGCTTCCATTGCTTGTTTGATCATATATACGCTGTCGTAAGCCAAAGCAGAGAATGCAGTTGGGGTTGCATTGTATTTTGACTCGTAATTTTTTACAAATGCCTGTACATTTTCTGCTTCATCCGTTGTTGAAAAGTGGTTGGAGAAATAGCTGTCGTTTACTGTACCTACTGCATCCTTATCGAGCACATCGAGAATGCCGTCCCATCCGTCTGTACCAACAAACGGGGTGTCAAGTCCCAGCTTGCGTGCCTGCGCTGTGATCAGCGCGATCTTCTGATAGTAGTCCGGAATGAAAAGGATGTCCGGATTTGTGCTTTGAATGTTGGTCAGCTGTGTGGTGAAGTCCACGTTGTCGCTGCCGTAGCTCTCTTTTGCTACAATCTGAGCGCCGTTTGCTTTGATCTGTTCTTCAAATGCAGCGGTAACGCCCTGAGAATAGTCGCTGGAGTTATCATAAATGATTGCAACCTTCTTTGCGTTCATGCTCTTTGTTGCAAAATTTGCCAATGTTTTACCCTGGTATGCGTCCGTGTAGCAGGCACGGAACACGTTCTCTCCATAGGTGGTGATATCCTGCGCCGTACCGCTTGGTGTGATCACAAGAGCACCGTCTCCATCGTTATATTCCTCTGCTGCAATATCAGCAATCCCGATGGACGGAGCCGATGTGGTTGCACCGACGATTGCAAATACGCCCTCGCTGCGCAGCTTGTTGTATGCGCTGATGGCTTCGTTGGTGTCGCCTTTGTCATCAAAGCTGATCAGCTCAATTTTCTTTCCGGAGATTCCTCCGTTTGCATTGATCTCATCCACTGCAAGCTCTACGCCCTGAAGGACACTGATGCCGTAAACGGACAGGTTTCCAGTGTAAGGTCCCATGGTTCCGATTTTTACAGTATCACCCGTTGATTCTGTTTGATTTGCAGTATTGTTATCGGATGCTGTTTCGCCGTTTGCAGATCCACATGCAGTCAGCATCGAGAGCGCCATCGCGCCTGCAGCGAGAAGTGCAGCTGCTTTTTTCATATGATATTCCTCCTGTTCATCGTTCGATGATGCTGATGCACTCATCTTCGCACTTGAAAACTGTAACGCGTTAAAGTGTTAAGTTTAGATTATATTATATGCACTTTAGCGAGAAAAAGCAACTGTCATTTGGAACAAAGAAATTAAACGAAGATCTTTTAATTTTATATGAATTACTGTGTAAATCGACCGTTTTCTCCTTGCACAGATGTTTTGAAAATACAAGGAAAAGTGAGGCTGACTTTATAAAGCTCTTGACAGATTGTAATCCTTTTGATAATATGAAGTTAACTTCACAAGAAGTAAACTTCATATAAGGGGAGGGTATCTTGAAAACTAAAGTTAAGGAGCTGCGAACGGCAGCAAAGATGACACAGCAGCAGCTGGCTGACTTGGTTCATGTTTCATCCCGTACTATTATTTCGATCGAGAAGGAGCAGTATAGTCCATCTCTTATGCTGGCATACAGGATGTCACAGGTATTTGGTGTGACAGTGGAAGAATTATGCTGCCTAAAAGAAAACATGGAATTGGAGGATTCACAATATGAAAATCTATAACAAAAAATCCTTTGCAGAAGGCATCCTTGTATTGGCATTGGGTACTTTGCTTTTAATTGCGGAGCTGATCAATCATACAGTTGAAATAAAAGGTGCTGTTCTGACCATTGCTCTTTATTGTATGGGCGGCGGATTGATCCTGCGCAGCTTATCTCTCAAATTCGCCAGGGAAGATCGGCTGGAAAAGATGGACGAGCGAAATCAGCTGATTGAATTGAAATCGAAAAGTAAAGCATTTCGGCTCACGCAGGCAATTTCTTTTTGCTTGATGCTGGGCTTGCTGATTATGGGAAAGATATCCGGATATGAAGGATTTATTGCTATGGGAGTAGGTCTGGCATTTGCATGTTCCATATCGATGTTTGCAGAGCTTTTTACCTATATGTACTACGAAGAAAAAAATTAGGAGAAGCTGTGTGCTTGGGTTGGTATCATGTTCGGTCTAATTGGAATCGCAGGATAAAGCAGTGCCGCAGAGGACTTCGAAGTCCTCTGCGGCACTGCTCTTTGTTTTGTATGAAGACAGGTGAATCATTTTAGGATGTTGATTCCCATTATATTCGTTTCACTTGGGGTACACCCAAATCGCTTTGACGATTTTTTAAGCGTGCATCGATTTGAGGATTTTTGAAAATGCCGGAACCAAAAGAACCACAAGGAGTACGGAGATCACTGCGTTGACGAGGGAGGAGATCAGGCTTGTGGTGCAGGTAGCCAAAACAACATCGATTGGTTCGCGATGGAAAAAGTAGTATGTAATAAACTTCTTTCCTATATATAAAGCGATATAGAGCATCTGTCCTGCGGAAGCTGCAATCAGATTGCGGCATGCTGTGGTATTCAGTCTTCGTTTTCCTGCAACCAGACCTGCAACAAACGCCATGAGAAATTTAAACACAAAGGTAAAGGGGGCGCTTGTAATAAACACAGGGTCCAGAAT
The DNA here is from genome assembly GCA_020024285.1 of Oscillospiraceae bacterium. GTDB lineage: Bacteria > Bacillota > Clostridia > Oscillospirales > Ruminococcaceae > Negativibacillus. The sequence continues at coordinate 63,768 of JAHHTZ010000002.1, read as the reverse complement.
ATCGAAAAGAGCAGAACCGATTCCGGCAGACAAGCCGCCCGCCACCGGTCCGAGCACGATACCACCCAACAAGCAGAAGGCGTTTGCAACATGGATTCGTGTCATATCTCCGCCGATCCCGATCGGGATCTTAAACTGGATATAGTTTGAAACAAAAACAATCGCTGCCATCAACCCAATAAAGGTCAGCTGCCGTGTCGAAAATTTATTTTTCTGCATACTCTGCTGGTTCATCATTGTAACCACCCTTTTCATTGTTATATGTGATGTTTTTGAATAACTGTTACAGCAAAGCAAATTCTGCACTGTTTCGCCCGTTCATCAAGACAGACAGCTCCTTCTCCAGCATCACGCCATAGCGCGGATCGCTGGAATAGCTGAATGTTGTTTTGATGCAGCGCTCTACAAAATAGGTCGCTCTTCCCATTGCGATTGGGAGACTGTCCCCTGTCAGGAATGCTCCGGTCAATACGCTCGCAAAAATGTCCCCGGTTCCGGGATAGGAAACCGGAAGATAATCGCAGGCAACGACCCAATAGGAGTTGTTGACCTTATCGTATCCGATGTTTGCCATTTTCCCGGTTGCAAGCTCCACTCCGGTTATCACAACATATTTGGGTCCAAGCTCCCCCAGTTTTGCGAGCAGGCTGCGCGCCTGGGTTCTTGTCAAGCCTTCCTTTATGTATGGGATCTTGAGAAGCATACACGCCTCCGTGAGATTGGGGGTGATGACATCTGCCACCTGAACCAATTCACTCAGGCGATTTCTCATCGTTTCCGTATAGGTACGATAGGCTTTCCCGTGATCTCCCATCACCGGGTCAACCACTGCCAAAGCATTTGGATAGGAAGAAAAAAAGCTAAGACAATGATCGATTTGCTCTTCTGAGCCTAAAAAACCGCTGTAGATGCAGTCAAAATCAAGTTTCAGCTCCTGATAGTGCTCAAGACAGGCAGGAATGAAGTTTGTGAGATCGCGAAATTCCACTTCTCCAAGCCCCCCCGTATGGGATGAGAGCACCGCGGTCGGGATCGGACATACCTGAACGCCCATAGTAGACAGGGTTGGCAAAATCACCGACAAAGAACAGCGGCCAAAGCCGGAAAGATCATGGATCGCAGCAACACGAGCCGGACGGTTATTCATAAACAGACCCTCCTTGCGCAGATGCAAGTGCCGTTCCGTTTTGCAGGAAGGGTCACTTTCAGTATACGCAGAATAAATTGATTTATCAAAAAGCAGCTTGTCTGCATCATTTTTTCCTTTGTTGGTAATTTTGCTGCATTGGGCTGCTGTTTTATCTTTATCTATTGTAATAGGTCTACATGATAAATTTCAAGCAAAAAAGCACTTTTTTACAAAATGGAGCAGATGTCATAAAAACACAGAAGAATAGCCCTTCAAATCGTATGTTTTATATAAATATAATAAAATTGGAAGGACTTCTCATGGGAAATCCGATGCTTTTCGGACAGAATAACATCAGGCTCTTATGAGCTTAAATGGATTATAAAGGAGGAATTTTTGTGAATTCCAAAAATATGACATCCGTTATCACCGGTGTGGCAGCGACGATGGCAGTAGGCACAGCGGCATATCTGATGAGCGGAAACTCCCCAAAGGCGAGAAAAAAACAGCTCAAGAAAAAAGCAGGGCAGGCAATTCAGGCTGTTGGCGACATGGTGGATGGCATTTCCAACATGATGAAATAAAATGCATTTTCGGTTCGAATGGGATTTATTCAATCGAACCTCACGAAAAAACAGACGATGCTCTCTTGAGCATCGTCTGTTTTTACTTAGCAAAGGCTCTACTACAAAAGATCATTCAGGATCTCCTGTGCATGGAGGTCTGTTTTTACCTTTTCATAAACCTTTTCGATGATACCATTTTCGTCGATCAGGTAGGTGGAGCGGACCGTTCCCATAGAAACCTTTCCGTACAGCTTCTTCTCCTGCCATACTTCGTATGCCTCAAGCACCTTTCGTTCGGGGTCTGCCAGCAGCTGGAACGGAAGGGACTGCTTTTCGACGAAACGCTCGTGAGATTTTACTGTATCCTTGCTGACCCCTAAAACCACGACATTTTTTTCCGTAAACTGGTTGTATGCGTCACGGAAGGCGCAGGCTTCTTTGGTGCATCCGGGAGTGGAGTCTTTTGGATAAAAATAAAGGACAACCTTTTTTCCTAAAAAATCAGACAGGGACACCGATTCTCCTGCCTGATTTTGGAGGGTAAAATCGGGTGCTTTTGAACCAACTTGCAGCATAAACAAAACTCCTTTTCTCATCATAAATCGTCTTATTCGGGGCATCGATCTGCTTGATGCAGCATTTTGTCCGGATGATTCCTTTTTAAATAAGGGGAAATTACCCATAAATCTAAATAAAAATCATTTGTTTTATGGTAACACAGGTAAAAATTAATATCAAGTTAAAAGTTTTGTCAAAAAAACGTGAAATGCCTTGTGAAAAGTAATATAATGGATACGGCTTGTACCCAAGTCGTCTGCGGCAGTGCGGATGCCGCAAAAATATAGTGAAGGTGTGATTGTTTATGGGAAGCTATATCAGCAGCTTAAAACAGGAGTTCGCTGGATACAATGCCCAACGTTTGAGCAAGGATTTGATGGCAGGTCTTACTGTAACTGCGGTAGCTTTACCGCTTGCGCTGGCTTTTGGCGTGAGCTGCGGAGCGGATGCCGGTGCCGGTCTGATCACGGCGATCATCGCCGGTCTTGTTATCAGCCTGCTTTCCGGAGCGTCTTATCAGATTTCCGGTCCTACCGGTGCAATGAGTGCAGTGCTCATCACCATCGTGATCCGATATCAGCTGCAAGGTGTTTTTGTTGCCAGCCTGATGGCAGGCATCATCCTGCTGCTCGCCGGGATTTTTCGGCTTGGAAAATTGGTTGCCTTTATTCCCATGCCGGTTGTGACGGGCTTTACCTCCGGTATCGCCATTATCATTGCCCTGGGACAAATCGACAACTTCTTTGGGACCACTTCTCAGGGCGAAACTGCGCTGCAAAAACTTGCTTCCTATGCAGAACTCGGTTTTCACCCCAATCTTCAGGCTGTCCTGATTGGCTCACTGGTGGTTGCGGTGATGCTGATCTGGCCCAAAAAATGGAACGCTAAGGTTCCATCCTCTTTGGTTGGAATTATCTTAGCAGCGATCGTAAGCAATCTGTTTCATCTTGATATTGCAACCGTTGGCGAGATCCCAAGAACATTGTTCCCGGAAAAACGCCTTTCCCTCTCTGCGCTCAATTTTGATATGGTCAAAAATTTGATTTCTCCTGCATTCACCATTGCAGCACTGGGCATGATCGAGAGCCTGCTGTGCGGCGCAAGCGGTTCCCGCATGAAAAATGAGCCCTTCCATGCTGACCAGGAGCTGATCGCTCAGGGCGTCGGAAATATCCTGATTCCGTTTTTCGGCGGCGTGCCTGCCACAGCTGCAATTGCGCGTACCAGCGTTGCCATCAAATCAGGCTGCCAAACACGCCTGACCGGTGTATTCCACGCATTGGGTCTTCTCGCTTCCATGTTCCTTTTAGGTCCGGTGATGGCTACCCTGCCTCTGGCTGCACTTGCCGGTGTCCTGATGGTGACAGCATGGCGCATGAATGAATGGCACAGCATCCGCTATATTTTCGGCAAAGGCTTTAAGAGTGCGATGCTCAAGTTCTTGCTCACGATGGCAGCAACGGTCATCTTTGACCTTACTGTAGCGATTTTACTGGGTGTCATTGCATCTGCCTTTATTTTTGTTGCACATTCCAGCAATCTCATCGTCGACTGCGCAAAGGTGGAAAACAGCCGGCTCAACACCAAAGGGACCCAGGGTCTGGACATCGAAGCTGCATATTCCGATGCAACCGTTGTTTATGTAACAGGTCCCATCTTCTTCGGAAATATTGCAAAGCTCACAGACCGCCTTGCTCAAATCGAGCAGCCGTCCATGTTGATTTTCTCGATGCGCGGCGTTTCTTCTTTGGATGCGACTGCGGCACAGATTTTACGGGATACGCTGCAGGTGTTTAAAAATCATGGTGTTTCTCTGCGATTCTGCGGTGTACAGCCTGCCGTCCGTGAGATGATGGCTCAAGCGGAGATCGAGGGCATCATCGGAGAGAAAAACTTCTTCTGGAGTGTAGATAAAGCATTGCTGGATGATGAGGAAGCCTTGGTATAGCTGCTGAAGCATCAAATAAGTATCGATACAGGTGGTTTGACATCGATCAAGCCGCCTGTTTTCATGCTCAAAATCAGAAAATCTGAGTGCAAATTCCGCTTTTATGAACACTCAGCAAAATGTGTGGGACATTTTTTTGATCGAATCATGGGAAAAGTTTTGCAGGTGGGATAAACTTCTTGACATTATGTAGTACAGCATTTAAAATAGGAGTTGTATGGAAACATACATATTTTGTGAGATTACCAAGTGTTTTTTCATAAATGAAAAAACTGATCCATCATACGGACCGCCTTTCAAAATACGGGCGATCCGCTGTGTTCTGATATGCCCCTTGGGCATGGATATTTTTATTTTTATTTTCATTTCCTTTCAATAAACAAAACTTAAATTATAGTTAAATCGAAGGATAGATCCTATCCTGACGTCCGTTCAAAAGGAGATAGATGACAGATAAGAACTTGAAATGCTGATTAGGAGGCATTACCGGAATATTTCTCACTGATTTGACTCTCTGTAAAACAGAAAAACAAATGAAAGGGGACTTTATGAAGATATGCCTGTACAAATGATCCTGCTTTACGTAGCCATTGTGATCGCTTTGGTAGTAGCAGCGTTTGCCATTGGCGTGACTTACCGCAAAAAAGTAGCAGAAGCAGAGCTTGGTACCGCTGAGGAGGAAGCAAAAAGAATCCTGAGTAATGCAATCAAGGAAGCCGAAAGCAAGAAAAAAGAAGCGATTGTGGAAGCACGCGATGAAATCCATAAAACTCGAACCGAAGCAGAAAAAGAAATCAAGGACAGAAGAAACGAAGTACAGCGTTTAGAGCGCAGAATCCAGCAAAAAGAAGAATCCATCGATCGTAAGATGGATAATCTTGAGAAAAAAGAAGAAACACTTCAGGTAAAAATAAAAGAAGCCGAGAAAAAACTCGCAGAAGCCGATGAAGTGAAGGCAAACCAGTTTGAAATGCTTGAAAAAATCTCCGGTTACACCGCAGAACAGGCAAAGGAATACCTGCTTGCAAGCCTTGAGAACGAGCTGATTCACGAAAAGGCTGTAAAAATCAACGAATATAACCAGAAATTTAAGGACGAGGCAGATCAGAAGGCAAAAGAAATCATCGCAACTGCAATCCAGAAATGTGCCTCGGATTATGTCGGAGAGGTCACTGTTTCTGTTGTGCCTTTGCCAAATGATGAAATGAAAGGTCGCATCATCGGACGTGAAGGGCGCAACATCCGCACCCTGGAAACGCTCACCGGTGTTGACCTTATCATCGATGATACTCCCGAAGCGATCACGCTCTCAAGCCATGATGCGGTAAAACGAGAGGTTGCACGCATGGCTTTGGAGCGTCTGATTCAGGACGGTCGTATCCACCCTGCCCGCATCGAGGAGACGGTAGAAAAAGCACAGCGTGAAATCGAAGCCAAAATCAAGCAGGATGGCGAACGCGCAATTTTGGAAACCAATGTTCACACCATGCATCCGGAAATCGTCAAGCTCCTCGGTCGCATGCGTTACCGTTCCAGCTATGGACAGAACGTATTGCAGCATTCCATCGAGGTTGCAAACCTTGCCGGAGTTATGGCAGCAGAGCTCGGTGCTGATGTGGCAACTGCACGTCGTGCCGGCTTGATCCATGATATCGGTAAAGCGCTCACCCACGAGGTGGAGGGCTCCCATGTAAAAATCGGTGTTGATCTTGCCCGCAAGTACAAAGAAAGTCCTGCGGTGATCCACGCCATCGAAGCGCACCACGGCGATGTGGAGCCAAAAACGCTTGTTGCATGTATTGTTCAGGCTGCGGATGCCATCTCCGCTGCACGCCCCGGCGCACGCAGAGAAAACATTGAAAATTACATCAAACGCTTGGAGAAGCTCGAAGAAATTGCGAACTCCTTCGATGGCGTTGAGAAGTGCTTTGCAATCCAAGCCGGTCGTGAGATCCGCGTAATGGTCCGTCCGGAACTTGTTTCCGACGAGAAGATGACCATTCTTGCGCGCGACATCGTCAATAAAATTGAATCTGAACTGGAATATCCGGGACAGATCAAGGTAAACATGATCCGTGAAAGCCGCGCAATCGACTATGCAAAATAACTGAAACCGTGAACAGCGGGCAGCACTGCTGCCCGCTGTTTTTATGAAGGAAAAGAGTATTGATCCTGTTTTGGGATACACTAACCGAAACAATGATTTTCGGAGGTATCACCTATGCAAGCTAAAAACGACAAGAATGTGCATCCCAAAAAAGCGTCCCCATCGTCCGCACAGGATGCTCCTCAGGACACAATGGCAGAGGAGGAGCAGGAGGTCCGCGAACAGATCCTGGAAACCGGCTCTGTTACCATGCGGCAGGCAAAGCATGTGATCCATTGTCTTACTGTGATCGGACAAATTGAGGGACATTATATCCTTCCGGCACAAAACAAATCGACAAAGTATGAGCATGTCATCCCGCAGCTGGTTGCCATCGAGCAGGACCCGCAAATCGAAGGTCTGCTCATCATTCTCAATACAGTCGGCGGCGATGTGGAGGCAGGACTTGCCATCGCAGAGCTGATTTCCGGTATGAAAAAGCCAACCGTTTCCCTTGTATTGGGTGGAGGGCACTCGATCGGTGTACCGCTTGCGTGCAGTGCAAAGCAATCCTTCATTGCACCATCTGCCACTATGACGGTTCATCCGGTGCGAATGAACGGACTGGTTCTCGGCGTTCCGCAGACCCTTTCCTATTTCGATAAAATGCAGGAGCGGATCGTGCGGTTTGTGGTTGACAATTCAAAGATCAGTTCCGAAGAATTTCGCCGTCTGATGATGAACACAGGCGAGCTTGTAATGGATATGGGAACGGTTTTGGACGGAGAAAATGCCGTGGAATGCGGTCTTATCGACCATCTGGGCGGACTGCATGAAGCAGTGGAATGTCTATACAACATGATCGAGGAGGAAAAGAGCGATGCTGATTCACTCTGTGATGCCGATTGATGCCCTCATACCGCAGCAGCCCATTCCTGAGCGTATGCAGATCGCATGGGGCAACGGATATTTGGAGGGTTATCTGGAGAATGGTGAGTTCAACATTCAGCGGCTTGAATCGACGGACCCGTTCGATTATCTGAATGAATCGCTGTACCCTGGGAACAAAATTTCTGTTTCTTCTGAGAAAATGGAATCTTCCGACATTGTTTCGACCCATTTTGTTCCCCGAAAAAGAATATGATAAGAGATAGACTGTCTTCCTGTTATTTCAGGAAGACCTACATAGATCAGGAAGGTCGGTTTGTTTTCATAACACGACACCCAAAAGAAAACTCCAAAGAAAGGATGGGTCAAAGTATAACATGCCAGCAACAAAAAGTGGTAAAAAGGGAAAATCCACAAAAACAAAAAAGCCAACTGCACAGGAGATCAGAGAGCAGGAAAAAGCAAAAAAGCAATTATGGGCAATCGTGCTGTTTGCCGCCGGTATCCTTTTGTTTTTCATCACCCTCATTTCGGGGCAGAATGTGTGGCGATGGTTCCACAATCTGATTTTAGGTATGTTTGGATGGAGCGCATACCTCATTTCACCGCTGTTCATCTATGTGGCGCTGATGTCCGCAGCGGACAAGCCGGTGGGCTTAGTGGGTCATAAGGTATGGCAGATCCTCGTTTTGGTATGCCTGTTAAGTGGAGCTACACAGATTTTCGGAGAGGGAATCCCTCCTGTAGACGGAATCATCAAAAAAGTATCCTACCTCTTTTCCGAAGGGGTGAAGCTCAACAGCGGCGGTGCTGTATCTGCACTGACCGGACTCCCGCTCCTGCACGGATTTGGTGCTATGGGGGCTAAAATCACTATCCTCCTTTTGATTTTTGTATTCATCATGATTATTACCGGGGCGACGCTGTATGATCTTTACCGCTCCGCGCAAAAGCCGGTCAAGAAAATGGAAGAGGTCTACACAGCTCATGTTGAAACAAAATCACAGCAAACAGAGCGCCGCCGCTTCAACATTGATATCCCGGTGGCTGAAACCGTGATCCCCGACCATCTTACCGATGAAGCCAAGGAATCTGTTTCGGATAAAAAAGAGGAGGCAAAGCACGAGGAACCCATTGCCCCCTGTGCATCCAGCTTTCAAAAGGCACAGGAGCAGCGCGATCAATATTTGCAGGAACAGCAGCAATCCCCTTCGGATGCTGTGGAAGATCTTCTCCCTGAATCCGAGAAAAAAGCAAAAGCAGCCAAGGAAAAGAAGAACGATCCCCTCATTGATGCATTGATCAACCGAGCAATCCAGACGCCCGATACTGCTACACCGGAAGAAGCCTTCCTCAAAACGCTTTGGGAGCAGGAATCTAAAATCAAGGAAGTGGAGCACGACGCCTTTGTGCAGCCTGTTACGGACCTCTCCGATGGCTTGGAAACCATCAACCGCTTTCAGGAGCAGCTTGGGAACAGTATGGATGACGCTCAAGCCGAAGAGGAACCCCCATTGAACGAGGTACAGGCTCCGATACCGGGTGTTCCTGTCAAGGAAGCTGCCAGTTTTCAGTTTGATGAAATCCCTGTCGAAGCACAGGACGAGCCTGCGGTGCAGCCGCAGGAGGAGCTGTCCCCGCAGGAGGCGGAGGAGGAACCGGAGGAAGAATACACCCCGCCTCCCATCGACATCCTCAACGAAGTACCGCAGGTGGTGGACAGCAATCTGCAGGACGAGCTGCGTGCCAATGCAGAAAAGCTGGTCGATACCCTGCGCAGCTTTGGCGTACAAACACGTATCATCGATATTGCACGCGGTCCAGCCGTAACACGTTACGAATTACAGCCGTCTGCCGGTGTCAAAATCAGTAAGATCACAAACCTTGCCGATGATATCGCCCTCAATCTTGCAGCATCGGGTGTTCGTATTGAAGCACCGATCCCCAATAAACCGGCGGTGGGCATCGAAGTTCCGAACAAAGTAGTCAGTACGGTAAGCATCCGTGAGGTTTTGGAATCTGAAGAATTCAAAACCTCCAAAAGCAAGCTCTCTGTGGCGTTGGGACGCGATATTGCCGGCAAGGTGACCATTGCAGACCTTGCGAAGATGCCCCATACCCTGATTGCAGGCTCCACCGGTTCCGGTAAATCGGTGTGCATCAACTCCCTCATCGTAAGCATCCTCTACAAAGCAAAGCCGGATGAAGTAAAGCTTCTGATGGTCGACCCGAAGATGGTGGAACTCGGAATTTACAACGGCATCCCTCATTTGCTCGTTCCTGTTGTGACAGATCCGAAAAAAGCTGCCGGCGCTCTTGCATGGGCAGTCAATGAAATGCTCAACCGCTATCAGATGTTCAAGGACAACAACGTCCGTGATCTGGCGGGCTTCAATCATATGGCTCCGGGAAAAGGGTTAAAAACGATGCCGCAGATCGTCATCATCATTGATGAGCTTGCAGATTTGATGATGGCAGCTCCCGGCGAGGTGGAGGATTCTATCTTCCGTCTGGCACAGATGGCGCGTGCCGCCGGAATGTACCTCGTCATTGCGACCCAGCGTCCGTCTGTGGATGTTATCACCGGTGTTATCAAAGCCAATATCCCGTCAAGAATCGCGTTTGCGGTGTCTTCTCAGGTGGATTCGAGAACGATCCTCGACACTGCCGGCGCAGAAAAGCTGCTTGGACGCGGTGACATGCTCTTCAATCCGGTCGGAGCCTCCAAGCCGATGCGTGTGCAGGGCTGCTTTGTAACAGATGGAGAAGTAGAGCGTATTGTTTCCTTCATCAAGGAATCGATGCACAAGATGACCTATGATGAAAAAATCATAGAAGAGATCGAGCGTCAGGCGGTTGCAGAGAAGAAAAAAGGAAAAGACAGTGCCAAGGATGGCGGCGGCTTCTGCGACGAGGATGAGATGCTGCCGAGTGCCATCGAGTGTGTTGTGGAAACGGGACAGGCCTCCACCTCCCTGCTCCAGCGCCGCTTAAAATTAGGTTATGCGCGCGCTGCCCGTATCATGGACATGATGGAGGAAAAAGGCATCATCGGTCCCTTTGAGGGCAGTAAGCCGCGTCAGGTCCTGATTTCCAAAGAGCGCTGGATCGAAATGAAAATGATTGCTGTACAAAAGGCGGAGGACGACCGCCGCAACTATTAAAACATCAACTTAGAATGGAGGATTTACATGAAACAACTGTACACAAACGGAACCATCCTTACAATGGAAGACCCTCTCTATGCAGAAAGTGTTCTGGTGGAAGACGGAGTTATCGCCGCAGTTGGCAGCAAGGAGCAGCTCATGCTTCAAAAGCCGGATGAAGTGATCGATTTACAGGGTAAAACAATGCTCCCTGCCTTTATCGATCCGCACAGCCATTTTTCTGCTGCTGCAAATGCTCTGCTTCAGGCTCCTCTCGAAGAAGCAGTGACAGTGGAGGAAATCTTAAATACCCTCAAGGACTTTATTGCCAACAACCATGTCCCCGATGGAGAATGGGTGCGTGGTTCCGGGTATGATCACAATCAGCTCAAAGAAAAACGCCCGCCGACCCGCTATGAGCTGGACAAAATATCTCCAAATCATCCTTTGATCATCTCTCATAAATCGGGGCATATGGGTGTATTCAATACAAAAGCTCTAAAGCTGCTCCATGTAACAGAAGAAACGCCCTGCCCAGAGGGTGGACTGATCGAAATCAAGGACGGTCAGCTCACTGGATATATGGAGGAAAATGCGTTTATCGACTATCAGAAAAAAATCCCGATGCCGCAGCCTCAGCAGCTTATGGAGGCATTCTCCCGCATTCAGACGCAGTATGCCTCTTATGGAATCACCACCATTCAGGAAGGGTTCATGGTAGATCAGCTTGTTCCGCTCTATCAGGCACTGCTTGAGAACAACCTGCTCAAGCTCGATCTGGTCGCTTATCCGGGGGCAGACGATTATGAAAAAATCAGCAAAATATTCCCGACCCACATCAAGGATTATGACAATCACCTTCGCATTGGAGGGATCAAGATTTTCCTTGATGGCTCTCCGCAAGGGCGCACTGCATGGATGAGGACCCCATATCAGGGCGGGGACGGAGTTTACAGCGGCTACGGGACGATGAAGGATGAGGACGTTCTCTCCGTTGTTACAACCGCTGCACAGAAAAATCTGCAAATCCTTGCTCACTGTAACGGCGATGCTGCTGCCCAGCAATACATTGATGTGATTGGAAAAGTAGAGCAGAGCTATCCGCAGTTTAAGGATTGCCGTCCTGTGATGATCCATGCCCAGCTTTTGGACCTCGATCAGCTGCCAAAGGTAAAGGAGTACGGCATCTTCCCCTCCTTCTTCGTTGCTCATGTATATCATTGGGGCGATGTGCATATTGAAAATTTCGGGGAGGAACGCGCAAAACGCATCTCCCCTGCCAAATCTGCACTGAATGAGGGAATCCGCTTCAGCTTCCATCAGGATACACCGGTTATCCGCTCGGATATGATGGAAACCGTATGGTGTGCTGTCAACCGCCGCACAAAAAAAGGGCACCTCCTTGGCGCAGAAGAGCAAATTTCCGTTTTGGACGCTCTCAAAGCCATCACCATCCATGCAGCATATCAGTACTTTGAAGAGGACCGAAAGGGCAGCATCCGCTGCGGCAAACACGCCGATTTTGTTGTGCTGGAAAAAAATCCGCTTGACGTTGACCCGATGGAGCTTCACAATATTGCGGTACTTCAAACCATCAAGGACGGAAAGACAATCTACAAAAAAGCATAGCAGATCAAAGCTTTCTCATCAAAACACTTTGAAAAGAACAACTCCCGAAATGGCGGAAAGCGCCATTTCGGGAGTTGCTTTTTCTTTGAGAAGTTAATCTTTATGCCTTATTGACAGAGCCAAAGAGGATCATTTTCTCTTTTACTTTCTCTTTGATTGCCTCATAGCCCGGCTTGAGCAGTTTTCTTGGGTCGTAGCCCTTGCCCTGAAGGTCCTTGCCTTCTTCGATGTATTTGCGGGTAGCCTCTGCAAATACGAGCTGGCATTCTGTGTTTACATTGATTTTGGATACTCCGAGGCTGATTGCCTTTTTGATCATGTCATCGGGAATCCCCGTGCCGCCGTGGAGTACGAGTGGCATGGTTCCGGTGCGTTTCTGGATTTCTGCCAAAACTTCAAAGTTGAGTCCTGTCCAGGTTGGAGGATATACGCCGTGGATATTTCCGATGCCGGCTGCAAGCATATCAACGCCCAGTTCTGCAATGCGCTGGCATTCTTCCGGATCAGCTACTTCGCCGCCGCCGATCACGCCGTCCTCTTCCCCGCCGATTGCACCTACTTCTGCCTCTACTGAAGCACCAAGTGCCTTTGCACGACGGATGATATCCTTCGTTTTTTCAATATTTTCTTCGATTGGATAGTGGGAACCATCGAACATAACGGAGGAAAAGCCCTTTTCCAGACATTCGATTGCGCCCTCATAGGTGCCATGATCGAGATGGAGTGCAACCGGAACAGTGATATTCAGCTCATCCATCAGTCCATTCACCATGCCAACTACTGTTTTGTATCCGCCCATATATTTGCCTGCGCCCTCGGATACACCCAAAATAACAGGAGAGTTGTTTTCCTGTGCGGTGAGAAGCGTTGCCTTTGCCCATTCCAAATTGTTGATATTGATGTGACCGATGGCATACTTGCCTGCTTTTGCCTTAATCAGCATTTCTTTTGCAGAAACTAACATAATAAAACATCCTCCCTGACTCAATAAAATCAAACCGTGACGGTATCTTCATTATAAACAGTTGTCCGTGAAAAAGCAAATCAAAATAGCTCCATAAATCATTTCTCCTGACAGGTCAGGCTGTCAGGACAGGTCCTTGCATAGTGAAAGATGTACTGCTGGGCGATCCCGCTGTAGGGAACCGCAAAAGAAGGGAGCCCCTTTGGAAAGAGCGCACTCATTGCCCGCTTCATCCATACATCCATCGGGAAGGACTCCAGCCGATAAAACCCAAACAGAAGCACACAATCTGCCACCTTCGGTCCCACGCCGTAGATTTTGCAAAGACAATCTTTCGCGTCCTTGTACTCCATGGTGCAGATGGCAGACAGATCCACCTCATTGGAAACCACTTTTTGGGCTGCATCCAGCAGATATTTTGCCCGAAACCCGCTGCGCAAGGGAGCAAGCTCCTCCAAAGAGGCCTTAGCAAGGCGCTGCGGTGTCGGGAAGGAAAACCCGCCGTCGATCGGCTCTCCGAATGTTTCGCACAACCGCTCTACGATGCCGCGGATGCGCTTGATGTTGTTGTTTTGACTGATGATAAAGGTGCAGAGTGTTTCCCAGCTGTCCTGCCTTAAAATGCGGATCCCCGGTGCATACTGTGCCGCACTTTGCAGCACAGGGTCCTGAGAAAGGAGCTCCTTGATTTTTCCATAGTCCTGTTCCAGGTCGAAATAGGGCGCCCAAACCTCCCGAAAGGTTTTCTCATCGGTTGAGCAAAACAAAAAGGTGTGCGAATCGATTGGACGGATCGTTAAGTGACGACCCATTGCAATCCCGGAATAGCCCCCCTGCTCATCCGGGACCCATCGAAAGCATTGACCGCAGTCCAAAATTTCCGGCAGAGAGAAATCGAAAAGGTTTGAAACTAAAATACCGTCTGCCCGTTCTGAAATCGCGTAGCTTGCCATAGAAAATCTCCTTTTTTTGAAAAAGACTGTGTAAAAAGGCAGGAGATGGATATGATAATATCAGAAGGCTCTCTGCCGGTTTCTTTTTCTCAGTATAGCATGAAATCCGCCGCAGAGAAATGAAAAAATTTTCAATCAGGCGATTTGTCAAAGGAAATACCGCATGTCGAAAGATATTACTTTTTGTAAAACAAGAGAAAACCAAGGAAAGTTATAAACATTTTCGCTGACGAAAAAAATTACAGCAATCATCAGTGATTCAACACTTTCAACTTAGTTTTCAACATAATATTGAAAAGCATCGGTGGAAACTGGAAATCTGTATTATACAGAGAGGAATTATCGCTTGCTGAGGTTGGATTTTTGAAATTCTAAACAGATTCCACAATTATTTCAACATCCCAACAAAAAAGAGTGAAAAATTTGTCGAATTTTTATGTTTCTGTCGCTTGACAAAAAATAGGAGAGGATGGTCTATTATGGTACGAGGAACAAATAAAATGGTGATTGAAATCAATGATACCGGCAACCCTTACTTTGACCGCGCTGTATTGTATGTGAAGGAACACCCCATCAACGGTTCCCGAACTGTGGAGGATGAGGCACAGCAATATCTTGCCACGATCCAAACCGTTCGCTACCCGCGCATCTCTTCTGTATTTCGATCCATTGGCTGGAAGCGGGCACTGCAGATCCTGCTTGGGACAGCCGCTGGGGCGGCTCTGCTCTTTTTCCTGTTTTAAGAGGTTTCATCTGCCGCAATATACAGTTAGAACAAATTTATTCGATATTGTATCTTATTTCAAAGAAAATACTTCATTGTAGATTGCTTCTGTGATATAATGATTGCGATACAAACACGATATAAAGAGATGGAATGTACGATTGAATGCCATATTTACTCAAAGATATGGCATTCTTTTATCCTAAAATCATCTTGTTTTTATGATACCATGATAGAGTAACGGAGGAAAAAAGATTGAGAAATCAGGAAAATAACACGCCTGCAAGGGATGTGATCGCAGGACGCAATGCGGTTATGGAAGCCCTTCGCAGCGGTCGTCCGATCGACAGCATCTACATACTGAAGGGCGGTGCAAAGGGTGCCCTCGGAAAAATCATCGCCTGTGCAAAGGATGAAAATATCCCGATCAAGGATGCTACCCCGCAAAAGCTCGAAGCTCTGTGCGGCGAAATCAACCATCAGGGGGTCGCTGCTGTTGCTGCCTGCCGCGAATTTTCCACGATGGACGATGTGATGCGCAAAGCCGGAACAGAACCTCCCTTTGTTGTAATTTGCGACAACATTGAAGACCCGCATAATCTGGGCGCTATCATTCGTACCGCAGAAGCTGCCGGTGCACACGGTGTGATCGTCCCGAAGCGCCGCGGGGTCGGTCTGACTGCAACTGTGGCAAAAACTTCTGCCGGAGCTGTGGAGCATATGCCGGTTGTCCGTGTTTCGAACCTTGTAAGCACCATCGATGAGCTCAAGGAAAAGGGGTTCTGGATCTTTTGTGCAGATATGGACGGGGAGCCTTGGTGCCAAGCCGATATGAAGGGTCCGATCGGCGTTGTTGTCGGCTCTGAGGGATTTGGCGTCAGCCATCTAACAAAGCAGCATTGTGATTTTGTGGTATCCCTGCCCATGAAAGGCAAGGTCAATTCTCTCAACGCATCTGTAGCAGCAGGAATCGTGATCTATGAGGCTGTACGCCAAAGAAATGACATTCGTGCAAGATAAGGTTCTTTTAGTAAAAGGGGATTTAAGATGAGTAAGGATTACAATATCGACGATATCCTGCTTGAAATCAAAACAAAAAAAACAAAGCAGGAGCAAAAAGAGCAGCTTGAGACTGAGCCGTTCTCCTACCAGCCGCAGGAGAATCCAGTCAGAAAAGAGCCCGCTCCCTTCCAGTTTCAATGGAAGGATGATCCAATCGAAACACCGCAGGAGGAGGAAAAAGTGGTGATCCGCCTTCCGCAGGAGGAGCCGGAGGAAGCGCCGGTTCGTTCTTCCTTCAATCAGAAGCCCAGTTCCTCTTCTCCTTCGATGAAAGGCTTTTCTTTTGATGCTCCGCTGTTGGAAGAAGATGATTTTATGCAGGAAAAGGAGCCTTCCTCTCCTGCAAGGTCCGCTCAAAACCTCGGAACATTTTCTTTTGGGGATGCGTTTTCTCTCGACGAACCGGACGAGGAAGCTCCTGTCGGGAAGGAGCCGGTGCAGGAAGCTCCGAAGCAGCGCTTTCAGGTCACTCTGCCTGAGGACGATGCAGACGATCCTGCCCTTGACTATGACCGATACTTTCAGGATCTGCCGCAGAAAAGCTCGGAGCAGTTTCAGTTTTCTCAGCCAAAGGAAAGCCCGTCCTTAGATTTTATGCAGGCTACACGCGAATTATCCATCGAGGAGGAACCTGCCCCCTTGACGCACAGTCCTGCCGCAAAGGAGCCCTTCCGTCTGGACTTTGATTTTGATGAGGAGATTCCGGATGCGGACGCCGATTTGTCCAATTTGATCCCGGATGAAGGGAACAAGCCGTCCGGAAAAAGCCTTTTCCCGGATGAAATGCTGGAAGATGAAGCGACCGAAAAGAAAAAATGGCATCATCGCAGAAAAAAGGAAGAGCCTGCCGAAAATGAACCGGAGGCTCAGGAGGAGCCGGAGGATGACTCTGATTTGGACGACTACACCTCCTCCAAAGACAAGGAATCTGTCATCCGTGACATGAAAATGATCAAAACCGGTCTTATGATCCGTCTTGTTTTGATGCTTGTTGTGTTTGGACTGTCCTTGTATCTGGCTTTGTCTATGACAAACCCTGCAATGCCTCTGCCGGGCTTTATCCAGCCGGAGACGAAGCTGCGGGAATTTATGATCGCAAATACCGTGGTCGCTGCAATCGGCGCTGTGATTTGCAGCAATACCGTGGGAGGGGGAATCCTTTCCCTGCTCAAGTTAAAATCGGATACGGATACCCTTCCATCTATTTCTGTGATTGCCACCTTAGCGCAGGGCGTTTGCTTTATTGTCAAACCCGATCTGCTTCAGATGACGATGTCCTCTCAGGATTCTGCATCATACACCATCGTTACCGCTGTTTCCTTATTCTTCCCGGTTGCCATGCTGATTTTGATGTTCAATATCGTTGGTAAGATCATGGTTATTCTGCGGATCCAAAATAATTTTAAATTGGTTGCAAGCGACCGCTCCAAATATTCTGTCAAAATGATGGATCAGGAGCCTATCCTCAGGGAATGGACCAAAAATCTTGATATGGAAGAGCGTCTTGTTGCTTACCCTGCAAAAACAAAGTTTTTGTCGAACTTCCTGGAATATTCCTACTCTGAGGACTATGCAGAATCCATGTACCATATCGTTGCACCGGTAAGCATTCTTGCCGGCATCCTGATTTCGGTCCTTACCTATATCTTTAACAAGAATGTTGCGGTTGCAATTTCCACCTTCTCTGCAACGATGTGCATCTGCACCCCGCTCACATCCACAATGGCTGCAAATTACCCAATGCTCCGCCTGTCAAATAAGCTCATCCCAAGCGGCGCAATGGTGGCAGGATATTCTTCTGTTGCACAATTCTCCGATACAGAAGGCGTTGTAATGAAGGCAAGCGACATTTTCCCACCGGAAAATGTGACACTTCACGGAATCAAGGCATTTGACCAGAGCAAGATCGATTCTGTTATTCTCGATGCAGCAAGTGTTGTGTGCAGCACGGACGGAATGCTGGCAGGGGTATTCAATAAAATGATCGGCACAAACAAAAGCATGCTGCGCCCCGTTGAAAACATTGCGTATGAGGACTCGATGGGACTGTCTGCCTGGGTGGATGGAAAGAGAGTGTTGATCGGCAATCGGGAGCTGATGATCCATCATGGGATCGAAGTGCCGAGCATGGACTACGAAAAACGATATGTCAAGGATTCTAAGAATATCGTTTACCTGTCAAACTCCGGCGAGCTTTCTGCGATGTTTGTCATCAGCTACAACCCAAATAATCAGGTAATGGATGAGCTGGATAAGCTGGCTGACAATGAAATGTGCCTGATCGTAGAAACTTCAGACCCCAACATCACCGCAGAAAAGATCGAGAGCGCTTATGATTTTCCAAAGGAGAAAATCCAGATCATGCCGGGCAAAACCTCACAGCAGTATCGTGAACTGTCTGAGGAGCAGGCGCAGGCTCCGGCGCATATCGGATATATGGGAAGCTCAAAAACAATGATTCATGCTATTTGCGACTGTATGATCGTAAAATCTGCCATTGCAAAAGGGGTCATCATCCAGATGGCTGCTTTGATCATTGGATATGGCATCATCGCTGTATTCTCTCTGGTTGGGGACCTTGGCATGATGAGTCCGCTTCATTTGATTGCTTATCAGCTTCTCTGGGGGCTTTTGACCCTCATCATCCCGAATCTGAGGAAGCTGTAAGTCCCTTCGCTGCTCTTGACAAACAAGGTTTATTGTGGTTTAATAAGCCAAAAGTGAGATGATTCGTTTTGCAGCTGCGCTTAGACTGCATGAGATGGGGCATCGGATATTTTGAAACCGTATAACAGGGAGATCAAACCGAAAGGCGAGTGCACAGAGAGTCGGAGTATTGCTGGAAATCCGATACAGCGCGTCGGCAAATGGACCCTGCAGGGCGGTGGGGAACAAAGCAGGAAGCTCTGCTTTTACTATCCACTGACGCTTTGCCCACGTTACAGGGCATTGAGGTGGGTGCGTCATGCACCAATCAAGGTGGTACCGCAGATCGTTGACATCTGTCCTTGCATATTTGCAGGGACGGATGTTTTTTTATCATTAGAATTTGAGAGGAGAATGTATTATGGATGAAAAAATTCAAACAGCACCAACTGAAAAAGCAGAAAAAAAACAGGTCATTTTTTCCGGTATTCAGCCTACCAACGGCTCCTTTACCTTGGGCAACTATCTTGGAGCTGTAAAAAACTGGGGAGAGCTGCAGGATGACTACAACTGCGCTTACTGCATCGTAAATCAGCACGCCATTACCGTTCGTCAGGACCCTGCCCTTCTCAAGAAGAACACCCTCTCGGCTTTTGCACTGATGCTGGCATGTGGCGTTGACCCTCAAAAAAGCATCACCTTTATCCAAAGCCATGTAAAAACCCATGCAGAGCTGGCTTGGGTTTTGAACTGCTACACCCAGTTTGGTGAGCTTTCCCGCATGACCCAGTTTAAGGATAAATCCGCAAAACACGCAGACAACATCAACGCAGGGCTCTTTACATACCCTTCCCTGATGGCTGCTGATATTTTGCTGTACCAGACAAACCTTGTCCCTGTCGGCGCAGACCAGAAGCAGCATCTTGAGCTGACAAGAGATATTGCGCTTCGCTTCAATGGCTTATACGGCAATACCTTTACGGTTCCGGATGGCTATATTCCAAAAACAGCTGCACGCATTATGTCCTTGGCTGAACCAACCAAGAAAATGTCCAAATCGGATGAAAATGTAAATGCAACTGTTTTCGTTCTCGATTCGGCAGAAAGCATCGTGAAAAAGTTTAAGAGAGCAGTTACGGACTCCGATATGGAGGTTGCATACCGCGAAGGAAAAGACGGCATCAACAACCTCATGTCCATCTACTCCGCTGTAACCGGCTTGAGCCTTGAACAGATCGAGCACGACTTTGCCGGAAAGGGTTATGGTGACTTCAAGACCGCGGTCGGAGAGGCTGTGGCAGAGGAGCTGCGCCCGGTCCGCGAGATGTATGATCGTCTGATGAATGATAAGGCATACCTTGAAGAATGCTATCGCAGCGGCGCAGAGAAGGCTCTGCGGATCTCTCAGCGCACCCTCGACAAGGTTTATAAAAAGATTGGATTTTTGCCCTTTCAATAATATTGATCGGGAACAAAAAACCGTAGGACAGAAAATCTGTCCTACGGTTTTCTTTGTTTCAACAGGCTGAGAAATAGTTTGAAACGATGTTGTTTTAAGGGATATTTAAATGGTATCAAACAGGGGTGTGTATCCCAGCAAAAAATCACGGAAGGACTGCGGCAGCTTGATTTGATGTTTCTTTTCAAAATCATTGATTTCTTCTGGTGTCAAAGAGGATTCGAGCAGTTTCCATTTAAGACGATCCCTATGCTGTCTATTTAAGTTTATCACTTGCGTTGCAGACAGTTCATCCGGTAAGCGGTTCCAATGTTCTATTTCGTTTTCGTCCAAGTAAAATTTAGAGATTTTGGCATTTTTTACGAACGAAATATTTTTTATCTGCTGTATTTCAGGATATTGATTCGAATAGGAAGTATAACATTTGTATAATTCATTTTTTGTCATTTTATTCCTTCTTCCATTTTTATCCGTCAACCAAGAAGCCATCTCATTGCATCCATTTTGGAGTGTATGATACCGGATCACCATAAAAATAAGGCACAGGGAAGGTGTACCCTGTGCCTTTGATTCCCTGAGCAAAACTGAAACGGTCTTTATGCCGGGAGTTTTTGAAGTATTAACCTTTGGATTTCATATCCTGATACATTGCATACATTGGGGATGGCTGTCCGAAACCGCCTGCCACTGGGATCAATTCGCCGGTGATGAAAGCGGATTGGTCGCTTGCGAGGAAAACGCAGGCATTTGCGATATCCTCAGGCTGTCCGGGACGGTTGAGCGGAACATTCTTCAGGAAGCTCTTGAGGAATTCTTCGCTCATGTTCTGCATTGCAGCATCGGTTGCAATGAATCCCGGAAGGATCGCGTTGCAGCGGATATTGGAACGAGCATACTGTACTGCAATATTCTGGGTAAGGTAGTTGATGGATGCTTTTGCAACACCATATGCCAGACGGGAAAGGTCCGGATATTTTCCGCCAACGGAAGAAATGTTGATGATGGAGCCTCCGCCGTTTTTCATCATAGCAGGAACTGCTGTTTTTGCAGGGATATAAACGCTGCGCAGGTTCTGTTCGATGATATTGAAGAATTGGTCTGAATCACCATGAACCAGATCAAAGTCAGCAGAAACATCTGTTGCACCAAAGTTATTGACGAGAATGTCAAGATGTCCTTCTTTTTCCAGAACTTCCTCTACCATAGTATGGAATGTTTCTTTTTTATCGGCATCGAAGTAAACAACATCTGCTTTTCCGCCGTTCTCTTCGATCTTCTTCGCAACATCATTACCTGCATCAAGTCGGCGAACAGCAAGATAAACTTTTGCGCCGTTTTCTGCCAATTTCTCAGCACAAGCCAAACCGATTCCGCGGGTAGCAGATGTGATCAATGCAATTTTACCATCTAATAATTTCAAGATAAATCCTCCTTCAACTGGTTTCTTTTCTCTATTATGCACCAA
This sequence comes from Oscillospiraceae bacterium, assembly GCA_020024285.1. Taxonomy (GTDB): domain Bacteria; phylum Bacillota; class Clostridia; order Oscillospirales; family Ruminococcaceae; genus Negativibacillus. Next base: position 42,545 of record JAHHTZ010000002.1, on the reverse strand, counting down.
ATTTGTGAAAAATACAAGAAAAATCGGCGAATGATATAAAAGTTATCGTTAAATTGTTTTTATCATTCTACCCGAAGCCTTTTTTCCAGTTCCAGATCGGGAGTGACGTAGGCTGTCTGATAGACGGTATAGATCACCATACCCGGCTTTGCTCCGCGCGGTTTTTTGATATTTTTGATCTGCGTATAATCTACCGGCACCTGTGCGGAGTCCACCGCACGGCTGTTGGTTGCGGCAAGGATCGCCGCCTGGGTCAGCGTGGAATCCGGCACATCCTGTCCGTCGGATACCACAATGGTATGGGAGCCGGGAATATTCTTTGTGTGGAACCACACGTCCCGTCCTCGGCTGTCCTTCAGGGTCAGCTGATCGTTCTGGATATTGTTTCGTCCCACCAAAATCGTAAATCCATCGTCGGAGCGGTATTTTTTCGGGTTGAGCTTCTGCATTTTCATTCCTTTGCGGTTTTGCGCCCGAACATAACCCTGCTGCTCCAGCTCGCTGCGGATCGCTGCCAGTTCATCCAATGTGGATGCACGGGTCAGGATATCGAACACCGAATCGATGTACTGATATTCCTCCTCGCCCTGCTGGATGAGTTCGCGCAGCTTTTTCTCTGCGGTATCTGCTTTGCGGTACTCAGCATAGTATTTTTGTGCGTTCTGTGCCGGCGTTTTGCGGATGTCCAGCGGGATATGCACCATCGGCATCCCTTCTTCGTAGAAGTTTTGCAGCACGGCTTCCCGATCTCCTTTTTGAATCGAATACAGGTTTGCATTCAACAAGTCGCCGTACATCCTCCATGTTTCCCTTTGGGCACAGTCGATCAGCTCTTTTTTTTGGAGATTGATTTTTCTGGCGATGCGGTCGGAGGTGTTCGCAAGCATTTTGAGCAGATCGCTGCTGCGGTGCTTCATGCGCTGAACGTTGTCCCTTTGGGTATAGAAGCTGTCAAGCAGTTCGCTGTAGCTTTCATGCGGACGGGTGAGCATCGAGGTGCCATACTGATGGATTTCCAAAAAGGAAAAGTCGGTCGGTTTTCCTTTGGAATCGATCACTGCTGTCGGTATGCCCTGATGATCCCGGACCATGGTCTGAATCCTTCCAAGGAAAAAGCGCAGGCGGTCCTGTGCGTTCTCATTCAGCTCAGAAACAAGCTTATCGTCCCCAAGGAACACATAGTTTGAAATCTCGCGGCAGACAATGGGAGAAACACCCTGTACCGCATTCAAAATCGCTTTGGAGAGCGGAACATCCTTCCCATGGAGGATGCGCTCTGTCATGGCGTCCGGGGTCACCTCGGTGAGCAGGAGCTTATCCTGCTCCGGTGGGAGCGTGTACCGCATTCCGGGGAGTACCGGTCGAACCGAGGACATGGTATCATCGACGCGCTTCATAGCATCGATGACGCGCCCCTCTGAATCAACGAGGATAAAGTTGCTGTGGCGTCCCATGATCTCCATCACGCCTTTGAGCTCCACAAGGTCCCCCATCTCGTTGCGTGCTTCAAAAACGATGTTTAAGATGCGGTCGAGTCCTATCTGTTCGAGGCGGATGACCTTCGCTCCGGTGAGGTATTTTCGCATCAGCATACAGAACATAGGCGGTGTTTTCGGATTTTCAAAGGACATCTGTGTCAGATGAATGCGCGGGCTGTCTGCACCTGCTGAAATATACAGCTTGCAGCTTCCGCCGCGCTGACGCAAAATGAGGATCAGTTCCTCGCGCGACACCTGATGTACTTTATCTACCCGCGCATCAAGGATACGTTCCTCCAACTCGTGCTTGATTTGTCTTAAAAAAGAGCCGTCTAAAGCCATTTTGAGTCACCTCAATTTCTATACTATGATATTAAAATTACATACTGTAGATTTCACTTTTATGGCAGACAGAAAAAGAAAGCTCTGGGAACTGTGCTGCAAGACGTGCTTTGAGCGGGTCCAGCACCACATCCTCCGTTTCAAAATGACCTGCCTCGATCAGTGTGATTTTTTTGCGGGAGGCTTCCAGGAAGATATGGTGTTTTACTTCCCCCGTGATCAGGGCCTGTGCACCGCACCGCATGGCACTCTCAAGCTCCGAGTCGCCCGCTCCGCCGCAGACCGCCACAGAGGTGATTGGAGCGCATCCTTGTGTATAACGGATACTTCCTCCGCCCAGCTGTTTTTTGACGTGCTCAGCCAGCTCCTGCGGTGTCATGGAATGTGCAAGATCTCCCACTCGTCCAAGTGTTTCTGTCTGCATGATCGCCTGATCCTCTACGATGTCATATGCCGGGACTTCATAAGGGTGTGCCTGCTTCATTGCTGCTATAGCGTCCTTTGTTTTGTTGGAAGGGCAGATCATTTCGATGCGGACTTCCTTCACGGTTTCCCGCTCGCCCAAGGTTCCCAAAAACGGATTTGCTCCCTCCATCGGGAGAAAGGTCCCTTCCCCATGTGTGAGATAGGCGCAGCCCTTATAGTTTTCCATCGTTCCTGCACCGGCAGCCGTCATAGCATCATACACCGCCTTCCAGTGCGTTTCGGGAACGAAGGCGACGATCTTCTGATAGGGGGTCGAATTTGTAACGGTGAGTCCCCGCAGATTTGTTAAGCCGATTTGACGGGACAGGCAGTCGTTGACCCCTCCCTGTGCAATATCAAGATTGGTGTGGGCGCTGATGACATGAATCCCCCGGCGGATCGCCTGATATACGACAGAATCTGCCCTTACATTTTTGATCCCCTTAAAAATAATGGGGTGGTGTGTCAAAATCAGATTGGCTCCCTGCTTTTGCGCCTCGTCCAAAATAGCATCTGTACAGTCAAGCGCCAAAAGCACCCCTGTCACCTCATCGTTTTCATCTCCCACAAGCAACCCTGTATTATCAAAGTCCATCGACAGGGAAAAGGGTGCCATGTTATCGACCGCCTTGTAGATATCCCGTACTAAAACTTTCATATCATGTGATCCCCCTTTGATCTATTGCATATGTTCTGCTGTCTGTTTGATTTGTTTACCCAGCGCTTCCATCCTTGCAGACTCCTCCTGTTTTTCCAAAGAGTCCTTCATTCCGTACGCGATTTCGAGAAGGGTGTTTGCTGTTTTGAGGAGCTTTTCCTTCGCCAAAGGTGAGGAGCTTTGCGGAAGAAGCCCGGTATATGCTTCATAATCGGATAATTCTTTTGGGGCCGCGCAATAGCTGCTTACAAAAATAGGATAGACAAACCGTCCGCAAGCTGCCACCTGCTCCTCCTCATTTGAAAATCCAAGACGGTAAAGCGTTTTTCTCAGGATGTGCTCACGCGATTGAGGCTGCAAAATAATACGGACTTTGGGGTCCTGCAGGAAGGGAGCTTCCTCAATGATGTGCGCCAATACCTCGCCGCCGATGCCTGCAATGATGACATCCGTGATACCCTTGTTTTCCATCCCGTGCAGACCGTCTGTGAGGACAGTCGTGATCTGCTCAGTCAGTCCTTTTTTCTCGATCAGACTGCGCGCCTTCTCCAAGGGCTGCGGACGAACATCGCAGGCGTATCCTCGATCTGCCATGCATTTTTGCATCAGGTAGACAGACAGGCGCCCGTGGTCGCAGCCTATATCTGCAAATACTGCATGCGGACGGACATAGCTTGCAGCCTGCCTGAGGCGTTCATCCAGCTCCAGTTCCCTTGCCATTTTCCATCGTCCCTTTCCCTTATATTATGATACAATAAAAACCGGGCAGTCAAGGCTGACGTCAGATAAGAAGATTATTCCAAAAAACCAAAACCCAAAACGGAGTGTATCGGATTTCGACACACTCCGTTTCTTGATATCCCTGCCCGATAACCCGGAATTTGCTTTTCTGCTATAATTCCTTGATCATTTGCATTTCTTTAAAACGTATATTGGAAATCGTATATTCAATTTCCTTGATTTCCTTAAAACCAAGATCTGAGTACATTTTGCGTGCGACAGTATTTTCTAAGGATACACTGATGTATATTTTATCAGTGTTGTGTTTTTTCTTAAAATAATCAAGAAACTCCAACACCGCCTTCTTCCCATATCCCTTGCCCTGGTACTGTTTGCCTATCATAAAACGGCTCATAGACCACCCAGGAAATGTTTCATCATAGTCGTACAGAACAAAACCGATCATTGTGTCTTTATGATAGATACCTAAGGTATACAAACCATCTTCAAATGCGGCTTCGACCAAGGATTGCTTATTATCTGCGACAAAATGTTCTTGATTTGCGTCAACTGTCAAAGTCATGCAATCCCAATAGTTGGATTTATCTATTTCTCTAAATTCCATCTGCTTCCTCCCTTGGTTCTGTTTTCAGCTTGTTATCGATCATAATACAAGTGAGAACAGAACACGATGCCGTTTCTCTATGTCAGCTTTTTGAAGGATTCTATCTATAAGATCACTGGTTGTTCTGCCGCAGTGCATAGAGCTTCAGAATCGCAATCTGTGTTTTAGCATCGGGAATCTCATCGCGCAGTACCATCTCAAGTGCGGCAGAAAAGGGAATGCGCTCCACGGTAAGAAATTCGTCTTCATCAAGGCACTGCTCCGTGCGAACCAGGTCTGTGGCGTAAAAAATGTGGATCACCTCTGTGCAGTAGGCAGCAGTCGGATAGAAAACCGCCAGCTTTTCAAAACGGTTTGCCCGATATCCGGTTTCTTCCTCCAGCTCCCGCCGTCCACAGCTTTCCGGGTCTTCGTCGCCGTCGCGCTTTCCCGCCGGAAGCTCCAGAAGCTCGGTGTTGTAAGGGTAGCGAAACTGCCTTACAAAAAGCAGATTATCCTCCTCATCCAGCGCTGCAATACATACTGCACCGTTATGCACTACGACCTCGCGCGAGGTTTCCTTGCCGTTTTCCAGCAGCACGGTATCTTTTTTTACCTTTATGATCTTTCCATTATAGATAGGCTCTGAGTTCAGCTTTTTTTCCTGATGCATCGCGATTCCTCCTATTTGTGGATATAAAGAAAAACCGTCAGGAGAAATTCCCCTGACGGCAAATAAAATTATCCGGATAATTTTATTTATTCTACCACTATTTTGCCAGATTGCAGATGGTGGATTTTTTACGAGCAGCACTATTTTTGTGAAGGATCCCTTTTGCGCAAGCCTGGTCGATCTTCTTCATTGCCAACTGAACCATCTCTGCTTTATTTTCTGCATTGTTTTCAATTGCAGCATTTGTCTGTTTCAAAACAGTTTTCAGGTTAGATTTTACAGCTTTGTTCTGAGCAGCTTTTTTTGCCTGAACCAAAACTCTTTTCTTTGCAGATTTGATATTTGCCATGGTCGCACCTCCTTTTTCATCTTGACAGTACAAGTTATCTTATCATTTTTTTTCGATAATTGCAACACCTTTTTAAATGTTTTTGTATTTTATTTATTTTTTCGTTTATTCACCATGCTTTTTTGCGTGGTTGTAAAACAAATTGCAGCGATTCATACCGAAAATTCGCTCCATTTTGAGGTTTTCCCGGTGTTGGTGCCCTTTTGTCCTAAATTTTTTCCCATACTCCATAAAAGTTCGTCATTTTCGAGTTATTTTTCAATTAGGGATAAATTTTCTTGCAATTATAAAAAAGTGGTGATACCATATTCCTATTCTTGCAGTGCAAGCTGTCTTCCAAACTTTTGAAGGGACGTGACCAACGATGGACAATTCAAAAATAAATGTTGCTGAGATTTTCGGATGTCATGTATTTAATGACGCAGTGATGCGGCGCACCCTGCCCCGGAATGTATACCAGAGTATTAAAAAAACAAGCAGCGAGGGACGCACCTTGGACCCTGCGATTGCGGATATTGTGGCAAACGCCATGAAAGACTGGGCGATCGAACAAGGTGCCACACATTATGCACACTGGTTTCAGCCAATGAATAACGCAACCGCCGGAAAGCATGATGCCTTTTTGTCCACAGCTGGTGATGGCACTGTGACGCTGGAATTTTCGAGCAAGGCGCTTGTAAAAGGAGAGGCAGATTCCTCCTCCTTCCCTTCCGGTGGTCTTCGCTCCACCTTTGAAGCGAGAGGCTATACTGCATGGGACCCTACCTCCCCTGCCTTTGTGCGCGACGGAACGCTCTATATCCCCACTGCATTCTGCTCCTACACCGGAGAGGCAATGGATACCAAAACCCCGCTCCTGCGCTCAATGCAGGCGCTCTCAGAGCAGGGTGTGCGCCTGCTCCATACCTTGGGATGCTCTGATGTAAATAAGGTTGTTCCAACCGTTGGCGCAGAACAGGAGTATTTTCTTGTGGACCGCGATCTGTACGAAAAACGCCTGGATCTGAAAATATGCGGCTGCACCCTCTTCGGCGCCCGCCCCTCCAAGGGGCAGGATCTGGATGACCATTATTATGGACGCATCCGCATCCGGGTAGCGGATTTTATGAGGGATCTCGATGAAAATTTATGGGAGCTTGGCATTGTAAGCAAAACAAAGCACAACGAAGCTGCGCCCGCCCAGCACGAGCTTGCTGTCGAATTTTCTACAGCGAATATTGCCTGCGACAGCAATCAGCTTGTGATGGAAACGATGCGCAATCTGGCAAAAAAGCACAACCTTGCCTGCCTGCTCCACGAAAAGCCTTTTGCGAAAGTCAACGGTTCGGGAAAACACAATAACTACTCCGTTTTGACCAATACCGGTGTAAATCTGCTGGAGCCCGGACCAAACCCGGAAGAGAATTTCTCCTTCCTGTTGATGCTGTGTGCGTTTATCCGCAGTGTTGACCTTTATGCAGATCTGCTGAGGATGTCTGCTGCCTGCCCCGGAAATGAATACCGCCTTGGCGAAGGCGAAGCTCCCCCTGCCATCATCTCCATCTTCCTCGGAGGGAACCTGCTCTCGATCCTTCAGAACATCTCCGGCGGAAGCATCTGCAAGCATTGTGAGCAGCCGATGATGGATGTCGGTGTGGAGGCGATCCCAAACTTTCAAATGGATGAAGCAGACCGCAACCGCACCTCTCCGTTTGCCTTCACCGGCAATAAGTTCGAGTTCCGTATGGTTGGTTCCTCCCAGTCCATCTCCTACCCCAATGTGGTCCTCAACACCATCCTTGCAGATTCTTTTTCTGTTTATGCCGATCGTTTGAGTCAGGCATCAAATATCGAGGAGGAAATCCAGCGCATCATTTCTGATACGATGAAGCAGCACGGACGAATCCTCTTCAATGGCAACAACTACTGCCAGCAGTGGGTGGAGGAAGCCAAGCGCCGAGGACTTCCGCTGATCAGCAATACCATCGATGCTTACCGGACCTTCCTTGACAAAAAGAATATCGAGCTTTTTGAACGTTTTCGTGTGTTCTCCGAAAAAGAATGCCGCGCACGGTGCGAGGTGCTGATGGAAAACTACGTCAAGGTGCGCCATATCGAGGCATCTACCATGCTGGAGATCGCACAGCGTCAGATCCTTCCTTCCTGCATCGAATACGCCGGAAGAGCTGCCAGCAGCTGCAATCAGATTGCACAATGCGGCATTTCCAGCGAATTGATCAGCGGGCATGTAAAGGTTGTGACACGAGGGATCGAGGAGATCATCGAAAGTGTTTCCCATCTGGACGAAACATTGGAAAAACAGGATTCCCTCTCCACCGTAGAGGAAAAAGCGTTTTTCTCAAGCCGTGAGCTCAAAAATGCAATGCAGTATCTGCGTCAGTGCTGTGATTCGCTGGAATCGATCGTAGATCAGCGCAATTGGCCAATGCCAACCTACACCGATTTATTGCACCGTGTATAATCTCGGTGCTTGATAAATTACATATCGTTATACCAATCTTGATTTATACAGTATTTCTGTGCTTCAATCATGTATTGCAAGAGTTTATGATATCATCTCTTTATAGATCGGGATTTTTATGTAGTGCCATTCGACATAATCAACCACGAATTCAGGAGGGATCGTATGAAAGAACGAAACAGTTTTCCCGCATGTGATGGACATATTGAGAGCATCTTGATTGGTTATCGAATGGTAAAGGTATCGTTTCAAACGTGGGACGCCAAAAAATTGGTTCTTATTTACGACGATGTAGAGCGTGTGGAAGAACAAAACTCTGTATTTGGGGATATTTCAGAATATACAACCAACGAAACAGAGGACGGATGCATGGAATATTCGTTTTTTGATGAAGAGGATCAAGTGGTTTTGAAAATACTTGCAAAGTCAATCAAAATATTGGAAACAGGAGACAATGCCGGCATAAATTGCGCTCTATTTGATGTCGGATCTGATTATATTGGGAATCAAGACCTGAAGGAATATCCTTAGACCCTGATTTTCAAACTGGCATCCCATCCTTCTTTTGGGAATACCCTATGTCTGATTCAAACCGGATAAAATATAGGAAAACGGCGCAGCCTTAGCTGCGCCGTTTTTATAATCTTCCTGTTTTGTTGTTTTGGGAATGGAAAATCGTGTTATATCGTCTTGGTATTTTACCAAATGTTATAACTCGATTTTAGAATACAACGGTTTACTTTCTGCATCCTTTGGCAAAACATCGGTAACCGGTGCTTGTGCTGTTTCCTGTGGAGCAGCCTGACGATTGTTATATTCTTTTTTCGGCGGGCGCGGTCCCTTGCGGTATGGACGGTCAGAGCGGCGTTCTGCGCCCTGTGCGCCGTCGCGGTTGTATGGTTTGCGTTTGCTGTTGTCGCGAGCCGGTGCTTTTCTTGGGTTGAGAGAGCTGATGACAACCTTACGGTTTGGCTCCTCACCGACGGAAGAAGAAGCTGCCCCCTCCACAGTGGACACTGTAGAGTGGATGATCCTGCGTTCATAAGGGTTCATTGGCTCGAGGGTGATGCTGCGGCCGGTTTTAACGGCGTTTTTAGCAAGTCTTCTTGCCAGAGATTCCAGCGTTTTTTCGCGTTTTTCGCGGAAATTTCCGCTGTCGATGGTGATGCGCAGGTAGTCGCCATCGATTCGGTTTACAACAAGACCGGTCAGATACTGGACTGCATCGATGGTTTCGCCGCGGCGTCCGATCACAAATCCAAGGTCCTCGCCTTCCAGTGTGACGTTGAGGTTTTCGCCTTCCTTCACAGCACTGACGGTAAACTGACTTGCTCCCATCGCTGTGAGAATCTCTTTGATATAGTTTACTGCAATTTCTTCCTTGTTTTCTTCTACAAAAACACGAACCTTTGCAGGATAGCTCTTGAGTCCAAGAAATCCTTTTTTAGGAAGGTCAATGATTTCAAACTGTACTTTGTCACGGGACAATCCTAATTCGGCACAGGCTTCTTCAATTGCTGCATCAACCGTTTTGCCTGTTTTGATCATTTCTTTTTTCAAAACCGATTCCTCCTGTTCGATTTATTGGCTATTCTACATCCTTATCGGTTACTTCCACATATACTTCGCCATATTTTTCTGCATCGCGCCGTCTTGCTTCTGCAAGCTTTTGACGGTTGAGTTCTTTCTGATTCATCGCTTTTGCTTTGGCTTGTGCATCTCCCTGTTTTGCCAGCTCTTTGGCCTTGGCGCGCTCTTCTCTTTCGAGCTCGCGGCGCTGCTCTGACTCGATCCGGGCTTTTTCTGCCATTTCTTTTGGATTATAGAATTTATTGAGAATCAGCACCTGTACGATAGACAGCAGGTTGGAGATCGTCCAGTACATACCAACACCTGCCGGTACGGAGAATGCAATCCATCCGGAGAGCAGCGGCATCATGTACATGGTTGCTTTCATTCCTGCGCCGCCTGTGCCGCCGGCATTTGGCATATTGCGCATGGAAATAACGGTCATCAGCATGGAAGAGAGGAAGGATGCCAGAGGGATCAAAATGAGCAGGTTGAACGCAAAGGAAGGTACTGCGCCCAGATTGATGCCCAGGAAATTCATATCCAGACCCTGGATCTGGGAAATCACATCCGGTCCAAGGGACTCAAAGGCATTTGGATTGCTCTGAACCGCGCTGATAATGTATGGTTCGGCTGAATAGACACGTTCCGGGATCAGGTTTAAGGACAATGCAGTCTGGGTAGCCTGTGCGATCACATCTTTTCCCATTGAAAGGATGTGGGTCATTGGCTTATAGATCACATCGTACAAACCCATGATGATCGGGAACTGAATCAAAGCCGGCAAGCATCCGCCCATTGGGTTAAAGCCCTCACGGACATACAATGCCTGCAATTCTTCGTTCATTTTCATCTGATTATTTGCATATTTTTTTTGGATTTCGAGAACTTGAGGCTGAACAACTGCCATCTTTGCAGAGGATTTCTGCTGTTTGATTGCCAAAGGCAGCATCAAAAGTTTAACAAGAAGAGTGAATAGTACAATAGACAGACCATAGTTCTGAATGAACTGGTAGATGTGTCGCATAACAAACCCGAAGGGGACACCAAGAAAATACATCGAAACCTCCGTTCTGCACAGGGGATGCCTGTGCGCGCCCATCTAAAATCTTTGGCGCATTGCCACTGGGCATTACCGCAATATAAGTCGGCATATAGGAACCGTTCTGGTGAATGAAGTGTTATTTGTTCCGATTCCATGTTTCCGGTACGGGGTCATATCCGCCCGGATGAAAGGGATGGCATTTTAAGATACGGCGAAGGGCAAGCCAGCCGCCGCGTATCACGCCAAACCGCTCGATTGCTGTATAGGCATAGGATGAACAAGTGGGATAAAACCGGCATCTTGCCGGAAACAAAGGGGAAATAAAGCGCTGATAGCCGCGGATCAGCTTGAGAAAACACTGTTTCATGATATCCTATTTCTCTTTTTTGGCAGCAGGGGATTGTTTTGTAAGTATTTCTACCTGTTTTTTCATTACCGGAACAAGGTCCGTGGATTGGATCAATGTTGTTTTCTTTCGCGCTACAAAGACAAAATCCCATCCGGAAGGAATCTGCGATTCCAATTCATAATAGGCTGCGCGGATAACTCGTTTGCAGCGGTTGCGGCAAACCGCTTTTCCAATCGTTTTTGTTGCTGTGATCCCCATTCTGTTTGCTGCGGGGGTGCGGTTTTTCATGGCATATGTAACAAGCAAGGGGTCCACGCAGGACTTTCCTCGATGATAAAGCCGTCGAAAATCTTTGTTCAAGTTTAATATCGTTGTTTTTTGCATATACTTCGCAATCCTTTTGTATAAAGAGCATTAGGCCCTGTCCACTTTGGAACAAAGCCTGATAAAAAAGAAAGACCACTAAACAAGTGGCCTCTCTGATTAGTAGCTCAATACTTTTCTGCCTCTAGCTCTTCTGCGAGCCAAAACTTTGCGGCCGTTGCTAGTGGACATTCTTTTACGGAAGCCGTGAACTTTCTGTCTATGACGTTTCTTAGGCTGATATGTTCTTACCATTGACGTAACCTCCCTTCAAGGCGAAACCTTACAGGCTAAAATTATAGACAAAAAACTTAAAAAAGTCAAGCTAAAATCAAGAATCTATGCGGACTTTCCGAAAATTTGCGTTTCATTTATCCAAGAAAAACATCCAGAAAAAAGAAACGCCCGTTCCTTTTGGATAATTTGCCGTATATTTGCTTTTAAAAGCATCTTTTCACCACAGCTTTTTTAAAACATGGAGCGAAACGCGAAGCAATCCTTTCCCATCCATTTTGCGCTTTTTCCAAGTCCCTGTTCGATCCGAAGCAGCTGATTATATTTTGCTACTCGCTCTGCATGAACAGGCGCCCCCGATTTTATTTGACCTGCATTGAACGCAACCGCCAAATCTGCAATGGTGCTGTCCTCTGTTTCTCCCGAACGATGGGAAAGGATCGTCCGATAGCCCGCTCTGTGTGCCTTTAGGATGGTTTCTGTTGTCTTGCTCAGTGTGCCAATTTGATTTGGTTTGATCAAAATTGCGGTGGCAGCATCCATATAAATACCCTGACGCAGTCTTTTTTCGTTAGTAACAAACAAATCATCCCCAACGATCTGCGTTGTATTGTGCAGCCGATGGGTGATTTGAGAAAATCCCTGCCAGTCATCCTCGCAGAATGGGTCTTCCAAAGAGCACAGGGGATAGCGGGATGATAAATCGCACCAATACTCAAGAAGTTCCTCTGTGGTATAACGAATTCGGCGCTTGGGGAGGATATAGTGATCCCCCTGTTGCTCCTTCCATTGTGATGCTGCTGCATCCAGCGCCAGAACGATATCCTGATAGGGGTGAAGACCGCAATCTTCGATTGCCTTCATCAGCAGCTGCAGCGCCTCCTCATCCTCCTGTAGATCTGGACTGAATCCGCCTTCATCACCGGTAGCCAAAGAGAGTCCTTTCTGCTCCAGAAGACGACCCAGACAATGGTAAATCTTGCAGCACCACTCCAATGCCTGTGTATAGTTTTCTGCTCCCACCGGCATCACCATAAATTCCTGAATATCAAGATTGTTTTTTGCGTGTGCGCCACCGTTGATCAAATTCATCATCGGGACCGGAAGCGTGCAGGCAGCATTCCCTCCGATATAGCGGTAAAGCGGAAGCTGATAGGAGGAGGATGCTGCGCGGGCGCAGGCGAGTGAAGCTGCCAAAGCAGCATTGGCTCCAATCACCGAAAAGTCTTCGCTTCCATCTGTCTGATGAATCGCTTCATCGATCGCAAACTGCGATGATGCGCTCATTCCGATCAGCTTTGATGCAAGATCGTGATTGATATTTTCTACCGCGCCGAGAACACCCTTTCCGTTGTAACGGTCTGTCATATCATCCCGAAGTTCCTTTGCTTCGTACTGACCGGTGGAGCTTCCGGACGGAACAGCCGCTCTTCCCGTTGAGCCGTCCTCGAGGATCACGACCGCTTCCACAGTCGGATCTCCCCGTGAGTTTAGAATTTCCCTTCCATATACAGAGCGAATGGTGCGTTTTCCCATACCAATTTCCTTCCTTTTGTAAATATTATGGTAACAGAATGCCCATTCCTTTGAAAAATAATCGAACTTTCGCTATAATAAAGAAAATTTATTTTAATTGTACCAAAAAGGAAATTTTTCTGAATTTATGGGTAATCTATAAGAAGAAATGAAAGGAAGGATTTTATGAAACAATGGATCGCTGCTCTATTAGCTCTCTCAATGATTGCCGCATTGTCCGGCTGCACTGCACGCAAATCTCCGAATACATCGAAAAACGATGCTCCGCCTGCACAGCAGGAAACCCCAAAAGAACCTGCACCGCCAAAGGAAGAGCCGCCTGCTCCTCCGTCTGAGCCGTCAAAGCCGGAAGAACCGGAAGAACCAAAAGAAGCACCCTCCGATCCAAAGGAAGAGGACAAGCCCCAAAGCTCTGTTCCTGCAAATCCCGCTGCTGTCACAGAGTTTTCTTCCTATTCTTCCTTAGACTCCACCAAAATGGGCTGGGGACCGGGCGGACCCGTGGACGAATGGAACCGCTCTCAGGGTGCACTGGCTTATCAGGAGAAATACGGAAAATATGATGCGGACTTTATCGGAAAAAATGAGAAAAAAATCTATCTGACCTTTGATGAAGGATATGAAAACGGGTATACTGCCGAAATCCTCGACGTTCTGAAAGAGAAAAAATGCCCTGCTGTCTTTTTCCTGACCGGTCCCTACGCAAAATCTCAGCCCGATCTTGTAAAAAGAATGATCGATGAAGGTCATATTTTGGGCAACCACAGTGTGAACCACCCCTCGTTCCCTGAAACGCCTTTGGAGGTATGCAAAAATGAGGTATCAGAGCTGCATGATTATGTAAAAGAGAACTTCGGATATGAAATGAATCTGTTCCGTTTCCCAATGGGAGAATTCAATGAACAGGACCTCAAATTGATGCAGGATATGGGATACCGCAGTGTATTTTGGAGCTTTGCATATCGGGATTGGATTGTTGATGATCAGCCTGCTTTGGAGGATGCAAAAAATACCATGCTCTCAAAAGCACATCCCGGTGCTATCTATCTGCTTCATGCCGTGTCCAAAACAAATACGCAGGTGCTTGGGGATGTCATCGATGAGCTGCGTGCACAGGGCTATGAGTTTGCACGCTATGAAGGAAACGATCCTGTAAAGCCGCAATAGAGTTATGCTTCCGTAAATTTTTACGAAGCGAGTTTTTACGCATTAAAATTCCAATAACAAAAAGCCGGATGAATTCATCCGGCTTTTTTGTTCGCAGAATATGCCTGCATTTCCCTCTATCTTCAAGTTTTCGCACGATCCCGTCAAAATCTTACAATAATTTCCGCCCGTTTTTTCGTTTGTCTTTGTTATTCCTTGTTGAAAGTCTTGAAATCGTGCTTCTAAGTATGTTAAAATACTTTGTGTAATTCTTGTTGAAAAAATATTTTTCACAGTTTTTCCTCTTGATCTCCACGGTTATTCCCCTGCGTGAGTTTCTGTGTTGAATCTATGTTTATCTTGACGTGGAATATTTGTCTAAAACTGTGAAACAAAAGGAGGACGCGCCATGGAATCCTTCACGGAGCTTTTGCAATTAGTGAAAGATTTCTGTAAAAACTCCAAAGAGATCCCGGAGTTAGCATATAAACTCTGGATTGACGATATTGAGCCTGTGAGTTTTGACAGTACAACCGCGGTACTTTATGTGAAAGCGGAATTTAAAAAGAAAATTATCGAAGAAAAATACGGGGGACTTTTGCGTGACGCCTTCCGGAATGTTTTGGGATTTGAAGTTGATATAAAAATTCAATGCGAAGATTCTGCCAAAAAACAACCCTCCGAGGAAATGCCAAGTCTCTCCTCCTATTCAAAAGAGGAAGTGGAGCAGAGCAGCCAGGGCGGCGATTATGAATATACCTTTGCTACTTTTATCGTCGGACCCTCCAATAAATTCGCGCATGCAGCCTGTCACGCCGTTGCGCAAAACCCTGCCAATGCCTACAACCCACTTTTCATTTATGGCGGCTCCGGTTTGGGTAAAACCCATCTGCTGTATGCTATTATGGCTGAGATCAAGGAAAATCGCCCCAACACCAATGTCATTTACGCCAAAGGGGAAGAATTTACGAATGAGCTCATTGCAGCCATCGGAAATGAAAGCACAAAAGAATTTCATGACAAATATCGCATGGCCGATGTTTTGCTGGTGGACGACATTCAATTCATCGGAGGAAAAGAAAGTACACAGGAAGAGTTCTTCCATACCTTCAATTCTCTATATCAGTCCGGAAAACAGATCGTATTGACTTCAGACCGACCCCCAAAAGAAATCAAAACATTGGAGGAACGTCTGCGTACACGTTTTGAATGGGGACTTCTTGCAGATATCCAGCCTCCGGATTTTGAAACCCGTATCGCCATCATTAAACGAAAAGCAGAGCTGATGGACCTTGAGGTTCCCAATGAAGTTGCAGAATATATTGCAAACCGCATCAAAAATAATATCCGCCAGCTCGAAGGTGTTGTAAAAAAATTAAAGGCATATAAAACCCTGGCGAAAACCCCACCTTCTATTCTGGTCGCTCAAAATGCAATCCGTGATATCCTCAACGACAACCAGCCTGTTCCTGTCACCGTGGAACGAATCATTTCTGAGGTTGGACGCACCTTCGCAGTATCCTCCTCGGATATCCGCTCCAGCAAACGTTCTTCCCAGATTTCCAATGCACGTCAGATCGCAATGTATGTCATCCGTGAAATCACTCAAATGTCGATGGCTGCTATCGGTGAAGAATTCGGTGGCCGTGACCACTCGACTGTTGTGTATGCAATCAACCAGGTCAGCAAAAATATGAAGCAGGACACTTCCTGCAAAGAAACAGTAGAGGACATCATAAAGAATATTCGGGATAATTGATTGACGAACAGCGCTTCTTTTTTAACAGGGGCGCTCTTTGTTTCCCGGTTTAATTGTTCCATTCTCTTTTCCACAGCAGTGTAGTGGAAGATTTATAGCACTTATTTCAACATTCAACAATCCACAGATTTCACAGTATGGTAATGTTTATTTCCTGTGGATTTCGTTCTCCCGATTCCTGTCCACAAACTTTCAACATATTCCACTGTTTTTTCAACAGAGCTGTTTATAATTATTGGAGCATCCACATTTCCAAAAAATTTCAAAAAGTTTTGCACGATCTTCAGCTGTTGTAAATGCGAAGATCACGCCAAAAATCACGAATTTCCACTTTTCCCTATTCCCTACTACTACTACTATTTTAAATATTAGATTTTCTTTTTCTAATAAAACAAAATCCCTATTGTGAAAAAGGAGAGGAGTTAATATAATGAAAATGATCTGCCAAAAGACAGTTCTTGTTGAAGCGGTTTCCAATATCTCAAGAGCTGTTTCTCCAAAATCACCAATCCCTGCATTGGAAGGAATCCTGATCCAAACAGAAGAACAATCCGCTACCCTGGTCGGATATGATTTGGAATTAGGGATCATCACTTCAATTCCTGCTGATATAAAGGAAGCCGGAAAAATCGTGATCCCTGCCCGTTTGATGCTGGATATCATCCGAAAAATCCCAAGCGAAACAATCTTGATTTCCGTCGATGAAAAACAGCTGACACTTATTAAAGGCGGCGTTGCTGAATTTACGATTTTAGGCATCCCCGCAGAAGATTATCCGGAACTTCCCAATGTAGACGAAAACTCCAATCTGATCATAAAGCAGGGCGTTTTAAAAAGCATGATCGATCAAACGCTGTTTGCTATTGCAACAACAGACTCAAAGCCGGTCCATACAGGCTCGCTGTTTGATGTCAAGCAGGATAAAATCACACTGGTTTCTGTTGATGGCTATCGTTTGGCTCTTCGCCGAGAAGCATTTTTGACCGATCAGGAAACTTCGTTTATTGTTCCCGGAAAAACACTCAGTGAAGTCTCAAAACTGCTGAAAGAGGAAGACGGCGAAATGAGCATGATTGTTTCGCATAAGCATATTATTTTTAAAATTAACGGATACCATGTAATTTCCCGCTTATTGGAAGGAGATTTCTTAGATTACAACGCTGCCATACCAAAAGTGGAAAAAACGACGGTAGAAGTCAGCACACGCATGCTGACAGAAGGAATTGAAAGAACCTCCCTCCTGATTTCCGATCGCCTTCGCAGTCCGATCAAACTCAATATTTCGGAAGATCTGATCCGTATCAGCTGTTCCACAACGATCGGTAAGGCGTATGATGAAGTGGATTGCAAAATCCAGGGAGAAGATGTCATGATGGGATTTAATAACAAATATTTGCTGGATGCATTGAAGGCAAGCGACTGTGATATGGTAAAGCTGCAGCTAAACGGAGCGCTTTCGCCAATGAGGATCGTTCCGCTGGAAGGGGAAAGCTTCCTGTTTTTGGTTTTACCGGTGAGGGTGAAAAATGATGACTAAACGAAGAGAAGAAATTGAAATCAGAACAGAATTTATTAAATTGGATTCCTTCCTGAAATTTGCAGGTGTTACGGATACAGGCGGACAGGCAAAAGAACTCGTT
The DNA here is from genome assembly GCA_020024285.1 of Oscillospiraceae bacterium. Lineage (GTDB taxonomy): Bacteria > Bacillota > Clostridia > Oscillospirales > Ruminococcaceae > Negativibacillus. The sequence continues at coordinate 25,154 of JAHHTZ010000002.1, read as the reverse complement.
TTGGAGGGTCTTGTTCATGTAAATGGAGAAGTCTGCACCATGAGAGGGAAAAAGATCCGTCCCGGCGATGTGGTGGAAATCGACGATTTGCAGCTTTGCGTTGTTGCAGCAGAAGAATAGAGAAAATAAAAGGACCGTGCTGCCCTTTGCGGCAGCACGGTCCTTCTCTTGATTGGAGGAAAACTGAGTGTATGTAACAAAAATTCATGTGGAAAAGTTTCGTAATATGCCATCTCTCACACTTTCCCCCTGTCCCGGAATCAATGTGATTTATGGAAACAACGCCCAAGGAAAAACAAATCTTGTGGAAGCGATCTGGCTGTTTACCGGAGCAAAAAGTTTTCGTGGGGCAAAGGATCGAGAGATGGTTGAGATCGGTGCGGAGCAGGCTCAGATCCATGTGGAATTTTGGGGCGGATTCAGGCATCAGACAGCAGATCTTACAATCGGGGCGCAAAAAACGGTGCAATTAAATGAGATACCTCTGGAGTCCCCTGCAAAATTAGCGGGACATTTTTATGCTGTGGTTTTTTCTCCGTCCCATCTCTCCCTGATCAAGGATGGTCCTGTGTTTCGCCGCAAATTTCTTGATACTGCATTGTGCCAGATCATTCCGAAATATGAGGTAAATCTGAAAGAATATCACAGGGTCCTTGACCAGCGCAATGCCTTGCTCAAAGATTTGGAACGTTTTCCCCAGCTGCAGGATACCCTTGAAATCTGGGATCATCATCTGGCAAAAACGGGTGCATGGCTGATGTACTGCCGGTTCCAGTATATCAAACGGATGGAGCCTGTTGCACACGAGGTGTATGCAGGAATATCGAAGGAGAAGGAAGAACTGTCCCTCCATCTGGAAAGCTCCATTGGAGCAAATATGGATATGACAAGGGAAGAACTGTATCTTCTGTTTTGTGACTGCTTAAAAAGAAACAGAAGCTCCGATATTGCAAAGCGCGCAACGGGTTTTGGTCCGCATCGCGATGATCTGGATCTGCAGGTGAACCATCTTCCGGTGAAGCTGTATGGCTCTCAGGGGCAGCAAAGAAGCTGTGTTTTGGCGCTGAAGATGGCAGAGTGTTCCATTATTGAGGAGCTGACCGAAGAAACCCCCATCATTCTCCTCGATGATGTGATGAGCGAGCTTGACAGTGAAAGAAGAAGCTATTTGCTCAATCGAATCCAGGGACGTCAGGTTTTTGTAACCTGCTGCGACCAGGAATCGGTCCAGCTGCTAAAACAGGGAAAATCCTTTCACATCGACGGTGGACAAATCGATGCACAAACAGACAGCACAGGGGAGGCGTAGAAGATGTATCTTCATCTGGGGCAGGATATTGTGATACGAAGCCGCAATATCATCGGTATTTTTGACATTGAAAACACCTCGATTTCCAAAATAACAAAGGACTTTTTGGGAAGCGAAGAAAAAAATAAACGCGTCGTTGCAGTATCGAATGAACTGCCAAAATCGTTTATTGTCTGTGAAAGTGAAGGCAGGGTGACGGTGTATATTTCTCAAATCTCCTGCTCTACATTAAAAAAGAGAAGCGGCTATATCGAGGAGATCCGTCTGGAACAGGAATTGTAAAAACAGATATCTTCCGCTGACTCAAAGGCATTCCATAAACAATGCGGTTCCCTATACTTGCAAGAGGGAAAAGCCTGTAAAAAAGGACAAGAGAGCCAAATAAAACAGCCTGTTTAAAAAAACAGGCTGTTTTTTGCTCTATTTCACAGGAATTTTTGAAGTTTCTTTTGTAATAAAAAAGATTTTATGCTATAATATTAGATATTAGATAATTGGAATGAACAGTGTTCTTACAAGAAACAGAGATACAAAAGATACTTCGTCATAAGAAGTGGAGGGAACTTGATTGGATCATACATCAGAAACAAATAAAGTGCAAAATCAGTATGATGCTTCACAAATACAGGTTTTAGAGGGCTTGGATGCCGTTCGCAAACGTCCAGGTATGTACATTGGTTCTACAGGAGCCAATGGCTTGCATCATCTGGTATATGAGATCGTTGATAATGCGATCGATGAAACTCTGGCAGGCTATTGTACCGAAATCAAGGTGGAGATCCTGCCGGACAACATCATCCGCGTTACAGATAATGGCCGCGGTATCCCGGTCGGAATCCAGCCAAAGCTGGGCATCCCTGCTGTAACCGTAGTATTTACGGTGCTCCATGCCGGCGGTAAATTCGGCGGCGGGGGATACAAGGTATCCGGAGGTCTGCACGGTGTTGGTGCATCGGTTGTCAACGCACTTTCAGACTGGCTGGAGGTTGAAGTTTGTGATGGAGAGAACCAATACTATCAGAGATTTGAACACGGAAAGGAAACAGCTCCGTTAAAGAAAATCGCTCCGACCACACGCAGAGGGACTCAGGTTGCATTTAAGGCAGATGGGACCATCTTCGAAACAACAGAATATGACTATGAGATCCTGCTCAAACGTCTGAGAGAACAGGCCTTCCTCAATGCTGGGGTCAATATCACCCTGTACGACCGCCGTCAGGAAGAGTGTGTTTCAGAAAATCTCCAGTACGAGGGCGGTATTTGCAGCTTTGTGGAGTACCTGCACTCTAAAAAGAAATCTTTGGAGATGCTCCACCCAAATGTGATCTATTTTTCCGGGCAGGAAGAAGGCTCAACTGCAGAAATTGCATTGCAGTACAGCGACAGCTTCAACACCAATCTCCTGTCCTTTGCAAATAACATCCACACCGTGGATGGCGGTACACATGAAGTAGGCTTTAAGACGGCTCTGACCCGTGTATTTAACGAATATGCAAAGAAGAACAATATCCTCAAGGGGGAAGATAAATTCAAGAATGAGGACGTTCTGGAGGGGCTGACGGCGATCATCTCCGTAAAGATGACCGATGCTCAGTTTGAAGGGCAGACCAAAGGAAAACTCGGAAATACAGAGATACGAAAACTTGTTTCTGATGTGACCTATGAAAACCTCACAACATACTTTGAAGAAAACCCAGCAGTTGCAAAGACGATCCTGGAAAAATCGATGCTTGCTGCGCAGGCGAGAGAAGCTGCCAAAGCAGCAAGAGATCGTGCAAGAAGAAAGTCCGTGCTGGAAAGTGCTGCACTTCCCGGAAAACTTGCGGACTGCTCGGAGCGGGATGTTTCCATGACGGAAATCTATATCGTCGAGGGTGACTCTGCGGGAGGCTCTGCAAAAATGGGCCGCGACAGCCGCTATCAGGCGATCCTTCCTCTTTGGGGCAAGATGCTCAACGTGGAGCGCGCAAGGATCGACAAGGTATACGGAAACGAAAAACTGATCCCGGTCATCACGGCACTGGGCTGCGGGATCGGCAAGGAATTGGACCTGTCTAAACTCAGATACGGCAAAGTCATTGTTATGGCGGATGCCGATGTCGATGGTTCTCATATCCGCACCCTTCTGCTGACATTCTTCTTCCGCTTTATGCGTCCATTGATCGAGGAAGGACATATCTTTTTGGCGCAGCCTCCGCTGTTCAAGATCAGCAAGGGGAAAAAATTCCGCTATGCATACAGCGATGAGGAACGCGATCAGGAAATCGCAGAGTTTTCTGCGGATGGCGGAAAGGTAGAGATCCAGCGCTACAAAGGTCTTGGTGAGATGGACCCGGAACAGCTTTGGGAAACAACGATGGACCCTGCCCGCAGAACGATGATCCAGGTAACAATGGAAGATGCGGAGCGGGCAGACGAAACCTTCAATATTCTCATGGGAGATAAGGTTGCTCCGCGCAGAGAATTTATTGAAACAAATGCAAAATTTGTAAATAATCTGGACATTTAATGTGCAAATCTGCGCAGTAATTTGAGACATTGAGGGATAGCATGAGGAAAGAATTAAAAAAAGAAACACACCAGACAGTCCATGATTTTCCGCTTCAGATGAACTGCCAGGTGACGCTTGAGGAATATAAGAAGTACGCTTTGTGGGCAGGACAGAAGGACCGCGGCAAGACAAAAAAACGCTGTGTGATCCAGTCTGCTGTTTTGCTGGCGGCAGGTGCAGCGATTGCCTATCAGGGCTTTCTCAAGCAGTGGGCATATCATGATATTTTAACGGTGCTTGGCATTCTGCTCATCGGTTATGCGATCTTTGATGTTGTATTGGAATTTCTGTTATTTCCTGTTCTGCTGGGAAGAAATGTTGCAAAGGAATTTCATAAGGATGCACGTCTTGGCCGTGAAATGACCTTTTGCTTTGCAGAGGACCGGATGGTCTCCTTTTACAATGAAACACATCAGGGAACTTTTTATTATGATGATGTCATCAAAAAAGAGGAAATCGATCAGCTGATCCTGATTTCTCTGAAAAACGGGAAAACAATGGTATTTCCCAAAAGAGTCATCGAAAAGGCGGACCCGAAAATCCAAAGTATCATTGCAGGGCTTGGATCATAGGGAAGAAAGGGTGTGCAAGCAATGGAACAGGAAGATCAGAGCATGGAGCTGACCTATCATGTGGATGCCGATGAAGTATTTACAGCGCTCAATAAGGTGGATGTCCTTACCGGTGCAGCAAAAAAACATCGCGCTGTTTTTGGCATGCTGATGATCGTGGTTGCTCTGTATGTTGTTGTATTTTTCCGCGATCGAAACGGAATCTGTTTGGTCTTGGCAGCAGTATTCGCACTGCTGGGTATTTTCGTGCGCCAGCGCGCAATGAAAGGAAACGCTGCCCTTGCAAAGGCGTTTGATGCTGAAGCACAGCAGACGGTTCGCGTACAGTGGACACAGCTTCAGCTCGGAGAGCGCACCGTTGGATATCAGGAAATAAACAACCTGTATGAGTTTAAGCAATCTTTTACTGTGCGCTATCAGGAAAATCGTTATTATGTGATTCCAAAGCGAGTATTTGGAGAGGAACAGATGGAAGAATTCGTTTCTCGGATGAAGGCTCAGCTGGGAGAAAGATACGAGGATCAGTCACAGCGTTTATAGATAGTTGATATGATGGAAAATAAAGTTGCTATTCATAGGATTTTGATGGATTAAGGTGAAAAAAATGAATCAAGAAGGCGGGAATGTAATTCTTGTGGATATCGAGAATGAGATGAAAAAATCTTATCTTGATTATTCCATGTCTGTTATTGTCGGCCGTGCTCTTCCGGATGTCCGAGATGGTTTGAAGCCGGTACATCGCAGGATTTTGTACACGATGTTTGAAAACGGATTGTATCCGGACAAGGCGTTCCGAAAATGTGCGGATACGGTAGGTTCCGTGCTGGGTCGCTATCATCCGCACGGCGACGCATCGGTATACGATGCAATGGTACGTCTTGCGCAGGATTTTTCCATGCGCCACATTCTGGTACAGGGTCATGGTAACTTCGGTTCCGTAGACGGCGACCCGGCTGCGGCTTATCGATATACAGAAGCTCGCATGAGCAAAATTTCGATGCGGATGCTGACTGATATCGAAAAAGAAACGGTGGACTTTATGTCCAACTATGACGACCGCTTGAAGGAACCTGTTGTTCTGCCGTCCCGTTTCCCGAATCTGCTGGTAAACGGTTCGACCGGTATTGCGGTTGGTATGGCAACCAACATCCCTCCGCACAACCTCAGAGAAGTGGTGGACGGTGTATGCTGCCTTATCGATAATCCGGATGCCACCCTTGAAGAACTGATGGAACACATTCAGGGACCGGATTTCCCGACCGGCGGTGTTGTGATGGGACGCAGCGGAATCCGTGCAGCCTACGGCACCGGACGCGGAAAGGTGATCCTGCGTGCAAAGGCACATATTGAGGAGCATAAAAACAATCGTGAGCGCATTGTTGTAACAGAGATCCCGTATATGGTAAACAAGGCGCGGCTCATTGAAAGCATTGCTGACTTAGTCAAGGATAAGCGTGTGGATCAGATCAGCGACATTCGCGATGAGTCCAACAATCGAAACGGCATGAAGATCGTGATCGAGCTCAAACGCGATGCCAATGCGCAGGTGGTACTCAATCAGCTGTATTCCTACACCCAGATGCAGGAGACGGTCGGTGTCATCATGCTGGCTCTTGTCAATGGTGAGCCGAAGGTTTTGACACTCAAAGAAATGCTTCAGGAATATATCAAATTCCAAGAGCAGGTCATCCGCAGAAGAACGGTCTTCGATCTTCGCAAGGCAGAGGAACGCGAGCATATTTTAGAGGGTCTTAAAATCGCTCAGGACAACATTGATGAGGTCATTCAAATCATCCGTTCCTCCCGCGACGACAATGAGAGCCGTCCGCGCTTGATGGAACGCTTCGGTTTGAGTGAGATCCAGGCAAATGCGATCATTGCAATGCGCCTGGGGCGTTTGTCCGGTTTGGAGCGCGAAAAAATCGAAAATGATCTTCTTGAGATTCGGGCAAAGATTGCAGAGTACAAGGATATTCTGGCAAACGAGTGGCGTGTCCTCGAAATCATCAAGTCTGAGCTGATCGAAATCAAAGACAAATTCGGTGACGACCGCCGGACCGAACTGGCGGCAGTGAGCGGGGAAGTAGATATTGAAGATTTGATCCCGCAGGAAGCATGCGTCATCACATTGACCCACTACGGCTATGTAAAACGTCAGCCAACAGAAGTGTACAAGACCCAGCGCCGCGGCGGCCGCGGTATCTCCGGCATGACGCGACGGGATGAGGACTTTGTAAGCGATATTTACACCTGCTCGACCCACGATTATTTGATGTTCTTTACAAATAAGGGAAAGGTATATCGAATCAAGGGCTATGAGATTCCGGAAAGCTCCAGAGTGAGCCGCGGAACCAATATGGTCAACATCCTTCCATTGGAGCAGGATGAAAAGATCACCTCTGTTGTTAAGACCTCGGATATTGTGGAAGACAACAAATACTTTGTAATGATCACAAAGAAGGGCATCATCAAGCGTACCGAATTTAACGCCTACACCAATGTGCGCAAGAGCGGTCTGATTGCGATTACTTTGGATGAAGATGATGAGCTTGCCTGGGTGAAGATCACAGAGGGCGACAGCCGCATCATTCTCGCAACACGCGACGGTATGAGCATCTGCTTTGAGGAGCAGGATGCCCGTGCAATCGGTCGTACTGCTCGAGGTGTTCGTGCCATCCAGCTGGAGAAAGGCGACTGCATCGTTGGTGCAGCAGCAGTAAATTCTCAGACAGAGAACGCCACCATCCTGACTGTTTCGGAAAGCGGTCTTGGACGCAGAACTCCATGTGAAGAGTATCGTGTTCAGACGCGCGGCGGGAAAGGTCTTAGAAACTACTACTGCGATAAGAATGGTCCTGTTGCAGGCTTCTGCTCTGTAGACGAGGAGCAGGATATCATTCTCATTACAGACAGCGGCATCATCATTCGTATCCCGGCAGATCAGATCTCTCAGCAATCCCGTTACGCTGGCGGTGTTCGTGTAATGCGTGTTGATGAAGAAACAAAAGTGATCGGAATTGCACCGGTAGAAAAAGAAGAAAAAACGGACGATGAAGAATTCGAAGAGGGACAGGAGAATCTCCAGCAGGAGCAGAACCCGTCCTCAGAAGAGACTCCATCCGAAGAATAATCTGATTTTTTATCGCAAATAATAAGAGATAAGCTATTTAAGAAACAAGCGGTACCAAACAGGATGTTTGGTACCGCTTGTTTTATCGATGTGCTTTGTTTTCTGCACGACGAGATTCTATGCAAAACACGAAATTTTTGATATAATATCGAATAGCATCAAAAAAATGTTTCACGGGAAACATTTTGACGGATAGGAGAAGGAGGAAACGGAATATGAATGAAAATCAAACGATTGCAGCTATCTCCACGGCGATGGCTCCCGGAGGAATTGGAATGATTCGTATTTCTGGAACAGAGGCGTTTTCGGTGGCAGATCGGGTATTCCGTTCCATCAGCGGACGTCAGCTTCAGGAATTTAAGGGATACACCGGAGCATACGGCAAGGTGTTTGATCAGGATGGGGAGATCGACGAAGCGGTCGCTTTTGTTTATCGCGCGCCGCACAGCTATACGGGAGAAAACGTGGTGGAGCTGTGCTGTCATGGCGGAGTGTATCTTGTGAAACGCACCCTGCGCGCCTGTGTTGATGCAGGAGCGCGTTTGGCAGAGGCAGGTGAATTTACAAAGCGCGCCTTCCTGAACGGCAAAATGGGGCTGACACAGGCGGAAGCAGTCATGGACCTGATATCGGCGCAGGGCAGTCATGGAGCGAAGGCAGCACTCAGCGCAAGGGAAGGTGCTGTTTATCGAAAAATCCACGGAGTAACAGAAAAGCTGCTGGGGATCTCTGCGGGCTTGGCGGCGTGGACCGATTACCCGGACGAGGACATCGAGGAAGTGTCCGGTGAAAATCTGGGTATCTCGCTCAGAGAAGTACAGAGCGATCTCAAGCAGATCCTGAGAGAGTATGATACCGGAAAGATCCTGCGCGAAGGGGTAGAAACCGTCATCGCAGGTCGTCCGAACGTCGGAAAATCGACCTTGATGAACCTTCTCTCCGGCACACAAAAAAGTATCGTCACTCAAATCCCAGGCACAACAAGGGATGTTGTGGAAGAAACCATTCAGCTTGGAGAGGTGATCCTGAACCTTGCAGATACAGCAGGAATCCATGAAACAGACGACCCGGTAGAGCGTGTGGGAGTCCAGCTTGCAAACGAGCGCTTGGACAGAAGCTATCTCGTTCTGGCAGTTTTCGACTCCTCTGACCATCTGACGCAGGAGGATTGTGAGCTGATTGAAAAAGTGAAGGATCGACCGACGATTGCAATTATCAACAAAACGGACCTGGATCGCAAAATCGATGTGGACTACATTCGGGAAAGAATCCCTCATATTGTGGAAATCTCCGCAGCAGTGGGCGATGGGGTAGACCGCTTGAGCCGGGAGATTTTTGACCTGCTGTCCCTGTCGAAGGTTGACCAGGGTGAAGGCGTCATTGCCAATGAGCGGCAGAGAGCCTGTGTTGTAAATGGTCTGAAAAGCGTGAATGAGGCATTGGATGCCCAAAATATGGGAGAAACACTGGATGCAGTGGGAGTTTGTATCGATGAAGCCATTGACCAGCTCCTCGTTCTCACAGGAGAACGTGCGACACAGGCTGTTGTGGATGAAGTCTTCTCCCGATTCTGTGTAGGAAAATAACGGAGGAATCATTGTGGAATTTTATACAATGGGTGAATATGATGTCGCAGTGATCGGCGCCGGTCACGCTGGCATCGAGGCAGCTCTGGCATCGGCGCGGCTTGGTGTGAAAACAGCGATTTTTACGATGTCGCTTGATGCAATCGGAAATATGCCATGCAACCCTTCCATCGGAGGTACTGCGAAAGGTCATCTGGTGCGGGAGATCGATGCACTGGGAGGGGAAATGGGAAAGGTGGCAGACTGCACCTTCCTGCAAAGCCGTATGCTCAATCGGGGAAAAGGTCCTGCTGTTCACAGCCTGCGTGTTCAGACAGATCGTGAGCAGTATCATGTAGAAATGAAACACCGTCTGGAACAGCAGGAGGGTCTGGACATTATTCAGGCAGAAATCGTTGATTTGACGGTGAAGGACGGAAAAATCACACAGGTCATCACAAAACTTGGTGCAATCTATGATGTAAAGGCAGCGATCATCTGCTCGGGAACATTCCTAAACGGAAAAATCTATGTGGGGGATCGCTGCTACGAGAGCGGACCGGACGGGCTTCACGCAGCGAAGGAATTGAGCGATACATTGCAGCGTTTGGGACTTCCTCTGCGCCGCTTCAAAACGGGGACACCTGCCCGTGTAAAGCGCAGCTCCATTGACTACAGCGTTTTGGAAGAACAGACTGGGGATTCTCCGATCGTTCCGTTTTCTTTTGAAACACCGAGGGAAGGATTAAAGAACAAGGTGGTTTGCCACATCGCGTATACCAATGAGAAAACGCATCAGATCATTCGGGACAATCTGCATCGTTCGCCGCTTTTTTCCGGTGTAATTGATGGGGTGGGTCCAAGATACTGTCCGAGCATCGAGGATAAAGTGGTTCGATTCAGCGAAAAACCGCGCCACCAAACCTTTGTGGAGCCGTGCGGCATGCAGACAGAGGAGATGTATTTGCAGGGCTTGTCCTCCTCCTTGCCGGAGGATGTTCAGGTTGCCCTCTATCGCTCCATTAAAGGCTTTGAGAACATCAAAATCATGCGCAATGCCTATGCAATCGAATACGACTGTGTGGACCCTCTGGAGCTTCAGGCAACGCTGGAATTTAAGAAAGTGGAAGGCTTATACGGTGCAGGTCAGTTCAACGGAACTTCCGGATACGAGGAGGCAGCAGCACAGGGTCTGATGGCAGGCATCAACGCAGCACGAAAAATCCAGGGAAAATCTCCATTTACTCTCGACCGTGCCTCAAGCTATATCGGGACCCTCATCGACGATCTCATCACCAAGGGCTGCACAGACCCTTATCGTATGATGACCTCCCGTTCGGAATACCGTCTGCTGCTGCGTCAGGACAACGCAGATCAGCGTCTGACACCGTTGGGGTATGAGCTTGGACTCATCAGTGAAGCACGCTGGCAGGCGTATCTGAAGAAGCAGGAGTTGATTCGGCAGGAGATCGAGCGCGTTCATTCGCTTACCTTTGGACCGATTCCGGAGCTTTCTGCAATGCTTGAATCGAAGGGTACAGCGCCGCTGTCAACCGGTGTGCACTGCGATGATCTGATTCGTCGTCCGCAGGTGAGCTATGAGGACTTAAAGCCTTTTGACACCCAGCGCCCGAATTTGCCTGTGGATGTAACAGAGCAGGTGGAAATTCAAATCAAATACGAAGGATACATCCAAAAGCAGCTCGTGCAGGTGGAGCATATGCGCCGTCTGGAACACAAACGCCTGCCGGAGCACATGGATTATACTCAGGTGCGGGGCTTGCGTTTGGAGGCAATCGAAAAGCTCAATCGAATCTCTCCTCAAAATATAGGACAGGCTTCCCGTATTTCGGGGGTCAGTCCAGCAGATATTTCTGTTTTGCTCATTTATTTGGAGCAGCAAAATGCACATCCTTTACAGGAGGAAGAAACATCACATGATTGATATAGAAACCTTATCAACACTGTGCAAACAGTTTGAACTTGATTTAACCAAGGAACAGGCAGAAAAACTGGACCTATATGCACAGATGCTTGTGGAATGGAACGAGAAAATAAACCTGACAGCAATCACTGATCCAAAAGAAATGGTAATCAAACATTTTTTGGACAGCCTCTTGCTGATAAAAAGCATAGAGCTGCCGCAGGGGGCATCTTTGATCGATGTCGGGACTGGGGCAGGCTTTCCTTCTGTCCCGGTCAAGGTAGTGCGTGAGGATCTTGAACTGACCCTTCTGGACAGCCTCAACAAGCGCCTTATCTTTTTGCAGGAGCTGTGCGCGAATCTCAAATTAAAGGCACAGTTTACCCATGCAAGAGCAGAGGATGGCGGGAAGGACAAAAAATATCGTGAAAAATATGACTTTGCCTGCGCCCGTGCCGTTGCAAGCCTGCGCAGCCTCAGTGAATACTGTCTTCCGTTTGTAAAAGTGGGAGGAGCATTTCTTGCGCTCAAGGGTCCGGATTGGAAGGAGGAGCTGGAGGAAGCCAAAAACGCGATTGGAACAATGGGCGGTAAATTGGAGCATGTGCAGCAGTTTACCCTGCCGGATGAAAGCAAGCGCGCTATTTTGGTTATCCGAAAAATATCGCAAACTCCGGCTCAATTCCCCAGAACAGCGGCAAAGATGTCAAAAAACCCCATCGTTTAAGTTGAAACCCGGCGTTTCTTGTCAGAAACGGGAGATGGAAAATACTGGATTTTATGCCTGCTATATGGTATAGTATTTCTTGCAAGGAAATAACCATGTAGCAGGTTTTTTCTTGCAACTCCCTCTATTTTCTTTGCTGTGTCCATAAAACACGCAACCCCTTCTTTATCACCTGTGCCCCGGTTCAGCCCCGGGGCACCCCTTTTATTAAAATGTTATCAGGAGGCGATTCAATGCTGCTAAAACAAAAGGTAATCAACCGAGTGCTTTCTCTGCCCATTGCATGGATCGTTCCAAACCCGAATCAGCCTCGGCAGACATTTGATCCCGAAAAATTGGACGAGCTTGCAATCAGCATTGCTCAATATGGCTTGCTTCAGCCGATCACGGTGCAATTTGCCGGAAAAAATCGTTATGAGCTAATCGCAGGAGAGCGCAGGCTCCTGGCGTGCAGACGGTTACATATGCAGGAAATTCCTGCACTTATTATGGATCTTCCCCAAAGCGACAGTGCAGCACTTGCATTGATCGAAAATATTCAAAGGTGTTCCCTCAACTATTTTGAGGAGGCAAGAGCAATCGACAATCTGATCCACCTGCTGGGGGAAACACAGCAGATGGTGGCAAAGCGTTTGGGGAAAACGCAATCTACCATTGCAAACAAGCTGCGACTCCTGAAGTTTCCACCCAATATGCAGGAAAAACTGCTGAGCTATCCGCTTACAGAGCGTCATGCACGCGCGCTGCTTCCATTGGCCTCGGATGACAGACTGAGCGCCGCGATCGACATGGTCATAGAAAAATCGTGGAACGTCTCACAGACAGAACAGTATGTGGAACAGCTCCTGCACCCTCAAACGGAGGAAAAGCCGAAAAGACTATTCATCGTGAAGGATCTTCGTATTTTTATGAATACAATAAAAAAAGCGACGGATACCATGAAACAGTCCGGAATCAATGCAAAGACAGAAATAAAGGAAGATGAAGAAAATGTGGTCTACACCATCCGCATCCCAAAGAAGAGTGCCTATAAGTCGTCAGCCACGATGCCGGTAAAACATGTATGCAAATCAATAGAATCGATTCCTGATGTGATTTAAAAAGGGAGGTAAGTTCTCAAGAACTTACCTCCCTTTTTTCTGCATTTTTCTGTTTCACGTGAAACAGAAAAAGCAGAATTATGGGAAAGGGTGTCCAAATCAGGTGCAAACGGGAGATTCTTGATGAACTTTTTTCGAAAAAGCGGTGCGAACCTTTTTTTTTACGAATAGCTATGCTATACTACAAATACCACAAAATAATCCGAAAAAATACAGGATAAATGATGAGATATGATTTTGCATCATGAAAATAAGAAAAAAAGGGGAGAAAAAGATGGGTAAGATCCTTTCTATTGTAAATCAGAAGGGCGGAGTTGGAAAAACGACCTCCTGCATCAACCTGGTGGCAAGCTTAGGAATGTTAAAGAAAAAATGCCTTCTTGTGGATATCGATTCACAGGGAAATGCAACAAGCGGATTGGGAGTAAATAAAAAGAACGTGAACATTTCCTCCTACGATTTGCTGGTTGGAGATGTTCGAGGCAGTGAAGCGATCATCCATACAGAATTTGAAAATATCGATTTGATTCCTTCCCATATCAATCTGGCAGCAGCAGAAATCGAACTGTCTGATTTAGAAGAACGCACCATGCGCTTGAGAAAGGCACTCATCCCACTCAAAGACCAGTACGATTTTATCTTTATCGACTGCCCTCCGTCGCTGGGATTGGTGACACTAAATGCACTGGCAGTCAGCGACCGGGTGTTGGTTCCGATCCAGTGTGAGTATTATGCACTGGAAGGCTTGAGCCAGCTTATGGTGACAGTCCGCCAGGTAAAAAGATTGTATAATCCATCCATCGATCTGGAAGGAGTTCTCCTGACGATGTATGACGGACGATTGAATTTGACTTTGCAGGTGCAGGAAGAGGTGAAGAAATATTTCCCGGACAAGGTGTATCACACCGTGATCCCGCGAAATGTTCGCCTTTCAGAATCCCCGAGCTTTGGGATGCCGGCTGTTTATTTCAGCCAAAACTCCACCGGATCAAAAGCATATAAGGAGTTGGCAAAAGAATTTCTGAAAATGCAGAAATAACGCTTGATGTAAAAAGGAGGAATACAGGTGGCAAAAGCAAAGAGAAGTGGTCTGGGAAAAGGATTGGATGCACTGTTTGTAGATAATGACACAAAAGACAGCGGAAGCATCATGCTGCGTATCAGTGAGATCGAACCGAATAAGGACCAGCCAAGAAAACATTTTGATGAAGATGCATTGATGGAGCTTGCAGATTCCATCCGTCAGCACGGCGTCATTCAGCCGCTGCTGGTTCGTCCTTTGGACAATGGCTCCTATCAGCTGGTGGCAGGGGAGCGCAGATGGAGAGCCAGCAGAATGGCAGGACTATTGGAGGTCCCGGTTGTAATCAAGGATCTGTCAGACCATGAAGCGATGGAGATCGCCCTCATAGAAAACCTTCAGCGAAAAGACCTCAACGCAATCGAGGAAGCGCTGGGCTATGAGCAGCTGATGGAACAGTATGGCATGACACAGGAGAAAGTGGCGGAGCGTGTCGGAAAGTCAAGACCGGCAGTTGCAAATGCGCTGCGCCTGCTCAACCTTCCTTCTCCGGTTATGGATATGATAAAATCGGGAGATGTTTCTGCGGGACATGCAAGAGCGCTCTTAAAATTGGATGACGAAAACGAAATCGTAGAGATTGCTCAAAAAATACAAAAGGGTCGTTATTCCGTTCGCGATATTGAGAAATTGACCGGCAAAGAACAGGAAGCAAGACGAGAAGAGATCAAAGAAAAAGAACAGACAGATCATTTCTTTAAGGAATTGGAGCTCGCAATGGAAACAGAGCTGGGACGCAAAATCAAGATCTCGGTATCGAAAAAGGATCAGGGAAAATTGGAAATCGAGTTTTACTCCAAAGAAGATTTGTCCGATCTTGCTGCCCGCATTGCCGGAAACAATTAGAGGAGAGAATCTGATGGAGTCAAAAAACCGGTTTGAGAAAGAAATCGTCGTACAGCAATATGACTGCGACGTAAACAGAACGATGAAGGCATCGGCCTTGCTGCGCCATGTGCAGCAAATCAGCATCGACCATTGCGATGCACTCGGAATTACCGCAGAACAATACGAAAAAACACATACTGTATTCCTGCTTGCCAAACTTTCAGTTGATCTGTACGATAAGATCCCGGAAGGTTCCTTGCTGAAATTGGTTACAAGGGCATGCTATCCGGTAAAAGCTGTATACCATCGTTACACAGACATTTTAGATGAACACGGAACGAAGCTTGCGTTTGTGGATGCTCATTGGATTCTGGTGGACACACAAAGCAAAAGGATTTTGAGAAAGGCACCGGAAGAACTGAACCTCCCCTTTGGGGAAGAACCAATGCAGCTGCACGAGGAAATTCCAAAGATACCGGATGCTGTAATGGTAAAGCAGGAAACCATTCGATATTCTCAGGTCGACCTGAACCATCATCTCAATAATACAAGCTATATTGATATCATCTGTGATCTTCTGCCGATGGATTGGATGGAGCATAAGGAAATCAAAAAGATATTGCTCCACTATCATCACGAGATCCTCTGGGGAGAAACGATGGACCTATACTTAAAGCATGTTGAGCAGGAGGAAGAAAGCGGCTGGTACAGCTGTGGTCTTAAAAACAGCAATAAAGTTTTTGAAGCATGGCTTGAGTTTGAGTAATGGAATCGTCAGGAGTTTTTGGGGAATAACAATACCATAGAGGATCAAGATATTGTATACTATAACTATATATTTATCTTGATCCGCAAAGATTTCATACGAACAGTAAAAAACAGGTTTTATAATAAAAAAGGTATTGCATTTCCCCGAAAGGTGTGATAATATAGTCACACAGTCGGCGGTTCAAAAGAATCTCCTCTGGGAATAAAAAAAGTTAGAAAAAACGCTTGACAAACGGATCGTTAAGTGATATAATCTAACCTGTTCGGTTGAGCCGAAGAGATATGGCGGCATAGCTCAGTTGGCTAGAGCATTCGGTTCATACCCGAAGTGTCGTTGGTTCAAATCCAATTGCCGCTACCATTTGATAAAAACTTTCGATTGAGAGTTTATATATATAAAAGGCCCGTTGGTCAAGCGGTTAAGACACCGCCCTTTCACGGCGGTATCGCGAGTTCGATTCTCGCACGGGTCACCAAAAAAGACTGTTTCGTTAGAAACAGTCTTTTTGTTATAGTTAAAAATAATCATCTCCTCCCCTTGGCAAAAGAATATTGATGAAAATGATTTTTGAGTTTACCTATCGAAAAATGTGTGGTTTTTTACAGAAAGGAATATTTTTATGGTAGAGATGGAACAGGGATTTTATGCGTTGGGTCCCTATATTTATTATGGTATGCATCCAAGAAATCAGGCTTCCTACCGCTTTTTGATGTGCAAAGCAGACCCCGAATGCATTAAAACGGATGTTCCGTTTTGCGACGATGATTATGCAGTTCGTTTTTGGGACAACCACGCCGCAACGCAACAGGAGCTCATCGGGTTTCAGAAAGCATTGGGAACGATCATGGAGTGTTTGAATATTCAAACTGGGAGAGAAACAGACTTTGAAGAAACAGAACGAAGATTGGGCATCACGCTTCCGCAGGAGATGAAGCTCTTGTATTCGGCGCTCTCCCAGTGCAATGACTTTACATGCGGAGCAGAACGCTTTTTACCGCTGAATGAATTATATATTGAGGGAGAGAACCTTGTTTTTTACAAGATCAAAAGAACTCCTGCTGCACTTTCTCTAAAGTATGGTGCTTTGATGAGTTACCATAAAAAGCAGTGGAGCTGCAGCTGGGGAGGGGAAAACTTCCTTTGCTATGCTCTGGATCGTTTGGTTGTAAAAGCCATCACGCAAATGCCGATTGAGAAAAAGGGTAAAATCAAGGGAGAACTGCGCGATACATTATCTCCCGATAAAATGCTGAGCGAAATTTTTCAAGGGAAATTCGAGATATTGAAAGAATATAAAAATGACACAAATATCATCCTGTTTCGTAAGGATGGAGCCTTGGGATGGTTTCGGCAAAACGGATTCTATTCCGATATTTTGATCGGATGCCAAAATGAAACCATATCAAACGATTTATTATCAGCGCCATTGCCCGTAGATTGGGAATAAGATGGTTTCGCTTTAGCAATAAAAGTAACATGATATAAAAACTGAGTGGACAGCTTGCTGCAATTTCAAAAAAGAAAGGGATGATGTGATCCTATCACATCATCCATTTTGCTGTAAAAAGCAGAGCGTTAAAATTTAGTTGTCATTCAGGTGAAAATCTGCATCCAAAAGGTCGGGCGGAGATGCAACGCCGGAGGAGTTGAGCCGGATCTGCTGACAGGTTGAATAATATTCATACCCTCCCTTATCGCGTGCCCGCACAGAAAGATAGATGGGAGCGTTGCCGTTCGGAACGATTTTGATTCGTTCAAACAGAAGCATATGGAGATCCTGATGATCGGAAAGGTCGTTTTGAAAATCCTGAGAAAAATAGAAGGTATGAAGAGAAGCTTCCCCTTGCGTGATCTCCAGTCGAACCATATCAAGCTGCTGCTCATCGAGCGTGTATTCGTTTAACAGGGTATAGCTCCCGGATAAAAACAAATCAGAGCCCTCCTGCTTCACAGCAAGGTCCGGGGTAAGATAGAGATGGGAAGTAAGGCAGCTTGCGGCATCCTTGATTTCAGCAAGGGACTGCGAGAGCGTGTTTTGATTGTCAGTGATGACAAGACCAATGTTGATGGTATTGCATAGGGGCAGCGTGACAGAGGCAGTCAGGGTATTGTTGGAAATATTGGTTTTTACAAGGAAGGTTTCTCCGTTGTCGGCAGTAACCGCGAATGAAACGGCAGAGCCGTTGGTGTAGCTTTTGAGATTGGCAGTCATGGTCAGCAAGATTTTCCCGCGGGGAGCAGGCTGGAGCGTGTAATGAAAATTGGAGGTCAGACTTGTTTGTTTGCTCAAGACATTTTCCATTTCCTGCCCGACAGAAACAATCCTTGCATCCACTAAGTCCTGTGTTTGCTTCAAAGAGCTTTGCAGGGAATGAAACTGAGCAACGAGATAAATGGATAAAAACAGAAAGCCAATGGTTTGAACAAGAAAAAAAGAAATCAAAATTTTGATCCAAAAAGCCGGATCTTTTTTATATTCCATGGAGAAACACCCTATTCTTAGTTGTTTATGATATCACCGATTTCGAAAGCAGTCAGAAATGTTATGTCCTTAAAATAAAACAGTGATGAGAATACATTCATTATACATGAATATAATTTAAGAAACAAGAATACAATATCGATTCTCATGATGCAAAAGTTCCCATTTTTACATCAGCAAAAATGATGCTTGCGCAAAAATTCCTGTGTTTCCAAAAACGGCAGATTGCGGATCAAATGGATATTGCGCCGCTCTGTATAAGAATACAAAATAAAGTAGCAGCGACCGCTCCACTTTTGAAAAGGTGTCTGAAAAAGAACGATATTGGATATTTTATCTCTTTCGATCAAAACCGTATGAAAGTGAAATTTTTTTGAATATCGAAGTGTCCAACAGGTTCCGTTGATGGAGATCCCGGAGCTGAATCCATCCATAAATCGCACCATCAAATACCAAAGTGCCGGGATCTCGCAGAAAAGAGAGCCCCATAAGATCACAGATCGCCAGGAGGAAAATAAGTTTGCAAGCATCAATGTGAGCACTGGGATCAGGACACAGGTCCAAAGAGGAAACATAGGTATGGGAGGGCATTTTATAAACGAAGTTTTGGGGAAAACCTGTTTATCAGAAAGGCGGTATTCGGGAAGGAGCAGCGACAGACTGTTTCGCAGGTTTTTAAAATCGGCAAAGGGAACAATGGAATCAAGATCATCGTTGTATTTGCGGTAGCCGATGGTATAGACAAAAACAGAATAGACATGCAGCATTTTTGTCAAAACAGTTTGCCGGATGTCTAAAAAGCCGATTTGAGCGCGGGAAAGAAAGTAGGCGCGCTTTGTAAAAAGTCCGCCTTTGATCTCCAGCATGGAGGAGGTGCGCCGTATCGTGAGATTTTGGTGGCGTATCGCGTGGAGCGCAAAGCTGTAGATCCACCCAAACAGCAGTAAAACAGCAAACGCAACGGCAAAGGGCGGGATGCCTACTGCAAGAAAGCGTGTTGTATCCTCAAAGGCGCCGTAAATCCGTTCGGAAAATTCTGACCCCAGCAGGTTGCCCATTTGGGTGATCAGGGTGGAAAGAAGAATGACCCCGGCAAAGGAATTGGAAGTCAGGGCAGAGAGCAGAAAAATATACGAATCCTTTGGAATATATATTTTTGAAAACTTCATTTCCTTGGTGACAGGCTCAAACAGGGAACGTATCTTCTCCCAGTCCCTCAGGGAGATGGTTAAGACAAGATCAGCCTGAGGGATACGTCCGCCGGGAGTATCGATGCGAAGCCGTGCGGCACGAAGAGGCTTTAGATAGAAATAACATACTTTGGTAAGGCAGGTGAGGCGGTTGAGGGGGATCGCAACCACACGGCGAAACAAAATGCCCTGCTCAACGAAAAGCGATGCAGGAGTCACGGTGATTTTGAATGCCATCCATAGGGAAAATCCGACAAAGAAGAACAAAAATAAAATCAGAAGATCGATCCAGATCCCCTGTGTCCAAGTCGATAATTGCCCTGTGATTGCATGAAAAATGCTGCGGATGAGGGGAATCAGCAAAATGAAAAGAAATTTTCTCAGAATATGGACAATATAAATGGGATGAGGGCGAAAGGTTTCCTGAGGAGTATTCATCGTTTCTTCATCTCCATTTCGTGTGAAAGCTGGTTTAGCAAATGCTGTGCAGTCTGAAGGGGCAGACCGGACAAACGAAGCGACCCGCCGGCAGACATAATACGAAGGGATGCAATATGGAGGAGATGCTGCAAGGGTGTTTGAATCAAAATGATATACTGTATGTTGGAAATCAGTATTTTCTTTTGATACGAAAAAAATACTCCGCTTTGCAGATGGACCTCCTGCTCTGTCACAAGGTATTTGGATTTTTTATATAGCATGGGCAAATAGACTGCATACAACAGAACGATGGCAGAACACCACAAAGCCGTTAAGAGCAAAAAGAGCGAGGAATTCAGATAATATAAAAACCCGTTAATGAGAGCAAACGGGATCGTAAGCAACAGCAGACGCAGCCTCCAAAGCAGGAGAAGCTGCGAAGGGAAAAAGAGCATATCAATTCACTTCCTTAAAAATCGATCAAAACTTATCTTGCAGTTTGATAAGAACAGTATATCAAAAAGAGCATGGATGAAAAAGAAAAACAGGAAATTTGTTGTATTAAAAAAACAAACCGGCACCCTATACAAAAGGAGGCAGGTTTGTTTGTTTTATTTTACAGGTTGTTCTGGTGCAGACCCTTCATGGTCAGGGAAATTCGTTTTCGCTTGAGATCGACCTCCAAAACCTTGACATTCACAATATCTCCGACCTTGAGCACCTGAGAAGGGTGACGGATAAAATGGTCACAAATCTGAGAGATGTGCACAAGCCCGTCTTCGTGGACACCGATATCAACAAAGGCGCCGAAGTCAATGACATTGCGCACCGTTCCGGTCAGCTCCATGCCGGCTGCCAGATCCTTCATTTCCAAAACATCTGTGCGTAAAATCGGTTTGGGAAGCTCATCGCGCGGATCGCGTCCCGGTTTCAAAAGCTCCTCTATGATATCGGAGAGGGTAGGAGCTCCGACGTGCAGCCGCTCTGCCACTGCATCCAGACCGCCCAATGCTTCACAGTGAGAGCGAAGATCCGCAATGCGGTTTTTCTTTACATCCTCCAGCGTATAACCGCACAGGGAGAGAAGCTCCTGCGCACAAAGGTAGCTTTCCGGATGCACACCCGTGTTGTCAAGCACGTTGACCCCTTCGGGAATGCGAAGGAATCCGGCAGCCTGCTCGTAGGCTTTTTTGCCGAGGCGCGGGACCTTCAGCAGCATACTGCGCTTTTGGAATGGACCGTTTTCTTCCCGATAGGAAACGATATTTTTTGCAACCATGCTGTTGATGCCTGCGATATAGGATAAAAGCGAATGACTCGCGGTGTTAAGGTCAACACCGACCTTGTTTACACAATCCTCTACAACGCCTTCCAGAGCGCTTCCCAGCTCCTTCGGAGGCATATCATGCTGATATTGCCCAACACCGATTGCCTTCGGATCGATCTTGACAAGTTCGGACAGTGGGTCCTGAAGGCGGCGTGCAATGGAAACTGCGCTTCGCAGGGAAACGTCGTACTGCGGAAACTCCTCTGCACCGAGCTTCGAGGCAGAATACACAGAAGCGCCTGCCTCACTGACCATGACATAAGAAACGGGCTCGTTTAGTTCGCGCAGCAGGTCTGCAACAAATTTTTCGGATTCCCGGCTTGCAGTCCCGTTGCCGATTGCAATTAACTCGATATGGTGACGGCGGATGAGCTGGGTCAGTGTTTTTTTCGCCGCCTCTGTTTTGTTTTGCGGGGGAGTTGGGTAAACTACGGTAGTATCAAGCACCTTTCCCGTTTCGTCCACCACAGCGATTTTGCAGCCTGTACGATATGCGGGGTCAAATCCCATCGTAACCATCCCTTTGATTGGGGGCTGCATCAGCAGATGGGTCAGATTTTCAGAAAATACCCCGATTGCCTGATGGCATGCCTGCTCTGTCAAAAGGGAGCGCAGCTCCCGCTCCAGGGAAGGGAACAGAAGGCGGTGATATCCGTCCTCGCAGGACTCCCGGACAAGCTGTGCAGCAGGGCTGTCATTCTTGATATAGCGGCGCACCAAAACGTCGATACAGCGCGCATCCTCCATCTCGATGGACACGTTCAGCGCTTTTTCCCGCTCGCCGCGGTCCAACGCCAAAACACGGTGCGATGCGATTTTACACACAGGTTCCCTAAAATACTGATACATCTTATAAACTTCATTTTCCTCGCTTCCGACGGATGAAGTGATCTGTGCATTCTTCCAGAGAAAAATGCGAAGATTTTTTCTCAAATCTGCATCATCGGAGATGCGTTCTGCGAGAATATCCATTGCCCCCTGCAATGCCTGTTCCACTGTTTCGATCCCTTCATTCGGTTTACAAAAAGCAAGAGCTTCTGCCTTGGGATCAAGAGCGGGAGATTGCTCCCACAAAAGCTCTGCCAAAGGCTCCAGACCGAGTTCTCGCGCTACAGAAGCCCGTGTACGCCGTTTTTGCTTGTAGGGGCGGTAGAGGTCCTCTGCTTCGGACAGTGTCTTTGCAGATGCCAGAGCCTGCTCCAATTCCGGGGTCCATTTTCCCTGCCCCTCGATCGCGCTGCGGATCTCTTCCTTGCGGCTTTCCAAATTCCTGAGATAGCTCAAACGCTCGTCCAATTTTCTCAAAGCCGTATCATCAAGAGCGCCGGTTGCTTCTTTTCGATATCGTGCAATAAAAGGAATGGTGTTGCCTGCATCGATCAAGTCAACTGCGGCTTTTACCTGCCACTGAGGGATGGCAAGCTCCTGCGCCAGTGCAGCATATAATTCCATAAGTAAATTCCTTCCTTCTGTTTTGAAAGCTCTTATCCTGCTAAAAACCATCATAACATAAACAGAAAGGAAGAAAAAGAAAGTTTTTGTCAAAGGGAGAGGAATTTTTACAATCGAGCTATTGCGGCAAAGGGGAGAGAGGTTCTTTTTCCAAAAGACTGTGACAGTTTTTTAGAAGGACAGAAGGAATGGCTCCGTCTGCCAAAAAGTCGATCGTTCCGTTGTAGGACAGGAAAACAAATCCATCCGGACCGGGAAGAAGAGCGAGGGTATCTGATTTTCGCTCCGGATTGTTGTAGCTTATTGTAATAGTGAGAAGTGGATGGGAGGATGCAGGAGGGGAAATGGCGCGCTTCTTTGGGGAGATTGCAAGTGACTGCGTATAAAACGTGTGAAAGTGCTCTTGGTCTATCGGCTTGCCGTTGCAAAGCACCTGGCCATCCCATTTGGTAAAGTGAAATGTTTCGGATGGAGAAGAAATCACGACTTTTGCCGTTTCTTCATATTCCACCGGAAGAAGCAGAGAAGAAGTCAAGATCGCATCATCCGTAAACAGCCATTCCAACGGTTTGGAATCGGTGCGAAAGAGGATGGGGATTGCTTCATTCATTAAGAAAACAGTTCCATCCTCTTGCGGTGCAGAGCAGAGCAGCAAGAATCGCTCTCCATCCAGTTCACATTCTGCCATGCAATACGGTTCCTCCATTCCAACAGAGTGAAGCTCTGCGGGGGTAGGTGAGAGGGAAACCGCAGCATCCGCTGTTAGATCGAACAGGCTGTCGATTAGAGGACGGCAGGACTCTTCACGCAAGGGCTCTTCGTGCGGAGTCATCAGATGATAGGAATCCCCCTTTTCTGAAAGGCTCATCCGGATCGTAAGGGGCACTGGATACCGTTTTCCGCTCAGGCGCAGCACACCATATTGAAGCTCTTTTGGTTTTTGGGGAGTTACTGCGCGGTCGGCAAAGTCTGTTTTGGACCGCAGGAGAGGGGCAACCGCTTTGGAGGAAACGCGATAGACAAAATTCAGATCGGTCAGATATTGCTCAGAATCCCCAACCGTGTTTCCCAATAAAAGGGTGATCGGCTCCAGCTGGACAGGGGTAATTACAATTTTAGCAAAGGGAGCATCCAGCCCGTAATCCGAAAGAGAGTTTTCGGAAAAAGCAGAGAGCTTCTTTTCTATTGTGAAATTTTTTAGGAGAGACAGCAACTCCTTCTCTGCATCCGGAAGGAGCGGGATCTCCTCCTCATCCTCTAAAACAAGGTGATCCCCCATATTCACAAAGCGAAAAGATTCCTCCCCCTGGCAAAGCTCTATTGTATCAAGCTCCGAGGGTGAGAGGGAAAACAGAACGGGAGAAGGCGGGGCTTCCTGCTCCTCCTTTTTCGCAGCAGGATCGGCAGGGTAAGGCATCATCGATAATAACAGCACAACGCAGCAGCACAGCAATGCCACCACAGCAATGCTTGTGACCAGTGGGACAAATTGATTTTTCATATCATGCCCTTAACTGCAAAACAGATGGCTGCCGATCTGTGTGATGACCGGACGGGAGCGAATCCATCGATTCGATGTTTTGTCAGGGTTGAAGTAATAGATTGCACCGCCGGTCGGATCGCTTCCGTTGAGCGCTTCTTTGGCAGCACGATAAGAGGATTCTGCGATGGGCTCATTGATTTGTCCATCCGTGATTGCGGTAAAAGCACCCGGCTGATACACAACACCTGCCACGGAATCGGGAAAAGACGGATGCTCCACACGGTTGAGCACAACAGCACCTACCGCGACCTGACCGGTATAAGGCTCGCCTCGCGCCTCCGCAGAAATGATGCGGGCAAGAAGATGATAGTCCGAATCGGACACCGATGCATGAGAGGATGAAGAAGAGGAAGAGCCGGAAGGGAGTCCGATTTTTTCAAGGGTTTCTTTATTAGCGACTCCATCAGGGGTAAGTCCGTGTGCCTTCTGAAATTTTTTTACTGCCTCTGTTGTCAAAGCACCGTAGTTTCCGGTGATCGGTCCGTCAAAATATCCCCATGCCTTGAGCCTCTGCTGGATTTTCAGGACCTCGTCCCCTTTGGAGCCATACTGAGAAACGACAGGAGTCGATTGCTCTGCCGGAGCTTCTGCCTGTTGAGCGGGCAGGATGGATAAAAGGATCAATACATTGAGTGCAAGCAATACAAGTGCTTTTATCGCTGGATACCATTTGGATATCAAAATAATTCCTCCTTTACAGATATCATCTGTAAGAGTTTTCCCAAACCGGGGTACTTTATCCATAAAAGGAGAAAACACCAAAAAACAAATGAAACATAAGATAAATAAAAAGGGGGAATTGAGATGGAGTTTATATGGATGCTGGCAATTTGTCTGACTGCAATCGCAGCTGCATTTATTATTGGGGAACGCATCGATCGAACTGTGTTCTTAAAACTGGATATCAAAGATCCGGAGAAGCTGCAGGTTCAATTAAACTCATTGGCGCAGCAGGGCGTAAGCTTTGGAGAGAGGTGTTATACAAAAAGGCTGATCTATGCAGAAGATATCCCGAAGATTGCAAAAGAATATATAAAAAGCAACCTTGAGTTACTATATAAGACAAAGATCATAGCAGATGATGGAATATTGGAAGAATTGATTGAAGAAGTATTAGAAAAGAGAAAATAGTTTTTTCTCTCTCAAACCGCATGACTATGCGGTTTGAGAGGAAGGAAGAAGCT
>JAHHTZ010000018.1 GCA_020024285.1 Oscillospiraceae bacterium | reverse complement strand
CCTGTTATGAATCCCAAGGAGGACTGGCTGATTTTTGAGAACACCCACGAAGCCATTGTGGATAAGGAAACCTGGGAGCTGGCGCAACAGCTCCGCAAAACCCCTCGACGCCATGATACCATCGGTGAGGCCAACCCTTTGACCGGACTTCTGTTCTGTGCTGACTGCGGTGCAAAGATGTATAACCAACGCACACGAGGTTCAGAGCGCAAACCTTATCCTTCAGATGCCTATGAGTGTTCCACATATAAGCTGGCAGGACAGAAACGTTCTGCCGCCTGTTGCAGCCACCACATTTCCACCAAGGCGCTTCGGGAGCTGATTTTGAATACCATCCGTACAGCCAGCACCTACGCCATCTCCAATCAAGAGGAATTTGCCGCAAAGGTGCGAGCCGCATCCCAGGTCAAGAAAAAGGAAGCGGCAAAGGAAACCAAACGTAAGCTGAACAAAGATCGCAAGCGTATTACTGAGCTTGATAATATCATCAAGAAGCTGTATGAATCCTTTGCGGTTGGGCGCATTTCCGATGAACGCTTTGACAGTTTGCTTGCGGAATATGAAGCAGAGCAGAAAGAGTTGCAAGCATTTGTTGCGGATGCTGAGCAGCGGCTATCCTCTTATGAAGAAGATACCGCTCGTGTGGAGCAGTTTATGGAGCTTGCCAAGCGATACACCGATTTTTCCGAGCCGACCACTATGATGATTAACGAATTTATCGAGAAGATCGTTGTTCACGCTCCCGAAAAGGTAGATGGTGATCGAGTGCAAGAGGTTGAAATCTATTTGAAATTCATCGGGCATTTTGAGCTTCCCGCACCGGAGCTGACAGACGAAGAAATCAAACGACAAGAGTTTTTGAAGAAGGAACGAGCCCGCAGCCGTGAACGCTATCAAAAGTTGAAATCCGGCGAACGCACGGTAGGCGTTCCCATTACGCAGACCTGCAAGTGCTGCGGCAAAACCTTTGAAGCAAGGTCAACCGCAAAGCTGTTCTGCAATGCAA
>JAHHTZ010000017.1 GCA_020024285.1 Oscillospiraceae bacterium | reverse complement strand
CCTTTCTTTGAATCGTTTTTCTTTTGTTTATGGCGGCGCAGTTTTTACCACTGCCATCGACCGTATCCCAGCACCTCCTCGAAGGTGATCGTGCCATTCGTCTGCTCAACCTCTTGGATGCAGCATTCTCGCAGTCCAAAATAATCCTCCTCGTTCATATCCAGATCCATGGTCAGCAGGTGGTTCTGCATATTCTGCTCCAGTGCGTTTTTGAAAAGCAGAGAACCCATGCGGTTTATGATCGGTTTCAACTTCTCGTCCAGCGTGGCGCTGAACACTTCCGGGAGATATGCTGTGGTGTTTTTCATGCCCAGATGCTCGATATAAAACCACAAAGCCTTCTCCACGAACTCGTTTTGGGCGGTGCAATCGTCCTGCTGATAGTGCGTTTTTACCTGCTCCCAGACCTCATCTGTGAGCCAAATCGTGTGTCTGTTTTTTGAGTTATCCATGTAATCAAAAACCTCCTAAAATCACCAGCGGCGTCGGTGAAAACCCTTGATTCTCTAAGGGAAACCGGCATTCGGAGCGTTCCACGCCCCCGGAAGGCGTAAAAGGAGCGTTCCACGTCCCCCTGGAAAAGCGTCAGGAAAACCCTTGAAAATGCCCGCACTGCGGGCATTTGTGATTGGAGTGGCGCCAGCAAGGGCGCCGCTCCTTTCTCCTGCTTGTTTTTAGCCCAGGGTGGTTACCTTAAAACACGGGGCTGTTTTGCTCCGAAACTGCCTTGCGGGTGTTTTCCCGGCTTTCCCACGAAAGCCGCACACAGAGGCTCACAGGCGGCACAGCGGGCGAATCCCCGCCATAACCCGCATGACAGTACCTTTGCAGTGTTCATTGCAGAAATCCACCACATTTTCCCGCAGATCCTCGTCCTGAAGGAGCCGAAGAAAGACCTGATTTCGCAGCTGCTCCTGCACCCAATTTCGGCAGGCTCGAACGAACTCTTTTTGCTCATCTGACAGCTTCCCGGAATGCTCATCGCAAAGAAAAAGATGCACCTCGTTTATGTCCAGTGGTTCGTTGTGTGTCCACATCCAAGTGCTTTCGATGC
>JAHHTZ010000016.1 GCA_020024285.1 Oscillospiraceae bacterium | reverse complement strand
CCATATTCTTTGTCCACACAAAGAATATGGTCGCCTTTTGCAGGAGCTGCAAGAAGATGCAAACTCTGAAAGCGAAATCTCGCAGAAACTATCAAATATAGAGAGCCAAAAGCTGCGATTGAGCAGAAGCTGTAAAACCTCCGCACAAGTTATCAAATATCTCTCCCCCGCTCCGGCAGAAGATTCCGAAGCATCGCAGAAAACCTTCAAATATAGAGAGCCAAAACCTGCGATTGAGCAGAATCCCCCGCCCCCCACGCACAAATTACCAAATATAAAACCAAAAAAACTATTTCCTCTTTGCAGAGGATTTTTTCTCCTTCCTCTGGGCTGGTGCGCCCTGCTCATTGGGCGCTTCGGGCGCTTTGGAGGCTTTGGGTGCTTCGCCCGCCGAATCCTCCCCCTTGTGGGATGCGATGTACCCCTTCGAAATCTTCTTCACCGTCTTTTTCACCGGCCGCAGGAACATCGAGCACATCGGCGGGATATTGAGCACGATGGAGCAGCTCTTGCCGTGCATCGGCACATCCTGCGTATGCAAAACAGCAGGCTGCCGCACTCCCGTGCCGCCGTACTTCACGGCGTCGGAGTTGAGCACGATCTCATAATCCTGCTGGATGGGGACGCCGATGCGGTAGCTGTCGCGCTCCACCGGGGTAAAGTTGCAGATGGCGATGACATCGTTGCCGTCCTCGTCGGTGCGGCGCATCGCCACCACGCACTGCGACACATCGTCCGGAACAAGCCACTGGAAGCCGTCCCACGAGTTGTCGATCTCCCACAGCGGAGCGTTGCCGCGGTAGAAGTGGTTGAGGTCGCACACAAACTGGCGCAGCTTGCGGTGGCTCTCATAGTCGAGCAGCAGCCAGTCGAGCTGCTGGTTTTCGTTCCATTCGATAAACTGTCCGAACTCCTGCCCCATAAAGAGCAGCTTCTTGCCCGGATGCGCCATCATGTACCCCAAAAACGTGCGCACACCGGCAAACTTCTGGCTGTAATCGCCGGGCATCTTGCTGATGAGCGAGCACTTCCCGTGCACCACCTCGTCGTGCGAGATGGGGAGGATGAAGTTTTCGGAGAAGGCGTACATGAGGCTGAAGGTGATCTTATCGTGGTTGTAGGAGCGGTAGATGGGGTCGAGGGAAATGTAGGAGAGGATGTCGTTCATCCAGCCCATGTTCCACTTGAAGTTAAATCCCAATCCTCCCACGAACGGCGGCTTTGTGATGAGCGGCCAGGTGGACGATTCCTCCGCGATCATCAGCACATCGCTGTGCTCGGTGAGGATGGCGCTGTTGAGCTTTTTGAGGAACTCCACCGCTTCAAGGTTCTCATGCCCTCCGTGCGCATTCGGGGACCACTGCCACGGCTCGCGCCCGTAGTCGAGGTAGAGCATCGACGCCACGGCATCGACGCGCAGACCGTCGATGTGGTATTCCTCCACCCAGAACATCGCGTTCGAAATGAGGAAGCTCTGCACCTCGGGGCGGCCAAAGTCAAAGACCATCGTTCCCCACTGGGGCTGCTGCGCCTTCTGGACGTCGTCGTATTCGTAGCAGGGCGCACCGTCGAAGGAAATCAGCCCCGGCGCATCCTTCGGGAAATGCCCCGGCACCCAGTCCATGATGACCCCGATGTTGTTTTCGTGGCACTTGTTGACAAAGTACATGAAGTCCTTCGGGGTGCCGTAGCGGGAGGTGGGGGCATAGTAGCCCGTCACCTGATAGCCCCACGAGCCGTCAAACGGATGCTCCGTCACGGGCAGGAGCTCGATGTGGGTGTATCCCATCTCCTGCACATAGGGGACAAGCTCGTCCGCGAGCTTGCGGTAATCGAAGAAGCTGCCGTCCTCATACCGCCGCCACGAGCCGAGGTGCACTTCGTAAATATTGAGCGGACAGCTCAGATGCTTTTGCAGCTTTCTGCGCTCCATCCAGCGGCTGTCCTTCCAGGCATAGCGGGAAATATCATAGAACATGCTGGCGGTTTCGGGTCGTGTCTGGATATGATAAGCATACGGGTCGCACTTGAGGCGCTCCACGCCGTCGCAGCCCGTCACGCAGTATTTATACAGAGCATAGCGCTTGATCTCGGGGATAAATGCCTCCCAGATCCCCTGGCTGATCTTGCTCATGGGGTGAGCTGTTTTATCCCAATCGTTAAAATCGCCCACGACAGAAACGCTCTGTGCATGGGGAGCCCACACACGGAACAAAACTCCTGCCTGTCCCTGCCGCTTGGCGGGTTTGGTGCCCAAAAGCTCATAGGACTTGTAGTTTGTCCCCTCATGGAACAGATAAACGGGAAGATCGTTTCGTTTCTTGTAAGCGTTCATACACATCAACCTCCTATCCCCTTTATCATAACAGATTGCAACAAACTTTTCAAGCAATTTGTAGTACTTTACGATAAATATACCTTGATTTTACAGAAGGCATTTGTTGCTTTTCCATAAAGGGAGAAACGGTTCTTTTTCATTGTACCGCATAGGCGCGGGGGCATTCTGTCGAAACAAACAGCTGCTGCTGTTTGTTTCACCGCCTTCTGCCGGAGCGGGGGGGTGGCTCTCTTATATTTGAAGGTTTGTGCCGTACAAACTGCCGAACCGAGCCGAGAATGCGGCGGTTTGAGTCTTTGCGAAAACCGTGGCATTCTCGTGACAGTAGATGCGTGAGCAGCTACTGTTATTTCGCTTTCAAAGTTTTTATATTATCGCAGTTCCTGCAAGAAGCTGACCCTAATAGTTCGCGCAGGCGCGAACTATCACTTTGTATGGACAAAGAATATGGAAAGAAAGCCATCTAAGAGAGGGCTTTGCCCTCTCTTAGCAATCTCTCCCTTAGCTATCGGAGTTTCTGCTCTGGGACAGCTTTGATGCTCAGTAACGTCCCTGCACAGCAGAGCTGAGAGCTTTTTTTCTTGGGTGAACCTCTTCTTCCACCAATATCGTACAGACTTTATCGTTCTGTCACCTGTTTTAGTTTTTTATTCATGCAACTTACGGAGGCGACAGTGTTTCCAAGTTTTCACGATATTGGTGGACGCACAAGTCCACGCAATAGGGGGTTATCGAC
>JAHHTZ010000015.1 GCA_020024285.1 Oscillospiraceae bacterium | reverse complement strand
GCCCTTAGATGAGTTTCTTCCCCCATTCTTTACTCACATAAAGAATGGGGTCGCTCTTCGCACAAGGTGCGAAAAGATAAAAACTATGAAAGCGAAATCCTGCACAAATTATCAGATATAGAGAGTTAAAAACCGCGATTGAGCAGAAGCTGTAGAACCTGCGCACAAATTATCAAATATAGAAGAGCCAAACCCCCCGCTCCGGCAGGAGCCTTCCACCCCCGCGGCGGGGGCGCAGAAAGCGGACAGGGGATGGAAAATCCCCTGCGATTATGGTATCATAAAGCAAAGCGAAAAAAGGGGCAGATCGCTGCCCAAAAGCGACAAGGAGGAATCATATATGACAACAAACGAAACAACCACCGCAGCAGTGCAAAAGCCAGTCGGGGAGCCGCGCTATGTCAATCGCTGTGACTACAAAAAAGAGTTCATGATGGAGATGGAGCGCGTGGCGCGTCCGCGCGCCATCGGTGTCGTTTTGGTGATCGTGGCTGCGATCGACCTGCTCGAGCTGATCCTCAGCGTGTCCAAGAAGCAGTGGACGATGGTGTACTGCATGGTGCTTTGCCTGGGGCTGATCCTGTTCATACGCTTTTGGGTTCCCAAAATACACGTCAAACGCATGATCGGGCAGATGAAGACCATGTACGGCACCGTGTCAAAGGTGGAGACCCTCTTCTACGACGATGTTGTATTCTGCCACAACCTCAACTCGGATGCAAAGTCGCAGATGGACTATGACAGCATCATCCGCATCATCCGCACCAAAAACCTGTACTTCATCAACTACAAGCCCATGCTTTACGTCCTTGTGGACCGCAGCGCCTTTTCGGGCAGCGAGGAGGAACAGGAGTTCGAGCAGTTCCTGCGCGAAAAAGCACCGCAGGCGAAGTTTAAGGTGCGTAAATAGGGGAGAATCCTCGAATTGTTCACAATATTTTCTTGATTATTTTGGAGGTATCGTATATCATTAAAGGTATTGAGTAATTTTTTTACACAGGGAGGTATTTTTGCTTGAGCTCCAACCACGACAGCGACGATCTTGTCTTTCAGTTCAAACAATCGCCGCAGGAACCAAACCAAAATAAGGCTCAGCCCCCGCGCCGCGAGCCCCCAAAGGAGCCGCACCGGGAGAGCCACAGCGAACACCACGAAAACAGACCGTCCCGCCGGGAGGGTCGCGGTCAGAAATATAAAAACAGATACAAGAACCTCACCCCCGCACGTCTGGGTGCAACCCTAATTATCGTGTGCGTATGCGTCGGGATCTCGCTCTTTTTGGCGTATTTTGCCCTGAGCAGCGCAAGCGATCTGCTGGGCATCAACCAGAAGGACCGCCAGATCGAGATCGAGATCCCGGATTCTGCCGAGGGCTCCATCCACAAGGTGGCAAAGATCCTCGACGATGCCGGCATCATCGACCAGCAGTTCACCTTCGAATTGTACGCAAAGCTGCGCCACATGGACGGCTCGGACCGCGGAGCCGGCAAAGCACCGCGAAAGTTCCTTGCGGGCACCTATGTGCTCAATTCCCGCTGGGGCTATGACCAGATCATGAGCCACCTTTCCGTGCGCAGCGAAACGAAGGACATCGTACAGGTCACCCTCAGCGAGGGCATGACCGCCGCACAGATCGCAACGCGTCTGGAGGAATTCGGCGTGTGCAAGAAGGAGGATTTCCTCGCGGCACTGGAAAACGAGTACGACTTTGCGTTCCTCAACAAGATCCCGGAGGACAACCGCTTCCGCCAGCTCGAGGGCTATCTCTTCCCGGATACCTACGAATTCTATATGGACATGAACGTCAATGAGGTGGTGAAAAAATTCCTCGGAAACTTCGACCAGCGCGTTGATGAAGAATTGCTGCGCCCGATGCAGAACCTCTCGAACGGCTTGGGAGAGCTTGACAATGTCATCACGCTCGCCTCCCTCATTCAGAAGGAAGCGAACACCTACGAGGAGATGCGCCGCGTTTCCGCCGTGTTCCACAACCGTCTGGACAACCCTGCGGAATATCCGCATTTGCAGTCCGACACCACAAAATACTACATCCGCGACAGCCTGCGCCCGTTTATGAACCACGAGGATCAGGAGCTGTACGATTCCTACGACACCACGGTGGTGAAGGGGCTTCCGGTGGGACCGATCTGCAACCCCGGACTCGATGCCATCCGCGCTGCGCTCGACCCGGACCCGAGCATCACGGGCTACTTCTTCGTGAGCGACAACGCAAACCATTACTACTACGCGGACACCTACGCACAGCACCAGCAGAACATCGCGAAGGCGCGCGCCGTCAACGAACAGCTCAAGAAAGAGCAGGACGCAAAGAAATAGCGCCGACGCAAAAAAGGAGATACAATATGCAGCAAAAACCGGAAATCCTCGCCCCGGTGGGGGACTTTGAACGATTGGGCTTTGCCATTGATTACGGCGCAGATGCCGTTTACCTTGGGGGGACTGCCTTCGGCATGAGGGCATCCTCCGCAAACTTCGACTTTGATACGCTCAAACAGTCGTGCGAGCTTGCCCACAGCCGCGGCGTCAAGGTCTATCTCACCTGCAACACCCTCCCGACCAACGCGGAGATCCCGCTCTTGGAGGAGCATCTCAAAAATTCCGCCGCCTGCGGCATCGATGCGCTCATCGTTGCCGACGTGGGCGTTTTGATGGCGGCAAAGCGTGTCGTGCCCGACACGGAGATCCACATTTCCACGCAGATGGGCGTTGTCAACTATCTGACGGCGCGGGAATTGTACCACATGGGCGCAAAGCGCGTGGTGCTCGCGCGGGAGCTTTCCTTTGACGATATCCGCACCATCCGCGACAACACACCGCCGGAGCTTGAGATCGAAACCTTTGTCCACGGGG
The DNA here is from genome assembly GCA_020024285.1 of Oscillospiraceae bacterium. Lineage (GTDB taxonomy): Bacteria > Bacillota > Clostridia > Oscillospirales > Ruminococcaceae > Negativibacillus. Next base: position 8,590 of record JAHHTZ010000015.1, on the reverse strand, counting down.
CGATGTGCATGTCCTTTTCGGGGCGGTGCCTGCTTTCGAACTATCTGCTCGGACGCGACGCCAACCGCGGCGAATGCGCCCAGCCGTGCCGCTGGGGCTATCATCTCGTGGAGGAGAAGCGTCCGGGGCAGTATTTCCCCATCGAAGAAAACGAGCACGGCACCTACATCCTCAACGCGAAGGACCTGTGCATGATCGAGCATATCCCGCAGCTGGTGGATGCCGGGATCACCTCCTTAAAGATCGAGGGGCGCGCGAAGTCCTTTTACTACGTTGCCGTTGTGACAAATGCCTACCGTCAGGCGCTCGACCTCTACTGGAAGGACAGGGAAAACTACGTCCTTCCCCAGTGGCTGGAGGAGGAAACGCGCAAGGTGAGCCACCGCCAGTATTCCACCGGCTTTTACTTTGGCAGACCCGAGCAGGGACAGTTTTATGAAAACGGGGGCTATGTGCGCGAGTGGGACGTTGTGGCGATGGTGGACGGCTGGGAGGACGGCGTCCTCTCCTGCACCCAGCGCAACAAGTTTTCCGTGGGGGACACGGTGGAGATCCTCGCTCCGGGGCAAAAGCCCATGCGCCTTGCGGTGGAATCCATCACCGATGAGGACGGTGCAGCCCAGCCCTCTGCCTGCCATGCGATGATGAAATTCACCATGCCGTGCGGCACCCCGTTCCCGAAAGGCGCCATCATCCGCAAGGAATCGTAAGCACCCGATGGCTTGAGCACTCGGCATGGTGTGCAAAGGCTCTGCGACCGACCAACCGGCGGCTGAAAAATGTGAAGAGGTGATTTTGACAATGATTTTTCTGAAAACACCGCGCCTATGTCTGCGCAACACGATACAGGACGATGCGGACGTGATGCGGGACTACCGAAACAATGAGCTTTGCTCGCGCTATCAGCGCGGACAGGTCCGCGACCGCAGGGGCATTGAATCCCTGGTAAGGCTTCACAGGATGGATGAGATCGGGACCGAACGCCCGTTTTTGCTGGCGATCGGTCTCAAGGATTCGTATGAGATGGTGGGTGAGATCGTTGTGCTGCCAACCGATCAGACGTTTTCCTTCGCCATCACCATCTCCTATAAATATCACCGCATGGGCTTTGCCTTTGAAGCGCTCAGCGCCCTGCTCGATCTGCTCCACGAGAGCTATCCCGACTGGGAATTCGTCAGCTTTATCGACCCCAAGGACGAGCCGAGCATCGGTCTGCTCAAAAAGCTCGGCTACTATGACTACGGCTTTCTGCGGCGCAGACGCACGGAGGTGTTTGGCAAGTGGAACCCGCCCTCCAGCATCGAGGAGCTATTGCAGGCGGTCGAGTAAACGCTGCCGGGACGCAAAAAGACCACCTGGGAACCAGGTGGTCTTTTTTTATACATTGAGGTCGAGGACGGCGTGGACGGTTCCGCCTGCGAGGGAGCAATCGAATTCCATAAAAAAGTAATCGGGGTCGTCGTCCGTGGTTTTGAGGTCGTAGCTTAAAATGGTACTGCCCGATTCGAGCAGCTCCCGTGCAGAATCGGAGCATTCCTCCATCAGATTGTCGGGGTTGAAGCGGTCGATGCGGTACTCTTTGCCCGTATCCTCCGCCCAGCCCTCATAGTTACTCTGGATCGCGGTGCGAAATTCCTCGATGGCGTCCTGCATGGTGCCGTCCTCGCTGTACCATGAGGAGTTGAGCTCCAAAAGCCCCTCGAGCTTCTCGTATTCGTCGTCTGCGATGGCGTTGACCGTTTGGCGCACAAGCTCCGTGAGCTGTGCGGTGAGCTGTTCATGATCCATAGCTTGCATCTCCTTTTTCTTCACCCAAGGCACCATCCCATGAGAAAAGCGCGGTACCCCTGTTATCCCCATGATACCACAGCAGGAAGAAAAAGGGAAGAGCTTTGGCAAAATAGATAGAAATAACGGAAAAATAGAGGGAAAATCGTTGACTTTTGGGAAAATCAATGCTATTATATGGAAAATTAAAGGAATTTGCAGGATGCTGCGTGATACACAAAGGAGGATGCGCGATGCTTTTTATACTGGTGATCGTCGGGTTGTATCTGTTCGGCTTTCTGAAGCCGGCTTTGACATTTTATCTCAGGACGGATCTTGTGTGCCTTGCGTTCATCGCTGCGGCTCCGCTGCTCCATCAAATCAAGATTCGCCCAAGAAGGAGCGCAAACACCCTCTCGTTCACGTTTGAGCGTGAGCCGTTCGAGAGCGGGAGCATGGCATGGGTGGTGCTGTGCTTTGGTGCGATCCTTGCAGTCCATGTGTACCAGATGTACGCAAACCCGTTTCATGTGTACTATTTGATGAAGGTGCTGGTGTTTGTTCCGCCGATCGTACACCTTCTCCTGTTTCGGAAAAAGATATCGTACCTCAACGACGTTGCCTTTGCCAGTGTCCTGATCTATTTTCTGTATGAGCATTGTGAGATGGAAATGCTCAGATCTCGAAGCCTTTGTGGGGGCGATGAGCGTCCACATCAAGTGGCTGTATGGCGGTCTGGCGTGCTTCGCCGTCTGGTTCTTCCTCGGGAAATATCTTAGCAAAAAGAAGATCGGCTCGTCCTGAGCCGATCTTGTTTTTTCCCTTGATTTTAGGAGAAAAACCTGCTAATCTCTACCTATAGAACATTGATGTCAGGAGGTAATCCCCATGAAATTTCGTGAATTTTTGTATGAACGACCGGATTACGAAGCGGTCAAGTCCCAGATGGAAACCTTGATGGCAGAGCTTGCCTGCGCCGAGGATTCCGATGCGTTCCTCAAAATCTTCGGAGAAATCAACGTCCTGCGCGGTCACTACGACACGATGTCGACCCTGTGCCACGTCCGCAACTCCATCGATACGAAGGACCCGTTCTACGATGCGGAAACGAGCTACTGGGACGAATACGGTCCCCTGTATCAAAATTTGGAGAGCAAGCTGTTCCGCCTTGTCCTGCACAGCCCCTTTGCGCCGGAGCTGCGCGAGAAGATCCCCGAAACGTACTTTAAGCGCGCCGAGTTCAACGAAAAATCCTTCCGGGAGGACATCATCCCCGATTTGCAGGAGGAAAACCGGCTCGTCACCGAGTACAGCAAGCTGATTGCCGGCGCCGCGGTGGAATTTGAGGGCAAAACCTACAACCTCGCCCAGCTCAAGGCGCTGTCGCTCAGTACCGACCGCGCGCTGCGTCAGCGCGCCTACGATGCACGCATGAGCTTCTTTGTCGAGCACGAGGCGGCCATCGACACGCTGTTCGACCGTCTGGTGAAGCTGCGCGACACGATCGCCAAAAAGCTCGGCTTTCAGAACTTTGTGGAGCTTGGCTATGTGCGCATGCTGCGCTACGACTACGACCGCGACGACGTTGCCGCCTACCGCGAGGAGGTGAAAAAGCACCTTGTTCCCGTGGCGAACAAGCTCTACGACGCGCAGAAAAAGCGCCTCGGGCAGGAGCGTCTGCGCTATTTTGACGAGCCGATCGAGTTCCTCTCCGGCAACCCGACCCCGAAGGGGACCCCCGAGGAGCTGGTGGCTGCGGCGAAAAACATGTACCACGAGATGAGCGAGGAAACGGGCGAATTCATCGACGTGATGGTGGAGCAGGAGCTGATGGACCTTGTGAGCCGTGCAGGAAAGCGCGGCGGCGGCTACTGCACCTCGCTGTGGGATTATAAGGTCCCCTTCATCTTTGCAAACTTCAACGGAACGTCGGGCGATGCCGATGTGCTGACGCACGAAGCGGGGCACGCGTTCCAGCGGTATCAGTCGCGGAATATCCCCATCCCCGAATGCTTGGGCGCAACGAAGGAAACGGCGGAAATCTTCTCGATGAGCATGGAATTTTTTGCATGGCGGTGGAGTAAAAAATTCTTCAAGGAGGATACCGAAAAATACCACTTCCTGCATCTGGGAGGCGCGGTGAAGTTTGTGCCGTACGGCGTATTGGTCGACCACTTCCAGCATGAGGTGTACGAGCATCCTGAGCTGACCCCCGACGAGCGCAAATCAGTGTGGCGCAGCCTTGAACGGCAGTACCTGCCGCACAAGGACTACGAGGGCTGCGACATCCTCGAGCGCGGGTGCTGGTGGTTCCAGCAGGGGCACATCTTCTCGACCCCGTTTTACTACATCGACTACACGCTGGCGCAGGTGTGCGCGCTCCAGTTCTGGAAGCGCATCGAGATCGACCACGACCCCAAGGCGTGGAGCGATTATCTTGCCATCTGCCGCCGCGGCGGTACGCTGCCGTTTCGCAAGATGCTCAAGATCGCAAACCTAAAGGTCCCGTTTGAACAGGGCGTCTTGGGTGAGGTGGCATCCGCCATCGAAGCGTATCTTGCCGCATTCGATACCTCGAAGATGTAGAAATCCCCGCAAGAGTGATTAGGGAAGACATCCAAGCGGGGAAGGTGCAGGGGTGTCGGGAGCACCCGCGCGCTTTGAGCAAAAAATCCCCGCAAGGGTGGTTAGGGAAAACATCCGGGCGGGGAAGGTGCGGGGGTGTCGGGAGCACCCGCGCGCTTCGAGCAAAAATCCCCGCAAGGGTGCATAGGGAAAGCATCCGAGCGGGGGAAGGTGCGGGGGTGTCGGGAGCATCCGCGCGCTTCGAGCGCAGAAAATCCCCGCAAGGATGCATAGGGAAGGCATCCGAGCGGGGGAAGGTGCGGGGGTGTCGGGAGCACCCGCGCGCTTCGAGCAGTAAAAAATCCCCGCAAGGATGGTTAGGGAAAACATCCGAGCGGGGGAGGTGCGGGGGTGTCGGGAGCATCCGCGCACTTCGAGCAGAAATTCCCCGCAAGGATGCATAGGGAAGGCATCCGAGCGGGGGAAAAGGCGAAAATAGGGAATCAAAAAAACCGGCACTCACAACGAGTGCCGGTTTTGTGTACGGAAAAATTATTTATCCAGTGCAGCTACGAGCTGACGGGTATGTTCTGCAACCTGTTCCGGGGTGATGTCGGTTTTGCGAGCAACACCGGTTTCGATTGCGATGCGTGCAACGTTTGCAGCAACAGCCGGTGCAACGCGTGGATCGAATGGAGATGGGATCACGTATTCTGCATTGAGCTCATTGTCAGCAACGAGTGCTGCGATTGCTTTTGCAGCAGCGAGCTTCATCTCTTCGTTGATCTTGGTTGCGCGAACATCAAGAGCACCGCGGAAGATACCAGGGAATGCAAGCACGTTGTTGATCTGGTTTGGATAGTCGGAACGACCGGTACCAACAACTGCTGCGCCGCTTTCGATTGCGAGCTTTGGATTGATCTCAGGATTTGGGTTCGCCATTGCAAAGATGATTGGATCTTTCTTCATGGTTTTTACCATCTCTGGGGTCAGAGCGTCTGCAACGGACAGACCGAGGAACATGTCAGCATCTTTTACGATGTCAGCCAGTGTGCCTTTGATTTTATTTGGGTTTGTGATCTTCGCGATGGCAGCGGTGGATTCTTTCATGTTTTCACGTCCATCGTATACAACGCCGCGGGAGTCACACAGGGAGATATCTTTTACACCCAAAGCCATGATGAGCTTGGAAACGGAGATTGCAGCAGCGCCGCAGCCGTTTACAGCTACTTTGAGGTCTTCCGGTTTTTTGCCCAGCAGCTTGAGCGCATTGATGGTAGCAGCAGCGCATACGATCGCAGTACCGTGCTGGTCATCGTGGAATACCGGGATATCGCAGATCTCTTTGAGCTTTTCTTCAATATAGAAGCACTCAGGAGCTTTGATGTCCTCGAGGTTTACGCCGCCGAAGGTTGGTTCCATCAGTTTTACGGTGCGGATGATCTCGTCCGGGTCTTTGGTGTTCAGGCAGATCGGGAATGCGTCAACGCCGGAAAAGGATTTGAACAGGATGCCCTTTCCTTCCATTACAGGAAGACCTGCACCTGCGCCGATGTCACCGAGACCGAGCACTGCGGTGCCGTTTGTTACAACAGCTACCATGTTGCCCTTTGCGGTGTAATCGTAGATCTTTTCGTAGTTGTCGTGGATTTCAAGACATGGTTCTGCAACACCTGGGGAGTAAGCCAGAGAGAGGTCTTCTTTTGTTTTTACAGGTACTTTGCACTGAATTGCGATTTTGCCCTGAGCGTCCTTGTGGAGCTTGAGAGCCTGTTCTTTCAGATTCATTGTCGTCATCCTCCTTCATTTTGGGAGCCCTTTTCTTCAAAACGGCGCGCATCGCGCAGACGCCGCTTACTTGGGGAGATATTGTTTCGTTTGGCATTTTGCCGCGGAACCTCTCCTCTTGGGAAGGGTTTTCCCGGTTCCGATTCCATTATATTGCATAAGAAAGGATAAATCAATAACAAAGTTTGTATTTTGCAAGAATAATTTCAAAAAGGGATTGAATTTCGAAGGTAAGGTTGGTATAATGGAGGCAAAGATGCAAGTACACCGTCATTTTTGGACAAGTACAACTTTGTACAAGTACTACAAATTCTTAGAAAGAGGTTGAGCATTATGGCATACCGTATTGAAGCCGATTCCATCGGAACAAAAGAAGTACCAGTTGACGCATACTATGGCGTACAGTCTATGAGAGGCTGTGAGAACTTCCAGATCACCGGACAGAAGCTGCAGCCGGAATTCATCAATTCTATGGCTCAGATCAAAAAAGCATGTGCAATCTGCAACTGTCAGGTTGGCGAGCTGGATGTAAAGATCAAAGATGCGATCTGCAAGGCTTGCGATGAGATCCTCGAAGGAAAACTGCACGACCAGTTCATCTGCGACCCGATCCAGGGCGGCGCAGGCACAACTGCAAACATGAACGCAAACGAAGTAATCGCAAACCGCGCAATCGAGATCCTCGGCGGCGAAAAAGGCGACTATTCCATCGTTCATCCAAATGACCATGTAAACCGCGCTCAGTCCACCAATGACGTGATCCCTTCTGCTGCAAAGCTGACTGCGATCAAACTGATGAAAAAAGCAATCGCTCAGGTAGAGCGTCTGGAAGCTGCCCTCGGACAGAAAGAGGAAGAATTCCACAGCATCATCAAAATGGGCCGTACCCAGATGCAGGACGCAGTTCCGATCCGTCTGGGCGCTGAATTTGGTGCATACAAAAAAGCAATCGCACGCGACCTTGTTCGCCTCAACCGCGCACTGGAAGAAATGTACGCTGTAAACATGGGCGGTACCGCTGTTGGTACAGCACTCAATGCAAACCCTGCATACGTTGAAGCACTGGCTCCTGAGCTTGCTAAGATCACAGGCTTCCCAATCGTAAAAGCAGACGACCTCGTAGACGGCACACAGAACCTTGATTCTTACGCTTACGTTTCTGCTGCTCTGAAAACCTGCGCAATTTCCTGCTCCAAGATGGCAAACGACTTCCGTCTGATGTCCTCCGGCCCACGCTGCGGCTTCCAGGAAATCAACCTGCCTGCAAAACAGAACGGTTCTTCCATCATGCCAGGTAAAGTAAACCCGGTTATTCCTGAGGTTATGTCCCAGGCTGCATTCTGCATCATGGGTAACGATGTTTCCATCACCATGGCTGCTGAAGCTGGTCAGCTGGAGCTCAACTACGCAGAGCCGGTTCTCTACCACAAGCTGTTCGAATCCATCAACGCTCTCGCCGGCGCTGTTGAAACCTTTGTTGACAACTGCGTTTCCGGTATCACCGCAAACCCAGAGCGCTGCCGTGCCCTCGTTGACGGTTCTGTTGGTGTTATCACCGCAATCTGCCCAAAAGTAGGTTACAAACTGTCCGCTGAGATTGCAAAAACCGCAATCAAAACCGGCGACTCCGTTCGTGACGTGCTCAGAAGCAAAAACATCTTCTCTGAGGAAGAGATCGAAGCAATCCTCGACCCAGAGGCTATGGTATAATTTGATCTCCTGATTTTATTGATTTACATAAAAACCCCCTCCCATGCGGAGGGGGTTTTTGTTTTTTATATTTGGTAATTTGTACACAGGGGCGGGGGGTTCTGCTCAATCGCAGGTTTTTTGCTTTTCAATCTTTGAAGGTTTGTACCGCACAAGCTGTCGAACCGAGCCGAGAATGCAGCGGTTTGAGCTTTTGCGAAAACCGCGGTATTCTCGTGACAGTAGATGCGTAAGCAGCTACTGTTATTTCGCCACCTTCTGCCGATTCGATAGTATTTTGTTTTTCAATCTTTGAAGGTTTTCTGCAATCTTTCGCTTTCATAATAAGTATCTTTTCGCAGTTCTTACGAGGAGCGACCCCATTCTTTATATGAGTAAAGAATGGGGGAAGAAACTCATCTAAGGGCGGGCGCTGCCCCCCTAATAGTTCGCGCAAAGCGCGAACTATGTACCCCCCTTAGCACCAAACCTGTGCTTTATGTTATCTTTTCACTTAGTAACGGTACTTCTCCAATAGTCGATAACCCCCTATTGCGTAGGCTTGTGCGTCCACCAATATCGTGAAAACTTGGAAACACTGTCGCCTCCGTTCGTTGCATGAATAAAAAAATTAAAGCAGGCGACAACGCTAAAAAGTCTGTACCATATCGGTGGAAGAAGGGGTTCACCCAAGAAAAAAAGCTCTCAGCTCTGCTGTGCAGTGGAGTTACTGAGCATCAAAGCTGTCTGAAAGAACAGGCTTCGATAGCTAAGGGAGAGA
>JAHHTZ010000014.1 GCA_020024285.1 Oscillospiraceae bacterium | reverse complement strand
ACTTACGGAGGCGACAGCATTTTCAAGTTTTCACGATATTGGTGGACGCACAAGTCCACGCAATAGGGGGTTATCGACCATAGGAGAAGCACCGTTACCAAGCGAAAAAGCAAGGTAAAGCACAGGCTTGGTGCTAAGGGGGGTTATCTAAGGGGGGCAGCGCCCGCCCTTAGATGAGTTTCTTCCCCCATTCTTTGCTCATCCAAAGAATGGGGTCGCTCTTCGCAGGAACTGCGATGCGGTAAGATTGTGAAAGCGAAATATTGAAGAAAACTACCAAATATCGCTAATAAAAAAACCCCCGTTTCAGCAGAAGCCTTCAAATCCTGCGTACAAACCATCAAATATCGCTAACAAAACTACCGCTTCAGCAGAAGCCATCAAACCAAGCCGAGGATGCCGGTTTACGGCATCCTCGTTACACTTCACATGTCAGCATGAAACGCCAGCACAAGCCATCAAATCAAGCACGAGAATGACACAAGGTGTCATCCTCGTTACACTTCACGCTTTGCGTGAAGTGTCAGTTACCGTTGGAGCAGCTGGGCATCCCGCAGGTTTGCAAGCAGGAGGTTAAACTGCTGCAGCAGATCCTCGGAGGTGGCATTCGCTACCGGGGCGGCAGGGGAGCAGTAATGCCCCGATGCTCCGGCAGGGATGGTGAAATCGAGGATGGCGTTCGTCTCGGTGCCGCTGTTCGTCACCATGGCAGCGGTTCCCGGCAGACCGGTCGTCGTGGTGCCCACCTGTACGGTGCAGGGGGTGCAGGGCTTCGGCCACGGATGCATCGGGCAGCAGCATACGGGGATGCAGCAGCATGGACGGCAGCAGGGGTATTTGCAGTAAAAATCCCCGTTGTCCTGGCAGGGCGGATTTGGATTGTGGTAAATCATAACAAGACCTCCTTATTTTCGATGCGCCGACAACAGAAAAACCATCAGCGCTCATACCATCCTATTCAGCACAGGCAAAAAGTGTTTTGCAATCATGCAAATTCTCTTTCCTTCCGCTGGGGGGTGTGGTATAATAACAACAACAGGCAGTGCGGCTATCGGAATTTTCCTCCCAGGGTGGACCGCGATCCCCGCCGCACAGCATGGGTCATGCTCTGCTTTGGCAGACAAAATAACCTGATTTCTACAATGGAGGGATTCCCATGATTTCAAACGAAATGCAGCAGAAAATCGATGCCTTCGTGGCAGAGAACAGAGAAAATATTCTGAATGATATTGCTTCGCTCATTGAGATCCGAAGCGTCAGCGTGGACAGCGGCAAGGAGGCTCCGTTTGGCGAGGGATGCAAAAAAGCACTCGACAAAGCACTCGAAATTTGCGATAACATGGGCTTTGCAACCAAGAACTACGGCTACTATGCAGGCTCTGCATCCATCGGTACTGCCGAGAAGGAAATTTCCATCATGGGACACCTCGACGTCGTTCCTGAGGGCAACGGCTGGAGCGTGGACCCGTACAAAATGACCATCAAGGATGGCTACATCTACGGCAGAGGCGTTGCAGACGACAAAGGTCCTGCGGTGCTGGGACTGTATGCCATCAAATTCCTCAAGGACAATAACATCCCCCTCAACTACACCTACCGCCTCATGCTCGGATGCAGCGAGGAGCGCGGCATGGGCGACGTGGAAGTGATCCTCAAGGAAGAAAAAGTGCCGACCTTCATGTTCACCCCCGATGCGGACTTTCCGCTCATCAACGGGGAAAAGGGCATCATGTCGGCAGAGGCGCGCTTCCCTCTCGACGGTGCAACCATCGGGGAATTTTTCGGTGGTCTTGTTTCCAACATGGTGGCAGACCGTGCAAGCGTTGTGCTGCACGATGTGTCCCGCGAGGATGTGGGCGAACTGGACGCGAACGTATTTGAAGTAGAAGAATCCGACGGCACCATCCGCATCACCGCAAAGGGCAAGGGCTCCCATGCGTCCAAGCCGGAGGGCTCTGTCAATGCGATCTACCTCCTGCTTCACCTGCTTTCCGAAGCGTCCTACCTGAGCCTGTGCGAGCGCAAAGCATGTGCGGCTGCGGCTTCCACCCTCACCGACTACAACGGCAAGGGACTTGGCATCGACTGCGAGGATGAGCCATCCGGAAAGATCACCCACATCAGCGGCTGTGCTTCGACCGAGAACGACCAGCTCGTCCTCAACTACAACATCCGCTACCCTGTTACTGCAAAGGGCGAGGAGCTGGAGGAACGCCTTGATCGGCACCTGTTCTCCATCGGGGCAGCAGGCGGCGTCCTGAGCGACAGCAAGCCGAGCTACCGCAGCGTGGATACGCCCGAGGTGCAGGCACTGCTGAGCGCATACCGCGACGTGACCGGCGACATGAGCGAGCCGATGGTCATCGGCGGCGGAACCTACGCAAGAAACTTCCCGAATGCAGTGGCGTTCGGACCGGAATTTGCAGATATGGTGAATCCGGCAGGCGAGGGCAAGGGCGGCGTTCACATGGCGGACGAATGCACCGAGATCGAGGGCATGATGAAGGCAGTAAAAATCTACATCCGCGCTCTGCTCAACCTCAACGAGCTGAAGCTGTAGGTGCTCTTTGAGGGATGTTCCCCGTCGGCATCGTGATATATGAAACAAAACAAAACGGAGTGTATCAGATCGATACACTCCGTTTTATTGGCGCCGAATAGGCATGATAAAACCCCCAGTTCAACTGGGGGTCAATGAAAAATACTTATAGTGAAAAAAAGACCTACTGTGTTAAAATAGAAGTGGTTTGGCGACCACACAACTAAAGAACACAGGAGGTCATGTCATGAAAGACATAAATAGTTTATCACATAGCAGTTGGAGATGCAAATATCATATTGTGTTTGCACCCAAATATCGAAGACAAGAAATATATGGAAAATTAAAAGCAGACATTGGAAAGATATTAAGAGAATTGAGTGAAAGAAAGGGGGTGGAGATTATAGCAGCAGAATGCTGTAAAGATCATATCCATATGTTGGTAAGCATCCCACCGCATTTAAGTGTAGCTCAATTTATGGGTTACTTAAAAAGTAAAAGTAGTTTGATGATATTCGATCGACATGCGAACTTGAAATATAAATATGGGAATCGTCATTTTTGGTGCAGAGGATATTATGTTGATACTGTAGGGAAGTATGAAACAGTGATACGGGAATATATCAATAACCAGCTAAAAGATGATATCATGAATGACCAGTTAAGCTTAAAAGAATATATAGACCCGTTTACGGGTAGCAAGAGTCAGTAGGCAAAAATAAAGCCCCCGAGCAGGGGGCTGCCAGAGATAAAAGTGTGATTGTCAAATCAATTCAGTGCCCCCTTAAGGGGGCAACCACAAGAGATAGACCCTTATAGGGTCTGTTCAAACCACCCGTTCAACGGGTGGTTTTGATCGCGTCCTTACATCACATAGAAAATGACGGAATGGTTTTTGTCGGCTGCATTTTTGTAAAATTCCCGAAGGTCCAGTAGGTAGGGATGGATGTATTCAAAAAATGCGTCCGCTTCGTCGTCGTCCCATATGGGGTAGACTTCGTCCTCCTTCATGGCTTCAAAATCGTATTTTTCTAAGATTTCCTCTTCGGTGAGGGCTTCGAGATAGTCGTTTGCCTCCTGCACCTGGGCGGCGGTGAGGTAGAACGCCATGAAGTCCTGCTCGGATTCGATTGCATTTTCCTCCATCATCGGCACGACGTACCCCATCGGAGGTTCGCCGTCGGCAATGTCATCGCACAGGAGGTAGAGGATCGCCTGCCAGCTCTTGTCGATGTCGAGGGTGTTTTCGGGGGAGCGTTCCTCGAAATCGAGGATGCTTTCCCCGCCGCTTAAAATCGCGCGGAGTTCTTTGTCCGGGAGGGAGAGATAGTTTCCGATCATACTCATAGTAGAAGGCTCCTTTTCTTTGTTTTTTATTTTTTTGATTGTCTATGGACGGCAGTTTCTGCGAGATTTCGCCTGACTACTTTGCATCTTATCGCAGTTCCTGCGAAGAGCGACCCCTGATAGTTCGCGCCTGCGCGAACTATAACTTTGAGATGAGTAAAGAATGGGGGAAGAAACTCATCTAAGGGCGGGCGCTGCCCCCCTAATAGTTCGCGCAAAGCGCGAACTATGTACCCCCCTTAGCACCAAACCTGTGCTTTACCCTACCTTTTCGCTTAGTAACGGCACCACTCCGATGCTCGAAAACCCCCTATTGCGTAGGCTTGTGCGTCCACCAATATCGTGCTGACCTCTAAGCAGTGTCCCCTCCGTCAGCTTGTCCACGCTGTACGAAAGCAGTATAAAAAACTAAAACAGGCGACATTGTGAGCAAGTCTGTACGATATTGGTGGAAGAAGGAGTTCGCCCAAGAAAAAAAGCTCTCAGCTCTGCTGTGCAGGGACGTTACTGAGCATCAAAGCTGTCTGAAAGTAGATGCTTCGATAGCTAAGGGAGGGATTGCTAAGGGAGGGCAAAGCCCTCTCTTAGATGGTTTTCTTTCCATATTCTTTGTCCATACAAAGAATATGGTCGCTTATCGCACAAGGTGCGATGAAATACAGGTTATGAAAGCGAAAGATTGCAGAAATTATCAGATATAGAGAGTTAAAAACCGCGATTAAACAGAAGCCGCCAAACTATACGCATAAACCTTCAAATATCGCTAATGAAAACCTGCGATTGAGCAGAACCCCCCGCCCCCACGCACAAACTATAAAAATATCGACAGGAAAAAAATCAATCCCCCGATAGGGTCATCCTCTCCCCATTGAGCACCGCCTCCTTGAGGGCATCGCCCTCATACCGCAGCTTCAGGGAGAAAAAGGGGATCTCCTCGTCGAGCAGCCGCAGGAAGATCCGGTCCCCCTCCCAGAGCGTCAGGGAGAGCAGGCGCTCCTTGTCGATCCATGCAAGCTCGCCCTCGTCGCAGTCGGTCATCGTGCCGGTGAAGCCGTCCGCCGTAAACAGATGCATATACTCGGTGGGGCAGACGTCCGAAACAAAGGTGACGATCCCGCGAAAACGATAGGAGCAAAGCGTCAGCCCCGTTTCCTCCAGCACCTCGCGGCACACGCAGTCCTCGGGGCTTTCGCCGTCCTCGAATTTTCCGCCCGGTCCGATCCATTTGTCGTGATTGTCGTCGTGCTCCTTTTTGGTTCGGTGCATCATCAGATACGCGCCGTTTTGCTCGATGTAGCACAGGGTGGAGAGCTTTGCTGCTGCCATAACATCCGCCTCCTTTTTGAATGGATTTGCTTTGAGTATACCATAAAAATCAAAAATCGCAATGCGTTTTGAGCAGCTTGTGCGGTGTGCTTTTTGCGCATCGTAAAAATCTCCAAAAACGAGAATCGTACTTCATTTTTCCTCAAAACAGACAAAATAAGGGGAAATCAGAGGAAACGCAAGCATATTGATAAATTCACGGTGAAAATACCGTAATTTACAGGAAATATGCTAAAAAATGCTGGAAAATTAAAAAAAATGCGGATTTTTATTGACATATCGAAAATTTGTGATATTTTAGTATGTATAAATTTTGAACACCACAAAGGGGGCTGTTAAGTGAAAGAGAATATTTTGATCAGCTTGAAGGATATCGTTGTCGATTATGACGGGCAGCGCGTCCTCAAGGGAATCAACCTCGACATTCACGATGAAGAATTTGTCACATTTTTGGGGCCGTCCGGCTGCGGAAAAACCACGACCCTGCGCATTATCGGCGGTTTTGTGGAGCCGACTGCGGGTGACGTATTTTTTGACGGGAAAAAAATAAACGGGCTTCCGCCGCATCGGCGCAACATCAACACGGTGTTCCAGCGCTATGCGCTTTTCCCGCATCTCAATGTGTTCGACAACGTAGCCTTTGCGCTCAATCTCAAAAAGATGGACAAAAAGCTCGTGGCGCGAAAGGTCAAAGAGATGCTCAAGCTGGTGAACCTCTCCGGCTACGAAAACCGCAACATCAACCAGCTTTCCGGCGGTCAGCAGCAGCGCGTTGCCATTGCGCGTGCGCTTGTTAACGAGCCGAAGGTCCTGCTCCTCGACGAGCCGCTGGGTGCGCTCGACCTCAAGCTGAGAAAAGATATGCAGACGGAGCTGATGCGCATTCAGAAAAGCCTCAAAATCACCTTCATCTATGTAACGCACGATCAGGAGGAGGCACTCACCATGTCCGACCGCGTGGTTGTCATGAAGGACGGACAGATCCTCCAGATCGGTACGCCGCAGGATATCTACAACGAGCCGATCAACGCCTTCGTTGCCGACTTCATCGGAGAAAGCAACATCATCGACGGCGTGATGTACGAGGACTACGAGGTGGAGTTTGCCGGTCAGGCGTTTCGCTGCGTTGACAAGGGCTTTGCCGAAAACGAGCGCGTGGACGTGGTCATCCGTCCGGAGGATATCATCGTGGGCGACTACGAAACCTCCCCGATCAGCGGCGTAGTGGAATCCGTGGTCTTTAAGGGTGTTCACTACGAGATCACCGTCGATGCGCACGGCTACAAATGGCTCATCCATTCCACCCTGAGTCAGGAGGTCGGCGCGCACATCGGCATGAATGTCAAGCCCTTTGACATCCACATCATGAAGAAAATGGAGGTGCAGTAATGAGCAATCCATCTTCTGAGCTTGTGAAAAAGCCGGGGCTTCGCCGCGTGGGGAGATGCGCTCCCGCTGTGCCGTATATGCTGTGGTCGATCCTCTTTATCGTCGTTCCGCTGGGGCTGATCGTCTACTTTGCGCTCACCGATTCGCAGGGAGCATTCACCATCGACAACATCGCGCAGGCGGGCGAATACATGAGCGTTCTGATGCGCTCCATCAAGCTCGCCGCCATTGCCACCGCACTGTGCGTTGTCATTGCGTACCCGCTTTCCTACATCATTTCGCGCAAGAAGGGCTTTCACCGCCGCACCATTTTGATGCTCGTGATGCTGCCCATGTGGATGAACTTCCTCCTTCGCACCTATGCGTGGATGACCATTCTCGAAAACAACGGACTCATCAACCGCCTGTTCCTGATGATGGGACTCGACCCCGTGCGCATGATCAACACGCAGGGCGCCGTCATCCTCGGCATGGTGTACAACTACATCCCGTTCATGATCCTGCCGCTTTACACCACGATGGCAAAGATCGGCAACGACGTCATCGAGGCGTCGCAGGATCTCGGTGCCAACAGCATGCAGGTGATGTTCCATGTGGTGCTTCCGCTGAGCCTTCCGGGCATCAGCTCGGGGATCACGATGGTTTTCGTTCCGGCAGTCAGCACCTTTATCATTTCCAAAATGCTCGGCGGCGGCACGAACCAGCTCATCGGTGACATCATCGATCTGCAATTTTTCGGCAACGCCTACAACCCGAACCTCGGCTCTGCCATTTCGCTTGTCCTGATGGTGGTTGTACTGCTGTGCATGAGCATCATGGGCAACATAGACGATGAAACGATGGGAGGGCGTATCCTGTGAAGAAACATAAACTGCTTGCAAATGGCTATACCGCCCTTATCATGCTGTTCCTCTATGCGCCGATCGTGGTGCTGATGGCGTTTTCCTTTAACGACAGCAAAAGCCGCAACGTCTGGACAGGCTTTACCCTGCGCTGGTACCGTGACCTCTTTCAGGATCAGGAGATCATGCGCGCCCTGGGGCTGACGCTCCTTGTGGCGTTCCTCTCCTCCATCGCGGCGACTGTCCTCGGCACCGCGGCTGCAATCGGTCTTGAAAAGATGAACAAGAAGCTCAAATCCTTCTTTATGACTGTGACCTATCTGCCGATGATCAACCCTGACATCATCACGGGTGTTTCGCTGATGCTGCTGTTCGGCTATCTGCGCATCAAGTTCGGCATCACGACCCTCATCCTCGCGCACATCACCTTCAATGTGCCCTACGTCATCCTCAACGTGATGCCGAAGCTGCGCGCGATGGACAAATACACCTACGAAGCGGCGCTCGACCTCGGGTGCAACCCGGTGCAGGCGTTCTTCAAGGTGGTGATCCCGGAGATCATGCCGGGGATCGTTTCGGGCTTTTTGATGGCGCTCACGTTCTCGATGGACGACTTTATGGTGTCGTACTTTGTCAACGGTGCCACCTCGCAGACGCTGCCGCTTGCCATCTGGAGCCAGACAAGGCGCCGCGTCACCCCGAAGATCAACGCGCTTTCGACCATCATCTTCCTCGTGATCCTCGCGATGCTTGTCATCAGCAACATCCATTCGGCGCGCAGGGAAAAGATGCTGCGCGCACCCATCCGAAAGGAGGAGGAATAGATGAAGCGTTTTCTTTCTCTGCTCACGGCGGCGGCACTGTGTGTGCCGCTTTCGCTCGGATGCTTTGCCGAGGACGACGATGCCGACTACGACAAAGCATACTATGACCAGCTCAAGGGAAAAAATATTTCCATCAACGTCTACAACTGGGGCGAGTATATCTCCAACGGCGACGACGGCTGCCTCGATGTCAACAAGGAGTTCGAGGAGCTGACGGGCATCAAGGTGAACTACACGCTCTATGATACAAACGAATCGATGTATGCGAAGATCAAGAGCGGGAGCTCCTCCTACGATATCATCTTCCCGTCCGACTACATGATCTCCCGCATGGCGCAGGAGGATATGCTGGAGGAGCTGGATTTTTCGAAGATCCCGAACTTTGAGTTCATCGGGGAGCCGTACCTCAATCCGGCATACGACCCCGAAAACAAGTATTCCGTTCCGTACACCTGGGGCGTGGTGGGGCTGATCTACAACTACGACAAGCTGGGCTTTGACCCCGATAGCTGGGACATCCTGTGGGACCCGCAGTACGCCGGGGAGATTTTGATGTTTTCAAACTCGCGCGATGCCTTTGGTCTGACGCTCAAGCGTCTGGGATATGACATCAACACCCAAAACCGCAAGGAGCTCGACGAAGTGATCGAGGAGCTCAAGGCGCAGAAGCCGCTGATTCAGGCGTATGTCATGGACCAGATCTTTGACAAGATGCAGGGCGGCGAAGCGACCCTTGCGCCGTACTATGCGGGCGATGCCATCACGATGATGGCGGAGAACGAGAGTTTGCGCTTTGTTGTTCCGAAGGAAGGCTCCAACTGGTTTGTGGACGGCGTGTGCATCCCGAAGCAGACGAAGAATCCCGATCCCGACCGTCTGTTGGCGGCACACATGTACATCAACTTCCTCAACGAGCCGAACATCGCCGCGGCGAACATCGAATACATCCAGTATTCGACCCCGAACACCAAGGCGCTGGAGCTTTTGGACGAGGAAGTGCGCAACAACCCCATCGCTTACCCGAGCGACGAGGTGCTTGCGACAACACAGGCGTTTATCAACCTCGACGAGGAAACGAACCTCTACATGGATAAGCTGTGGACCGACCTGATGAGCGCATCCCCCGAATACAACCGCTGGGCGATGCCGGTGTTTGTGGTTGGTGCACTGGGGCTCTCCGTGGTGATCACGGTGTTCAAACGCCAGCGCCGCCGCAAGGAGCAGTTCAGCTACGAAAACTACAACGATACGAAAACACCATAACGGGACGCTTGACCCCTTCAGCCATCGACGGAGAATCCGTCGGCGGCTGGGGGGGTGTTTTATTATTGGTAGTTTGTGGTGTTGCAGCGGGGGATTCTGCTGAAGCGGGGGTTTTTCTTTTTTATATTTGATGGTTTGTGCGCAGGTTTTACAGCTTCTGCTGGAGCGGGGGTTTTTGTTTTTCAATATTTGAAGGTTTTCTTCAGGATTTCGCTTTCACAATCTTACCGCATCGCAGTTCCTGCGATAAGCGACCCCATTCTTTATGTGAGTAAAGAATGGGGGAAGAAACTCATCTAAGGGCGGGCGCTGCCCCCCTTAGATAACCCCCCTTAATACCAAGCCTGTACTTGATGGAAGTCTTTCATACCACTTAATGCTTTCTCAATACCTGACAGCCTCTTGTTGTGCAGGCTTGTGCGTCCACCAATATCGTGAAAACTTGAAAATGCTGTCGCCTCCGTAAGTTGCATGAATAAAAAACTAAAACAGGCGACAACGCTAAAAAGTCTGTACCATATCGGTGGAAGAAGGGGTTCACCCAAGAAAAAAAGCTCTCAAGTCTGCTGTGCAGTGGCGTTACTGAGCATCAAAGCTGTCTGAAAGAACAGGCTTCGATAGCTAAGGGAGAGATTGCTAAGAGAGGGCAAAGCCCTCTCTTAGATGGCTTTCTTTCCATATTCTTTGTCCATACAAAGTGATAGTTCGCGCAAGGCGCGAACTATTAGGGTCAGCCCCCTCGCACAAGGTGCGAAAAGATGCAAACTCTGAAAGCGAAATAACAGTAGCTGCTTACGCATCTACTGTCACGAGAATACCGCGGTTTTCGCAAAGGCTCAAACCGCTGCATTCTCGGCTCGGTTCGGCAGCTTGTGCGGTACAAACCTTCAAAGATTGAAAAGCAAAAACTCCCCATTGTGGGGGAAAAACAGCAGCCTTGACCCCCCATCCCCCTTTGTGCTATGCTATAGAAAAAAGGGGGGGGACGATATGGAAGAAAACAACCGCTACACCTACTGGAAGCGCCCGTGGGCAAGGTGGATGCTCCTTCTGGCATCTGCTCTTGAATTCGTGGTGCTGTTCCTCAATGTTCGGGAGTATCAGGAGGTATCCGCTGCCGCCGGCGTGATCTTCACGTCCGGGGGCTGGGAGAAATATGCAGCCTCGCAGCAGCTGCGCTGTGCCCTCAACGGCATCCTCGGAGGATTCTTTCTGGGCGTCTTTCTTATCGGCACCTTCTGCAAGAGCGCTCGCGCCGCGCACTTCTGGGAGGGAGTGCTCCAGCTTACGGTGGGGCTTTCTTACTTTGCCGCCGATTGGCTGACGCAGGGGAGCGCGGGGAAATTTTCCTGCATCCTCCTTGTTTTGAGCGTGGTCTTTGGCGCGCACAGCTTCTATCAGTCCAAAAAGAAAACATCGTCCCAGGAATAAAAAGCAGGAAGCCTTCGGAAAGGCTTCCTGCTTTTTTGCTTAGTGGAATTCGATCGTGATGTTTCCCAGCTGCCAGCGCTCCTTTGTCGGGGCAGGGGACTTAGCAAGGATCGTATAGTCCCGGATTTTGTCCCAGCCGCTGGGTGTGCGCCCGACGACGCGCTCTTCCTTTCGAAGATAGGTGCAGTCCTTCAGCCGAAGGACAAGGCTTTGGATGAGCTGCGGAAGCTCCTCCTCCGAAAAGGGGCGCTCGTACACGATTTCCCCGAAGGTATCGGAGGACACAAGGGAATCTCTGCGCCGGTCGAAGATAAAGCATTCGTTGCACCAGAAAAGCCGCGCGCAGTCCGTCCCATAGAGGGAAACGAAAAATTCCTCGCGCTCCCCGTCCAGCATCACCGCGATCCAGTCCTTGTCCTCGTCGCTGTCGTCGATGCGCAGCAGCTCCCCGAACGCGGGGGACAGGAGGGTGCGGTAAATCGATTTGAGTTCATGAAGGAACATCCGTTTCCACCTCCGTTAAAATGGTACGATCTCCACCTCGTTTTTGTGCTCCTTGATGATTTGCAGCAGATCCTCCGACTTCATCAGAACGGTTGCGGTGTTGTCGTTTGGATGCAGCCCAATCAGCCCCGGCTCCTCGAAAAAGTCGCGGTCGAGGTAGACCTTCACCTGAAGCTCCGCATCGTTGAGGATGCCAAGCGGCGATACCGCACCGGGGATCAGCCCGAGGATTCGCATGAGGTCCTCCTCCGATGCAAAGCTCAGGTTGCGGGTCCCGTGCGTTTTGCGAAATTCCTTGAGATCGACGCGCTTGTCGTCCTTCACCGTGATGAGATAGTAATTGCGCTTTTTGTCGTCGCGCACAAAGAGGTTTTTGGCGTCCGCTTCGGGGTGCGGGATCGCCACCTTTGAAAGCTCTTCCATATTGTACACCGCTTCGTGCTCCGTGATGACGTGCCAGAGATTTTTTTCCTTGAGATAATCGTAAATATCCTGCTTGTTCATCGTTTTTCCGCCTCATTCGTTTGATTTTTGCAAACCGGCTCGGCTTGTTGGTACGATTATACCACAGAAGGGGGAGGGGGGG
>JAHHTZ010000013.1 GCA_020024285.1 Oscillospiraceae bacterium | reverse complement strand
AGGGCGGGCGCTGCCCCCCTTAGATAACCCCCCTTAGCACCAAGCCTGTGCTTTATGTTACCTTTTCACTTGGTAACGCTACCACTCCGATAGTCGATAACCCCCTATTGCGTAAACTTGTGCGTCCACCAATATCGTGAAAACTTGAAAATGCTGTCGCCTCCGTAAGTTGCATGAATAAAAAACTAAAACAGGCGACAACGCTAAAAAGTCTGTACCATATCGGTGGAAGAAGGGGTTCACCCAAGAAAAAAAGCTCTCAAGTCTGCTGTGCAGTGGCGTTACTGAGCATCAAAGCTGTCTGAAAGAACAGGCTTCGATAGCTAAGGGAGAGATTGCTAAGAGAGGGCAAAGCCCTCTCTTAGATGGTTTTCTTTCCATATTCTTTGTCCACACAAAGAATATGGTCGCCTTTTGCAGGAGCTGCAAGAAAGTACAGGTTATGAAAGCGAAATAACAGTAGCTGCTTACGCATCTACTGTCACGAGAATGCCGCAGTTTTCACAAAGGCTCAAACCGCCGCATTCTCGGCTTGATTCGGCAGTTTGTGGGGTAAAAAACCATCGTCTATTGCTAACCAAAAACCACCGCTTCAGCAGAAAGTGCTGTTGATCAAAAACAAACCCCTTGCAATGTACATTGCAAACGCCGCCCTATGACTCCGTCATCCCATACATCGTCATGGTGAACCTGCGCAGCGCCTGATCCTTGAGATTATAAAGCTTCGTGCGCTCCACGCACAGCTGCTCCATCAAATCGTCGGCATACCGCTCCCCGCGGTGTACATAAAACCCCTCCAGCACCGCGCGCTCCTCCCCGTCAAGCGATTCCAGCCCGCGCTGGGTCAGCTCCACCATCCGCTTCGTGATCCAGTAGTTGTGCATCAGCTGCTTGCGCTCTGTCATCACGCTCAGGATGCGCTCGTCCTCCTTGCTCTGTTCGCTGCGGCGCAACGCCTTGAGCTCCTGATCGAGATTCTGGCAGCGTTCGCGCAGGTTTTCCAAGGCGTCTTTTCGTGCTTCGTAGTCCCGAAGCTGGTTGATCGATTCTTTTTTCCAGTCCATTCACATCATCCCTTTGTATATTTTATAAAAATTTGACATTTTGTATATTTCTTACACCCGGCGGAGCAGTCGAAACGGGAGCGATCGGCTGATCGAGGAACCGCTGGAGCTCCTCCAAATCAAGGCTCGATTCCGTCTGCTGCTGCCAACGGGGTGCCGGGGGGATTTTTGCAGCAGGCGGCGATTCCCGAACAGACGGCTCGTTGAGATAGCTCTCAAACTTTTCTCCGAAGAGCGTTTCGGGGCGGTAATATCTGCGCATATCGCGCTCCCCCGGTCGGGGGTGCAGCCAATCCTTCGCCTTTTTATCGAGGACGGTCAAAAGATCCTCCTTCGTATAACCCTGATCGAGCTTTTTCTCGATCAGCTCCATCGTGCGTTTGCCAAACGGTCGGTACTTTGTCTTTGCGTTTTCATTGAGCACAGACACGACCTCGCTGCAAAGCACACGCAGATTGCCGAGCTTCTCCCCTTGTGGGGAAGCCGGCTTGGGTTCGGATTCGGATTCCGATTCGGATTCGAATTCGGATTGAATTGGATTGGATTGGATTGGGCAAACATTTGATTGCAATTGATTGCAATTGTCTGCAAGTTGTATTTCCCCCTCGTCGGGAGCCGGATATTTGCTGCGCTTGTTGCGGATCGTCTGGTATTTTTCCCATGTGGGAACGTATAAATAGGGGTGATTATCCACCTCGTATAATACAATGACGCCCTGACGGGCGAGGCGATTGACGCACGCCATGATCTCCTCGACGGGAAGCTCCGTTTTGAGTGGGAACAACCGCGCTTTGAGGATGGCAGGGCGCGCGTCCGTCCTGCCGTAGTCGTCACAGTTGACGAGGATGCGGTAGAACAGCACTTCCTCGAACCAATCCATTGCATCGACGCTGTCGCTGGTGCAGATGCTTTCTCTTAAAATTCGGTTTCCCATGGTGTCATCTTCCTTTCGTTGATTTCTCCTGTTTTCTTTCAACTTTGCTGTTATTTTATGGGTTTAGTATAGCACCGAACATTTGTTCTTGTCAATAAGACAGTTCATCCCCGTGGGGGAAGGGGTGTTTTGCCACTCTTTACCGTGGCGTTTTTTTATATTTGGTAATTTGTGCGTGGGGTGATATCTTCTGCTGAAGCGGGGGTTTTTTGTTAGCGATATTTGAAAGTTTCTCTTGCACAAACCTCCGAACCGAGCCGAGAATGCGGCGGTTTGAGTCTTTGCGAAAACTGCTGCATTCTCGTGACAGTAGATGCGTAAGCAGCTACTGTTATTTCGCCACCTTCTGCTGAAACGGTGGTTTTTTGCTTAGCGATATTTGGTAGTTTTCTGCGAGATTTCGCCTTCATAATAGGTATCTTTTCGTAGTGCCTACGAGGGGGCGACCCCATTCTTTATGTGAGTAAAGAATGGGGGAAGAAACTCATCTAAGGGCGGGCGCTGCCCCCCTTAGATAACCCCCCTTAATACCAAGCCTGTACTTGATGGAAGTCTTTCATACCACTTAATGCTTTCTCAATACCTGACAGCCTCTTGTTGTGCAGGCTTGTGCGTCCACCAATATCGTGAAAACTTGAAAATGCTGTCGCCTCCGTAAGTTGCATGAATAAAAAACTAAAACAGGCGACAACGCTAAAAAGTCTGTACCATATCGGTGGAAGAAGGGGTTCACCCAAGAAAAAAAGCTCTCAAGTCTGCTGTGCAGTGGCGTTACTGAGCATCAAAGCTGTCTGAAAGAACAGGCTTCGATAGCTAAGGGAGAGATTGCTAAGAGAGGGCAAAGCCCTCTCTTAGATGGCTTTCTTTCCATATTCTTTGTCCACACAAAGAATATGGTCGCCCCTTCGTAGGCACTACGATAAGATACTTATTATGAAAGCGAAATCCTGCACAAATTATCAAATATTGAGAGCCAAAAACTGCGTTTCAGCAGAAGATACAAAACATTGGTACAGATTATCAAACATTGATAACAAAAAAACACCCCCGATACAGATTTTCTGTATCGAAGGGTGTTTAAGGGATGCCTAAGGGCTATTTCGAAGGCTCATTATGCCGTGGGTGCTGCTTCACCACCGACGCGCCCTGGCTGATGGCGGCGATGATGTCTGCATTCTGCTGAATCTTGAGGCTCGCAAGCTTCGAATACGCCTGCCCCACTGCTGTCACAACGTATTTTGGGGGGAGATGGTTGAGCGCATACGCAATGATGTCATTGCGGCAGCGTTCACAGGTGCAGCAGTCAAGCTCATGTTTTATCATATCGTAGGCATCCTCCACGATCTGTTCCATTGTATTATGGTATAGGATCATACTACCACCTCACTTCGCCTCAATTGTATCATATTATACAAAAATTTTCAAGATAAAAGCGATCATTTCTTGCATTGTCGCCCTGTCGCGTCGATGGTGTACCCCTCCTGATAGATCAGCTCCCCGACCGGAACGAACGAAAACCCCCGCTCCCGGATGCGGGAAAGAAGCTCCGGCAGCGCATCGGCAGAATGCTCGGCTCCGCTGTGCAGCAGGATGATCGAACCCTTCCGGCACTTGGGGGCGACGCGCTCCACGATCTGCACCGCCGACAGTCCCTTCCAGTCGAGGCTGTCCACGTCCCACTGGATGGGACAGTACCCCAGCCCCTCGATCGTTTCGATCACAAGGTCGTTGTACGCGCCGGACGGCGGCCGGATGAGCTTCGGGGTCGAGCCGCACAGTCCGTACAGCACGTCCATCCCGCGCTGCACCTGCGAGGCGAGCTCCTCGCGCCCCATCGCCGTCATATCGTCGTGGGAATAGCCGTGGCTTGCGATCTCGTGCCCGTGCTGCGCGATCATGCGCACCGATTCGGGGTACTTTTCGCACCACTGACCGAGGATGAAAAAGGTTGCCTTCACGTTTTCCTGATCGAGCGTTTCGAGGATCTTTGGAATATCCTCGTTGCCCCAGGCGCAGTTGATGCCGAGCGCCAGCTCGTTTTTGTCGGTTTCGACGCTGTAAATGGGCAGCTTTCGCATGGCGGAATCGACCGGCTCGACGCGGGGTCTGCCCTGTGCAAGCAGGAATACCCCCACAGCCAGCACCGCCGCCGTTTTCCACAGGAGCTGCTTTGCGCGCAGTACATAAAATCTCATCGTCCTTCCTCCTTTGTAAAGGGATATGAGGACGCGGGGAAAAAAATTCCGCCCCCGTGTAAAAACGACACAAAGGCGGAAATTTTGCGGATTAGCCCATATATTCCATCAATACCTGTGCGAGGATGCGCAAGCCGGTCTTGGTGGATTCGATTTCGATGTATTCTTCTCTGGTGTGCGCGCCGTGACCGAGGTAGATACCAAAGCATGTAGCAGGAATCCCCATCGAAAGCGGGATGTTGCAGTCGGTGGAGCCGCTGCCGACGCACATCTCAATGCCGTGGAGCTTGGCAGCCTCGACGATCTGCGCGGTGAATTCGGAGCAGTCTACCCCCTGTGCCATGCACGGACGGTCGCCCACCTTTTCCACCGTGACGGTGATGCCCATACTGCGGTACAGCTCGAGGACGGATTCAAAGAATTTGTCCATATATTCGATGCTGCGGATGTCGCTGGAGCGGTATTCGTAGAGCATCTTGCACTTCTGGGCGATGGTGTTGACGGAGGTGCCGCCCTCGATGAGTCCTACGTTGTAGGTGGTAATGCCGTATTCCGGCACCTTGAGGGAGTAGAAGGTTTCGATCATGTTTGCCATATAGCGGATGGCGTTGCGGTTGCCGAAGTTGCTGAAGGAATGACCGCCCTCGGTTTCGACGGTGATCTCGTACCGCTTGGAGCCGACTGCGCTGTTGATGACTTCTTCATAGCCGCAGTCCACCGCAAGCCAGCGCGCGATCCTGCCCTTGTAGTCCTCCATGATCTGGCGGGAGCCTTTGAGGTTGCCAAGTCCCTCCTCGCAGGAGTTGAGGACGAAGAGGATGCCGTTTTTCGGCTTGAGTCCGAGCTTCATCGCCATGACCGCCATGTGCAGCACGGCAATGACGTTTGCGGTGTCATCGCCCACACCGGGCGCGCACAGGCGGCCGTTTTCTTCCCGAAGAGGGAGCGGCTGCAGATCCGGGAACACCACGTCGGTATGTGCATTTACTACAAGAAGCTGCTTGCTGTCCTGTGCATGATATGGAAATACCACGTTGAGTGCCTTGTCGATGTAAACGCCCTGCGCACCGTGGCGCTCGAGGTATGCCTTGCACCACTCGGCGCGCTGCTCCTCGTGGTGGGATGGTGCCGGGATCTGCGCCAATTCCTTGAGGTCGTCGATATATTCCTGCCAATGCTCGTTGAGATAAGACTCGATGGTTTGATTCAGTTTGTTCATTGCCGCTCTCTCCTTCGATTTGTCAAATTTTCCCCATTGCGGGGACTGCTTTCATCATAGCACAAAATTTTGTGAAAAAAAAGAGCGGCGCAGGGAGTTTTTTGGTATCGATACCCGATGGTTTTCTGCAATGTTTCATGCCTTCTACTGCAACGACAGCCCTTTATTGTCAATGAACGATGGTTTTCTGCAATGTTTCATGCCTTCTGCTGATTCGGTGGTTTTTTGGTTTTCGATATTTGATGGTTTGTACGCAAGGTTTGAAGGCTTCTGCTGATTCGGTGGTTTTTTATTAGCGAGATTTGAAAGTTTTCTTCAATATTTCGCTTTCAAAGTTTATATTTCATCGCAGTTCCTGCGATAAGCGACCCCATTCTTTATGTGAGTAAAGAATGGGGGAAGAAACTCATCTAAGGGCGGGCGCTGCCCCCCTTAGATAACCCCCCTTAGCACCCAACTTGTACTTTATGTTACCTTTTCGCTTAGTAACGGCACCACTCTGATGGTCGAAAACCCCCTATTGCGTGGACTTGTACGTCCACCAATATCGTGCTGACCTCTGAGCAGTGTCCCCTCCGTCAGCTTCTCTATGCTGTACGACAGCAGTATAAAAAACTAAAACAGGCGACATTGTGAGCAAGTCTGTACGATATCGGTGGAAGAAGGGGTTCACCCAAGAAAAAAAGCTCTCAGCTCTGCTGTGCACTGGCGTTACTGAGCATCAAAGCTGTCCTCAAGAAGAAACTCCGATAGCTAAGGGAGAGATTGCTAAGAGAGGGCAAAGCCCTCTCTTAGATGGTTTTCTTTCCATATTCTTTGTCCACACAAAGAATATGGTCGCCCCTTCGTAGGCACTACGAAAAAATATAAATTGTGAAGGCGAAATCCTGCACAAATTATCAAATATAGAGAGCCAATAAGCAGCGATTCAGCAGAATCCCCCGCCCCCACGCACAAATTACCAAACAATGAAACAAAAAATTTTCATCCTCGATTTTTCCGCAGGATGATGCGCCTTTCCCCCCTTGCGGCAGCTGTGCTTTCGGGGATTTGGACTTTACTTTGCTGAATTTTTTGAAAATTCCCCCTTGACAATCCTGCATCCCTTGCAGTATAATCTGGCTAAAGTTCATACAAGCAAAGACGAAGAAAAGAAGAGTAAGCGTTTTAGCCCAGTACAGAGAGCCCCGGTTGCTGAGAAGGGGTCTGCCTCGCAAAATGCCGAACATGGTCTTGGAGTTGTGCACCGAAACGGGATTTCCCGTCAGGCTGCAACGGGTTCGCCCGTTATCGCGATAGAGTATAAGCAGGGATTCCCTGCCGTACTTGATGAGGCTGCCTTCCGTGAGGGGGCGGCAAACCTTGGTGGTATCACGAAGCGATCTTTCAGCGCTCTCGTCCTTGGAAACAGGACGGGAGCGCTTTTTTTCTGCTCCAACGCACCGATCTCTTTGTCATCGAAAGGAGTTTTCTTTTATGATCGAAATTCAAAATCTTTCCAAAACCTATTCCGCCGATCCCCCCGTGCAGGCGCTGCACGATGTGTCGCTCCATGTAAAGGAGGGCGATATTTTCGGCATCATCGGCATGAGCGGCGCGGGAAAATCCACCCTTCTGCGCTGCATCTCCCTCTTAGAGCAGCCCACCTCCGGCACCATTTTCGTCGACGGCAACGACATGAGCACCATCTCCCAGCGGGAGCTGCAAGGTCTGCGCAAAGAGATCGGGGTGATTTTTCAGGGCTACAACCTCCTGATGCAGAAAACCATCGAAGAAAACGTCGCCTTTCCGCTGCGCCTTCAAAAAATGCCGAAGCCCGAGATCAAAAAACGGGTGGCAGAGCTTCTTGAGATCGTGGGACTGAGCGAGCGCGCCGCCCACTATCCGGCACAGCTCTCCGGCGGACAGCGCCAGCGCGTGGCGATTGCACGGGCACTGGCAAACCGACCCAAGGTGCTTTTGTGTGACGAACCCACCTCCGCGCTCGACCCGCTCACCACGCGCTCCATCCTCGAGCTTTTGTGCGACATCAACCGCACGCTTGGGGTCACGATCATCCTCATCACGCACGAGCTGAGCGTCGTGCAGAAGATTTGCAGCAAGGTGGCGGTGCTCAACAACGGCACGATTGCCGAATCGGGCGGTATCGCGGACGTGATGGAGCATCCGAAAAGCCGCATCACACAGCTTTTATTATCGACAATGGGAGGTCAAACAGCATGACACAGCTTTTGGAAAATCTGCCCCTCTTCCTCAAAGGAACCGCCGAAACACTCTATATGACCTTTGGCTCCGCACTGTTTGCCTACCTGTTCGGGCTGCCGCTGGGGGTGCTCGTCGTCATCACACGTAAGGACGGAATCCTCCCGCGCCCGAGAATCAACGCGGTGCTCGAGTGGATCGTCAACATCGGACGCTCCGTGCCGTTTCTCATCCTGATGGTCGCGATGATCCCCGTCACGCGGTTTGTGGCAGGAAAAGCCATCGGACCCACCGCCGCCATCGTTTCGCTCGTGACGGCAGCCGTCCCCTTCGTGGCGCGCATGGTGGAAGGGTCCCTGAGCGAAGTTGACCGCGGCGTGCTCGAAGCGGCGCGCACGATGGGCGCCACCACCTGGGACATCATTCTCCATGTGTATTTGCCGGAATCGCTCCCGTCGCTCGTGCGCGGGGTGTCCCTCACCACCATCACCCTGATGGGCTATTCCGCAATGGGCGGCGCGTGCGGAACCGGCGGACTCGGCGACATCGCCATCCGCTTCGGCTACCACCGCTACCAGTACGACATGATGGCAGCCACCATCGTGCTGCTCATTCTCTTCGTGCAGATCATCCAGTCGGTCTTTTCCTTTCTCTCGAAAAAAATCGACCGGCGCATCGTATAAAATCGTATAACAATGAAAGAACGAGGTATTTTATCATGAAACATCCTGTAAAAGCACTCCTTGCCGCCCTTTGCACCTGCTCCCTGCTTTTGAGCTTCGGCTGCGCGAATTCGGCGCCGACCGATTCCGAAAAATCGCTCCCGACCATCAAGGTGGGCGCATCGCCTGCACCGCACGCGGAAATTCTCGAAGCCTGCCGCGCGGTGCTCAAAGAAAAGGGCTACGAGCTCGAAGTAGTTCCGTTTACGGATTACATCATGCCGAACGTGGCGCTCGACAGCGGGGAGCTTGACGCAAACTTCTTCCAGCATACGCCGTATTTGGAGGAATTTTGCGCCAGCCGCAAAACGAAGCTCGAAGCGGCCGCAAAAATCCATTTTGAACCGCTTGGACTTTACGGCGGCAAGAGCAGCGACCTTGAAAACCTCCCGGACGGCGCAGAGATCGCCGTACCGAACGACCCCACCAACGAAGCGCGCGCCTTGCAGCTGCTGGAATCGACCGGGATCATCAAGCTGCGCGACGGGGCGGGGCTGTCCGCCACCGTGCAGGATATCGCAGAAAATCCGCACAACGTGAAGATCCTCGAAGCAGAAGCCGCACAGCTGCCGCGCACTCTGCCCGACGTGGACTTTGCTGTCATCAACGGCAACTACGCCATCGATGCCGACATTATTGATAAACTCCTGCTGACGGAGGACCCCGAATCCGAAGCGGCACAGACCTTTGCAAACGTCCTTGCCGTGCAGGAGGGCAAATCCGACACCCCCGAAACGAAGGCGTTGGTGGAAGCCCTGACGAGCGACACCGTTCGGGAGTTTATCGAAAAGACCTACCGGAACACCGTGGTCCCCGTGTTTTAGTTTGATGCTTGCAGGAAGGTTTATGGCTTCTGCCGAAGCGGGGGTTTTGGTTTTCGATATTTGATAGTTTGTACCCCACAAACTGCCGAACCGAGCCGAGAATGCGGCGGTTTGAGCCTTTGCGAAAACTGCGGTATTCTCGTGACAGTAGATGCGTGAGCAGCTACTGTTATTTCGCCTTCACAATCTTACCGCATCGCAGTTCCTACGAAGAGCGACCCCATTCTTTGGATGAGCAAAGAATGGGGGAAGAAACTCATCTAAGGGCGGGCGCTGCCCCCCTTAGATAACCCCCCTTAATACCAAGTCTGTACTTGACGGAAGCCTTTTCATACCACTTAATGCTTTCTCAATATCTGACAGCCCCTTATTGCGTGGACTTGTGCGTCCACCAATATCGTGAAAACTTGGAAATGCTGTCGCCTCCGTAAGTTGCATGAATAAAAAACTAAGACAGGCGACATTGTGACTAAGTCTGTACCATATCGGTGGAAGAAGGGGTTCACCCAAGAAAAAAAGCTCTCAAGTCTGCTGTGCAGTGGCGTTACTGAGCATCAAAGCTGTCTGAAAGAACAGGCTTCGATAGCTAAGGGAGGGATTGCTAAGGGAGGGCAAAGCCCTCTCTTAGATGGTTTTCTTTCCATATTCTTTGTCCACACAAAGAATATGGTCGCTTATCGCACAAGGTGCGAAAAGATGCAAACTCTGAAAGCGAAATCCTGCACAAATTATCAAATATAGAGAGCCAATAAGCTGCGATTCAGCAGAAGCTGTGAACCCTGCGCAGAAATTACCGTCTATCAACAATAAAAATCTGCCGTTGCAGCAACGCTTTGCGCGAACCATTATAATAAGGAAGAAAGTGGATTTTTGCAGGACAAAAAAATCCCCCGATGCCGCAGGGCATCAGGGGATTTCATCATCATTTGAGGCGGACGTCCTCGTCACCCATGAAGTACAGGGCGAGTCCGCCCATGCCAAGATAGGAGCCGGTGACAGGCTCGTGCTCAACGAGCATGATCTCCTTCGGCGGATGGTTCTCCTTAAGGTAGGAGGCAAGCTGCTCGGCGTCCGCTTTGCAGCCGCAGTAGGAGATGCCGACGATCTGCTCTTCTGCATTCACCACAAGCGCATCGTAGCGGCGGGCGATCTCCGCAAGCACCGCCTTGCGTCCGCGCACCTTCCCAAACGATACGATCTTGCCGATTTCGTTGCCCTTGAGCAGGGGCTTGATGTTCAGCAGCGTCCCCACGATGGCGGAGGCGTTCGAGAGTCTGCCGCCCTTTCTCAGGTGCATCAGATCGTCCACGGTGAAAATCTGGTACATCTTCTGACGCTCCTTGAGCAGGAGCTGCGCCGTTTGTGCAAGGGTCATGCCCTCGTCGCGGCAGCGGCAGGCATGCAGGACGTGGATTCCCTCCCCAAGCGAAGCGCCCAGCGTATCAACAAGCTCAATGCTCCGTTCGGGATACAGCTCCAGAAGCTGCTCGCGTGCGATCTGCGCAGAGGTAAACGAGCCGCTGATGCCCGCGGAAATCCCGAGGAACAGGATATCGGTCCCGTCCTTGAGCACCGGCTCCATACGGTCGATGTATTTTTGGGGGTTGATCTGCGACGTGGTGATCTGCGCCCCCGCCTTCATCGCCTCATAGTAGGATTGTGCGTCAAATGCAGCAGTATCGGTGCATTCGCGCGTCACACCGTCCATTGTGTAGGAAAGAGGAATGACAGAAACACCGCATTGTGCCGCCTGTGAGGACGGCAGATTGGCTGTGCTGTCTGTAAAGATTGCGAAACTCATAAAAGACCTCCTCGACAAGATTTCCCGCTGGGGGATATCCCCCGCAGAACGCATTCCACAGGGGATGTATAAAAGCGAATCATCGCATGGACTTTCAAGTTTTGCGCCGCGTTCCCGCAGGGAACGCGTGACGGCTTATGCTCTGCATGAACCGTAGTTCTCGATCTAAGCCGAGCATGAACTGTATCTCCCGATTTAAGCCGAGGTTCCCGCAGGGAACCTCGTTACGTTTCATGCCGAGCATGAAACGTCAACCTCGTAAGAGATGAGCTTTTCTAAAAGAAAAGCTCATCTCTTATTATAGCGTGTTCCGCCTTCGGTTTCAATCGCACAGCGAAAGATTTTTCCGGATAAAAAGCAATCCGCCGCACAAAATACACGCTGTGAATGGAAAAACAGGAGAAACTATGATAAAATATAGGAACTACCCATCCCAAAAAGGAGGAATGCCGCTGTGGGAGAACATGCCTATCTTTGCATCGATCTCAAGTCATTTTATGCGTCGGTGGAGTGCATCGAGCGCGGGCTTGACCCCATGACCACAAATCTTGTCGTGGCGGATGCGTCGCGCACCGCAAAAACCATCTGCCTTGCCGTTTCGCCCGCGCTCAAGGAAATGTGCGGTGTTCCGGGGCGCGCAAGGCTCTTCGAGGTGGAGCAGGCGGTCAGCCGCGTCAACAGCGAGCGCCTCACCGCCGCCCCGAACCGCACCTTCTGCGGAGAATCGCACGACCGCGGGGAGCTTCTGCGCGACCCCTCCAAGAAGCTCTCCTACCTCATCGCGCCGCCGCGCATGGCACACTATATGCAGCACAGCACGCAGATCTATCAGGTGTATTTGCAGTTCGTTTCGCCGCAGGATATCCACGTTTATTCCATTGACGAGGTGTTCATCGACCTCACGCAGTACCTTTCCACCTACGATATGACGGCGAAGGAGCTCACAAAGCGCATCATCCAGGAGGTGCTGCGCGTCAGCGGCATCACCGCCACGGCGGGCATCGGGACGAACCTTTACCTTGCGAAGATCGCGATGGACATCGTGGCAAAGCACATCCCCCCTGACGAAAACGGCGTGCGCATCGCAGAGCTTACCGAGGAGAGCTATCGCCGCACGCTGTGGGATCACCGCCCGCTGCACGACTTCTGGCGCGTGGGGCGCGGCTATGAAAAGAAGCTCATGGAGCACGGGCTTTACACGATGGGCGACATTGCGCGCTGCTCCGTCGGAAAAGCGAGCGACTACTACAACGAGGAGCTGCTGTACCGCCTGTTTGGGGTGAATGCGGAGCTTCTCATCGACCACGCCTGGGGCTATGAGCCCTGCACCATCGCGCAGGTCAAGTCCTACCGCCCGCAGAACAACAGCCTCGGAGCGGGGCAGGTGCTGCACTGTGCGTATGAATCGGACAAGGCGCGGCTCATCGTCCATGAGATGATCGACCAGCTTGTGCTGGAGCTGGTGGACAAGGGGCTTGTGACCGATCAGATCGTTTTGACGGTGGGGTACGACATCGAAAACCTCACCGACCCCAACCGCCGCATGCTCTACCACGGGGAGATCACGACGGATGCCTACGGGCGCCGCGTCCCAAAGCATGCACACGGCACGGCGAATCTCCCCCAATACACGTCCTCCACAAAGCAGATCAGCGAGGCGGTGCTGCACCTTTACGACCGCATCATCGAGGGGGAGCTGCTTGTGCGGCGCATCAACCTCTCGGCAAACCATGTGATCACGGAGCGCGAAGCACACGAGCGCGACGCGGTGGAACAGCTCGACCTGTTTACGGACTACGAAGCGCTCGAACAAAAGCGCCAAAAGGAGCTTCGGGAGCG
Organism: Oscillospiraceae bacterium; assembly: GCA_020024285.1. Classification (GTDB taxonomy): domain Bacteria; phylum Bacillota; class Clostridia; order Oscillospirales; family Ruminococcaceae; genus Negativibacillus. The sequence continues at coordinate 1,864 of JAHHTZ010000013.1, read as the reverse complement.
GAAAATGCAGGAGGCAGTCATCGGGATCAAGAAAAAATTCGGGAAAAATGCCATCCTCAAGGGCATGAATTTGCAGGAGGGCGCAACCATGATGGACCGAAACCGGCAGATCGGCGGACACAAGGCATAACGCTTCCCTTCCATTTTATATAGCATCCGATTGGGCGCAAACGGCGTGCTTCGTCAAAAAATGTTCAGAAAATTGCAACAAATTAGTGCAGTATTTTAAATGCAATGGGTGTATGATGTACAAGTCAGTACGACACAAGGATCGACTGGCTCTTTACGATACACCTCGGTGTAGAAATGCGTTTGATTGGGGAAGCCCCCCATCGAAACATGCAGTTGAAAGGAAGATTTTAGATGAAAAAGTTTATCGTATTTGCGCTTTGTGCATCCATGGTTCTTGCTATGGCAGGCTGCGGACAGAAGGCAGAAACCCCTGCTCCAACTGAGCCACCAAAAACAGAAGCTCCTGCAGAGCCTGCAGCACCGGCTGATACCGATAAAAAAGACGATGCAGCAGCACCGGCTGACGCAGATAAAAAAGATGACGCAGCAGCTCCGGCAGATGCAGACAAAAAAGAAGATGCAGCAGCTCCGGCTGACGCTGACAAAAAAGACGATGCAGCAGCTCCGGCTGACGCTGACAAAAAAGACGATGCAGCAGCTCCGGCTGACGCAGACAAAAAAGACGACGCAGCAGCACCAGCAGCTGACGCTGACAAAAAAGCTGACGCAACAGCTCCTGCTGACGCAGACAAAAAAGACGCAGCAACAGCTCCGGCAGCAGATGCTGACAAAAAAGCTGATGCAACAGCTCCTGCAGCTGACGCTGGCAAAACCACAGAAGCTGCAACTCCTGTAAAAGGCTAATCGCACGAAACGTGCTGAAGCATCGGTGCAGTTTGTGTTAGGGCTGCGCCGAATAAAACCAATCGATTCGGGAAAAGGTGTGGAGACAGAAGCTCCGCGCCTTTTTTCGTGCAAAGGGGGACGCTTTGATGAACGAAAAAAACACCTCACGCTACGACGATCTCCTTTTTCTGCCGCACCCGACCTCCCGAAAGCATCCGCGCATGAGCATGCAGGAGCGGGCGGCGCAGTTTGCGCCGTTTGCCGCCCTGACGGGATACGACGATGCGGTGAAGGAAACAGCGCGATTGACGCAGGAAAAAATCGAGCTGAGTGACGGCGACAAGGAGCTGCTCAACCGCCGGCTGTGCATGGTGCGCGACTGCATCGCGATGCAGCCGGAGCTGACGGTGACTTATTTTGTTCCCGACAGCAGAAAATCAGGCGGCGCATACCGCACCGTTTGCAGCACTGCCAAGAAGGTGGACCCCAACGAGAAGAAGCTGATCCTCGAAGGGGAGATCGCAGTCCCCTTTGAGGAGATCATCGAGCTGCAAGGTGTGATTTTTGGCACACAGGAGATGCAGTAAAACAAACAGAGCCTTTTCCAAAGAGGAAAAGGCTCTGTTTGTTTTTGATGGATGGTGGTTTTGGCAAAGGGAGCGGGGGCTTCTGCTGAAACGGCGGTTTATTGGTTATCAATAGACGATGGTTTTCTGCAAGATTTCGCTTTCAAAGTTTATATTTTATCGCAGTTCCTGCGAAGAGCGACCCCATTCTTTGGATGAGCAAAGAATGGGGGAAGAAACTCATCTAAGGGCGGGCGCTGCCCCCCTAATAGTTCGCGCTTTGCGCGAACTATGTACCCCCCTTAGCACCAAGCCTGTACTTTACCTTGCTTTTTCGCTTGGTAACGGTACTTCTCCAATAGTCGAAAACCCCCTATTGCGTAAACTTGTGCGTCCACCAATATCGTGAAAACTTGGAAATACTGTCGCCTCCGTCAGCT
>JAHHTZ010000012.1 GCA_020024285.1 Oscillospiraceae bacterium | reverse complement strand
AGGAACTGATCTTAAATTGTATAGGGGTTCAGAATGTGTCCCTATGGAACGCCGCAGAACGGGGATGCCTTTTTTATAGATTCGAACCGGGATATTGATCGCCCCTGCTCAGAAGGTGGTAAAGATCGCACAGCTCCATCGGGCGATAGTAGTAAAAGCCCTGGATCATGTCGCAGCCGGTCTGGCGGATGAGGTTGTTTTGCTCCTCGGTTTCGACCCCTTCCATGCACACCTTTTTGCCGAACTGGTGGCAGGCGTACACGATGCTGCGGATGAACTGCATCTTCTGGTCCGACTCCATGATCTCCCCCAGAAGGGAGCGGTCGAGCTTGATGATGTCGTAAGGGTAGCGCAGGAGCATCCGCATGGAGGAATAGCCGCTTCCGAAGTCGTCGAGGGCGATGTGCATCCCGATGCTGTTGCACATTGCGGCAAAGCGCGCCAGACTTTCGGGCAGCGAATCGAGGCAGCTCTCCGTTATCTCCGCCGTGAGGTGGGAGGCGTCCAGCCCGTATTTTGCCACCACATCGATCAGCGAGGCGGCGAAATCAGGGTTGGAGAACTGGCGAAGGCTGATGTTGAAGGTGAGATAGAAGCTGGGGTCATAGCGCAGCAGCTTCATGCAGTTCTGCGTCGCCTGATCGAACACCCACAGACCCACAGTGTGGATCATCTCGCTTTTTTCGAGCATGGGGATAAAGACGCCGGGCGAGATGTTTTCTCCATCAAACGTCCAGCGCAGCAGCACCTCTCCGCCGATGACCGTGCCGTTTTGGGCATTGACGATGGGCTGCACCACGATGCGAAAATGCTCCATCCCGTTGAGGACATCCTGATTGAGCGCCAGCGCGATCTTCGACATTTTCTGGATACGCCCGACGCTTTCTGCGGAATATTCGATGTAGGGCTTGTCCGGTGTACTTTTTGCCAGGCGGATGAGCGAGATGATGTGCCCCATGAAGTCCTCGGGGCTCAAATTGTCGCACGGATAGCGCATCACGGCAAAGGAGCAGAACGAATGGACCGGGATCTCCATCTCGTGGCAGCACTCCTCGATGATGGCGCGGATCTCTGCAATCAGCTCGCTTGGGGACTCGGTGCACTCGGGATCGACCACTGCCATGCAGCGCATCCCCTCAAGGTGGTAAAATGCCATCCGGTCGAACAGGCGGTCCATCAGCGTGGAGCTGATGTTTCTGAGCAGGCGGTCCGAGCAGGGGCGCCCGCGCGTATTGTTGATCTCGGTGATGCTGTTGAGGCTGAACGCGATGACGAGCTGGCTTTTGCCGCTGCACTGCACCTCGCGAAGGTGGGTGAATGCAGCCAGCATCCGGGGCAGATTGGTGACAGGGTCCACCACGAACTGGTCGTCCTGATGGGTGATGCGCGCGGAGAAAAAGAGCGGCATCGTCTTTTCCTCGTTCCATTCGAGCATCCCGTAGCAGCGCACCCAGATGGTTTCGCCGTTCGATTTACGCACCTGATAGCGCAGGTCGTGCGCGGTGCGCTTGCTGCAAATCATGCTTTGGATGTCCTCCCGGTAGAGCCGCAGATGCTTCGCACTTGGGATGCGCTCCTCCCAGACCCGGATCAGATCGGGGACGATGTTGCTCTCAAATCCAAATTCCTGACGCATATTGTCCGAGATATAAAAGACGTTGTGCTGCATATCGCCAAAGCAAAAATAGCTGGAGGAGTTTTCCCTTGTGACGGAGTCGAACATCGATTGGGCATTGAAATAATGCTCGCGCACAAAGCGGGAAAATGTGCTCTCCTGTATAGAGGCTGTTTTTTCTGAATTATTATAAATGTCAAACCGTTCCTGCATAACTATCCCCCATTATTAACGAAATTTCGTTCAATAAATCGGTTTTACTGTTGGTACTATAGTACCATAAAATAGAGCGCAGAACAAGAGAGGATCAAAAAGTAAGGGAAATTGTAACAATTTGTCAAATCGCACCATGCGCTGATGTGAGGATTGCAAATGAGGTGCTGATGTTCTTTCGCAACAAGAAAAAGACGATGCACGATGTGTACCTGAGCGATTCCATCGACGTAGACAAGGACGGCAACAGCATCACCCTCAACGACATCCTGCCCGACGAGGGCAACATCCTCGACAGCATCGACCTCAACATCCGCTCGGACCAGATGTACCGCTTCATCCGCGAATCGCTGCCCGAGCGCGAGCAGAAAATCATCATCATGCGCTATGGGCTGTACGGCACGCGCCCGCGCACCCAAAAGGAGATCGCAAAGGAGCTGAAGATTTCGCGCTCCTATGTATCGTGTCGCTGCTAATGTAAACGACCACCCCGAAGGGTGCGCGCTCGTGCAGCGTCCCGGTCGCGTCGGGGGCAGCAAAAACGAACACCCGGACCGTCCTGCACAGCAGGAGGGTCCGGGCGGTTTTGATAAAGTAAGCTATCGGGAGGTGGTTTCCCCGGTCCATTCGAGGATGCCGCCGAATTCGAGGACGTTGGTGTAGCCAAGCTGCGCCAGCTTGAGCGCTGCTTGTTTGCTGCGGCTTCCGCTGCGGCAGTATACGAGGATCGTCTGCTCCTTGTCGGGCAGCTGGGTCAGCTCCTCAGCGCCGATCGTTTCGTTGGGGATGCAGATGGCACCGGGGATGTGACGCTCTTCGTATTCGTCGGGTCTGCGTACGTCAAGAAGGATAAAGTTGTCCGATTCCTTCATAATGGTTTTTGCTTCTTCCTGTGTGATGTGACGGGCTGCCCCGTTTGCGCAAATGGTGTTTTGTTCCATGATCGTTCCTCCATATCGATTTTATGCTGATTTCATCTTACGATATCATACCTTTTCTGTCAAGATAAAAGGGGATCGGCTCATCCCGCATCCGCTGCCAAAAATAACGGGTCAAATCCGAGCATTTTGCACTTTTTTGGCGTACAGCGCGCAAAAAATACCGCATTTTTGCCGCATTTTGTAATGAATCGCCAAATTTATGCAGGAAGCGCTGCGAGCGGGCAGCTTAACTTCGTTGACAGAAGCCTGCCCTTGCGCTAAAATGAGGTATCATCATGGGATAGTATAGGAAACAACAAAAATCGACAAGAAAAGGGAGAATAACATGAAAAAGTTTTCAAGCCTGACTGTCAAGATCCCCGCACAGCTGATTGCCATGTTATTGATCATCATGGTGCTGCTGTCCTTCACCGTTGTGCAGATGTCACGCGCAACCACCGAGGAAGCCATCGGAAGAGAAGTAAACGACCTTGCACAGATGAATGCAGCAAAGGTATATTCCTACCTTGAAAACATGAAGGCGTTTTCGCATTCGCTGTCCAAGGAGGTGCGCCACTACAGCAAGCTGCCCCGCGCAGATGCCCAGCCCATCCTCATCGAAACCCTCACCGGTGTCCTCGAGGACGACAAGATCTTCGGTGCATACTTTGCGTTTGAGCCGAACCTCTATTTCCCCGACACCCCCGACGGGCTGTCCTACTATGCCTACCGCAACAACGGTCAGGTTTCGGTAGACATCCTCAACGACTTTGAAACCTACCACACCGGCGCATACTACACCGGCGCGCGTGATTCCAAAAAGACCTACATCACAGAGCCTTATCCGTATGAGCTGAGCAACGGCTCCACCGTGTACCTCATCACACTGAGCACCCCGCTCATCGACAATTCCGGGCAGTTCCTCGGCGTTGCAAACTGCGACATCCTTGCCGACAGCATCAACGGCATCGACTTCAACAACGGCGGCTACAAGACCGCATACAGCACCATCCTCTCGCAGGAAGGGATGTACATTGCGGATTCTGCCGACCATGAGAAGCTCGGCTCCTACCTCGATGTGCAGGACAGCAGGACACAGGAGCTTTCTGCCGCGGTAAGAGATGCAAAAAGCTACCTCAGAGAGGGCAAAAACGAACACTTTAAGAATGCAAAAGCCATCGTCAGCTACATCCCGATCACCCTGGAGGGGACAAACCTGTGCTGGTCCAGCGGATTTATCGTGAATCAGTCGGAGATGTTTGAGCAGCAAAACCACATGACCCTCGTCATCGTTTTGACCTGTGCAGTCAGCCTGCTGCTTTTGAGCCTCTTTACCTACCGCATCGTCAAGCGTTCGCTCTCCCCCATCTCCTATGTGATGACCCTGGCGGAGAAGATGCGCCGCTGCGATCTTTCCGAAAACGTCGCAGCCATCAAGATCCCCGACGACGAGCTGGGAGAGCTTGCCCACATCTTTACGCAGACGGGCAGCGACCTCTCTGTCATCATCAACGACATCGGCGCCTGCCTCAACAGCATGGCGGAGGGCAATTTCCGCATCCGTCCGCAGCATGAGGAGCGCTATGTGGGACAGTACGGCGAGATCCTTGAGGACATGAAGCGCATCAGCGCAAGGCTCAGTCAGACGCTCCTTCAAATCGAGGAATCCTCCAATCAGGTGCAGTCCGGCTCCGAGCAGGTTGCAAACGGGGCGCAGGCGCTCTCTCAGGGCGCGACCGAGCAGGCAGCCTCCGTTGAGGAGCTTGTGACCACCATCAACGAGCTTTCTGACAAGATCAAGGGGAATGCCGAGGACGCAAGCGTGGCAAATTCCATCGCCGCGGACGCAGGCTCCGACGTGACCGAGAGCAACGAGCATATGCAGGAGCTGCTGCGCGCCATGACCCAGATCAACGACACCTCCGCCGAGATCGGGAAAATCATCAAAACGATCGACAACATCGCCTTCCAGACGAACATCCTCGCCCTCAATGCCGCTGTGGAGGCAGCGCGCGCAGGTGTAGCCGGCAAGGGCTTTGCCGTGGTTGCGGACGAAGTAAGGAACCTCGCCTCCAAATCCGCAGAGGCGGCGCAGGATACCACCGCCCTCATCCAGAACTCCATGCTCGCCGTGGAAAACGGCAGCAAGCTGGCATTCTCTACCGCGGATTCGCTTGAAAAAGTGGTGGAGCGCGTACACAGCATGGAGGAAAAAATCAAGAACATCGCCTCTGCCTCCGAGGAGCAGGCGGAATCCGTGGAGCGCATCGCACAGGGCATCGATCAGATTTCTGCCGTGGTGCAGACAAACTCTGCAACCGCCGAGGAATCCGCCGCCGCAAGCGAGGAGCTGTCCGGTCAGTGGTGGAGCGCGTACACAGCATGGAGGAAAAAATCAAGAACATCGCCTCTGCCTCCGAGGAGCAGGCGGAATCCGTGGAGCGCATCGCACAGGGCATCGATCAGATTTCTGCCGTGGTGCAGACAAACTCTGCAACCGCCGAGGAATCCGCCGCCGCAAGCGAGGAGCTGTCCGGTCAGGCGAATATGCTCAAATCCATGATGGTGCAGTTTACCCTGCGTGATGATCTTGACCCTGCATTCGACGATGTGTATCACGCATAATTTTTCAGGCAGCCCCCATGGGGGGCTGCCTGAGCTTTTGACGGATGATTCTGTGGGAGGGGAGGGGGATTCATGAAGGAATTTCAGATCAAATTTTTTGAGTATCTGGCGCAGATTCAGAAAAGCTGCGTCGAAAACTGCATGGCAGAGCATCAAAACCACGAGGAAGAAACAGAGCGTATGCTGTACGACGTCACCTATCAGGTCATCACCGAAATTATGGAAGTGATCGATGGGTACTCGAAGTTCAGCGAGCACAAGCACGATCTCATCGACACCGTGACAGGGGAGCGGCTGAAGGAAGCGCCCTTTATCGAGCTGCACGATCAGACGGAGGACTTCCTGCGGTATGAATAAAAGAAGCGGTCGGGACTCCCGACCGCTTCTTTTATTTTGTACAAAAATCATCGCCGCTTGAGAATTTCCGCTTCGCCGGGGCGAAGGTCGCTGTATTTTCCCCTGAATACGCCGTAGAAGCGGGCGCACAGCAAAAGCAGCAGAACAAAGACCACAAGGCAGATTCCTCCTGCGATGTACTGATACCCCGCGACCACGATGCCCGGCAGGGCGGCGATCAGCACCATCTCAAACATCGACATGAAGAGATAGGACATGCTGTAATCCTCCAATGTATGGCTCTTGGAATCGGGATCGACCACGCGCAGCAGCGTGATGCCGATGGCGCAGACGCCGGTGGACCAGCCGAGGATGAAGATGCCGCGCTCGAACCAGAAGTTCCGAAACAGCCTCGGGCACACGACAAGCAGATAAAAGATCACGCCCGCAATACCAAGGAGCGAAACGATCAAAAGTGGAACGGCATATTTTACCACGACGGAAATCTTAATGGATGCCACTGCAAATCCCACAAGGTAGTCGGTGGCGGTGTTGCCGATCCGGGTGGTGACCTCGTGGTGGACATACTGCCCAAGTCCCAGCTTATCGAGCACGAACTGGATCGCCAGCGCGCACAAAATGCTCAGGGAGAAGGTGGGGAGGTTGAGGGCGGGGACAGCGCGGTGGATGGCGTCTGTCAGGTAGAAGCCGCCGCCTGCCGCCGCCAGCACGAGGGAGAGATGCCACACCAGCGGCTCGAGGGACATCGAACTGATGGTGGCGTGACCGAGCGATTCGCGCTCTTCCTCGGGGATCAGCCCCGTGAGCATGCTGTCGGGCAGAGTGGAGGCGTGGGAGATGAAGCGCGTTGCGCCGCGCTTTGTAGCAAAGTTGATGAAGAAGGTCCCGAGCAGGACACCGCTTAAAATCCCGATTGTTGCAAAGGTCTGCCCGACGGTCATCGCCTCCTCCCAGCCGCTCATCTGTTCGAGCGCGGCGGCGTAGGTGGCAGCGGTCCCGTGTCCGCCGCTGAATCCGCCCGGCATCAGAAGGCAGAAGCCCTGGTTCACCTGCGGGAACAGCAGGTGCACGATCACACCGCCCACAAGCAGTGCGATGCCGTACTGCCCAAAGTACACGGCGGAATTGAGCAGGAGGGTGTCGCCTGCGTGCACCATCGTTTCCTTAAAGCTCTCCTTGTGCTGCTTGCCCAAAAAGAGCGACGCAAAGAGGATGACGATGAGGACGCTGGAATAGCCGGAGGATGCTTCGGAAAAGTGCAGGACGTTGAGAAACTGCGGTCCCAGCAGCAGACAGAGAAAGCCTGCTACGACCGAGGAGGGCATCAGAATCTTCTGGAGCACCTTCAACCGCGTGCGGAGAAACTGTGCAAAACATAAAAAGAACGACATTTTTGCAAAATCCATCAAAAAATCAACCGCTGTCATAGCATTCGCCTTCTTTCCTAAAAAATTGTATTATGTCTATTGTATCATAATTCTCAACACAATACAATTATTTTATGGAATTTGCTCTAAGGCTTGCATGCAGGGCAGAACATCCGATGATCTGCACTTTCGATGCCGAGCTCCCGAGGGGGAAGCCCGGTGAAGCTCCCCGCCTGTACAGCGCGTCAAACGGGGGGAGGCGGCTGTTTTCGTTGTGTGCGCCGGCGCTATGGGTGACGGCGCTTAAAGAGGGAATAACAAAGTGCACCAAGGAGCACAGCTAGTCCAAGGGTGATGAGGTAGACCTCGCGAAGCTCCCAAACGGCGGTGCGCCACGGCGAGCAGTAGACAGCGCTCACCGTATAAAATTGCAGCTGGGGCGCATTTTTTTCGTCCGGGGATATGTCGGAATGGTAGGAGGTGTAATACGTTTTGCCGTTGAGCGTTTCACAGTAATTGACGCTCAAAAGCAGGAGGTCTGACCCCTTGTATTGGTTCAGGTCCTGCGTTGTGGTGAAGGTGGGTCCCACCTCCTCCACCAAAGCGGAGAGGGTGTCGTACTTTTCCCCGCGGTAGGAAAAGGCGGGGGACGGCTCGGCAAAGCAGACATCGAACCAGTCGGAGTAAAGCGTCACGCGATGCGATTCGGGGAGGAGAAGATCGGGGTCCTCATAGGCGACCGTCCACGGGAGGTGAAAATCCTGCGTCACGCCCGAAACGGTGTACTCGGTGCTGAACTGTTTGGAGAGCGCTTCGTCAAAGGTTTCTGCATCCACAAATTCGATTTTGGAGGGGATGAGCTCCACACCGTCAAAGCAGCCGGTAAAGCGCATCGCCTGCGCATCAAAGTGGATATTCCTGAGATTTTTTACGGCATCGGTGAGCTTTTGGCGGTCGAAGCGCACACAGGCGGTGCGGTGGGAACGCTCGGCTCTGGCAGCCCATTCCTCCTCGGTGAGATATTCAAAGAAAAAGAAGTCGTCCCAGCTGCGCGCAAGGCACGTCCCGTCTGCATCGTAGATGGCGGTGGCGGAAAAGCTGCGGTCGCGGTGCGGGTGCAGCAGCGGGGAATCGATGCTGGGGGAAGCGTCAGCGATGAGGTCCTGCTTACTCACCGCGTCCCAAAAGCGCGGATATTTTCCGTTGAGGTCCTCGTCAAGCCTTCCCTCAAAGCAGGTGGCGGCAAGGTCGGATGCGCGCTCCCCGAAGCGTTCGATATCGCGGTAGGCAGCATACTCCGCAGTCACCGCTGTCAGGACGTACAGCAAAAAAAGAAGGAGCGCGAGGGCAGCGAGAAAAATCTGCAAAACACGCCATGAATTCATAAAAGCTCCTTTCTCCCGATTCGACCGAACAGGTTCGGCTGTTGACAGAAAAAATACTCTGTGATACGCTCGGGCTATCGAAAATCCGTCCGTTTTTCCCAGAGAGGAAAAACTACGGGGTTACTTCCGTGATCTCGACGGAAAGCTCGCTCAAAAACGGCTTGAGGGAGGAAATCGCTTCCTCATCCGGGGAAATCCCCAAAAGGTAGCATCCCGTTGCGCTGACGATGTGTTCCTCATTGGCGGAAAACGCAACCATCACCGGTGCACCGTCCTCGTAGAGATAGAGATACAGCGTGTTCCCGGTGAAATCCTCGCAGAGGAAGTTCTTCGACGCCATGCACAGGCTCGATGCGGCAAGGACCTCCGAGCCGCCCATCGCGTTGATCTGGGTCGGGACAGCGGCGCAGAGCTTCGCCTTGAGCATCGGACGCAGAGAATCGGGGATCGATTCGGCGGCGGCGCTGTCGAGTATCCCCAAAATCTTGTCATCGGGGATCGTGAGCTGATAGACGGCGGTGGGCTGTGCAGGGTCGGATACGGCGGTACCTTCGAGGTGTTTGAGGACCGAATCGTTCATCGTGAAGGCGCTGAGGTAGCCCTCGCTTTCGGACATCTCCTTGAGCTGCGAAACGATCTCGATCCCCTCCGAATAGAGGGAGGAGGATTTCGCATCGGATTTTGTGCTGCATCCACCCAGCAAAAGCATCGTTCCCATCAGGAAAAATGCAATCCATTTTTTCATTCCAATCATCTCCTATGTAGTAGAAAGGGTGTTTTTTATGATTCAGCCAACGGCAGAGGAAATCACCGAGAAATGCAAACAGGTCCTCAACCATCAAATAACGAGAGAGTCCGCGGCGCAGTGGGCGTTTTGGTTCATTGAAAACGAGGATGCAGTCGAAATCAGCGACGTCAAAGCATGGCATTATCTGGTCGCGGTATCGGGGATCGACGAAATGACAGCCCCGAATGAATATTTATATTCCGTCGAGGACATCAAAGAATGGATTTCTCATGAGATGCGCTCGAACACGGTGACCGCCTCGCGCGGTTCGTAAGTGTCAAGAAACTCCAAAGCCTTCGGAGCTTCCCGTGCGAAAAAGACCTGCACCTCACACAGCGCGGGGTCGAGCGTGACGGATTCGAGTGCGCCCGACTGCAGGAGCTGCGGCGCACGGGAGAGCTCCTGCCGGGTCTTGCGCATCCCGGCAAGGGAGAGGGGGCTGCGGCGGTAGAACACCGTACAGGGCGTTCCCCCGTCCTGTGCGAGTGCGCGCAGCGTCTGCTTGACAAAGGATTCCTCTTCGTCGTCCGGTACGCTGACAATCAGCTCGTTTGCATGCTCTGCGGCGTAAAGCGTCCCGCGGGAAGCCTCCGGAATTTCTTTTGTAAGATGGTCGCGCAGCGCCGCCGCGTCTGAAAACGCATCGGGCAAGGAGAAATACTCGCGCCCCAGCAGCTCTGCGCCGCCGCGTTCGTCATAAACGGCAAGGGCGCTGCGCAGGGAAAGCTCGTGCTTTTCCTCCACGAGGATCGCGACCTTGTTCTGCGCCTCCAAAATATCCACGGAATTTTGCCCGTATCGAAGCGGCTCCTCCCCCACCTTGTCGCGCAGAAGCTCTTCCAGCTCCTCCTTTATCAGGAGGAGCTTTTCCATTGTGTAGGGCGAATAGGACACATAGACTTTGGCGTCGTGATATTCGGGATGCTCACAAAACACCGCCCGCACCTTCTGTGCGGCAGCGCGGTCGGCGCAGTATACGATCAGGCGGTTTTTGCTGCTCGACACACAGCCGCGCTCCTTTGGGGAAACGCGCTGCTCCACAAGGCGCTTGAGGTGGTCGGCACTGGTGGAGCTTTCGATGGATACAGAGGGGGACTGCTCGGAAAACGAGGGCAGCTCGGGGGAAAGGTCCTTCGGGTGCTGCGGGCGCAGATCGTCCGGGAGCTTCTCCAGAACATCCTCCGGGCGCGTTTGCGCCGATTGGGAGGGCAGCTGCGGCAGAAGGTCGGGCGAGGACTGAAGGAACTGCTGCGCCTGCGAGGGCGAATCCTCCTCCTTTGAGAGGGAGGGGGCGGGGTCTTCCTTTTCCGGCTTTGGTGCATCAGAGGTTTTGTCTGCATGGTTTTGGCAGCCGCTCATCCCAAGCACCGCAAGGATACACAGCACAGCAAGCAGCAGTTTTCGCATGGGGGACCTCCTTTTGCAGGATGAAGTATGATAGCTTATTATACAATGCTTCTACGCAAAATTCAATCGATTTGTACCGGAAAGGGGGCTACAGCGGTTCGCCCACGCCGTCGAGGACCTCCATCAGGCGTTGGAAGGATTCCTTCGTGGCGGCGCCGTAGAGCATTTGCAGATCGTCGTCGCAGTCGAGGACCACAACGATGTTGTCGGGGGCGTTTTGATACAGAAGGATGTCGAAGTTGAGCCAGTCCTGAATCCTGGCAGGCAGCGGGGTGAGCTTTCGCTTGATGAGGGAATACTCCTTGGGCGTGATCTCATAGAAGCAATCCTCCGTCGTATACGGAAGATCGAACACGCACTCGTAGCACAGCGCCGCGAGCAGAAAATCGCTGACCGAATCGGCGCACAGCGTCCAGTTTTTGTCGTCCATCGTCACATAGACCGGCGGATCGGGCTCGTGCAGATCCTGCTTGAGGACACCTGCGCTGCATACGCCCTGATTTTCGATGAGCAAAACGAGATGCTCCGATTCCTTGAGGTAGTTTTTTTCCTCATATTCCTTTGGCATCACCCAGCGGTCCTGTCCGTGGCGGAAGGCTTCGCTGGCAGCGGCGGTGCGGTAAAATTCCTCCACCATCTGCGGCAGCGCACCGAATTTTTCGCGCAGACGCTCGATCTGTGCATCGGGGCAGCCGGTGAAGCTGCGTACCCCGTAGAGTGCTTGTACTCTCTCCCATAAGTTGTTCATTGCAGTACCTCCTTGAAAAGATGTTGTAAAATAGATATTCCGCTAACAGATTCTGTGAAAACTAAAGCAGAGCGATTCGGATCAGCCCCAAAATCAGCAGGTGCACCGGGTAAAAGAGATAGAAAAACCACTTGGAAAACGTGCGCCCAAAATCCATGCGTTTTCCATTGTAGAGGTAGACGATGACAAAGCCAGACAGCAGGATGCCCGCCATCGATGCCGCGGCGTAGAGGGGGCTTTCCTGCGGTGTACACCGACCCAGCCCGTTTGACAGAAGGTTAAAGAGTCCAAACGAGGCGGCGCAGCACACGAACGCGCACTTCGTCCGCTTCTCGGAGCCCTTTGCCCACGCGAAAAGGAGCGTAAAGAGCGGCGCAAAGAACGACCAGTCGCAGAAAATGCACAGCACTGTGAGTCCCGTGATGGCAAGGGTGCGGGGCAGCTTCCCTGCGATGTGCTCCCTGGCGCAGAGGATCAGAAAGCACAAAAAGAGCGTGAACATCATGTTGAAGCCGCAGAAGGCGAAAATTTCCCCCTGTGTCAATGCAAGGCAGAACGGCACCTCCGACACGATCCCAAAGAGAAGCAGTCGCTGGGCGTACCGCTTTTTGGAGCGGGTGTAGCCGTAGCCCTCCACGAGAAAATAGCACATCGTGACGGCGGTAAAAAATCCGATGTTGATAAAAATTTCGCTCAAAAGCGTATTCGGGGGCAGCAGCGCGAAGGCGATGTGGTTTAAGAGCATTGTGAACATTGCAAAATATTTGATGACATCCCGATTGAGTGGTTTTTCCATAACTATGTGATCCTCCGGTTTTATCAATTTTTATCAATTTTGGTATCAGCAAAGAAACGGCTCGATGTCGCGGCGGGGCTGCCCCTTCATCAGGCGAACGAAGATGATCCCAGCCGGGATCAGCATCAGAAACGACGCGCAGGAAATCGCGAGCTGCATTTGCTCCGTATCGAGGGCGGGCGGCAGCGTCGAAAGAAAGTTGTTGAGGACGTGGATGGCGATCGTGATGCGAAGGTCGCGCGTTTTTTGGTAGATCATCCCCAGCAGCACGCCGATGAGCGTCGTGTACACCACCTGCACCGGCTCCCCGTGCCACAGTCCGAAGGCGATGCCGGAGAGCACGGCAGGGAAGAGCCCCGGACAGATCTTTTCAAAATAGCGGAACACGATGCCGCGAAACAGCAGCTCCTCCACGATGGGTCCTGCGATCACGACGGAAATTAGGACAGCAAGGTACGGGTCGGATTCGAGGTCGCTCCACGATTCGTCAAACTGCTCAAGGCTCTGCGAGATGGTCGGCACGGTGAGCAGCACCGTCCCCGCAAGGAGGAACCACAGCGAGGACAGGGCGTTCATCCCGAGCACGAGGACGGGGATGCGCACGGCAGGCTGGGGCAGCGTCACCGCCGGATATTCGCGCTCCTCACGGTGCAGCGGGAGATACCAGCCTGCATAGAGCACGAGCATCCCCATGCAGAACACCGAATCCATCACAAAATAATGGTCGAGAAGCGGGGAATCCGGGGCAAATAGGAGAAGCCCGACGTAAAACACATCGTAGAGCAGGTTGTATGCGGCGATGGCAAGCCCTGCAAGCAGGAAGTTTTTGAAGGTGATGCAAAATGTTTTGTGCATAATGGGGTGTCCTTTCCGGCGGTATCGCCTCAGAGCTTTTCGATCGCCTCCAAAAAGTGCTTGTCGCACAGGCGGTCGATGGCGTCCTTGACCGCCCTGCGGTCGAAGGAATTGAATTCTCCCGAAATGGAGAGGATACAGTTGTTGTCCGAGAGGGAGAGCTGCTTGATATAGCCTGCAAGACGGTGGTTCACAAGGACGACGCAGCCCGAAAGCTCATAGAGAACATCCATGTTCTGCGCGTTGAGCATAAAATACTGCACCGCGATCTGCTGCGGGGGAAAGCTCCTTGTGAGCACAAGCCCCATCACCTCAAGCTCCACCACAAGGTCGGAGATCACCACCACCTGCACCGGCTTTACCGACTGGCGCAGGATGATTTCGAGCTGGATGGCAAAATAACGGATGTGGTTTGGGTCGATGGGGTAGAGAAAATCGTTTTCGCTGCACCAGCGGTTGAGGATCTTCGTCAGCGAGCGGATGACCTGAAGGGTCGAGGGGTTTCGCTTGGAATCGAGGTAAAAGTGCTTGTCGGGGACGATGCACTGTAATTTGAGGATAAACTTCTTGCAAAAATAGATGAGTGCGGCGCGTATGGCGTGGTTGTCCTTTGCGTTGATGCCGAATTTGCGCTCGATGCGCTCAAGCAGGTCGGTGAATTCCGGCATCCCGAAGATGATGCGGTAGAGCAGGTGGATCTGCTCGAGCGTCCACTTGTCCGCCAAAACGCAGCTGTTGGTGCAGCAGTATGCGGCAAAGATATAGTCATAGTCCGCCTGCGAAAAGGGAGCGCCAAGCTCCGCCTCCACCGTGCGGTGCAGATGCTCGACGATGCCTTGATAGACAAAGAGCTGCTTTAACGGCTCAAAGTCGTTTGGGCTGGGGAAGGACACGGGGTGGTGTCTGCGCTTCCACGACAGGATGAGCAGGCATTCAAAGTATCCGTATTCGTTCCGGCTTTTTTCGAGAAAGTCGAGGTCGATGGTGTGATTGGTGCTTAAAATGAAGCGCCTTGCAAGGGCGACGGATGCTTTGTCGATGCCGCAGCAGTCGATGCCGTATTTATAAAAGAGCAGCCCGATGAGAAAGCGGATGCGGTATTCCTCCCCGCAGACCTGATTGTGCCGCACACAAAGTCCGACCGCCTCAAGGTACTCAAGGCAGGTTTTTCGCGTGCGGTAGGCGGAGGACTTGGAGAGAAAATTGTCGTCGATAAATTTGGTGAACGGCACGCCGTTCTTGTTTGTGAGCATAAACGCAAGGCAGTGCAGGACGTCGGAGGAGGCATAGATGACGTGCAGCAGCTTGAGCGTATTGATGTCATCCTCCACGTGCAGAGAAACCAGCTCGCGGTTTTTGACGATGCGTGCCAGACCCCCAAAGCGGCGGTTGAGGTCCTTGATAAGGCAGCTGATTCCGGGAGGGTCGATGTGAAGCAGCGTGCAGATCTCGCTTGCGGGGATCGTGCCCGATGCGCGTAAAATGTGATAAAATCGAATCTTTTTTTGAATGGTGTGCTCTAAAAAACGGTCTAACATGGTGGTGTGCTCCTGTTGATGGTGTAAAAAGACAAAATTTGAGAAAGTTCTACCCAAAAGTATAGCTCCTTATGTGCCATACTTCAAATGGTTTTTCATAAATTTTCATAAATTTTGAAGGAAAAGAGCTTGATTTTTCTACATAAATGGAATATTATGGAAAACAGCGCCGTTTTTCCCAAAAATTCCAAAAAAAAAGTCGAATAAGTGGGAACTATTTCAGGGAATATATGGTATAATAACAGCAAAGACTGTTTTTTTGCCTTTTTCCCTCCTGTCTGACGGCAGGACCGGAAAAATAGCTGATTATACCCTTGCGTTTTGCTTGATGGTATAACATACAACAGAAAATGAGAATCAAAGGCGTGATGCGATCAGGAATTGATGAAGGCTGTAATATCTCCGGCTGGACTGCATGGGGTGTCGGGCTGGGTCTAAGGGAAGGGATCTGCCCCGGCACAAGGCGGGATCGACCGGTGCCCCCTGAGCGGGGAAAAAGATGATAAATATAGAAGGAAAGGAATCTTATCTATGAAAAATCTGAAGGTAAAAAACAAACTGCTGGCAGGGTTTGGGGTAATCATCGTATTGATCCTCGTGATAGCATACCTGTCCATCTCCGGGGTAACAAGCCTCAACTATTGGTGCGACACGCTCGCAGAGAAGACCCTTGTAAACACCCAGAGCGTCTGGGAGCTCCGCCACAACACTCTCTCCGGAACACGCTATCTCCTCATGGCATTTATGGAGCAGGATCAAAACCAGATCAACAACTACCTCGACCTTGCTGAAAAGGATACGGCTGCAAATGAAGAGCTTTTGAACAAATACGGGAAGAATCACCGCGTTGACCAGGAGCTGGTAGATTCTCTCAACGATACATTCGCCCATCAAAAAGAGGTACGTCAGAAAATCATTCAGATGATGAAAAGCGGGGACGAGGAAGCCAAGACACAGGCACACGCAATATACATGCAGGAGTTTTATCCCCTGCTGTCTACACAGAATGATATCCTCGCAAAGATCCACAATCAGCAGATGCAGCTGGCAGACAGACAGATCGATCTGGTGCACAAGGTGTACCGTGGGACGATGATCATAACGATTGCAATGGTGGCAGCTTCCATCATCATCAGCCTGATCATCATCAGAATGCTTGTAAGAGCCATCGTTCCCCCACTCAATCAGATCCAGAAGGCCACCAATGCGCTTGCACAGGGCGACTTCAGCGTGGAAGTGGACTACGAGAGCCGCGACGAGCTGGGCGAAACCTGCGACAGCATCCGTTCAAGCTTTGCCGAGCTTAAACGAATCATCAACATCACAGCATCGAACCTCGCTCAGGTGGCAGCCGGAAACTTTGCATTGGAAGGGGAAGCAAACTTCCCCGGCGAGGTGAAGGAGATCGAGATCGCAGGCGTCAACCTTATTAAGAAAATGAACAAGCTCTTTGGAGAGATCCGCTCCTCCTCCACACAGATCAACGGCGGCGCCGCACAGGTATCAAACGGTGCACAGGCACTGGCTCAGGGCGCAACCGAGCAGGCTGCCTCCATTGAGGAGCTGTCCGCTTCCATTTCCGATATTTCCAATAACGTAAACATCAACGCAGAAAACTCCAAGAAAGCAAACGAGCTTGCAACCGCATCGGGCGAGGTTGCAAAATCCACCATGAGCGATATGGAAGAAATGCTCCGGGCAATGGGAGAAATCTCGGCATCTGCCCAGAACATCGGAAAAGTCATCAAGGTCATCGACGACATCACCTTCCAGACCAACATCCTCTCCCTCAACGCAGCAGTAGAGGCGGCAAGAGCAGGTGTGGCAGGAAAGGGCTTTGCAGTTGTGGCAGATGAGGTGCGCAACCTTGCACAGAAATCCTCCGAATCGGCAAAAGAAATCACTGCACTTATTGAACAAGCCATCGACTCAGTGCGCCAGGGAGAAAACATCGCCAAAAAGACAAGCGAGGCCTTCCACGGTTTGGCAGGGAGCATCAACGAGGTTATCGACACCGTCAACGAGATCGCCATCGCCTCCGAGGAACAGGCAAGCAGCATCAACCAAATCACCATCGGCGTCGACCAAATCTCTGCTGTGGTTCAGACAAACTCTGCAACCAGCGAGGAGAGCGCTGCGGCAAGCGAGGAGCTGTCGAGCCAGGCACACGTTTTGGACGAGCTGCTCATGCAGTTTAAGGTGAAGGACGAGTTTTCCACCGAATCCTTTATGGATAAGGCTCCCCGCAGTGAGCCGCAGGACTCTTCCTTTGAACTGAGCGGATACGACAAGTATTAAACCATCCATAAGGAGGAGAGCATGAGAAAAACCTTTATCCGTGTGTGGCAGTGCAGCCTGCTTTTGGGTGGACTGCTGCTTGCGGCGGTGCTGTTTTTTTCGGATCAGGAGTACCGTGATCCCAAAAGAGCGCAGCCTAAGATGCAGACGGTACAGCTCTCCCTTTATGAGGAAGAGCAAAGCGATGCACCGCGCTGCCTCCCGCTGGAGCCCAACAGGGACGACGGGGAGGAGCAGGTGCACGATCCCATCGGTCCGTGCAGAGACAGTGTTTTGCAGCTGATAAACGGCGGCTTTTGGGAGGGGGATCACATCGTTCGCTTCGATGCCATCCTTCCAAACGGGGAGTATGCGGTGGCGTTCTGCCTCCACGATTCCCGCGGCGGCGGCCGCTTTAAGGTACAGGAGTGGATCGAGCTTGATACCGCACCGGCTGTCCCTTCCACAAAATCGATCGAACCAAACCCCTACGAGGTGTGAGCACAAACAAAAAGCGCATCCGCATATCGCGGATGCGCTTTTCTTTTGCTTCGTGCGGCGTTATCTTGCGGCTGCAAGCTCCTCGGAGTAGATTGTGACACCATAAATGGCGGGATGGCGGCATATCGCAGATGCTTGCCCTCTGGGGCGTGGTGGCTGTCCCTTCCACAAAATCGATCGAACCAAACCCCTACGAGGTGTAAGCACAAACAAAAAGCGCATCCGCGATATGCGGATGCGCTTTTCTTTTGCTTCGTGCGGCGTCATCTTACGGCTGCAAGCTCCTCAGAGTAGATTGTGACGCTGTTTTTGCCCTTTGACTTGGAGGCGTACATCGCACAGTCCGCCGCCTGATAGAGCGATTTATAGAGGTTTGGGGCGTCGCTTTGCGAAAAGGCGATGCCGATGCTGCATGTGATGCGGATGCTCCCCGATTCGCTGGGATATTCGTGCGGGACCCGCTCGAGGATCATCCGGGCGCGCTCGAGCACACAGTCGGGGCCTGGGATATCGGGCATCACGACCACAAATTCGTCGCCGCCCAGCCGGCACACATAGTCCGTGCTGCGGAACATGCTTTGCAGCTCGGAGGATACCGTGCAAAGACAGCGGTCGCCGGCATAGTGTCCGAGGGTGTCGTTGAGCTTTTTGAAGTTGTCAAGGTCAAGCAGGATCATCGCGCACATCATTTTTTCCCGCGTCAGCTTTTCCATGCAGGCTTCGAGCGCTTTGCGGTTGAGCAGCCCCGTCAGCCCGTCGCGCTCGGACAAAAAGAGGATCTGCTTTTGCTTTTCAAACTCCTGAAATTTTAAGCGCGTAAAACAGATGTTGATGGTCACTGCAATCACGAGGATGAAGAGATTGTCGATAAAATAGAGCTTCATCGTGCGGGTATGGAGCATCTCGACGTTGTTCATCGCCGTGATGACGCAGTCGAGCAGCAGGGCAGTGGATATCATCACCGTATAAAAGCGCACATACCCGATGATCGTCAGCGAGGTGCACAGGATGATGCAGACAAGGACCGTATAGGAGATGTACTCGTTGTAAAGCAGATAGTGCAGCTCCAATAGCATCAGCAGCTGAAGCACGTTGCACAGTGCTGTCCCGACAATGTGGGTGGGGCGGGATTTGATGTAATATTTGAACAGGACATACCACAAAATGGAACACGCCATCTGCACAAGGGAGAGCCAGCGCGCAGCATCGAGCATTTTGCAGTCTGAATAATCAAGGATATCGATGACAACGAGATGGAGCAGGAAAAACAGCGCCATCGCAAGCGAAAAGGTCTGCTGGACGGTACAGACATACTCCCTCACCTCGGGGAGGTATCGCACCGAGTCCTCCTTCATGCTGCGTATTGTTTGCAGAATCTTCATACCGCATCCGCTCCTTCTCTCCTCCTTGCAAAATTGCGCGCCGCCCTTCGAGAAGAAAGGCGGTGAAATTTTACAAAAAGTATAATACATACTATATTTCTATTTTACTATACAATAAGTTATCCTGTCAAGTATGAGTTTTGTTATGACGGTCAAAAGAACAAATTGAAAAAGATTCTCAAATTCTATTGACAGTGCCGGAAAATCGTGATAAATTGAGAATAATTTTCAAATTATTACAGGAGATGACCGTTTTGAGCCGTGTCACACAGTATAAGACAAAACAAAAGGATGAGCTTCTGAGCTTTTTGCAGTCGGTGCCGCACACGCGCGTGACCGTCAGCGAGATCGTGCACCACTTTTCCGCATGCGGCATCGTGATCGGGACTGCGACCATCTACCGCCGTCTGGAGCAGATGGTGCAAACGGGGAACGTCAAAAAATACTTCGTGGATGGCATCGCGGGGGCATGCTTTGAGTATGTGGGCGAATGTCCGCAGCAGGGTGCCCCGTACTTTTATCTCAAGTGTGAATCGTGCGGAAAGCTCGTCCACTTCCGCTGTGAGGAGCTGGAGCATCTGCAACGGCACCTGCTTTTGGAGCACGGATTTTCCATCGATTCCGCAAGAACCGTGCTTTACGGGATGTGCAGCGAATGCACGAATCAATTCGCCAAATAGAAGATGACAGAAGAAAGGGGGGACCGGGCATGAAACGAAAAATCGCGCTCATGCTGTGTGTGAGCGTTGTTTTGATCTCGCTGTTTTCCCTTTACTATATCGCAAAGGAAATCGACCACATCTGTACGGGCGAGGACTGTGCCGTCTGCGCGCACATCCATGCAGCGCAGGAAAACCTGCGAAGGCTGACGCTCAAAGGCGGGGGCGCACCCTCAGAAAATCACGCGGCGCAGCTCGTGCTGCTTGTTCTTGTGGTGCTGCCCATGCTTGTCCGCCCGACCCCGGTGAGCCGAAAGGTGCGTATGGACGATTAAAGCTCCCTTCGATTTTTACAGAAACTACGACAAAATCAGGAGGAGCTTATGAAACAGTTTTTGATTTTTATGGTATCTCTTGCTGTGGCGATGGCATCGCTGACAGGCTGTGGGGAATCGAAGGCATCGGACAGGGAAAAGCTGTTCGTTGTGACGACCATCTTTCCGCAGTACGACTTTTCCCGTCAGATCGCAGGGGAATACGCCGACGTGAAGATGCTGCTGCGCCCCGGCGCGGAAAGCCACTCGTACGAGCCGACCCCGCAGGACATCCGCGCCATCGAATCGTGCGACCTGTTTCTTTACACAGGCGGCGAAAACGACGTATGGGTGGAAAAAATCCTCGATTCGATGGGGGACAAGCGCCCCGACACCCTGCGCCTTGTGGACTGTGTGCCCACCGTGGCGGAGGAAATCACAGAAGGAATGGAGCATGAGCATGAACATCGACATCATCACCATCACGAAAACATTGTGGAAGGCGATATCAAGGATCGACCTCTCGCTGACTTTGCAGGCAGTTTCCGCTCTGTCCAGCCTGTTTTTGCGGGCGGTGCGTTAGACTGGTATATCGAGGAGGAAGCGCAGGCGCACGAAACAACCTTCGATGCGATGAAGCAGAGCTTCCTGCAAAAAAAATCCACCGAGTTTGACGAAATAAAAATCGAGGGGGACACCGTGTTCCTCAAACAGGACAACGAGCTTTTGTCGGCAGAATATGCCTACATCGGCTTCCGCACCGTTTGCAGCGAGGACGGCGACATCGAATCGGTGTGGTACGTTTACGAAAAGAAGGAGCCAGACGAAAAAACACCGAGGTATCTGCTCCTGAACGACCACCGTGTTGATTCAAAACCTCATGCAGAGCACGACAACGAGCCGGCACACGTCCACCTGCGCTACGGCGAAGAGGATATCGACGCCATCCTCCGCAGCGAGGAATGGGACCCGACCTTCTTTGATTTTGATGCCACCGCCGAGGACATCAGTGATCTGATCGCGAGCCATGTTCATCATAAAGACGAGGATTCGCACGAGCATGAGCATGAGGAAGAAATCGACGAGCACGTTTGGACCTCTCCCAAAAATGCAGAAAAAATCGTGGAGAAAATTTCCGCTCTCCTGTGCGAGAAGGACAAAGCACACGCCGCTGTCTACCAAAAGAACACCGAGCAGTATCTTGCAAAGCTCCAGGAGCTGGATTCCCAGCTGCGCGATGTGACGGAGCATGCAAAACGCAAAACCGTTCTCTTTGGTGATCGCTTTCCGTTTCGGTATCTTGCAGAGGAATACGGATTGACGTACTACGCCGCCTTCTCGGGCTGTTCCGGCGAGAGCGAGGCGAGTGCTGGTACCATTGCGTTTCTCATCGACAAGGTGAAGGAGGAGGAGATCCCCGTTGTTCTCACCATCGAGCTTTCCAACGGGAAGCTCGCGGATACCATCTGCGAAGCCACGGGAGCCAAAAAGGCGATGCTCCACTCGTGCCACAACCTCACAAGGGACGAACAGCAGGCGGGCGAAACGTATCTCTCCCTCATGGAGAAAAATCTCGAAGTCCTGCGCGCTGCCCTGAGCTGACGCGATGTGCAAAGGAGAAACCAGCATGGAACAAAAAGAGTATCTGATTCAATGCCGTGACCTTGCCTTCGCCTACGAGGGGATCACGGCGGTCCGGGGACTGAGCTTCAAGGTGGAAGCAGGCGACCATCTGTGCATCGTCGGGGAAAACGGAGCAGGAAAAAGCACCCTCATCAAGGGGCTGCTCGGACTTATAAAGCCTGCAAGCGGGAGCATCACGCTCGAACACGGGCTGCTTGCGCGCGAAATCGGCTATCTGCCGCAGCAGAGCGCCGTGCAGAAGGACTTTCCGGCAAGCGTTTGGGAGGTGGTTTTGTCAGGCTGCCTCAACCAGATGCAGGGCAAACCGTTTTATACCAAAAGAGAAAAGCTCACCGCCGGCTCTGCCATGCAGCGCATGGGCATCGAACCGCTCAAAAACCGATGCTATCGCGAGCTTTCGGGCGGACAGCAGCAGCGCGTCCTTCTGGCGCGCGCCCTGTGCGCCGCAACGAAGCTCATCCTCCTCGATGAGCCGGCTGCGGGGCTTGACCCCGTCGCGACGCAGGAGCTTTATTCCCTCATCGACCGCCTCAACCGTGAACTGGGCATCACCGTCATCGTGGTGTCGCACGACGTCGCGGCGGCAGTGTCCCACGCAAAGCACATCCTCCACCTGTGCCGGGAGCAGCTCTTTTACGGAACTGCCGCGGAATACGAGCGCAGCGAAATCGGGCAGCGCTTTTTGGGAGGTGCATCCCATGCTTAGTTTGATGCAGGAGATTTTCTCCTATCCGTTCATGGTGCGCGCCTTCCTTGTGGGGACGATGATCGCCTTGTGCTCGTCCCTTCTGGGGGTGAGCCTTGTGCTCAAGCGGTATTCGATGATCGGGGATGGGCTGTCCCATGTGGGATTCGGCGCGCTGGCACTTGCCACCGCGATGAACATGGCTCCGCTGACGGTGTCCATCCCTGTCGTTGTGGCGGCGGCGTTCTTCCTGCTGCGCATCCGTGAGAGCAGCAAAATCAAGGGCGATGCCGCCATCGCATTGATCTCCACGGGGGCGCTGGCAATCGGCGTGACCGTCATCTCCATGACAACGGGCATGAACACCGATGTGTGCAACTACCTCTTCGGCAGTATTTTGAGCATGTCACAAAGCGACGTGAACCTGAGCATCGCCCTTTGCCTTGTGGTGCTTGTGCTGTTTGTGCTGTGTTATCACCGCATCTTTGCCGTGACCTTCGACGAGCCGTTCGCCAAGGCAACCGGCACGAACACTGAGCGGTACAATCTGCTCATCGCCCTCTTGACGGCGCTTGTCATCGTGCTGGGGATGCGCATGATGGGGGCGCTGCTCATTACGAGCCTCATCGTGTTCCCGTCGCTGACGGCGATGCGCGTGTGCAAGCGATTTCTGACCGTGGTGCTCAACGCGGCGGTGCTCTCCGTGCTGTGCCTGTGGAGCGGGCTCATCCTCTCCTACCGCTATGCCACCCCGACGGGCGCAAGCATCGTGCTGTGCAACATGGCAGTGTTTTTTGTGTACTGGGCGATCGGGGCAGGAAGGAGGGCGATGCAGCGTGAAGCGTAAAATAGGATGCATTGCGCTGATTCTCGGTACGATTCTTTGCGGCTGCGCCAGCGCAGGCGCAAGAACAGGCTATGGCTTTGCACCTGCTGCGTCCGGGACGCAGCAGGCAGCGTCGAAGCCCCAATCGGAGCTTATTTCCCTCGATGAACTAAAAGAATCGGGGGAACCAATCCCCAAAAAGCGCACTCCATCACCGGGACTTGCTCCCCTCCCGGACGACCCCGCCGAACCCGGTCTGACATCGAGGGCGGAGGACCCGGAGGGCGCACCGGAGGAAACAGAGCCTGCCGAATCCGCGGAGAGTGGCTCTTTCGAGGATGGCTCTTTAGAGGGCGGCACTTCCGAGAGTAGCTCTTCCGAGAATGGCTCTTTAGAGGGCGGCACTTCCGAGAGTAGCACTTCCGAGAGTAGCTCTTTAGAGGGCGGCTCCTCTGCGGCGGAGGATTCCTCACAGGTGCTTGAAATCGGGGAAAAGATGTTTTTGAGCCAAATCAACGACATCTACTTTAACTTCGACGACTACAAGGACAAGACCATCGTTGTGGAGGGGATGTATTCGCTGCTCACCTCATGGGACGGGGGAGAAACGTGCCCTTCTGTGTACCGCCGCGGTCCCGGCTGCTGCGGAAACGACGGCTGGGGCGGATTTTTGCTTCGGTATGACGGGGAGCTCCCGCAGGAAAACGACTGGATCCGCGTCGTGGGGACGCCAAAGCTTGAGCAGGACGGATTTTTCTCGAATCTTTATCTGGAGGTTTCGTCCATTGAGCTTAAGACGGAGCGCGGCGCAGAGTTTGTGCTTCAATAGAATAGACCGCTGCAAAGAGCCGCAGGATTCTGCGGCTCTTTTGCCGAAATCTTCACAAAGCGGCGCACAATCAGGGGAAAAATGGTGACAAGCAAGCGCAAATCTGTTAAAATAGAGCTGATATTTTAAAAGGTATTTATGAGAGAATACAGAGAGGACCGTGCCATATGGATGAACTGAAAAAACTGTTTGAGTATTTTGAGGATGCGGACGAGGCGGTTTACGTTTCCGATGCAGACAGCTATGAACTGATCTACATGAACGAGAGCCTCAAAGAGCTGCTGGGGTACGACAGATCCATGCCCTATCAGGGCAAAAAATGCTATAAGGTCCTGCAAAATCAGGATGCCCCGTGCGAATTCTGCAACAACAAAAGGCTGCGCTCAAGCGGCTCGCTGTTCTGGGCGCACGACAACCTCATCCTCGACCGCCGCTTTCTCGTGCGCGACAAGATGCTTGAGTGCAACGGGCGGCGATACCGCATCGAAACAGCAAAAAATCAAAGCCGTTCGGGGATGGAGCGGGCAAGGCACGAGCTTCTCAACCGCGAAACGATCGTCAACGAGTGCTTTCAAATCTTCTTTACTGCGCCCAATCCGGAGCAGTCCATCAAAACGATGCTGGGCTATCTTGGGGCAAAGTTCGGCGCACACCGCGCCTACCTCTTTGAAATCTTTGAGAACCGCACCATCAGCAACACCTATGAATGGTGTGCTGACGGGGTGGCATCGCAGATGGAATTCCTGCACGATCTCCCGCTGTCCGACTTGCAGTATTGGATGGAGAGCTTTTCGAGGGAAAACACCATCCTCATCCGCGACATCGAGGAGATCCATCAAAAATACCCCAGCACCTATTCGCTCCTGAAGCCGCAGGGCATCCAGTCCCTTGTGGCAGGACCCATCCGCGAAAAGGGGGAGCTTCGGGGCTTTTTGGGGCTGGATAACCCTGAAAAGGAAATGCTCTTCCTTTTGGAGCAGGTGGTGGGAGAGCTTGGGAAATATCTGTTCCCGCAGCTCAAGCGGCGCGACATGTATCAGCGGTTTCGCCAGATGAGCTATCACGATATGCTCACCGGAGCCTACAACCACAACGCCATGCAGGAGCATACGGCATCGTACAGAACGTGGAACTCCTTCGGGGCGATATACTGCGACATCAACGGCCTCAAGGAAACAAACAGGACACAGGGCTATGAAGCAGGAAACGAGCTGATCCGCCGGTGCTATCGCCTGATGCAGCACTCGCTGCACACCAAATGGATCTACCGCGTGGGCGGCGACGAGTTTGTGGCGCTCTACCGCGACACCGACCGCAGCACCATCGAGCAGGATCTGGATGCCCTGCGCCTTCATATGCTGCAAAGCACCTGTCAGCTCTCCATCGGCGGCGCATGGTCGGACGAAGCGCCCATCGACGTCGAGACGGTCCTCACCCGTGCAAACGACAGCATGTACCGCGCACGCGACCTGCGCAGCGCCCTCATGCAGGGGAGCGGACTCCCTGCACAGTCCGGCGGATGCTCTGCGCCGGAAAATACCCCACAGGGCGTGCTGCAAAGGTTCCTCTCCAACACCTACTGCGACGTCGCGTTTTTGCTCTCGGTTTTGGGGCAGGAAAACAAGACAAGCTATTTCTTCTTTGGCGACATACAGCAGAGGATCTACTATATTTCAGAAAATATGCGCATCAAATTCGGCTTTTCGAGCAACATCATCTCCGACCCGGTGAAGGAATGGGGCGTGCGCATCGAGGACCCCGAGCTGCGCGAGCGCTTTGAGCGGGACGTGGATGCCCTCCTGCACAAAAAGCAGAAGTATCACGACCTGCGCTATCAGGTGCAGGATGCCAACGGGAACCGGATCTGGGTGCGCTGCTATGGGCAGATCAAATGGAGCGAGGACGGCACGACCCCTCTGTTCTTTGCAGGGAGGATGTCGCAGCAGGACGAGGACTTTGTGGTCGACCCGCTCACCAATCTCCCGACCGAGCCAGTCCTTGTCAAGCAGCTTGAAAAAAATAAGGAGCTCAAACGGTACGACCGGGTGATCGGCTTTTCGCTGCACAACATCATGCAGATCAACAACAACCACGGGCGCGACTACGGGGATAACCTCATCTGCGAGATCGCCGGCAAGCTCACCGAGGCGCTCGCCCACGAGATCACGCTCTTTCGCCTGAGCGGGACACGCTTTTTGGGTCTGCTGGACGCAAAATGCCCCCAAAGCGGGGAGGAGCTGATCGAGGAGATCCGCAGGATCGTCGATAAGGTCTACCACAGCATGGGCATCGCCACAGCGTCCACCTGCTCGTTTGTGCTGCTGCGCTGCCTTCCTGAGGACGTGATGCCGCAGGATCTGATCGAAAACGTCATCTCCCTGAGCAAGGTGGCAAACCAGACGCCGGATCAGCCGTTTCTCGACGATTCGGTGGGGAGCTTGCAAAAAATCAAGCAGGTTGCCAGCATGGAAAGCCGTCTGATCGAAAATGTCCTGCACGGGATGGAGAACTTTCGCATCGTGATCCAGCCTGTCGTGTCGGCGCAGACGGGACTGCCGGTGGGCGGAGAAACGCTGCTGCGCTGGCAGTACAACGGGCAGAACGTTTCGCCTGCGACGTTTATCCCCATCATCGAGCGCGAGCAGATGATCCATCTTGCGGGGCGCTGGGTCTTTGAGCAGGCGGTGCGCGCCTGCGTGCGCCTCACCACGCTGATGGAGAACTTTTACCTCACCGTCAACGTCAGCCTCCAGCAGCTGAGTGACGAGGGACTGATCCCCTTTCTGCGCGAAACACTGCAAAAGTATCAGCTGGGCGGGGAGCATATCGTGCTGGAGCTGACCGAGAGCTGCATGGACAGCCAGCCCGAAAAGCTCGACCGTTTTGTGGAGGAATGCACAAAGCTCAACATCCGCATCGCGCTCGACGACTTTGGCAGCGGCTATTCCTCGCTGCGCGTCCTGCTGCGCTATCCCTCCAACATCATCAAGCTCGACCGCTCGCTGCTGCTGGAGATGAGCGATTCCTCCGAAAAAAGCAGCTTTATCACGAGTATCGTCTATGCCTGTCACCAGTTTGGCAAAAAGGTCTGTATGGAGGGCGTGGAAACCGAGTTCCAAAGGGAGCTTGTCCAGAAGGCAGGCTGCGACCTCATTCAGGGCTTTTACTATTATAAGCCGATGGAGCTTGACAACGTCTACCATCTGATTGGGGGACAGCAGGGGTAAATTTGTGCTCGATTTTTTGAAGGAGGGAAAAAAACATGAAGCTGCTCAATCAGTATCGGGGACTCAGGCGCGAGCTGTACATCGTGTTCTGGGGCAGAGTGGTGACCGCGATGGGGGGACTCATCTGGCCGATGCTCACGCTTATCCTCAAAAATAAGCTTGGATATTCCGCCAAAGAGGTCGCAAACCTGATGATCCTCGTGGGCATCATCCTGCTGCCCTGCACCCTCATCGGCGGCAAGCTGGCGGACCGCTTCAACAAGAAAAACATCATCGTCATCTGCGACCTTGTGACGGTTGCAGGGTATCTGCTCTGTGCGGTTTTGCCCATGAGCCGCTTCCTCGTCGTCATCTTCTGTATATCGGGTATCTTTGCACAGATCGAGTCACCGAGCTACGATACGCTCGTTGCCAACCTCAGCACACAGGAGGAGCGCGAGCGGGCGTACAGCCTAAACTACATGGGGATGAATCTGGGGCTTGTCCTCGCGCCGACCCTCGGAGGTCTGCTCTTTGAAAACCACCTTTCCCTCGCGTTTTTCATCAGCGGCGCGGCGACGTTTTCCTCCACCGTTTTGATTTTCTTCTTTATCAAGGACATCACCCCGTCGCGCAACACCACCGTTGCCGGGCAGTATGAGGAGGCCTTGGAGAACGCATCGACGCGCGAGGTCTTTTCGACAGCGCCGGTGCTCGTCCTGTTTGCGCTGTGCATGGGCTTTGTCAGCGCGCTGTACCAGATCGGCAACGGGTACATGCTGCCGATGACCCTCGAACAGCTCTTTGGCAGCAAGGGCGCGCTCGTCCTCGGAACGCTCACCAGCGTCAACGCCCTTGTCGTCATCATCGGGACGCCGCTGTGCACAGGTCTGTTTGAGCGGGTCAAGGACACCGGCAAGCTCCTTCTGGGGGAGCTTTTGCAGATGCTGGGCTTTGCAGGCGTGATGCTGGCGGGGGGCAGACTTGCGGTCTACTATGCTTCGATGGTGGTGTTTACCTTCGGGGAAATCCTCAACACGCTGGGGAACAAGCCGTACATCACAAAAAGAGTGCCGTCGAGCCACCGCGGAAGGATCAGCTCTGTCATCACGGTTTCTTCGATGCTGCTTCAGGGGCTGTGCCTGTCCTTTGCAGGCTTTTTGAGCGAGCGCATCGATCTGCCCTACATCTGGTTTGGCATCCTTGCACTTGGGGGAATCAACCTCCTGCTCCTTGCCCTCCTGCGAAAGCGCGACCGGGCGCAGTATCCGCTGCTCTATCAGGCAAAATAAATGCGTGGTTCCTACGCTTTTGTTGGCGGGAAAACGAGGTCGATGGAGGGGGAGTATCTGTGGCAGGTTTTCCTGCGGCAGGCACAATCACCTGCGGCAGGCTCTCCTGCGGCAGGTTCACCTGTGGCAGGCACAATCACCTGTGGCAGGCTCCACCTGTAGCAGGTGCAATCACCTGTGGGAGGTTCACCTGTGGCAGGTGCAATCACCTGCGTCATTCCACCCCCCTGCGCTATCAGGCAAAATAAAAAGAACGCCGTTAGGCGTTCTTTTTTTATGGGATTCTACGCTTTCACCAGCGGGAAAACAAGGTCGATGGAGGGGAGGTCGATCTCGCTGCGGCGGTCGTAAAGCTCGATGGATTCGACTGCATCAGGCACCCGATAGCCCGATTCCGGCAGCCACTGGCTGTAAAACTGCTGCTTGCGCTTGGCAACGGAGAGGGCAAGGTCGTTTGGCACCTTAAAGCCGACGGTGATATGGGCATAGTCCCCCGGCGCAAGCTCCACAACGGTGAAGCTCTCCTCCTGCGCCTGCGAATCGACGAGATCCCCGATAAAATAGGAGAACCTCCCGTCGCTGTCCTCATTCCCGAACAGCACCATGGTCGCGCGCGGTGCGGTGCGCTCGCACAAAGCTTCCCGCTTGGAATAAAACTCCTGCTGAAGCTGCGAAACGTCCCGCTTGTAGCCGTGGCGGTCGGTGATGATCTGCATTCCTGCAAGGTAGCGCGCCGCATCAAAGGTGCGCACCCGCACCGAAAGCTCCTTTTTCTTTTTGAATAACGAAAACATGACAGCCTCCTCTAAGGTGCCGATCAGTGTGTTGCACCGCCTGCGATCTTGAGGTCTTTTTCATGCTCGATTGCCGCCTCAATGGAAAGGCGCAGCCCCTTTGCCATTTCCTCGATGGTCATGGACGGCTGTTTTGGGTAGTTCTGCACGGTGGCATACGGAACATGGATGAAGCCGCCGCGCACATTCGGGAACTCGGTGTGCAGCAGGTGCAGCAGGTGGTACATCAGATCGTTGCACACATAGGTGCCTGCGGTGTTGGAAACGATTGCCGGAACGCCGTTTTCCTGCATTTTCTGAACCATGGCCTTGATGGGCAGCGTGGTGAAATAAGCAGCCGGTCCGTCCTCTGCGATGGTTTCGCCCTGCGGCGCGTTGCCCTCGTTGTCGGGGAAGCTCGGCGCGCAGTCCTCAATGTTGATTGCAACACGCTCCGGGCACATTGCGGTTCTTCCGCCTGCCTGACCGACAAGGATGACGATGTCCGGTTTTTCCTCGCGGACTGCCTGTGCTACCACGGCACCGCCCTTGCGGAACACAACAGGGATCTCTTTTTTTACGATCTGTGCGCCGAGGATTTCATCCGGTACGAGCTTTACCGCTTCAAAGGAAGGGTTCATGGTGTCTTTTCCGAATGGCTGAAAACCTGTGAGTAAAACTTTCATACAAAAAACGCTCCTTTTCTTATTGAATGCTGCCGTCTTTCATGAGGATGACCCCATCGGCATAGATGGTGGGTTTGCAAAATACGAGGTCGAAGTGCCCTTTGGCATCGTGTACGCCGCCCAGCGCAAGATTGCGCCCCATCCCGATGTGGAATGTGCCGTAGGCGGATTCGTCCTCGATGTAGCAGGCGCCGCGGCACCGGGATTTTTTGTTGAGCCCGATGCCGAATTCTCCGGCAACGTAGATTCCGGGGTCGGAAAATCCGTCCATATATTCCCGCAGCTTTCGTCCGCTTTCGCTGTCCTCGATTTCCACAAGGACCCCGTCCCGATATTCTGCATGGATGGGGGAGGAGGGCACCCCGAGATAGCCGAGGGACCCGTCGATCACCGCGTGACCGTTTGTTTTTGTTTCCTCCATGCCGATATAGATTTCAAAGCTCGACGAGCCGATTTTCCCCGGTGTATCGGCAAGACCGTGAAAAATGTTCGGAGCACGTCCCTTCTTGCCGAAGGTAAGGTCGGTCCCTGCGGGCGTGGTCACGCGCAGGGTATCTGCACCGCGCAGGACAGCGCGCATGTTCTGCGAAAGAACGTCCGCTTCCTGCGGGTCCATTGTCATAAAATCGTAGGTGAGCACCGAGTTTCCGTCGTTGCTCGAGAGGGGGAGGGAGAGAAAGCGTCCGCCCTCCCTAACGACGCGCTGCACCGTTTTGTTGGATACAAGGGAGGACCCTGCCGCCCCGATGATGACATCGTGGCGCGCTGCCAGCTCATACATCGAATCGAACAGTGCGCCTGCCTGCGTGCAGTGGTGCGGGATGGTGACGAGCACAGCGGATGCGCCGGCATGGTCTGCTGCATGCCACAGCGCCATCCCTTCGTCGATGTGCTGTTCGTCGGTGACAAGGAGGACCTGTTCGCCCTCCCGGACACCGCACCAGCGCTCGATGACGATTTTTGCGCCTTCATTGAGTGAGATTGCGATAATAGATCACCACCAAATTAGAATGTTACAACGAAGAACATATAGAGGATCTGGAAGATGAGCATGAGGGCAGCAGGGATGATCTGTGCCTTGATGATGCCGTATTTGTCCTTCATTTCGAGGTATACGCCCGGAACAATGTTGAAGTTTGCAGCCATTGGAGTGAGCAAGGTGCCGCAGTAGCCGCAGGTCATGGCGAGCGTGATGATATACAGCGGATCGCCGCCGAGGTTGATAACAAACGGCACACCGACACCCACCGTCATTACGGTGATCGCAGCGAAGGCGTTGCCCATGATCATCGTGAAGAGCACCATGCCCAGTGCATAAGCCACGATGCCGATATAGATGTTGTTCTGCGGGATGATCTTGCTGAAAATGGAGGCGAATGCATCGCCTACGCCTGCCTTTGTGAAGATGGCACCGAGGGTGGAGAGCAAAAGCGGCATAATGTAGGTAGGACCGCTCATGTCAAGGAAGCGTCTGCCTTCCTCCAAGAATACCATCGGCTTGTTCTCCTTGTTCCAGATGACAAGCAGGATGATGCCGAAGATGGTTGCAAAGAGGGAACCGAGCAGGGAGCTCCAGCCCTTGAGGAAGAGGGAGATCATGATGGAGAAGAAGCCGGCGCCCAGTGCCGGGATAAACAGCTTCATACCGATCTTCTTAAAGTTTTTGACCTGCACTTCCTTCGGGGCAGCCTGAAGACTGCCGCGTTTTACCATGCCAAGTCCGGCAGGAACGCAGATGATCGCCACGATGACGCCGCTTGCAATCGGCGGCAGCCACTGACCGAATGCAACCACGATCCCCAGCGCAAACCAGAAAATACCGGTTGGCAGGAAGTATTTGTTATCCTTTTTCTGGATGGCGCGCACACCGCAGTACATGCAGAAGAAGCCAGACAGCAGGTACATCACTTCGATGAGCTTTGCGGAGAGGGTGATCTCCGGGTTGATAAAAAATTCAAACATTCTGTCTTCCTCCTTCCGTTATTCCTGCGCAGACGCGGTTTTGCCGTAGTATTTTTGGTAGTTGTGTTTTTCTGTGATGAGGTTCTGCGATACAGCAACGATCATCGCGAAGATGGCAACCGGGATCTGAACACGCACGATCTGCATAACGTCCACTTCCACCCCGACGGTTGCGATGGTGGACTGGATGAGCAGCACGGAGGAGTTTGCAGCAAACAGGCACTGTCCGAAGAAGTTACCCATGTTGCTGTCCTTGCCGTAGAGCGCCTTGATGGATTCCTCGTGCTCGGGGTGAACGGTGAGCCCCTTCGACTCGATGCAGCCGAGTGTCATCGGCATCAGGATCGGGCGGACGTAGGTCGGTACGCCGGTGATCGGGATCTTAAAGATGATGAAGAGCTCGTGCGCCACTGCCCAAACCGCCATCAGCATCCCGGAGGTGAGTCCCTGCGCCTTTTTGATGAGCTCGACGCCGGCCTCCTTCAGACCGTTTCGCTCGAGGGTACCGGTGAGCATCATCAGAATCAGTGCGATGAGCTGGTTGCGGTTTGCAACGAAGGTGCTCCCCACCTGCTGCAGCAGCTCCATCGGCGGGATCTGACCGCAGATCGCTGTCACGATGGCGGACACAAAGATAATTGCGATCGGCTCCAATTTGAGCGCAAAGCCGATGATTACAACGGCTACGCCAAGCAAGCTAATCATAAAAAACACTTCCTTTTCTTTTCTTTTTTCCCAGTGGACACCCTTCTTCATCCAAAAGCCGTTCCACTTGGATAAGATTATACCATTTGATGCAAGAAATTGCAATCGGTGCAGCGTTTCTTCGATAAAATCGACGGATTCTAAGAAAAAACGGGCGATTCCTTGTGCAAAATGGTTAATCGAGAGGGAAGAAAATAGCGCTTTTCGAGAAAATTGGCGGGATTTTCCTGCGATATTTCGTAGGATTCGGATGCTTTTGGAAGCTCCCTCTCATAGATTCCCCAATTTTTGCCGCGATTTGATTGGAAATATCAGTAATATTTGCAAGAAGGCAGCGGGGGATTTTGATAATTTATACATTATTATTTATGAATATTTGGATTTGGCACCCTCCAGAAAAAGCGCTTGACATTTAGATTAGACAAGTGTAGAATATAGCCAAAGATTCGCCAAATGTCTAATCAAAAGAGAAGGGGGAAGTGCCATGAAACAGGAGATCATGCACCTGCCAAACTCCGAGCTGGAATTGATGCTCATTATCTGGGAAGCGGACGGACCCGTCACCCGTCCCGAGCTGGAAGCAAAGCTGAGTGAACCAAACAAATGGGGACCGACCACCATCCTCAAGTTCCTCTCGCGGCTTGTGGAGAAGGGGTTTTTGTCCTGCGAATCGGCGGGCAGACGCCAGCCAAACCGCTATACCGCCCTCATCAGCGAGGAGCAATATTTAAAGGAAGAGAGCAGCTCGGTCCTGGGGCGTCTGTGCGGACGCTCTGTGACAAGCCTTGTGGCAAACCTTTATCAGAACAACACCATCGACGATGAGGAACTCGACGAATTGCAGGAATTTCTCAATGAAGCAAGAGGGGGGAAGAAAAAATGATGGAGCTTTTTGTCAATCTGCTGCGCCTTTCTCTGGGGGCAGGCATCATCCTTGCGCTGATGCTTTTGCTCATCCCCGTGACAAGGAAATGCTCCGCCAAGTGGCGGTATTGGGTGTGGCTTGTGCTGTGCGTTCGGCTGCTGCTCCCGTTTGAATTTGCGATGCCCTCCGACGGGCTTGTGACGCTCCCGCGCCTGGAGCACACGGCATCGCCCGCAGCGCCGGCTGAAGCTCCGGCGCCTCAGGCGGAGTCCTTCGACGCTCCGCCGCTGTCCGACGATCGCACCGCGCCCGAAGCTTTGCCCGTGTATTCCCCGCCGGTTCGCCGCCCGTCGCTTCGCACGGTGCTGTGCGCGGTGTGGCTGCTCGGCGCTGTGACCGCCGCACTTTACCACGCAGTATCCTACCTTCAGTATCAGAAAAAGTCCGCCATCTGGAACCATCCCGTCACGGATGAATCGCTCCTCGCGCTCTACCATGAGCTGTGCCGGGAGGAGAACATCAAAAATCCGCCGCCGCTTCAATGCAGCCGCCGGGTGAAAAGCCCGATGATGGTGGGGCTGCTCCATCCTGTTCTGCTCCTTTCGGATCGCGCGTACAGCGAGGACGATGCGCTTGTCATCCTGCGCCACGAGCTGACGCATTTTCGCCGCCG
The DNA here is from genome assembly GCA_020024285.1 of Oscillospiraceae bacterium. Classification (GTDB taxonomy): domain Bacteria; phylum Bacillota; class Clostridia; order Oscillospirales; family Ruminococcaceae; genus Negativibacillus. The sequence goes on along the minus strand of JAHHTZ010000012.1, from coordinate 10,205 downwards.
CGACCTGTGGTATAAGCTGCTGCTGGTGGTGGTTCAGTGCGTACACTGGTTTAACCCGATGATCTACTGGATGGTGCGCGAAGCGGACAACGACCTCGAAATCACCTGCGACGAATCCGTGGTAAAACAGATGGAGCAGGAGGAACGCTGCTGCTACTGCGAATCCATCCTCCATATCATGCAGCGCGAAAAGGGGAAGGCCCCGATGTTCTCCACGGGCTTTCAGGGCGGCAAAAAGGTATTGCAGCGCCGCTTTGATGCCATCCTCAGCGAATCCTCCGTAAAGGGCTGGGTGCTGGGTGCTGTCCTGATGGTGCTCGTGGTGCTGTCGGGGGCGTTCGTCGCCTGCGGACAAGTGCAGGAGGAAATCCCGATGGCGGACGAGCCGCTGGAAGAAGTCCCCTTCACGGTGGAGGAATGCGAGAGCCTTAATGATGTGTCGATTGCCGTGTGCGAGCGCACGATGACATCCATGCGCAAGGAAGCCATCCTCTCCCGCGAGGACTGCGAGGAGCTTCAAACAATACTGCTTGAGCTTGACCAGCCGTTCGAGGAAGAGGTGCTCAATCCCCCGACGGGCGGGACGATTGCAGAGGTTATCCTTCGGCAGGGGGAGGACGAGGTGACATATTCCTTTATCCCATACGAGGGGGAGCGCGTGATGGTGACACTGAGCACCGTGAAAGACCGCCGCTATGAAACGACGCACGATGTGTTCGAGCGCGTCCTCTCCTACCTCGACGGCAATGGGGAGCCGGAGATCGAAGTGCCCTTAAACCAAGCTGCTCCCGCGCAGCCGCGTCCACAGCCGCGTCCGCAGCCGCAGATTCAGCCGGAACCCAAGCCGCGTCCGCAGCCACAGACGCAATCTCAACCGCAATCTCAGCCGCGTCCGCAGCCGCAGACGCAATCTCAAGCGCAATCTCAGCCGCGTCCCCGTCCGTCCTCCTCAAACGCTTCGCCGTTTCGCCAGTCGTTTTCGGGGCTTGACGTTCATTCCACCGAGGACTACCAGAGCGCAAGCTACTATACCGTCGACAGCAAGGTGATTCGCTCCATCTTTGATGCGCTCGACTTTGAGAGCATGACGCAGGCAAAGCCAAAGCAGACGCTTGTGACCTACGACTGGCGCATCAGCGGCCATTTTATCCGCCTTGTGACGGACAACATGGAGCAGTTTTACCTCTATAAGGACCACGATCAGGCGCTGTATCAGGATTTTGCCGGAAATACGATCTATTACGATGTTTCAAAGGAAACCTACGACAAGCTGCTGGCGCGCATCCACGAGGTGCAAAGCTGGAAGCAGAACCCGGCGCTCCATGATCGCTACGCCCCATTTGACAACCTGTACAACACCCTCGACCTCTTTGCAAGCGAATCGCCCGATGCGCTGACGTACAGCCTTGTGATACACACCTTCTGCGAGATGTTTGTGGAGGATCTCGGCTGGTCGGAATATCAGCGCATCGAGGGAGTTTCCATCCCGTCCCCGTTCGACCTGAGCAGCGGGCATTACATCCGCATCAACACCGACCGCGGGCAGATGCTCTATCTGTATCGCGATCAGCCGATTGCCGTGTTCTACACCGCAGAGGGTCCGGAGGCGGTTTACCGGATCAAACAATCCACCTACGCACAGGTGATGGAGCTGCTCAAGGGCTACAGCCGCTACCGCGGACAAAACGCCGCGCCGGACCACAATTTCTTTTTGGAGCAGTTTTCCGACGTTTCGGTCACGCTCCCATACGAGGAGGAGGCGCAAAAGCTCGACCGCATCCAGAGCTTTCGCCTGATGGCATCGATGCCGGCGATGTCATTCACCCCGACCGACGAAAAAACGGACCGATCTCACGGGATACGCATCGAAAACAGCGACGGCAAAACGCTGGAGCTGTTTAAGAACCAGCCAATAGCGCGCTATACCGATCCGGCAGGGAAGGTGAGCTTCTACAAGGTTCCGGTTTGGAGCTTTCAGCTTGCGATAGATTCGGCACAGCGTCTGATGAGCGAGTGATTCAACGGTTTGAAGGCGCAGTTCGAGTCGCTTACATTAGCCGCGGCGGAAGGTATCGCGCATCGAAAAGAAAGCCATCGAGGTCCTCAAGGACCGCTTTGACCACACGAAAAGCCTTCGATAACAAAACGAAACAGGCAGAGCCCGAGTTGGGCTCTGCCTGTTTCTGTATGGGATAGCATGAATTAGTATTTGTCGATGTTAGAAGGGATGAAATCGGAGTCGTCGTAGCTGCTCAAATCCGATGCGCCGTAATCGGCTGGGATATGGGCCGCAAAGTCGGACCCGTCGCTTGGGAGCTTGAACTGCTGGATCATGCTCTTGAGCATCTGTGCCTGGCTTGAGAGCTCCTCGCTTGCCGCAGCACTTTCCTCTGCGGTTGCGGAGTTTGTCTGCACCACGCTGGAGATCTGGTCAGTTCCGAGCGTTACCTGAGAGATGGACACTGCCTGCTCCTCGGAGGCTTCGGAAATCTTCTGGAACACCTCGGTGATGCCTATTGCCTGAGAAATCACATCGTCCATGTAATGCTTTGTTTCTTCCATGCTCTTGCTGCCCTTTTCGATGGCAGATACCATGCCGCCGATGACATCGGTGGTCGCCTGAGAAGCCTCTGCCGATTTGGCGGCAAGGTTTCTTACCTCGCTTGCTACAACGGCAAAGCCCTTGCCTGCCTGTCCTGCTCTTGCAGCCTCAACGGCGGCATTGAGCGCGAGGATGTTTGTCTGGAATGCGATATCTTCAATCGTTTTGACGATGCCGTTTACCTTGTTTGCACTCATGCGGATCTCCTCTATCATGGTGAGGGTCTGGCTCATCTTCTCGCCGCTCAGGGAAATCTGGTCGTTGACGTGCAGGACGTTTGCGCTCTCGCGCTGTGCCATTTCCGCATTGTTGTTGACGGTGGCGGACAGCTCGGAGATGGTGGCAACCAGCTCCTCAACGGAGGATGCCTGCTCGGTTGCGCCCTGTGCAAGGGACTGGGAGGTGGCAGAAACCTGCTCGGACCCGGTGGATACCTGCGCCGATGCGCGGGAGATGTTGTTGATGAGATCGGTGAGCTTGTCCATGAAGCGCATGGTCGCTTTCTGGATGGAGATGAAGTCGCCCTTGAATTCAAGCTGATACTGCACGGTGAGGTCGCCGTCCGAGAGGTGATCCATCACGGTGTCGATCTCTCCGACATAGGAGGACAGGCTCTCCACGCATGAGCGCATGGAATCTGCCATTTCTCCGATTTCGTCGTTGCTTGTATGGGTGATCGTTACGCTCAGGTCGCCCTCGCTCATGTGACGCAGTCCGTCGTTGAGCTGTGCAATCGGTTTGAGCTTCTTGACAATGATGCTGCGGATCAGCAGGCATGCGATGATGGAGTTTACGATGAGGAACAGTGCCAGGATGGACATTGTTTTGACTGTCTGCGAATCGTATTCCTGCCGGGTCATGAGGGAGAGGACCTTCCAGCCGCTGAATTCCAGACTCTGCGCGATGGCAACCTTCGATTCGCCGTGCAGCTGATAGCGCATGATCTTTGCGGTTGGGTGCAGGACTTCGTCAAGGATATCGCCTTGAAGACCGAGCTCATTCATGTTTTTGCCAATCATACTGCGATCATAATGGCTGATGAGAATGTTATCAGCGGACAGCAGCACAGAGTGTCCCGTTTTTCCGAATGACATCCTGTCCATGAATTCGGAGATATAACCGAGATTGAGATCGACAAGGATTATGCCGACAGTTGCGGAGTCGTTCCTGATCGGTGCTGCGATGGAGGCGCACAGATCGCCCGTTGCGGTATCGATGTACGGCTGGGTGAGGAAGAGATCCTGGCTTGCCTGTGCAAAGTATGGACGGGAACTGATGCGGATGTCAGTGCGGGTGCCGTCCTGTGTATAGACCCGATCCTCCGCGATGCTTGCGAAGGCGATGTTCAGGATATCAGGATAATCCCGCATGATGGTCTGGATATTACCGATGACATAAGAAAAGCCTGCACTGTTTTGCATAGGCTCGGCTTCGGTTCCGGCAAGGACCGTATTTCTCAGGAGTTCATTTTTCGAAAGCATCTTTGTAATTGTGACATACTTTTCGATAAACTGTTCTACCTGTCGTTTAGCACTTGTGTTTGTTTCGTGCATAAAAGCATCCTGCTTGCGGTTGAGGGCAGAGCCTGCGGTGGTGGTGAGAAACAGGATGGAAACGATGTTGAGCAGTGATAATACGATCACTAAAAACAGAGTAATCGTTGTGGAGAGTTTCTTTCGGTTCGTCTTCATAGTGTATACCTTGCTCTTTCTTAGTATTTTCATAAACTATACCAAAACAGAAATTCCTTGTAAAGTGCCTTTCGCGGGGAAAAATAAGTTTTTCCTATTTTTTGGAGATTTCTCACGAATTTTGTGTGATTTATTATTTATTTTATTAAAATATTTCAAAAAGCTACAATTATGTAACGCAATGCACTAAAAAGTGGTCAAATTTCATCATTTTAACAAGAATGCCGCCGAATCAAAACGAGATGCATAAAAAATCCTTATGATGAATAGAAGGTGTGTAAAATCGGTGTTTTTGAAAATTTTGGAAGGATGAAAAATCCTGCGCCATGATATGCAAAAAGGAAGAAAATCAAACAAAAAGCAGGTGCATCCTGCACAAAGCAATGCATTCCTTGTCGTAGGAGGCGATCGTGCGTGCGGCTGTGGGAAAATGGTTACGATAAGATATTTATATGGATAAAAGCGTCAAAGTGTCAAAGTGCACAAAGCGGGGGGAGCGTGGCTGCCTTGAGAAAACAAGATCAGGACATAAGTAAAGCACCCTTCCCGAGCTAAAGGAAGGGTGCTTTATAGAGGTGGGAATACTGAGTCAAGGGCATTAGTCGTCGATATCGCGCTCGGATTTCAGGATTGTCCCTGTCTTTGCGTCGATCTCGTAGTCGTACTCAGTTGCGCCAACGTGAAACTCAATTTCGTATTTCTGGATGCCGTCATCCCAGTCGAGCTTGCAGATGAGCCCCTGTGCGGAGGATTTGCTCACGCCTGCATGGTTGAGTGCGGTGCTTTTTGCAGAGGCTTCGCCGATCAATGCACCGGAACCGGATTGCTGCGGAGCAGGAACATAGTCGTTGTCCTGGTCCTTTTCTGCTTTGAGGATGGTGCCGGTTTTGGCGTCGATCTCATAGCTGTATTCGATGTTTCCAACATAGAATTCGATGTCGTAGTTCTGGATGCCGTCATCCCAGTCGAGCTTGCAGTACAGCCCCTGTGCAGCGGATTCGCTCACGCCTGCGTGTTTGAGCGCGATGTCGATGGCTTTATCCTTGGTGATCTTTGTATTGGAGTTCTGAGAAGAGGGGATATTGTTGTTTTGCTCTTTCTCAGATTTGAGGACAGCGCCGGTGTTGGCATCGATGTCGTAGTCGTATTCCATGTTGCCAACGTAGAATTTTACGTCATATTTCTGGATACCGTCATCCCAGTCGAGCTTGCAGTAGAGCCCCTCGGCGCGGGTGTACGGTACCTTTGCATGGTCGAGCGCAATGTCGATGGCTTTATCCTTGGTGATCTTTGTGTTCGGGGTCTGCGGATCGGATGGGGCAGCCGGAGCAGAAGATCCCTGATATACTTCCCCGGTGTATGCGTCTACGCGGTAGGTGTAAACACCGGATGGGGTGGTGAATTCCACCTCATAGTGCGGCATAGAATCGTCCAGCTCAGGGTCTACCTCCCAGGAGAGCAGGTCGCTTTCCGGGAGCTTTGATGCAGCAAGTGCTGCCTTGCGTGCAGCATCTCTGCCGATCGGCATGCTCGATGCGCCGTTTTCCAGCAGCTGGCTGAGCTCCTGCGCGGTGAGGTCGGCAAGCTGTGCATAGTCGAGGTCGCTGTTTTGCTCCCCGATCTTGCGGATATAGTTTGCTTTTCCGACGGAAATGCTGTGCGAATGTGCTTCTTTTTTGAGGTCCTCGTCCACCGGAACGACCTGACTGAGCACAGAAGCATCGGAGGATGCGTTTTTGAGTGCGCTGTCTGCGGTATCGGTGAGGGTGTTTTGCAGGTATGCTGCACGGTGGGAATCCTCATCCTCAACGGAAATCAAAATCGCAGAGGAAGGGGTGTCGAGGTAGCCGTGCTCGAGCAGGGAGCCGAGGATGGCTTTCATGCCGACGGTGAGCGTGCTTCCCTCGAGGTCCATGCCCTCGAGGACCTTTTCTGCGTCCTCGTTGAGCGGATTTGCGGAAATGATGCGCTCCTTTTTGTTTACTTCCAGCTCGATGCTTGGGTTGACATCCAGCGAGATCACGGATGTGACCTTGCTGCTGCCCTGCCACTGAAACAGGGCGAACACCCCGCCCAGCACAACAACGGCTGCAAGCGCAAGGAGAAGCATTTTGTTTTTATGTTTGATCATTTAAGAACACTCCTTTTTTAGAGAATGCATATGGCTTCTATCCCAGTTCCATCATACCACAAGTTCCGTCCGATAACAATGGAAAATGTAACAAACTTTATGAAAATGGTGTTAAATATGTAAAAAATCACGCCGCAGTGGACAAAAAAATGGCATCTCCGAACCGTTCGGAGATGCCATTTTTTGGGGGGTTAGTCGATGGAGGTGACGGTGTAGCCCTGCGCTTCCACGGTGGATTTGAGGGTTTCGTTGTCGACGTCGGCGGTGAGGGTGACAACTGCGGTCTTGCTCTCGTGGCTTGGGACTGCGCTTTCTACGCCGCTGAGGGCTTCGAGTGCGGATTTTACGCGGCCTTCGCAGTGCGGGCACATCATGCCTTCGATATGGATTGTCTTTTTCATGGTTTTTTCCTCCTGTTTTATGATAGATTTTTTGTGGAGACGGTGGTCATGCTTCGGGCTGTAGACATCGATGAGGTTGAGGCGCAGCGCGTTGGATACCACGCAGAAGCTCGACAGGCTCATCGCTGCCGCACCGAACATCGGGTTGAGCTGCCAGCCGAGGATGCCGATGAATACGCCTGCGGCAAGCGGGATGCCGATGGTGTTGTAGAAGAACGCCCAGAAGAGGTTCTCGTGGATGATCCGCAGCGTCGAGCGGCTCAGGCGGATGGCTGCCGGGACGTCGCTCAGGCGGCTTTTCATCAGGACGATGTCGGCAGCATCGACTGCCACGTCGGCGCCTGCTCCAATGGCGATGCCGATGTCGGCGCGGGTGAGTGCGGGCGCATCGTTGATTCCGTCGCCCACCATCGCCACCTTGCCGCGCTGCTGAAGCGTGCGGATGGTGGCTTCCTTGCCGTCGGGGAGAACGCCCGCGATGACTTCGTCCACGCCGGAGATTTTCCCGATGGCGTTTGCGGTGCGCACATTGTCGCCGGTGAGCATCACGACGTGGATGCCCATGTTCTGAAGCTCACGGATCGCCTGCGGACTGTCGGCGCGGATGACGTCTGCCACCGCGATGATCCCGCAGAGGATACCGTCACGCGCAAAGAGGAGCGGCGTTTTTCCTTCCTCGGAGAGTGCAATCGCCCTCTGCTCCAGTTCGGGCGATACCTCCACCTCGGAGGCGATGTAGCTCAAGCTGCCGCCGAGGAGCGTTTTTCCGTCCGATACTCCCGTGAGCCCGCTGCCCGGCAGGACGGTGAAGCGCTCGATCTCGCCGCCCTTGATCTTGCAGTCCTCTGCCTTTAAGAGGACTGCGCGGGAGAGCGGATGCTCGCTTTTTTGCTCGAGGGTGACAGCAAGGGTCAGAAGCTCCTGCTCAGAAATTCCATCGGCAGGGACGATGTCCGTAACCTTCGGCTGACCTTCGGTGATGGTTCCTGTTTTGTCGAGGACCACGGTGTCGACCTTTCCGGTTTCTTCGAGGGATACGGCGGTCTTAAAGAGGATGCCGTTTTTGGCACCCTTGCCGCTGCCGACCATGATGGCAACCGGGGTGGCAAGTCCCAGTGCACACGGGCAGCTGATGACAAGCACGGAGATTCCGCGCGCCAGCGCAAATCCGATCGATTCGCCCAAGATGAGCCATGCCACGGTGGTCACGGCGGCGATTGCAAGGACAACGGGGACGAATACGCCCGAAACCTTGTCGGCAATCTTTGCAATCGGGGCTTTGGTGGCGGAGGCGTCGCTCACCATCTGGATGATCTGGGAGAGGGTGGTGTCCTGTCCGACGCGGGTCGCCTCGCACTCTAAGAATCCCGAACGGTTGACGGTGGCAGCCGATACGTTGTCGCCCACGGATTTATCGACCGGGATGCTCTCGCCGGTGAGGGCGCTTTCATCGATGGCGGCTTCGCCCTTGACCACCTTTCCGTCCACAGGGATGTTTTCGCCGGGGCGCACCACGAAACGGTCGCCGGGGGAAACTTCCTCGATGGGGACAACGACCTCCTCCCCGTTGCGCAGGAGGGTGGCGGTTTTCGGTGCGAGCTTCATCAGGCTCTTGAGCGCATCCGTGGTTTTTCCCTTGGAGCGCGCTTCAAGCATTTTGCCCACGGTGATGAGGGCGAGGATCATCGCTGCCGATTCAAAGTAGAATTCGTGGATGAGGTGGTGCGCTTCGGAAAGGTTCCCCATCGCCTGAAGGTGGCTCATCTGGAAAAGTGCCGCGGTGCTGTAGCCGAATGCGGCGGCGGAGCCCATTGCAACAAGGGTATCCATGTTCGGGCTGCGGTGGATGAGTCCCTGAAAGCCGCTGATGAAGAACTTCTGGTTGATGACCATAACGATGGCGGAGAGCAGGAGCTGGATGAGTCCCTGTGCCATCGGATTTTCTGCGAGGACCTTCGGGAGAGAAAGCCCCCACATCGGACCCATCGAAAAGTACATCAGCACGAGAAGGAATCCGACGGATGCAATCAGTCTGCGCTTGAGAATCGGGGTGTCGCGGTCCTTGAGGGCATCCTCGTCAGCGGATTTTGTGCTGCTCTCGGGGGCATCCTTGAGCGCTGCGCCGTAGCCTGCATGCTCCACGGCGGCGATGACCTCCTGCGGAGCGGCGGCTCCTTCGACCGCCATCGAGTTTGTGAGCAGATTGACCGCGCAGCTTGTGACATTGGGCAGGGCGGCAACCGCTTTTTCTACACGGGCAGAGCAGGCGGCGCAGCTCATTCCGGTAATTTTATATTGCGTCATAACTTCTCCTTTCCTCCCTGTTTGTATAGGGGGATCTTACTTCAACAGCTTTTGCAGCGTACTGAGCAGATCGTCGATGACTTCCTCGTTGCCGGCGCGGATGTCGTTTGCGACGCAGCCGCGGATGTGGCTACTGAGCAGCTCGCACTCGAACGAATGGAGCGCCGCGCCGATTGCCGCACTTTGCGTGAGGATATCGGTGCAGTAGGAATCGTTTTCGATCATGCCCTTGAGTCCGCGGATCTGTCCTTCCAGGCGTGAGAGCCGATTGAGGAGCTTTTTCTTTTGTTCGTCGGTGCGCTGGGTCTTTTTGGCTCCGTTTTCGTGAGCTTCTTTGCAGCAGTTCATTCTTCCACCTCCTGAAAGGGTTGTTGGCGTGGGACTGCCCCGAAAAGCGGGGCGTCCCATCGCGGATGGGATTTGCCTGATGGCTTCGAGTGGGGGGATACCCCCACGGGGTATTTTTAGTATACCCCATAGGGGTATTTTTGTCAAGGGGGGTTCTTTTCAATAAACAGTAAATTCTGCAAGGTTTATGGCTTCTGCTCAATCACAGCTTTTAGCTCTCTTATATTTGATAGTTTCTGCGAGATTTCGCTTTCATAATTTTTATTATGTCGCACCTTGTGCGAGGGGCTGACCCTAATAGTTCGCGCAGGCGCGAACTATCACTTTGTATGGACAAAGAATATGGAAAGAAAACCATCTAAGAGAGGGCTTTGCCCTCCCTTAGCAATCCCTCCCTTAGCTATCGAAGCCTGTTCTTTCAGACAGCTTTGATGCTCAGTAACGCCACTGCACAGCAGACTTGAGAGCTTTTTTTCTTGGGCGAACCCCTTCTTCCACCAATATCGTACAGACTTGCTCACAATGTCGCCTGTTTTCGTTTTTTGTACTGCTTTTGTACAGCATGGACAAGCTGACGGAGGCGACAGTATTTCCAAGTTTTCACGATATTGGTGGACGCACAAGCCTGCACAACAAGAGGCTGTCAGATATTGAGAAAGCATTAAGTGGTATGAAAGGCTTCCGTCAAGTACAGACTTGGTATTAAGGGGGGTTATCTAAGGGGGGCA
>JAHHTZ010000011.1 GCA_020024285.1 Oscillospiraceae bacterium | reverse complement strand
ACCTGTGACCCTCTGCTTGTAAGGCAGATGCTCTCCCAGCTGAGCTAAACTCCCATCTTTTGTCGTTTGGTACACTTTCGTTTCCCAGCGACGTTTGTTATTATACCGCACATTTTATCGTTTGTCAACATTTTTTTCGAATTTTGTCGTTTTCCTTCCTGCACTCAAATTTTTCCCATGAATAGGGGGTTTTCTGCGGCTCATGCTAAAGAATGATCCCTTGTTACACTGATTTTGGTGGTGAAATTTGATGGAACGATTTCTTTTTTGGGAAAAAAATCCGAAAATCGACAGCGGTCCCCCCGCCTATCCTGTGTCTGCCGAGATACCGCACCCCTGCACAAAAGTCTCCCCGCTCCTCTCGCAGGCGCGTGTGATGCCCTTGCAGGAGTGGGAGCAAACGTATCGCGATCTGTAGCATCACGGGATATAAAAGAGCTTCTCCAGCTCCCTGCGGTAATGCTCCTTGATGCCCTTGACCTGCTCAAGCTCTTTCATATCGGTAAGGCGCGGATGGCTTTTGAGAAAATACAGGATATTTTCTGCGCGCTTTTCTCCGATCCCCCGTACCTGCATCAAATCTTCCTTGGTCGCTTTGTAAAGATCCATCGGGAATCGATAAAGCTGTGCCGTCTGTTCCTCGCTTAAAAGGGATTGCGGGGTACAATACTGCGGTGCAAAGAACGCATCCGCCGACCAAAGCAGGGCGATGCCGACAACGACAAAGCAGATCCAGCCCGCTCTTTTTGTCATCTGCTTCATTTTGCTTCTCCTGTCTTTCAAAAAACGCTCTGCATCGGCAGGGCGTTTTTTGGCATCAGTCATTTTTTGCTTCATAAGCCTCCTCCAAGATCGTGAGGACATCGCGTCGTGTGACCTGCTTTGGGTTATAGAGCAAAGCTCCGTCGCTCAGGGCAGCCTGCGTGATCTCCTCAAAGTCGGACGGACGGATGCCAAGCTCCCGCAGCGAGCGCGGAAGGTTGCATTTCTCATGCAAAAACAGCAGGATCTCCCGCAACACCTCGATGGCTTTATCGCCGCGCTTTCTTCGCTGCGTGGCTGCAAAGACCTCCGCCCCCGAAAGAGGCAGCAGCAGCTCCCCGTACAGATCATCGCATACATCCCGGTTAAAGCGCATGACATAGGGCAGCAGCACCGCCATCACCTCGCCGTGCGGCACATGGCTGATCCCTCCGCACCCATGTCCCACTGCATGCACAAGCCCCACCATCGAATTGGAAAACGCCGCTCCTGCCATCAGTGCCGCACAGGAGAGCGCCGCCGTCGATTGTCCGCTCCTGTTTTTGGAAACGGCCTTGCGGATGTTTTGGGAGATCATCTGGATGGCGGAGTGCGCCAGGGCATCGCTGATCGGATTTTTTTGCAGGCAGGTATAGGCTTCGATCGCGTGGACCATCGCGTCCATCCCGGTGGAAGCGATCAGGCGCGGCGGAAGCGAGCGCGTGGTGCGCGGGTCGAGGATTGCCGTATCCGGGATGAGCGTGTTTGAAACAAACTCCAGCTTCTGATTTCGCTGGGTGTCGCACAGGACCGTCACATTGCTCACCTCCGAGCCGGTCCCCACCGTGGTGGGAATGGCAATCAGCGCAACGCTGCGCCGGGGAATAAGACAATCCACCCCGCAAAAGTGACGGATATCCTCCCCCTCCTGAGAAACAACGATCTTGACCCCTTTTGCGGTATCCAGTACGGAGCCGCCGCCGATTGCCACAATGCCGTCGCAGTGCGTTTTCCAATACTGCTTTGCGATCCGGTTGACAACATCCAGAGAAGAATCCTGCGGGACCTCGCTGTAGATACAGCCGGGGGTGTGCCCGCTTTCCTCCAGATCCATCATCAGCTCGCGGTAATATCCGCTTTTCTTTGCGCTCTTGCTGATGAGGAGCAGCGGCTTTTTGACCTTGAGGCGGTCAAGCTCAAACGAAAGCTGGTTGAGTGCCTGTTCCCCCACGAGGATCTTTCCCGGATTACAAAATTCAAAATAGCGCGGATTCATCGATGCTTCACCCAACCCTTCCTGACTTTCCTTCAACAATACTGCAAAATAAGGCTTTATAAATCGTCCAATGGTCGCACAAATCAAACCGGCGCTTGGTCAGCAGCCGTTTTGAGAGCACATTGGGCAGCAGCTGCAGCTCCACTTCCTCCATGCAGTGCACCAAAGACATCGCAAGCCCCACTTCGCCCGACATCGTGATCTGATTGGCGGCAAACGCCTGCCCGATGCCCTGCCGAAAGGTGGTGACGCGAAAAGCACCTGCAAGGCTTTTGAACGTGACGTTCAAATCGGCTTTCTCCGGCGCCGGGATGCGGAAGAGCCTTCCGTTTTGTTTTATGAACGAAAGGGAGGGACCGTTCTTTGACGTTTTGACCGCCACCGTGAACCCATCCCTCCAGCGTTCTGCCTCCTTTTGAACAAGGGCATCCTTTTGCGCACATGCCCGCAGACCGTGAAACAGGAGGAAGAACGCAAACCGAATCCAGATCCTGCACAAAAAGCGGCGCGTGCGAAACAGTTGTCCGTTTTTTTGATAAAATCGATTCACGGTAATCCCTCCTTTGTTCTTGATTTTGCCTTTTTCTCATATCAATGCAGTATTCTATCTGCAAAAGGACGATGATCTATGAAAAAATCAACTGCCCTGATCCTGATGCTCATTCTGTTTTTGCTGGGGCTGTTTTGGTGTGCCGTTCCAAGGGAAACCCTGATCGGTCGGTGGGAAAGCTGCCGCGGACTGAAGCTTGAGGTGACAACGGATCACATGATCGTGCAGGGGATCTCCTTTCCCTATGTCGTTCAGAAGGACGGGCGCTTCCTGCTCGACGGCGGAAGGCTCGGTCCCATTTTGGGGAGCTACCGCTTTGAGGGGGATCGCCTGCACCTTACCATCCGCGGCTGCGAGGAGCTTTTCTTTCGTGCCTGAGGTTCAGTGCTGCGACTTGTGCCATGCACACACCTCCCTCAGACCGGAGGGATAGGGCTTATGCACCATCGTTTCCACCGAATATGCCAAAAGCACCTGATCGTACTGCTCCACATCGATCGTTTTCATGCGGTTGCTGTTCCAGTATTCAAAATCGATGAAGCGGATCTTGGTGTAATTGGATGTTAAAAGGGGGAGCACCGGCAGGAACGTGCGATCCCCGAACACAAGCAGCGATTTTTCCCTGCGCAGGTTGGTGCGGATGGTGATATCGCCGCTGTCCCCTCCCAGCAGGACGTTCAGTCCTGCGTCAAGGTCAAGCAGGTGTCGTGGATACAGCTCGTTATAAGTGTATTCATAGTCGTTAAAGTGGGTGACGGTGTGGGAAAAGCTGTTTTGCGGATGATAGAGCGTCACCACATCCGGTGTGATCTTTTTATAGGGAGATTCCTGATAGGTGCTCCCGTAAAAATCATGGAGGATATGCTCCTGAGAAAAGTCCTCCTGCTCGATCACCGATACGGACAGGCGCTGTGCAAGAACGGAATAGACATAGTATGCGCCAAGCGCTGTCAGGTTCGGGTCGGTGCGGTAATAGAGGTATTTGTCGCTGTTTGCAAAAAGCACCGGATAGACGTTGACGGTCGTTGCCTTCCCTTGTAACTGCGCATAGGCTTTTTCAATAAAGCTCTTTTGATTCAGCGCAAAAAGCTCCGCATTTTCGGGCAGCTCCTTTTGCTTGATGGCATACTTTGTGGGCAGATACATCACATGCACCGGGGTGTTGCTTTCGATCCGGGTAAATTCCTCGACAGCCTGCAAATTATGATGCAGGATCTCACTGTCCACGTTTCCAAGGCTTTCAACAAGGATATCGTCCCCGATAAAAATCTGGTCGAACTCCTGCTCTCCGCCCAGCATCTGCAATTTGACTGCGCCGCTTTTGAGCTCCTCGTGAAACGGAAAGCTGGTCTTTATAAAATCTTCAACATCACCCATATATTCTCTCATGTAATAAAAGCGATTATACTTTGGAAACTGCGTTTCATGCTTCCATGCATTGTACATCGTCGCGATGAATGTACCGAAGATAAAGGCAAGCATGAGAACGGCTGATATTCGTTTTGAGGTCATATGGTCCCCTTTCTCTGTGGCTCCTACAGCATCATGGAAACGGACAGCAGCAGCACACCTACATTAAACAAAACAGAGCCCACACTCGAAAAGAGGGGGTGTTTTTTTCGGATCGCCTTTGCCGCCATATTTCCAAGGCTTGTAAGAAGGATGAGGCAAAGGAGGAGAACAAGGTAGTTGCTGGATAAAATATAGGCGATCCTCCCGTCGAAAAACGGACGCCCGCTCAGTCCGAACATCGTTTTGAGATAAAACAGGCTGTCGCCCAGTGTGTTTCCTGCAAAGATCGTGAAGGAGAGCATCACCAGTGCAAACGTGTAGATGCGGGTGAGGAACGGCGGCATCCGAATAAGATATTTGTTGAGGAAAAACTGCTCCAGCAAAATGAGAAGTGCAAAATAGCACCCCCACATCAGATAGTTTAAGCGAATCCCAAACCAGAGCCCGAGGAGCATCGCCGTAAGCAGGGTATTGAGCACCGTGGAGGCTGTGCCGTTGCTGTGTCCCCCCAGCATGATATAGACATAGCGGTTGATATACTGGGTGACGGTAATGTTAAAGCGGTTAAAAAAATCGCTGACCGTTCTCGATTGAAAGGGGTAGTGATAGTTTTCGGGCAGGGTCATCGAGTAAATGAGCGCCAGTCCCTGTGCCATATCGCAAAATCCGCTGAGGAAAAAATACAGGGAGAAGGTAAAGCTGAGTACCAAAAACCACACGGAAAGAACAGAAAGGTTCTCCTGCGGGATGCCCTCGATGAGGTGATAGACCTTGTTTGCCCCCTGTGCTAAGATCACATGCTTTGCCAATCCGCCCACAAAGGTCACGATCCCGGTGCTGATGGCACTGAGCGACGGGCGGCGGTCGACCATCTGCTTTTGCAGATCGGAATACTGCACAAGCGGACCCATGAAGATTTTCCCGTAAAAGGTGCAGAACAGCGCGTAATTCATCCAGTTTTTTTCAAAGCGCGCATCTCCCCAGTAGACGTCGATGACATATCCCATTGAGGTGAGCGTATAGACCATCAGTCCCAGAGGGGGCGGCGTTTTGGTGAGCTGAAACTGAAGTCCGAACACGACGATGAGTGCAATGTTTTTGAGGATGCACGAGCCTAAGAGAAATTTTCTCAGGGATACATCGCGCTTTACCTGTAAGATCAGCCACGCCATCAGATAGTCGTATGTAATCGACAAAAGCATCAGTAAAAGATTTGCCGGATCGAGCATGGTGTAAAACAGCAGGGAGATCATAAGGAGCATCGGCGTTTTTAGGTGCTTGGGAGAAGCATAAAACAGCAGGATGCTGATGGGCAAAAAAGCAAATACAAAGCTAAGGGATGTAAAAAGCACAGCTTCCCACTCCTTTCTCGTTTATTTTTCCTGCAAATCTTGAGGTTCTCTTTCAGAATCGGAAAGCTCCCCCATGAGCTTCTCAAACTCCTCATAGGAGATGAGGGCATTGAGTATCGTAATGAGAGAATTGGTCGTCAAATGCTCCGGCAGATTGAGGCGTTGGAGCAGCGCTGCTCTTTTTTCCCGGCTGTTTGCCCCGCCGCTCAGTCCTGCTTCAAAAAAATCGAGCTTTGTGATGGGACGCCCGCGCTCCTTTTGCACGGTGCAGGATGCCCCCGCCAGCGTGAGCGCCTGAGTCAGAATCTCCACGGAGATCCCCTCCACCCCGAGCTTTCCTTCCTTAGAGGGGTGATCCTTTCGTTTTTCTTTTCCGTACACATCGGGGATATAGGCATCCGTGACGTTTTTTCCCTTGCAAATATTATGGATGAAGCGGCGGATGCGAAACCCCGCATTGTCCGAATCGGTCAGGATGATCAGCCCTGTTTTTTCTGCAAGGGTGCGCAGAAGCTCCTGCTTTTCCTTGTCCTTAAAGATGGAAAAGCCCCCCGTCGGGATCACAACACCGTCAATCAGGGCGGAGAGCTTGATGATATCATATTTTCCTTCTACAACGATCGTTTTATCGGTACGAATCAATCGCGATGCTCCTCACTTAGTCATATTGTCGGGCAATCAGCAGGAGCTTTGCAACACTTTGCTCCAGCAAAATGCCGTTGTCTGCGCGCGAGCTTTTCATCTGCCAATCCATTTTTGCAAGGTAGGCAATGGATTCGCGCAGGGCATTGAGGTGATACTTTCGGCAGTCGCGCAGGCTGTTTCGCACTACAAAATCGCGTCCGCGATAGTCAAAGTCCTTTGCAACCGTTTCTGCCTGACCCTTTCCCGCTTCCAAGGCTGTTTTTGCAATATAAAGATCAAGATATGCCCCCGAAAGAGCCGACAGGATCACCGTCGGCTGATAGCGCAGATACAGCAGGTCCTCGATGATTTCTATGGCACGGTCGAAGCGGTCTGCCAAAATCGCCTTTGCCAAATCGTAGATGCGCGCATCCACCGCCTTGACGGTCACAGCGTCGATGTGTTCCCGGCAGATCTCGCCGCTTTGTGCATAGGCTGTGATCTTTTCCATCTCATTGCTCAGTGTCATCATATCGTCGTCGCAGCGCTCCATAAGATACTGGCACAACTCGCGGGAAATGCTGCACCCACTAAGCTGCGCTTTTTTCTGGAGGAATTTTGTCATATCGCTTTTTGAGCGTTTTTCCAGCGGGACAACTACCCCGGCTGCATCGACCTGTGCGATGAGCTTTTTCGCCTTCGGATTCTTTTTGGGCAAAAACTCGGGGTCGTTGATGACAAGGATCAGCACGGTCGATTCCACCGGCTGCGACATGAGGGAATCAAAAATCTCCCTGTCTTTAACGGAAAGACTTTGATATAAAAACGGGCTTACCACGACACAGCGGCGCTCTGCCATAAACGGCATCGATTCCACCGCCGCTGCCACCTGCTCCATGTCGAGGCGGTTCCCGTCAAACTGATGAAGATTAAACTCCGAAAACGAATCTCCCACGGCTGCATCGATCATTTTTTTGCAGTACATTTCTTTGAGATACTGCTCTTCCCCATACAGGAGATAAACGGGAGCAAAGTCTTTGCTTTTGATTTGTGCCAGAAGCTGGCTTTCCTGTTCTATCATCATGGCTGTTTCTCCTTGTTTTACTCCTCGATGCATGCCATCAGCGCACCAAACCATGTTTTCTTCCATCGCAGATCGTCCTGCCCGAAGGTCAGATGATCTTCTCCGAACACAGCCGAATATCCCGGCTCCATCTCTGTCATTATAGCATATTTCTGCTGCAATTTTAAGAACTTTTTCTCCTTGCTGCTCAGGATCATTGCGTCATCCCGGTCTTTTGGGAGCTTGATTTCCCAAGTTTCCCAAAAACGAATCCCTTCCTTGTCCGTTAACAGAACATAGGGGATCTGCCGCAGCGCGAGTGCATCCGTTTCTTCCTGCGCCGCGATGCACCTTACATCCCACCGTTTGGCAAAGTCGGCGGCGGCGCTGCTTTCGCCGCGGGATGCAGTCAGGCAAAGAAGCTCGACGTCCTTGACTCCAAACCCATTGAGGATCTGCTCTGCCTCCTGTACATCCCAAGGCGAGCGGAGCGAACCGACGATCGCCGCCTTCTCTTCCCGAATCAAAATCAGTGTGCTGTTGCAGTCAAACAGATAAACGGGCTTTGACTTTGCAGGGAGCGTCAAAAGAAACGTCCCGCAGAAAATCGATGCACAGGCAAACAGCGCATGGAACACCATCCTTCGTTTTGCCCTTACAGCATAAAGCACCACAAATACACCGTAGAGCAGCAGGAACCACAAAAGCACCCACTCCTTCTGCCCGTAGAGCATCGGATCAAGGGAGGAAAGCTGACGCAGAATCCAGTAGATTACTCCGCACAAAAGCTGTGCAGCCCTTGCAAGGATCACCGCCATCGGCTGGAAAACCCCGAATAAAAGCAGTGCCCCTGCCGTAAGGAGAAAAATCGGGAGCATCAGCGGAAACATGACGAGGCTTGAAAGGACGGTAATCCACGAAAATCCGCCGAAGAACATCAGCTGAAGCGGAATGAGAAAGATCTGGGTGGCAGCGGATGCACAAATGAGCATCACCACCTGCTCCATCCAGCGCTTCCTGCGGTCCTTATGGATCGCAAGGATGCGCCAAAGCTCGTTGGAAAGAAGCGGCGCAAAGAGGATGATGCCAAGCGTCGCACCGTATGACATCCAAAATCCCGCGTTTTTGACGTAATACGGATGCAGCAGCACTGTGATCACCGCAGCAGACCATGCAGTGAGCGGGTCATAATCGCGGCGCACCACCTTCGACAGATAAAACATTCCGCCCATGATGGCAGCGCGCAAGGCGGGAACCTCCCCGCCCTCGATCCCGGCTAACAAAAGCAGGAACGGCAGCACCAAAAACGCAGTCAGCCGCTGATTCTGCCGCATTTGCTTGAGAAGCAGGTAAAATCCACCGCCGATGGTGGAAATGTGAAAACCGGATACCGTCAGAATGTGAAACGCTCCGCTTTTTCGAAATACATCCTGCACCTCCTGCGAAAGCTCCGCCTTTTCTCCGAAGAGGATGCCCTTGAGAAGCTCGCGTCCTGTCCCGTGAAAGAGCAGATCCATGCGCGACAGCAGCCTGCGCCGGATGCGCAGGAAAAACGGTCGAATCCCCTTTCCCTCCCCCAAATCCCGCAGCTTTGGGGCGGTTCCCCGCAGAACGATCCCTTTGCCCTCGTTGTAGGGGAGCGTTTCCCGTTCAAACGACACCACACCCTCAAAGGTGTGTCCTGCTTCGATCTGCTCCTGGTCCCAGCACATCAGGGGAACACGCGCTGTTACAGAGTCGAGCTTGCACAATACCTCATAGCGTGTTCCGCCGGGTCTTGGCTGACTGCTGAGGATCAGCCCCTGTGCTTCCTGTGTCGTCCCTGCCCATTGAAGCTGTGCATTTGCCCGCTGCTCCCACCCAAGGGCGCAGACGCACGACAGCGATGCAGCAATCCCAATGAGCGCAGCGGGCAGCATCCTTTTGTGGCTCAGTGAGAGGCAGCACAGAAGGGTCAGCGCGAGGAGCGCGATGGGGCTCCACCATGGGAGCGAATAAAAAAGAGCGGCCATTGTTACAATAAGACTGATGCATTCTATCTGTAACAATGGTCGCTTACTCATACAATTCTCCTAAATACGTTAGAAATGAAAGATGGGCAGTTTTTCAAGGAAGATGATATCTGTTCTCTCTGCGGCATCGCCCTCTGCCAAAACCGCTGCCTTGGCTGTGATGGTGCCCTGTGCCAGATTCACCAATTCCTCCAGCGCATGAAGGGATTCCCCGGTGGAGATCACATCATCCACGATGAGGACCCGTTTTCCGCGCAGATACTCCATATCATCGCCTGAGAGATACAGCTTCTGTACACTCTCTGTCGTGATGGATTTCACCTGCACGCCCGCTGCATCCTTCATATACAATTTGACGCTCTTGCGCGCAGGGATATATTTTTTCCCGCTCTGGCGGGACATTTCATAGGCAAGCGGAATCCCCTTGGACTCTGCCGTTACGATCACATCGAACTCCGGCACCTTTTTGAGCAGCTCCTGCGCGCAGGCGATGGTCAGTTCCACATCGGAAAACATCACAAACGCCGCAATATACACCTTGTCCGCAATCGGACACAGCGGAAGCTCACGGGTCAATCCTGCCACATGAAGGGTATGGTATTGTTGCATGGTAAAATTTCCTCCCAATCAGCAATTCCAGTTCATTTCTTTGTTGCCCAGCAAATGAAAATGCAGATGAGGCACGGTCTGTCCTGCATTGGCTCCGCAGTTGCTGATGACGCGGTAGCCGCCCTCGATGCCTGCTTTTTCGGCAAGGAAGCCGATCTTCTCAAAGATGTAGGAGAGGATGGCGCTGTTTTCCGGTGTGATCTCGTCCACGCTTTGGATGTGCTCCTTTGGGATCACCAGAAAATGGACCGGTGCAATCGGTGCGATGTCGTAAAAAGCAAGGATCTTCTCATCCTCGTACAATTTTTTGGAGGGGATTTCCCCTGCAATGATGTTACAAAATAAGCAGTCCATGAAAAAATCTCCGTTTCAATACAGCCCTTTTGTTAAGAAGGCTCTGTTTGACAGGTTTCGATATAGCTTTAGTTTACTTCTTTTCGAGCTGATTTGCAACCAGTTCCGAAACTTTTTTGAGAACTTCATCCAGCTTGGACAGGTCTGCAATACCGCCCATTGCGCTGTCAGGACGGCCGCCGCCTTTTCCTCCCAGCATTGCGGTGATTTCCTTGACGAGCTTGCCTGCATGGGCATTTGCTTTGACTGCGTCGCTGCCGCACACTGCAAGGACGGTGCCTTTTGTACCCTCTGCCGCAGCAAATACACCGATGACATTGCTTGCCTTCGCTTTTACCTGATCGCCGATGGTGCGCAGTCCTTCGGAGGTGGTGCCTTCGAGCTTTGCACAGATGAGCTTCATACCGCCGATCTCCACGCTGTTTTCAAAGAGTGCGTCCACCTGTCCGCCTGCGATCTTCGCATTGAGGGATTCGATGGTGCGGTCTTTTTCCTTGAGCTCTCTCACAACGGAAGCCACCTTTGCCGGAACTTCGGTGCGGTTTTCGAGCTTCAATTCCTTTGCACAGCTGATGAGCTGACCTTCTGCCTCCTGAAGCAGGTCGAGAACGCCCATACCGGTTGCTGCTTCGATGCGGCGCACGCCGGCAGCAACGGAGGATTCGCTGATGATCTTGAATACACCGAGCTGACCTGTTTTTGCAACGTGGGTACCGCCGCAGAACTCAACGGATTCGTCCCCCATGGTAACAACGCGGACGATATCGCCGTATTTTTCGCCGAACAGTGCCATTGCGCCCTTGTTTTTTGCCTCATTGATGGGCAGCTCCTCGACCAGAACGTCGTAATCGGAGAGGATCATTTCGTTGACCATTGCCTCTGTTTTTGCGATTTCCTCTGCGGTCATTGCGCTGAAGTGGGAGAAGTCGAAGCGGCAGCGGTGTTCGTCATACATGGAGCCGGACTGATGTACGTGTGTACCCAAAACCTTACGCAGTGCAGACTGGAGCAGGTGGCATGCGGAGTGGTTGGACATGATGCGGTGACGGCGCAGCGCATCGATCTGTGCCGGTGCAACGCTGCCCACAGAGAGAGAACCTTTTGTCATGACACCGATGTGCAGGAAGTGACCGGCGTTGTCCTTTTTGGTGTCCTGTACGGTGAATACGTTTTCTCCGTCGATCAATACACCGGTGTCTCCGACCTGACCGCCGCTCTCGCCATAGAACGAGGTTGCAGACAGGACGATGGTTGCGCTCTCGCCTTCCTCAAGCAGCTCGATCTGCTCTCCGCCGCTGATGATCGCCTGAATGGTGCCGTCGGTTACTTTTTCGGTGTAGCCGGTGAAGTTAGTTTCCGGGATATGGGAGAGATCCACCGCATCGGTGCTCCATCCGCTGACATCCTTTCGGGAGGTCCTTGCGCGGACACGCTGTTCCTCCATCAGCTTTGTGAAGCCTTCTTCGTCGATGGAGATGCCCTTTTCTGCCAGGATCTCACGGGTCAGGTCGATCGGGAAGCCAAAGGTATCGTAGAGCTTGAATGCATCCTCGCCGGAGAGGGTCTTGTCTGCGCCTGTTTTTTCCATCAGCTCTTTGAGTACATCCATACCGGAGTTGATGGTTTTTGCAAAGCGCTCTTCCTCTGCAAGGATCACTTTTACAATGTATTCCTCATTCTCCACAAGCTCCGGATATGCGGTGCGGTTTTCGTTGATGACGGTCTTTGCAACCTCGGAGAGGAACGGTTTTTCGATGCCGAGCAGCTTTCCGTGGCGGGCAGCACGGCGCAGCAGACGGCGAAGAACATAGCCGCGTCCTTCGTTGGATGGGATGATGCCGTCGCTGATCATGAAGGTGGTGCTGCGGATATGGTCTGTAACGACGCGCAGGGAAACATCGGATTTTTCGTCTGCACCGTATTCTACCCCTGCAATGCGGCAGATGTGCTTCATGATGTTCTGAACGGTATCCACTTCAAAGAGGTTATTTACCCCCTGCATGATGCAGGCAAGGCGTTCGAGTCCCATACCGGTATCGATGTTCGGCTTCGCCATGCGCTCATAGTGACCCTTGCCGTCGCTGTCAAACTGGGAGAATACAAGGTTCCAGATTTCCATGAAGCGGTCGCAGTCACAGCCGACATGGCAGTCCGGCTTGCAGCAGCCGACGCCTTCGCCGCGGTCGAAGTAGATTTCGGAGCATGGACCGCATGGACCGGAGCCGTGCTCCCAGAAGTTGTCCTCCTTGCCGAGGCGCACGATGCGGTTTGCAGGAATGCCGACTTCCTTTGTCCATACGTCAAAGGTTTCGTCATCCTCTTCGTAGATGGAGATCCACAGGCGGTCTGCCGGGATTTCGAGCACCTGGGTCAAAAATTCCCATGCCCATGCTGTGGCTTCGCTCTTGAAGTAATCGGCAAATGAGAAGTTGCCGAGCATTTCAAAGAAGGTACCGTGACGGCTTGTCTTGCCCACGCGCTCGATGTCCGGGGTGCGGATGCACTTCTGGCAGGTGGTCACGCGGTGGTTCGGCGGTTCCTCAAGACCGAGAAAATATTTTTTCATCGGAGCCATGCCGGAGTTGATGAGCAAAAGGCTCGGGTCGTTTTTCGGCACAAGGGAATAGCTTGCAAGACGTGTATGCTGTTTGCTTTCAAAGAATGAAAGATACTGTTCGCGCAGGTCGTTAAGTCCTGTCCATTTCATAGATAAAACATCTCCTTTGTTGATACTGCTGACACTCTCAAAATTTATTAAAAATAGAAAAAGCCCCCGTCCCGCTCTGGGACGGAAGCTCCTGTTCCGTGGTACCACCCAAATTGTCTGCTGCACAGACCACTTGATGCCCGTTAACGCCGGGGGTACGCTGCCGCTCATCGCGGCAAAGCTCCGAGGTGGCTCTCTGTCTGCGGCGACAGGAGCATTGCACCAAAACTGCTCCCTCTCTGCGGTCCCTTCGGACAGATTCTTCTCTTCCTTGCTTTTTCTCGATTTGAAATGTCAGATTCCTGGCTTAGTATAAGCCTTTTTTGCCCCGATTGTCAAGAGGGAGGGGGAAATTTATCCCTTAATGCCCAAACATTTTTTCCCACAGCTCCAAAACAGCAAAGCGCGGCTCGTACTGCGGCTTTTGCTCCAGCACGGTGAGCCCCTGCTCCTCAAACCATTTAAGGTCCTCCTCATGCGATGCCGCCGGAACACACAGCGGCGGAAACACCACGCACCACCAGTTGTGCCCCTTCCCTTCCCCGATCGTCAGACGCAGGGCATCATATTCTCCGCAGGGCATGGTGAAGCGTTCATACTCTCTTGTGCCAAACCAGGTGTGGGTAAGCTGAGCGCACACGGGATAATCATAGCCAAGGCGCTCGACCTCCGCCTGTGCAAGCTCTGAGATTTCCTTAAGCTTTCCTGCCGCCCTGTCCCGTGCATCCTCAAGGGACTGCGACGATTCAAATAGCTCGTCGGAGTGGGCAAGGATGCAGTCGCGGACCTTGAGCTTCAGCTCCTGATCCTCGGCACTGTCCGAATTTGCCAAAATATGAAGGCGCAGCACCTCCTGTTCCACCTGCTCACAGTCCTGTGCAAAGGACAAAAACAACGCAGAAAAAAACGTCAGAACAACACCGATCAGCACTGCCAGCTCGATATGTATGGGCTTCCACGATTTCATCTTGACTCTCTCCTTAAATGTGATACTTAAAGTATGGCACAGAAAAAGAGCGTCTATTCACCGTGTTTTCGTTTTATTCTTCGCTCACAACGAGGGGACCGTGGTTTACTGCTTTGACAACCTCCACCTGCTCCATCTGCGGACTGAGCGTTTTCCGGCAGCAAAGTGCGTCCTCTTTTTTCTCAAAGAGCGCAAAAACGGCGCTGCCGCTGCCGCTCATCAGGCTGCCCATCGCATGATGCGCCTGCATCGTCTGCTTGATGCGGGAGATTTCCTGCGGATTGCAAAACGGCTCAAAGACGTTCGAAAGGCGTGCTGCGATGCTTTGTAAATCTCCCGCCCGAAGCGCATCGATCATCCCCAAAACATCCCCATGCACGGGATGCTCCTGCCGGTCAAAGCCTTCAAACGCCAATTTGGTGCTGACAGAAAACGTGGGCTTTGCAATCAGGATAAATCCCCCTTCCTTCGGGAACGGGGGAAGCTCGCTCAGGATTTCTCCTGCGCCCTGTGCGCGGAGCGTTTTGCCGCGGATGCAAAACGGGATATCTGCGCCGCAGGAAAACCCGATTTTGCACAACTCTTCCACCGAAAGTCCTGCATCATACAGGCGGTTGAGTCCGACAAGCACCCCCGCTCCGTCTGCGCTGCCTCCGCCCAGACCCGCCATCATGGGGATCTTCTTGCTGAGGTGAATGTGAACGGACGGGTCTATGCCCGTTTTTTCAAAAAATGCTTTGGCACAGCGCACCACAATGTTTTGATCGTCGCAGGGCAGCGCTTTGAGATTGCAGCTCATGCTGATTTGAGGAAGATCAACCTTCTCTATCGTCACACGGTCGCACAGCCCGACGGACTGCATCACCATGTCCATTTCATGGTATCCGTCCGCGCGGCGCCTCACGATATCGAGTGCAAGATTGATTTTGCAGGGAGCTTCTACTGTTATCTTTTTCATCGTTCTCTCCTATAAGTCAAAGAGCTTGACCCTCTGTACATGGATCGCCTTGACAGGGCACATCTCATGGCAGCAGTAGCAGCGGATACAGCGGTCGTACCGGATGCTTGCCTTCTTGTTTTCGATTGCAATGGTTTTGGCAGGGCAGCTTTCGGCACAGCGTCCGCAGCCGATGCAGGCTTTTTTATCCACCTTCGGGCGCGGAGTCAAAAGGCTGTCCTTCACTGCACGGACAACCGGCGCAAAGACGCGGGGGACATAGGACATAAAGTCCACCGACTTGGAGGAAGGCTTTTTAAAAGGGATCTCTTTGGGCATCCCGCTTTGCGACAGCAGAGGGATTTTTTCTGTCTGTTGCGGACACAGTCCCCGCTCGATGCTCTCCTCCACGGTGGGAGCTTCCTTCGGGAGGAATCCGATCAGCTCACAGAGGTAACGATCCAGAACGAAGGGACTTGTCGATGCGGCGAGAAAGCCGCTGTGGATCGGCTGTCCGGCGGAGGGTCCGTCCCCTTCCATCCCGATGATGCCATCGATGATGGTCACAAGCGGGGACACCGTCTGTGCCAAATCGACCAGCATCCTGCAAAACGCCTTTTTATCCTGAAAGCGATAGTGAAGCTCCGGCTTTTGGAGTCCCGGAATGCAGCCGAACAGGTTTTTGACCCCGCCGGACAGGGTGGTCATGCAGTGGGTCTTGAGCTTTCCGATCGAAATAACAACATCTGCCTCTGCCACCGGATCGATGAGGTGAAAGGAGGTGCACTGCCTTCCGTTCAAAGCAGGAACCGCCTGAAAGCCCACCTCCTCATTGAGGACTGCTCCCGTGTTTTTGCACACCTGTGCCATGCCTGTGGCTTCGTAAATGCCGCGGAGCAGCGGCTTGGTGTACGGTCCTCCGGGGCTGTCTGCAATGACGATCGTTTCGATGCCGGCACCTTGCAGATAGCGCACCACCGCCTCCACGACCGCCGGATGGGCGGTCGTGGCTTCCTCGGGGCGGCGTTTCATCAAAAGATTCGGCTTGATAAGAACGTGCTGCTTTGGATGCAGCTGCTCCTTGATGGAAAGGCTGTCCAAGATTTGATCGATTTTTTCCTGCACGTTGTTCTGCTCATAGCGTTGGATCCGTTCTGCCGCTACCGCAGCCCATGTTGTTTGCTCCATATTTATCCTCCGTCACAAAAAGCTGTATGAGCGATGCCATACAGCTTTTCGGGTGTGTTTGCCGCATCAGATGATTTTAAGCGGAGTTGGTTGTCTTTTTACAAAAATCGTGAAATAGTCATAGCCTGCTTCCTTGAGCAGCTGCATCCCGTCTGAGATGTTGCTTCCGATATCCTTTGCCCAGTGTGCATCCGAACCGATGGTTACATATTCGCCGCCCAGCTCCCGAAAGAGCTTGACATAGGAAAGCGGCGGCATCGTTGCGCCAAGTCCCTGCCGGATGGTGGAGGTGTTGATTTCGATGGCTTTTCCCTGACTTGCCACGGTTTTGAGGATTTCCCGGATGAGCTCCTCATACGGCTTCATATCCACCGGTATTTTCTGAATGCCCTCAATGTAGCGCAGCGGATACGTCATATGGCTGAGGGAATCGAATTTACCCCAATGAGCCAGCTCCAGCATCTCCTCATAATACTGCGTCAGGATCTTGCCGATATCGAGGGTGTGAAAATCAAGCTTGCAAAAGTCAGGGGTCGAGCGGATGTTGTGCAAAGAGCCGAGTACAAAATCGAAGGTAAAATTCGACAGAACACCCTCTGCCACATCCAGCGCATGCGTTGCCTGACCCAGCTCGATGCCGCAGGTGATGATGATTTGATTTTTGAAGGCAGCCTGTGCCTTTCTGATTTCAAAGATCGAATCGCGCAGCCTGGTGTCCGAGTGGTTTTCGGGCATATTGCACTCATAGTGATCGGTCACGCAAAATCCAATCAGGTTATTTGTGCTCACACTCTCGCACATCATGGAAATGGAGTCATGGCCATCGTGCGAATTATCCGAATGTGTATGGCTGTCGAACAAATTATGATACATTGTTGTTACCTCCCTCTTCTCACATCTATCATCATATCAGTATTTCGATGCAAATGACAGCTTTTTTTAAAACTTCGTCAAAATAGAATAAAATTTTTTGATTTTATTTCCAATGTTCCCAAGAACATGTTTGCGGGAACATGATGTTCCCAAGAACATAGTGTTCCCAGGAACGGGATTTTCTTTGCACAGATAAATTCATTCTTGAAACTTTTTCGTTTCTATATTAGACTATCGTTATAAGATTGATATATGGGAGGAATTTTTATGGATTCGATCCTTCGCATCACCGGCATGGTCAATCGGGTAAAATCTGCAAACCCTGCCTCCTGCTGCGAGCAGATCCTTGATTTGATCGATCAGGATACAAGCAAAAGCGACGTCCTTGTCTTTCCGCGGATGGCACTGTGCCCTCCAAGCAGCGGCACGCTGCTCAAAAATCCCTGCATTGCACAGCAGTGTGAGCACTGCCTTTCAAAGCTCTGTGAAGAAACAAAACATCTTTCTTCCTATCTTTTGATCGGTACAGTCAAGCTGTTTGACCATATCCCCTATGAAGTGTACGCAATTCTATATGAAGGGAAGGTTTTGGGCTATCTTCCCTGCGAAACGATCCCGGACGGATTCGACGAGCTCCTTCCCCCGGACAGCATCTTTTCCTGCTGTGGCATGACCTTCACCGTCCTGCCGACCTCCCTGTCTAAGCTGCCCCTGCACCTTCCCGGTGCTGCGCAGCGCGGTGCACAGCTTGTGATCTGCCCAAGCTACTGCCCCATTACCTCCGAGAGCTTTTCTGAGCTATCCTCTTACGCAAAATCGCTCTCTCTGGCATATGGGATCGGACTTATCGTATGCAACGGCGGCGTCGGTGACACCTCGAGTCCATCGCTCTATCGCGGGCTGTGCGAAATCTACGAGTGCGGTCAGCTCTTTGGGACAAGATCCGCATCGCAGGAGAGCTTTTCCCTCACCTGCGATCTGGACGCAGACATCATCCGTAGCCAGCAGAAATACCGTCCGAAAAGCCGGGCGCGCTTTTCTGCGGACACGCAAAACGAGCACCGCCCGCTCATGCGCAGTCTTTGCGCCCACCCGTTTCTCTCGCTCAACCCGCAAAAAGAAAAGCGCAGGCTCAACCATCTGTTTGAGCTTCAGGTGGAAAGCCTTGCGGCTCGCATGTCGAACACCGGCTTGACAAGGCTTGTGGTCGGCGTATCGGGCGGACTTGACTCCACGCTGGCGCTCCTTGTCTGCCAAAAGGCACTAAAGGTGCTGGAGCTTCCCCCGCAAAACCTTCTCGGTGTCACGATGCCGGGATTTGGCACCAGCGACCGCACCTACTATAATTCCCTCACTCTGATCCAGGCGCTGGGCGGAGAGAACCGCGATATTTCCATCAAAGCATCGGTATTGCAGCATTTTGAGGACATCGCCCACGACCCAGGTGTTAAGGACGTCACCTATGAAAACGCACAGGCAAGGGAGCGCACCCAGATCCTCTTTGATTTGGCAAATGCCTGCCACGGACTCGTGGTGGGTACGGGCGATATGTCGGAGGCTGCGCTGGGGTGGTGCACCTTCAACGGCGACCAGATGGCAAGCTACAACATCAACGTCTGCCTGCCAAAGACCGTCATCCGCCGGATGGTGACGCATCTTTCCCACACCTACGATTCCGCTGTTGGGGATGTCCTGCGGGATATTGTGGATACCCCGGTCAGCCCGGAGCTTCTTCCCCCGGATGAAAACGGAAAAATCAGCCAGAAAACAGAGGATATCCTCGGAAGCTATGAGCTTCACGACTTCTTCCTCTACTACCTCTTAAAATACAACCTGCGCCCCAAAAAGCTGTATCAGTATGCATGCATCGCCTTTTCGGATACCTTCCCCCCGACTTATATTAAAGAAAAGCTCCGCCTGTTCCTGACACGCTTTGTGACAAGCCAGTTCAAACGCTCCTGCGCGCCGGATTTTGCAAAGATCACCGAGCTGTGCCTTGCGGACTACCGCCTCCCTTCGGACTGCTCCCCGCAGTCCTTCGTGCACGAGCTTGACTTTATGGACACCGAATCCTAAAACGCGCAACAGCCCCTGTCAGTACCGAATGGGTACTGCCAGGGGCTGTTTTTTTGAATGGACTAATCCTGTTTCCACTTTACGCCCTGTGGGGTATCGAGGAGGGTGATGCCGCGCGCCTTGAGGTCGTCGCGGATCTGATCGGCAAGTGCAAAGTTTTTGTCTTTTCTTGCCTGCTGACGCTGTTCGATCAATGCTTCGATTTCTGCATCGAGGTTGTCGCTCTTTCTGTTGTACAAAAGACCCATCACATCGGTCAATGCGTTAAACAGCTCGGCTGCTTTGTTGAGCGCAGCAAGGGAGCGCGGCTGGGAGATAAAAATGTTGATATCGCGCACAAGATCAAAAATTGCTGCCATACCGTCTGCGGTATTGAGGTCATCGTCCATTGCGGTGATGAACTGTTCTTTTCTCTTTGCCAGCATTTCGTCTAAGGCATCCTCACCCTCTGTCGGCTCGGAACGTGCGTTTTTGATGGCAAAATCGAGGTTCTCCTGGCAGTTGTACAGACGCTCCAGCGCAGATTTGCACTGCTCGATGATTTCTGTATTGTAGTTGATCGGGCTGCGGTAGTGGGCGGAGAGCATCATGTATTTGATTGGCTCATAGCCGTATTTCTCTGCAACCTCGCGCACGGTAAAGAAGTTCCCGAGGGATTTGCTCATCTTCTTATTGTCCACGTTGATATAGCCGTTGTGCATCCAGTAATGCGCGTATGGCTTGCCGGTGCAGCACTCCGACTGTGCGATCTCGTTTTCGTGGTGCGGGAAGATCAGGTCCTGACCGCCGCAGTGAATGTCGATCACTTCTCCGAGGTGCTTGTGGATCATTGCGGTGCATTCGCTGTGCCAGCCCGGACGACCGTTGCCCCAGCGGGAAGGCCAGAAGGGTTCTCCCGGTTTTGCAGCCTTCCAGAGGGTGAAGTCGAGCGGATCTTCCTTCTGCTCGCTGACGCTGATGCGCGCGCCGCTCTCAAGGTCTTCGAGCGGCTGGTGGGAGAGCTTTCCGTACTCGTTGAATTTACGGGTACGGAAGTAAACATCGCCCCCGATGTGGTAAGCGTACCCTTTGTCCTCGAGTGATTCGATGAGCTTTTCGATCTCTTCGATGGTTTCGGTGGCTTTTGGATGGATGTTTGCCGGACGGATTCCCAGTCCTTCGGTATCCTTGCGGTATTCCGCAATATAGCGCTCAGCGATCTCCTTGGAATCCACGCCCTCTTCGTTTGCTTTTTTGATGATCTTGTCGTCGATGTCGGTGAAGTTCTGAACAAATTTTACCTCATATCCACGAAACTCCAAATAGCGGCGCAGGGTGTCAAACACACATACCGGGCGGGCATTGCCGATGTGGATATAGTTATACACCGTCGGTCCGCAGGCGTACATTTTCACCTTGCCCTCTTCGATCGGGACAAATTCTTCCTTCTGACGGGTCATTGTATTAAAAATTTTCATCCTTCATTTCCCCTTTCCTGAAATCATGATAAGAATATAAAAAACCGCCTTCCTCTGCCATGCAGACGAAGGCGGTTTTACCGCGGTTCCACTTCAATTTCTTACTTGGATCCCGTTAACGCCGGGGGTACGCAGTTCGATACTAAGGCACAAAGCCCGTTGCCAAACCATGCTCACAGGTGCATTTTCACACAGTCTTATCCAAAGGCGCTTTCAGCGCAGTCACGCCTTCTCTCTGAGAACAAGGGAGCCGTGTTACTTTTCCTGATCATCGCAGTTATTTTTCTATAGGACAATGTCAGTCTATCATAAATCGAGTGGGATTGCAATAGAAACTTTTATTGCGGACGGTTTACCTCGGAAGAGATCAGCTCCTTGTTTTTGAGCAGATAGTTCATCCCGGAATAGAGCGTGAAGAAGAGCGCAAGCCCCATCATCACATAGTAAACGAGCATTGCAGGCTGCTGCGCCGAAGCACCGAGCCAATGACTTTTGTTTGCTTCAAAGACAAGCAGACCGTAGCAGATCCAAACCATCGTGGTTGCCGTCTTATATTTGCCCCATTTGTCGGCTGCCAGCACAATGCCCTTTGCAGCCGCCACAAGGCGAAGGCTCGTGACCAGAAATTCCCGTCCGAGGATCAGGATCACGACCCACGAGGGTGCAAATCCCCCTCCTACAAAACAGACAAGCGCCGCCGCAACAAGCACCTTATCTGCCAGAGGGTCCATCAGCTTTCCGAAATCCGATACGAGGTTATATTTGCGCGCGAGGTGCCCGTCAAACCAGTCTGTGATGGATGCTGCCGCAAACACAACAAATGCAAACAGATAGTTATGATCCAGTATATTCCCAAATTCAAAAAGTGCCACAAAGACGGGGATCAGCAAAATACGCATCATCGTCAGGCGGTTTGGTGTATTGGGGTTGATGGGAATGTTGGAATCGTTCTTTTTACTCAAGCTCCTCAACCTCCCGGCCGATCAGGTCGTATCCTTCGGAATCGAGGATCTCCACCTGTACAAAATCGCCCATCTTGAGTTCGCGCGCAGCGGTAAAGCAGATTTTGGTATCGATGTCCGGTGCATCCATTGCGCTGCGTCCCACGTACATCAGGTTGTCGAAGTCGTAGCTTTCCACCAGAACTTCGAGCGTCTTTCCGATGAGGGAGCGTCCCAGCTCAAAGGCGATGTCCATCTGCTGCTCCATCACGATCTCGGCGCGGTGGCGTTTTGTTTCTTCGTCAAGCTGACAGTCCATCTCGCCCGCCGGCGTATCCTCCTCCACCGAATATGCAAAGCATCCGAGGCGCTCGAACTTCACTTCCTGAACAAAGTCGCACATCTGATTGAATTCTTCCTGTGTTTCGCCTGGGAAGCCGGCAATCAATGTGGTGCGCAGCGCGATCCCCGGAACCTTCTCGCGGATGCGCTTCATCAGCGCGAGGAGGGACTCGTAATCTCCGCCGCGGTTCATCGCGCGAAGAACACGCTTGTTGGCGTGCTGGAGCGGCAAATCGATGTATTTTACGATTTTTTCTTCGGTTGCCATCACGTCGAGCAGCTCATCGGTGATGCGGTCGGGGTATCCGTAAAGAACACGAATCCAATGCAGACCGTCGATTTTGCACAGCTCTCTGAGCAGCTCTGCCAGCTTATATTCTCCGTAGAGGTCGTCACCGTAGCGCGTGGTATCCTGCGCGATGAGGTTGAGCTCCTTTGCTCCGTGCGCTGCCAGATCCTTCGCCTCTGCAATGACTTCCTCCATCGGGCGGCTGCGGAATCTCCCGCGGATGAGAGGGATCGCGCAGTAGCTGCATCGGTTGTCGCAGCCCTCGGCGATCTTGAGGTAAACGGAGTAGTTCGGTGTGGTCAACACGCGGTCACCGTTCATCGAAAGCTCTGTCTTTTCCCCAAACTCTGCCACCTTTTGCCCATCGAGCGCGCGGCGCACCGCGTCTGCAATGTCAAAGTTGCTGCCGATCCCAAGCACAACATCCGCCTCCGGGATCTCGCGCACCAGCTCCTCACGATAGCGCTCTGCAAGACATCCGGTCACAACAATGACCTTGACCTGTCCCATACGCTTCATTTCACAGAATTCCAAAATATTTTCAATGGATTCTTTTTTTGCATCTTCGATAAATCCGCAGGTGTTGATGATGACAACATCACACTCTGCCGGGTTTGCACAGATTTCAAATCCATCGTGTACAATCAGCGCCAAAAGCCGCTCCGCATCCACCTGATTTTTCGAGCATCCCAGCGATACCATTCCTACCTTAACTGCCATAATATCCCCCTTATTCTTCCATTTCTATTTCGTCATCCCACTCCGAAAGCAGGTCGTTTAATACTTCCCGAATCTCCCCATAGGAATAGCCCAGACGCATCAGTCCGTTGATGGCGCGGCGCTGCCCCTTTTCAAGATGGAGGGAATTCCAATATTTTTTCCGCAGGATCGATTCGATCTGCTGTGCCGGATCGTCCTCAAGCTCCGTCAGAGCCTGCTCAATGTCCCACTCCTCGACACCGCGGCGCTGAAGCTCCTGGCGCACCCTGCTGTGCGAATAGTGCTTGAGGTTCACAAGATCGCGCGAGCAGCACCGTGCATAGTTAAAATCATTGAGGTATCCAAGCTCTGTGAGCCGCTCGATCACTTCCTGCACGGTTTCTGCGCCGAATTCCTCGCGGAGCAGCTTTTCCTCCATCATTTTTCTTGTATAGGACTTAAAGCCCAAAAGATAGAACGCGCGCGCCTTCGCCTTTTGATATTCCGTTTCGTGGCGCAGGTCATCAAGCTCCTCGTCGGAAAGCTGCCTGCCTTCTCGGAGGTCTTTTTTCGCCAGCGTTTCGAGGTCCACGGAAAACGCAAAATCCCCGTCGAAAAACAGGGCCATGCGGCCCTGTTTTGTTGGTGTCAGCTTTGTAAGAGTCGGCATTATTTGTCATCCGCCTCAATATCGATCATTTTGCTTTTCGGCTTTGGAGCAGGTGCTTCCTCCATCGGTTCCGGAACCTCGCTGAGGATTTCCTCCTTTTCCTCCGCTTCTGCCGCCGGTGCAGGACCTGCACTCTTAGCAGATGCCTTGTGGCTGCTCATGAGCTTTTCCTTTTGCTCCATGACCTGACGGGCGATCTCGTCTGCCACATCCGGATGCTCCTTAAAGTACTGTTTTACCTTGTCGCGGCCCTGACCGATGCGGTCGTCCTTATAGCTGTACCAGGAGCCGCTCTTCTTAATGATATCCAGCTTGGTTGCAAGGTCCACGATCTCTCCGTCGCGGGAAATGCCCTCGCCGTAGAGGATCTCGAATTCAGCCTCCTTGAACGGAGGAGCCACCTTGTTCTTCACCACGCGCACACGGGTCACGCTTCCGATCACCTCGGAGCCGACCTTGATCGGGTCCTTCTTTCTTACGTCAAGGCGAACAGAGGAATAGAATTTGAGCGCACGACCGCCCGGCGTTGTTTCGGGGTTGCCGTACATTACGCCGATTTTTTCACGAAGCTGGTTGATGAATACAACGGTGCAGTTCGATTTGGAGATTGCAGCGGTCAGCTTACGCAAAGCCTGTGACATCAGGCGCGCCTGCAAGCCAACGAAGGTATCCCCCATCTCGCCCTCGATTTCTGCCTTGGTGGTCATCGCTGCAACGGAGTCCACGATCACCACGTCGATTGCGCCGGAGCGCACCAGTGCATCGCAGATTTCGAGTGCCTGCTCACCGGTATCCGGCTGAGATACAAGCAGAGAATCAATATCAACGCCGAGGTTCTGCGCATAAACCGGATCGAGCGCATGTTCTACGTCGATAAAGACTGCTTCGCCGCCCATCTTCTGTGCCTGTGCCACGATATGGAGGGCAACCGTTGTTTTACCGGAGCTTTCCGGACCGTAGATCTCTACGATTCGTCCTCTTGGAACGCCGCCGATCCCCAGTGCAATATCCAGGGACAGGGAGCCGGTTGGAATCGCTTCCACATTGAGGGAGGTTGTTTGACCGAGCTTCATCACAGCGCCCTTGCCAAACTGTTTTTCAATTTGGGCAAGCGCCGTTTCCAGGGCTTTTTGTTTTTCTGACATAATTCCTCCGTTCTGCCGCATCGCGGCGCTCTATGGCAAAAATGATTTTCCGCATCAAGAGCGCAAACAGATGTTTGCGTTGTTTTTTATTATAGTATATTTCGTGAGAAAAAGCAACTGGACATAATTACTCTATTTAAGAAAATCGTGTCCGTCCTTTGCAGGAGCTTTGACTTGCAAAAAAGGCGATATCCGGTCAGAAACCCGATATCGCCCGTTTTGACAAACGTATTCGCTGTAAAAATTACTTTTTCTTTACATATTTTCTCATATCGATCGCAACGGCAATCAAAATAATCAAGCCTTTTACAATGTACTGGAAGTATGGGTCCACGTTGATGAAGGCAAGGCCGAAGTTGATGACCTGAAGGAGCAATACGCCCAGAACAACGCCGCCGATGGAGCCAACGCCGCCGTTAAAGGATACACCGCCTACTACGCAGGCAGAGATCGCATCCAGCTCGTAGTTCACACCGAGGTTGTTGGTTGCAGAACCGGTACGGCCAAGCTCCAGGATACTTGCGCAGCCATACAGGATACCAGCCATCAGATAGACGCTGACGATGGTTTTTGTGACATTTACACCGGAAACAGCCGCTGCCTCGGTGTTGCCGCCCACTGCAAACATATTTTTGCCAAGGGTCGTCTTGTTCCAGATGAACCACATCACGGCAATCGCGATGGCTGCATAGATAACAAGATAGGAAATGCTTGCATTGTTGCCAAAGTCGATCAGCTTGCCCTGTGCAAGCATCTTGAAGTCCTCG
Organism: Oscillospiraceae bacterium; assembly: GCA_020024285.1. Lineage (GTDB taxonomy): Bacteria > Bacillota > Clostridia > Oscillospirales > Ruminococcaceae > Negativibacillus. The sequence continues at coordinate 22,427 of JAHHTZ010000011.1, read as the reverse complement.
TTGAGGCTTCCGATCGGGGAACCGCCGATCTTGTTGTAGTATGTGGAACATGCGCCGTAGAGGATCAGCTGCATACCTAATGTTGCGATAAACGGATGCATGCTCAGTTTTGCTACCATCACACCGCTGACGCTGGATGCAAACGCTAACAGAAGAACCACACCGAGAATGACAACAAAGATAAAGCCCCATCCCGATGGAAGATCAGGGAAGATCCTTCGGCTAAAATTCGGGTCCTGAAGCAGGGACGCTGCAAGCACCGCACCCAGACCAACCATACGGCCGACGGAAAGGTCTGTACCGGCCAGCACGATCAATCCGGCTACGCCGAGAGCCAGAAGGATACGGGTCGAAGACTGGGTCAAAATAGTGGTAATGCTGCTCATAGAAAGAACAGCCGGGTCCATGATGATGATGACAAGGATCATCACTGCGAAGACGATGTAAATACCGTACTTGAGCAGGAAGTTCGTTACTTGTTGTTTTTTTGCTTTATCCACAAACAGCACCCCTTAGATATATTTGGCAGCAAGAGCAAGGATCTCTTCCTGACTGGTTTGAGCCGCACGAACAACGCCAGCCAGACGTCCATTGCTCATTACCATGATTCGGTCGCTGATACCAAGAAGCTCCGGCATCTCGGAGGAAATCACGATGACGCCCTTGCCCTTATTTGCCAAATCGATGATCATTTGATAGATCTCGTATTTGGCACCAACGTCGATCCCTCGTGTCGGCTCATCGAGCATCAGGACCTCAGGGTCCGTCAGAAGCCAGCGTCCAAGGATGACCTTTTGCTGGTTTCCTCCCGATAATGAGCCGATGCGTGTTTTTTCACCTGGGGTCTTTACATTCATGCTGTCGATCACCCAGCTGGTATCCTCTTTCATTCTTTTTTCATTGAGCTTTCCAAGCTTGTTGGAATAGGCCTTGATGTGGGCAATGACAGAGTTGAAGCGAATATCCATTCCGGCAAAGATGCCCGTTTGTCTGCGGTCCTCTGTCAGGAGTGCAAAGCCGTTTTTGATTGAGGACATCGCGTCCTTGTTGTCAACGGGATGTCCATCGATCGAGATGGTCCCGCTTTCCCTTTTGCGGATTCCGAACATTGCCTCCACAAGCTCGGTGCGTCCGGAGCCCATCAAGCCGGCGATCCCGAGGATCTCGCCTTTTTTAAGCTCGAAGCTGACATCCTTGATTTTCGGCTCGAAAACGGTGCTCAGGTGCTCCACCTTCATGATGGTGTCGCCCGGCTCGTTTGTTTTCGGCGGAAAGCGATTGGTCAGATCACGCCCAACCATCAGCTTGATGATCTTATCTGTAGTCAGCTCGCTTGCCGGTTCTGTTGCGATCCACTGACCATCACGCATGATCGTTACTTCATCGGAGATTTTGAGGATCTCCTCCATTTTGTGTGAGATGTATATGATGCCGACACCTTTGCTGCGAAGCTGGTCGATGATGTTGAACAGATGCTTTACCTCCTGCTCGGTCAGAGAGGAGGTCGGCTCATCCATTACCACGATCTTTGCATCGTAGGAAACAGCCTTTGCGATCTCCACCATCTGTGCCTGTGAAACAGAAAGCGTTTCGATCTTCGCGCGAGGGTCGACCTTGATTCCTAATTCGTCAAAAATTTTCTGGGTCTCGGTGATCATGTGCTTTTCGTCCACCACAAGACCCTTTTTCGGGAAGCGTCCAAGCCAGATATTATCTGCAACACGGGTCTGACGCACCTGATTTAGTTCCTGATGTACCATCGAAACGCCGTGCTCCAGCGCCTCTTTTGGATTTACATACGCAACCGATTCCCCATTGACCTTGATATCCCCTGCATCCTTGGAATAAATTCCAAACAGGCATTTCATCAGGGTCGATTTACCGGCTCCGTTTTCTCCCATTAGAGCATGAACGGTGCCCGGACGAAGAAACAGCTGTGCATTATCCAGCGCCCTTACACCTGGAAACTCCTTCACAATTCCGGACATTTCCAAAACATAGTTTTCCTTATCCATTTATGCTCATCACCACTTTTCATTACTATGGAACGGGCAGACAAAGGCATCGCGCTCCTTGTCTGCCGCTCCACTTGACAAATCTGTTCTATTACAGGATCAATGCACTATTTCAGACCGTAAGCCTCTCTTGCAACATCCAGATTGCTCTTTGTGATTGGCTGGTATGGTACACGAACAGCTTTTGTTTCGTCTGCTTTCCATTCGGTGCCTTCCAGTGGATCTTTGCCGGCAGCGAAGTTAACAGCCAGCTCTACGCATGCTTTACCCTGGTTGAGTGGGTCGTTCAGTACAGTACCTTCCATTTTACCGGCCTCGATCAGGTCGAGAGCTTCCGGCAGAGCATCAACGCCGAATACCGGCATATATTTGCCGTCTGCACCGAAGTAGCCGGAGCCGGACAGAGCCTCGATTGCGCCCATAGCCATACCGTCGTTGTTGCTGATTACCATTTCGATGGAATCGCCGAATTTACCGATCCATGTTTCCATGAGTTCTTTTGCTTTTGTAGCATCCCAGGTTGCAGCCTGGTTTGCAAGCTCTTCGGTTTCGATGCCGTTGTCATTGAGGGTAGAGATGGAGAATTTTGTTCTTGCTTCTGCATCCGGATGACCTGGCTCGCCCATGAGCATTACGTACTGGATCTTGCCGTCGCCGTTTTTATCCCATGCTTCTTTGTTTGCATTCCATGCATCACGGATCAATTCGCCCTGAATGATACCGGATTCTTCGGATTTTGTACCAACGTAGATGCATTTGTCGTAGTCGATTTTATCTGTGCCCTCCGGATATTCTTTGTTTACGAATACAACCGGGATGTTGGCAGCTTTTGCTTTTTCTGCTACGGTTGGAGCGTTGGATGGGTCAACGAGGTTAACGATCAGAGCGTTTACTTTTTTCTGGATCAGGGTATCGATCTGGTCGTTCTGTTTGGACTGGTCGTTTGCAGAGTCGTTCATATTCAAAACAGCGATATCTTTTGCTGCGTTTTCCATTGCTGTTCTGGTGTAGGTCATAAAGTTATCGTCATATTTGTAGATGGTTACACCGATATTTGGCATTTCTGCAGCTGCTGTATCTTTTTTCTCTTCTTCTTTTTTATCTTCTTTTCCTGCTTCTGCCGGAGTGGAGGTTTCTGGTTTGTCAGAGGGTGCTTCTTCCTTTTTTTCTTCACTGGAGGAGCAAGCTGCCATAGAAGCAAGCATAGAGCATGCCAACAGAGCTGCCATCAGTTTTTTCATTTTCATTTTGAATCATCTCTCCTTTTGTTATTAAAACATTTTGTAAGCGTTTTCGTTCGCTCACCTACATTCTATCATCATTCCCAGAAAAAAGAAAGGGATAAATTCAAAATATTTGGTATGATAGTCCATTTTATTTTCAATCCCGCTCTATTTATTGTGTAAATTTTAGGATATTTGCTCCTTTTTATAAATTATTTGTTCTATTTGTTTAGTTTTGTTATATTATTGAACAAGCTTTTTTTGCCAATTTTATCCTGAATCCGGCACATTCCGTCCTCGGGCGGAGGGTGGCGGATGCCCTTTTTGACGGACTATTTTCGCAGCAATCCGCCCACCAGGATGTAATGCGGCGGCAGATGACCTGCCTTTCCCCACAAAATTTCCTCATGTAAATAAAGCGATACGGTTTTGCTGACGTCAGCTCCCAGCGATTCCAGAGAATACCTCATTTTTTCGGGATGGATGCAGCCCTTCCCCTGTACTCTCAGGCACGGACCGGGGTAGCAGGCATCACAGCTTCCCGCTGCCAGCGCCCGGCTCCCCGCAAAATTTTCTTCCCGATCCAAAAGAGCGGTGAGCAGCCGTTCCTGCTCCGGGCGCAGGATCTCCTTGCTTTTCCACCCCAGCTCCTCCACGGGATAACAGACCGCCTGCATCTGCTCAGAGAAGCAAATTTTTCTCGCATGCAGCTCAAGCGTGGTGTATTGGCTCCACAGCTCCTCCACGGAAAACCCAAACGAGGGACAGGACCAGATTTTTCCATAGTTAGAGCATGCCTGACAGTAGGACTCGATGCGCGGGATATCGATACAGGACGCAATATAGTCCTCCATTGGAACAACTGCAAACAGTTCCTCTACCTTATAACGCTGCTCATTCATTCTGCTGCACCCTTTCATTTTCATATTTTTATCAAATCTCTATGGATTTTAAACAACAAAATCACATCTTTGCACAAAGTTTCAAAAGAAAAACTGTTTCCTATAGAATCTTCCTGCAATCCATGCTATACTCAGTACGTTATCCATTTGCCATTGTTATAAGTTTCCCATAAAAACACAGCCATCTGAGGAGCTTCCTCAGGTGGCTGTGTCTTTTTTACAGATTTTTTGCGATCTCTTTGATATATTCCCGAAACTCGTCCTTCACTTCCGGGTGCTTGAGCGCCACCTGAACCGTGGCTTGCAAAATGCCCAGCTTGTTTCCCATATCATAACGGGTCCCCGTATATTCAACGCCCATCATTCCCTGCTGCTGTGCCAGCACACGCATGGCATCGGTCAGCTGGATCTCTCCGTTGGTCCCCGGCGGGGTCGACTCAAGGATGGAGAAGATTTCCGGCGGGAGCACCACCCTGCCCAAAATAGAATAGTTGGACATCACGTTTTCGGGAGACGGCTTTTCGATCATATCCGTCACCTTAAAAATACGTTCTTCCTGTTTTTGCACGTTAAGGCTGCAATATTTTCCGATTTGCGAAAGCTCGACCGGTTTGATCCCGGCGACACCCAGTCCATATTTTTCGTATACCTCGCACAGCTCCTGACAGGCAGGCTTCTCTCCCCCGATGACTACATCGTCACCGTACAATACGGCAAACGGCTCATTCCCTACAAATGCCTTGGCGCACAAAACCGCGTGACCGAGTCCCTTTGTTTCCTTCTGGCGCACATATTCGATGTTGGCAAGGTTTGAGATGCGCACGATTTCTTCATAGACCTTTTGTTTTCCTGCGGACAGCAAACGTGCTTCAAGCTCCGGAGCACGATCAAAGTGATCCTCTACTGTCGTTTTTCCTCTGCTTGTTATGATCAAAATATCTGTGATCCCGCTTGCAACAGCTTCTTCCACGATAAACTGAATGGCTGGCTTGTCCACGATGGACAGCATTTCCTTCGGCATGGCTTTGGAAGCCGGAAGAACGCGGGTCCCCAGTCCTGCTGCCGGAATTACAGCTTTTCGTATCTGCATGCTTTCCCTCCTACAGTCTGATATTGATTTCGACTTGCTTTGCATTGCTATTAGAATAGCATGTTTCCGCCTTATTTTACAGATATAAATCTTATTTTACAAAAAATTAACATCATTTTTGTGACAAATACTGCGGGTGCGTCAAATACCACCGGACGGTCTGCCGCATCCCTTCCTCGAAGGGGATCTGCGGCGTCCAGCCCAGTTCCCGCCTGATTTTTCCGGCATCGACAGCATAGCGAAAATCGTGTCCAGGGCGGTCCTTGACATGGCAGATCGTGGAGCTTGAGCCTTCGATCTGAGCCAATATGGATTCTGCCATCCTGATATTCTGAAGTTCGCACCCTGCCCCCACGTTGTAGACCTCTGCGTTTTTCCCGCGGCGCAGGATGAGGTCGATTGCTCTGCAATGGTCCTGCGCCGCGATCCAGTCGCGCACCTGCATCCCGGAACCGTAAATCGGGAGCGGTTCGTTCGCTCTGGCACACGCGATCATTTTGGGGACGAGCTTTTCGGGATGCTGGCGTATCCCGTAATTGTTGGAACAGCGCGAAATCGTGACGGGGACCCCGTATGTCCGTGCATAGGACAGCGTGAGGAGGTCTGCGGACGCTTTTGAGGCAGAATAGGGGCTGCTTGGCTTTAGAGGCGATTGCTCCGTAAAAAGGCTCTGGCGCTGCTTGGGCGAAAGCTCTCCGTACACTTCATCCGTCGAAACCTGATGAAAGCGCTTCACCGGATACTGTCTGCACCGATCGAGCAGGACACCCACCCCCATTATGTTTGTGTGCAGGAACGTCCGGGGCGATTCGATGGAGCGGTCTACATGGCTTTGGGCTGCAAAGTTTACCACAAGCTCCGGTCGAAATTGTTGAAAAATCTGCTCCACAAGGGCATCGTCTGCAATATCGCCCTGTACAAATGAAAATTTTTCTCCCTCTTCGGGCAGGTTCTCCCTTCTGCCCGCATAGGTGAGCAGGTCAAGGCAGAGGATCTCATCCTCCGCATGGTATGCTCGCTCATATTCGATAAAATTGCTCCCGATAAAGCCTGCTCCGCCCGTGACAAGAAGCCGCATCGCTCTCCCCTCCTTTATCCGTCTTAGTACAAGGTACCACAGGCTCTCATTTTTTTCAATAGGGTGCTTTTTTGCACACAAAAGGGACGTATCACAAGGATACGTCCCTTTTTATTTTCTGATGTACCTTGATTACTGTGCGTCCACGCTTGCCATGTGACGGATGAGATCGAGGATCTTGTTGGAATAACCCCACTCATTGTCGTACCAGCTCACGAGTTTTACAAAGGTATCGTTGAGCATGATGCCGGCTTTTGCATCGAAAATGGAGGTTCTCGAATCGCCGATAAAGTCGGAGGATACCACGAGTTCTTCGGTGTAGCCGAGGATTCCCTTCATGGAGGTTTCAGAAGCCTCTTTTACTTTTGCACAGATTTCTTCATAGGTAGTCGGTTTTGCCAGTTTTACGGTCAGGTCAACAACGGATACATCCAGTGTCGGCACACGGAAGGACATACCGGTCAATTTGCCTTTTACCTCTGGGATAACAAGGGCGCATGCTTTTGCAGCACCAGTGGAAGACGGAATGATGTTGCCTGCTGCGGCACGACCGCCTCTCCAGTCTTTTTTGGACGGACCGTCTACGGTTTTCTGGGTTGCAGTGGTAGCATGTACTGTGGACATCAAGCCCTCTACGACGCCAAAGTTATCGTTGATGACTTTAACAAGCGGAGCCAGGCAGTTGGTTGTGCAGGATGCATTGGAAACCACATGCATATCCTTGGTGTATTTGTCCTGGTTTACACCGACAACAAAGGTTGGAGTTTCTTTATCCTTTGCAGGAGCCGAGATGATAACCTTTTTTGCGCCTGCGTTCAGATGAGCAGAAGCCTTCTCTGTTGTGGTGAATACGCCGGTAGACTCTACAACATAGTCTGCACCGCAGCTTGCCCACGGGATCTCTGCCGGATCTTTGCAATCATAAACATTGATCTCTTTGCCGTTTACAATCAGCTTTCCGTCCTTTGCAGCGATTTCCCCTTTGAAGTGGCCATGAACGGTGTCATATTTTGTCATATATACCATGTAATCCAGATCAATAAACGGATCATTGATACCTACAACCTCAAAAAGTTCTGGCTGTGCAGCAGCTGCACGGAAAACCAATCTGCCAATACGGCCAAATCCATTGATACCAATTTTAATTGCCATTGTAACCAACCTCCAATTTTTTTATGTACCTATATATTATACCAAATCGTAGAATTACACAAGACGATTTTTATAAACTTTGTTGACTTTTTATTTCTTGTGCTTGAGTCTGCCGTTTTTTGTGATATACTATGGTAAAACCATGTGTCGAATTATGTCGAATTGTGTCAGACTGCAAGGCTGATCCTCCATTTTTTTCCGCACTGGATGGTCTGCTTTTGTTTTGCACATCTTAATGTCAGAATCTGTACTCCATCTACAGGAGGATCATCCATGAATATCACCCCGTTTACTGAAGCATTAACATTACTGCCGACACCGTATGTCATAACAGATCATAACTTTTATCTTCTTTGGGCAAATCCCTGCATCGAGGAGCATTATCCTCACCTGAATGCCACAGATTCCGTGCGCAATCTGCTTCAGGGATACGATCTGGACGAGCTGAAGATCCATCTTGGGGACGACTCCCGCTCGATCCGCGTTCCCAGCCGGCTTCCGATGGTTTCTACCGTGCTGGAGATTTCCTCCGTGCTTGCACCGATCTCAAAGGAAATCGAAGGGTTCCTTGTGCATTTTTCCATCGCGCAAATGCCTCTTGAAAACTCCCTCATGCAGACAGAGCCGATGCTTCACGCCTTCAACCGCAGCCTTCGCACCCCGCTCACCTCGCTGTTTGCCTCGCTGTCGATCCTGCCGCGCAAGCTCGAGGAGGCAGAGTGCTACACCTGCGGCTCCTATCTCACCGCCATGACGCAGAACTGTTATCAGCTGCTGCGCACCTGTACGAGCATCACGGAATTTACCCGCTATTCGAGCGGTATTTCCCATCTCAATAAAACACCGGTGAATTTCACGCAGTATCTTCGGGAAATGCTGGACGCTGCCGCCATCCTCGTGCGTGAGATCAACGTTTCCCTCACCTACGATTTGCCGCAGGATGCGATCACCCTCAGCATCGACCCGGAAAAGCTCTCCATCGCCCTGTTCAGCATCCTCTCAAACAGCTGCACCTACCACGAGGGCAGAGTGGACGTCCATGTTTCCGCCGCGCTGCAAAAAAACAGCGTGCAGATCAAAATTACCGACAACGGATACGGGATGTCCCCGGAAACACTGTCGCGCGCCTTGGAACCCTATTTTTCGCGCGGCTTGGATGAATACGACACACCCGGCATCGGGCTTGGGCTCCCCCTGACGGAATCGATCATCAAGGATCACGGCGGCTCGATGGTCCTTCAGTCCCGTCAGGACAAGGGAACCACCGTTGTACTCACCCTTCCCCTGACCGAAGCGGACCTCTCGGAATGCTCCCTCTCTTCGCCTTCCTCGTCGTATCTGCTCAATCGCTTTTCGACGCTGCACATCTTCCTCTCCAACGTTTTGGAGCAGTATGAAATGTGACGCTGTGAGCGGGTCATCTCCCTCTTTTTCGCTGCGGGCGATTTCGCCCAATACAACAAATTATGGTATAAAAAAACAGGCAGGGAATCTGCCTGTTTTTTTATGTGCTCTTAGCACAGCTATTGATTTTTCATGCGCTCTTTCCATGCTGGATCTTCAAAATGCAGATAGTCCTCCACAAGCCAGATCCCGTTTTCCTTCTTGACCGTAAAAAGTGTATCGTTATACTCCGGCTGATAGTCCGGCATCGCGGACGCCATGAAGAACGAGGGCATCTCACAGGTGACACGCATGGTGATCTCATCCTCTTTTGTTTCGATCGCTTTCATGTCAGTCATTGCTTTTGCATAGTGGTACCCTGTCTTCCACGGTCCGAGACGGTATACCCTTCCGTCTTTTTTCTGCAAATCAACGACGGGGCATGCTTCATATTGGCGAATCCCGTTTTCTGTAAAAACAGTCGGCATCACTTCATTATAATCTATAAGTTCGTCGTATTTGGGGCCGTTTTCCATCTCAAACATGACATACCCATCTACATTGCACATATCGCTTGCGCAATACCACAGATCGATCACAATTTTGCTGATATCGTTCCCCTGTGCATCCACGATCTTGATCTTGCTGTAATCACGCGGAGCATAATCGCCTTGGTATCTTCGTCCGGTCAAGCCGTAATCGGACGGCACGATCTCGATGCTCTGTGCGATGGTTTGCAGCATTTCCTGCGGGACGCTTGTTTCGCTGTCGAAGCGCAGCGCCGCATAGACCTTCCGCTCCCTGTCATAGATCGTGATGCCCACTGTTTCCTTTTCGGGAACGGATGCCCAGTCCGCATCGGGATGCTCCTCCATATATTCGGGGTCCATGTAGATAATCCCGCAGATTGCCGACTCGCCGTGCTCTGTGCGGCGCACGGCGGTGTATTCCGACCACAGATCCATGCGGTTGAGGCGAAGCTCCGAAAGGACCGATTTGTATTCATCCTCCGGTGCGATCGGCTCCGTGGTCGGCTCATAAAGATTGAACCCGATCGAACCGATCCGATTTTCTGTATCATGGATTATAATCGGCGCATACAGGACTCCCTCCTCTTCCCGCGGAACGGAGAATAACCAGTTGGACGGTACCGTCATCCTCACATCAAACGGCTCCACATCCGTCTGGATTCCGTTTTCATCCTCCGGGATCGGATAGCTTGGGAAGGTGATGGAAACGGTCTGCCAGCCGATGTTCGGCTCGATTTTGGCAAACTCGAGAAGATCGACCGGACGACTGATCCATTCCTCGTCCTCCGTCAGCGGGAAAACTTCCAAATGCAGGTCGAAATACTCCCGCTCGTTCAAGTCGATTTGATACGTTTTCCCCGGCTCCCATTCTCTGTTGTTGTTCCTCTCTTCAAACAGGAACAATTCTGCGATTTTACGACCGTTTGTATTGGCTGCATTGCCATAAACCGAGATCCACCATCCGGAAGGGTCGGGATATCCCTTTGGGATCGTAAACGATACAACGCCGTCCTTGACGGACAGGCTCTGCATGAGCTGATCGACTGCCTGCTCGGCAGAGAGCGGTCCTTCCTCCTCCTGCGGGGTCGCAGCTTCGGCTCCGCTTTCTTCTTTAATCTGCTGCCTTCCCGTAAAGGTGCAGCTCACCAAAACGACGGAGCAAAGGACGATCCCTGTTATGACCCAGGCTGTTGTCCTCGGTGTATGCAGCAGCATCGTGATGCGCTGCTTTATTTTGCTGGCTTTTCCCGACATGGTGGTTGCTGTGCAGCCAAGGTTCGAGAGGGAACTGTCGTGCTGCACCATTTCAAGGAGCGTTTTTCCATATGGGATGCGCTCCTTTTCCCCAATCGTTTCGATCACGAGCTGATCGCACGACAGCTCGCTGTCATTTCTGCTGCATGCTGCCGCGATCCATACCAGCGGATGGAACCAGTAGAGGGATACACAAAGGACACGGACAAAGGCCCAGATATGGTCCTTTTGCCGATAGTGGCACGTTTCATGCACCAGCACATGGCGCAGCATCTGCAGATCCTGTGCCGATTTGGGCGTGATATAGATGCTTGGATGCAAAACACCGAACAGACACGGGGAGAGGATGCTGTCCGCCTCGTAAACGGGGAGCTTGCTGTGACAATCCGGATGGATTCGGCGCTCCTTTTTGATGCGGTGAGAAAACCGAAGGTTCACAAAGAGAAAATATCCTCCCACCACAGCCGCGCCCCCTGCCCAAAGCAGATAGATCCACGGGACTGCAAGGTCTTGGTGCTGTTCTGCGGACGCTGCACCTGCATCCGCTGGCTGCACCGTTTGTGCAGTCGGAGGAATGTTTTGTGTGGGGATATAGACAATGTGCTCGTCAATGAAGCTCTGCGCCGGCGCAGTGTCCACCCGATTCATCACGCTCACAGAGAGCGGGACAGAAACAGGCAGCAAAAGGCGCAGCGCCGCCAAAGCCCAGAGCGCATAGATCACGCGCGGATTGACGCGCCCCTTGAGAAAATAACGCAGCGCCAAAATCGCCGCAATCAAGACAGTTGATGTAACAAGAACCTGGATCATCGCTTCTCCTCCTCTGCCTGATGTAAAATATCATACAGCTCATCGATTTCTTCCTTGCTCAGCCGCTGTTCCTGCACAAAGGTATTGAGCATCAGCCCCAGCTTTCCGTCATAAAGACGCTCCAAAAAGTTTTTTGTTTCGTGAAAGCGGGTATTCACAGGGTCGATTGCCGGGTAAAACTGTTTTGCACGCGCTCCTTCCCTGTGCAAAACTGCACCCTTTTTTTCAAGGCGTCCCAGCATGGTGATGATGGTGTGCTTGCTCCATGCGGTGCTGTCTGCAAACTGTGCCTCCAGCTCTGTAATGGTCTTTGGGGATTTCTCCCACAACGCGTTCATCAAAGTCCATTCTGCATTGGAAAGATTCACGGACTTCATCGCATCACCCCTTTCTTTGAGAAGATAATAGGTATACACTTGTTTACCTAAAGTATAGCAGTGAGGTAGACGTCTGTCAACCTTTTGGGGAGAAATTTTGGATCGGGAAAGCGCTGTATCCACCTTTTCTCCATTTTCTTTACATTTTGGGAGAGAAGCCTTATAATAAAATTGATTCTGTATTGTGTAAACGGTGTCACAAAAATTTTCACCCAAAGAGGAGGACAGAAAAGAGCATGGAAAAATACGAAAACGGTGTTCCGAAGCTGACCTTTACCAATCTGAGGCGCCCGCAGCTTGAACCGCCAAAGCCGAAAAGGTCACTGACTCCCTTTCTTGCCGGTATGATCGCGGTGATCGCTTTGTCCACCTTGACTTCGCGCATGAGGGAGCAGGAGCACGATGCTCCCCCAAGTCCCGCCTTGCCCACGGAGCAGGAGGACTCCGCCGCCGGGGAGCCTTCCTCCGATGTGCCAAAGGAGCAGGACAGCGGCGCTTTTTATCCAAAAGCCTGATATTGCAAGGACCGAAAAAAGAGGTCAGGGAATGTTCCCTGACCTCTTTTTGATCTTTGAATGATATGCAGACACCGGCGCATTTGGACTCTTGATGGAGTGTATTATATCATCGCTGATGCAATCGCGCTGGGGCAGCCGTCTGCGCATCTTATCTGCTTTTATGCCATACAGGGCATCGCATCAATCGTAAAACGTCAGCGTTCCCTTCCCCTTTTGCAGGGTGATGGTATATCCAAACGTATCGTATTCGATGGTGAGCATCAGGATCTCTCCCGAATCTTCAGACTGCTTGCCCATCTGCACCATGGATGGGATGTTTCTCAGATCCATATCCTGCGTCAGGTTGAAGCCGGCTTCCTCGCGCAAATACTGAACATATGCTATCAGGTCCTCCTGCACAGAATCCGACTCATAGTGGACGGACTTTGTTTTGACTCCGGTGCTGTTTTTTGTGGATACTGACGTAGCTTTTCTCTTGTCCACCACGGATTTTACCGATTTTATGGTATCATTGCCTATCGTGTATTCCTCTGCATTGGAGGCGTTGCGCAATATCGTATATGACGCCCCTCCTGCAATCAGACACACCGATAAAATACAAATAACAACGATCAGGATTATTTTAAGTACCTTTTTCATAGCATGACCTCCATTCTTTTTCTCACGCAAGCCCCAAAGCTGCATCTCCTCTCCCCTTTTTTGTTTGTCCTTCGGGCGGCAAAGCAGCATGGTGCACGATCTGTTTTATTGCGTATCATTATACGTTCAAAAGGTATGCGTTGTCAATATAAACAGAAGATCTATCCTGTTTTACCCTGCGGCACTGTTTGGGAGAGCATTGAGCCGATTTGCCGAAAGGGGGGCATTGGAATAAGCTGAGATCCTTATTAAGACATTAAAATCTGAGTGAGTCTGCCAGCACAAGCCTTGTAATGAGCGTATCCGGTATAAAACGGGAGTGGCGCCGCTGACGCTGCGCCACTCCACCTAAAACTTCATATTGCCCTGCCACAGGGCATTTTTGTGCTGTCCGTATAATCGGGGACAGTTCAAAACATGGCGGGGATTCTTCCGAATCCGATTAGATTTTCTTTTCCAGCCAGATTCCCTTTCGGATTCGATATTCCGTCAGAATCATTTTCAGCAGTTCATCAATGAAAAGTGCGATCCACATACCATACAGACCCATGCCCAACGTAAAGGCGAAGATAAATGCCAATATGGAGCGGAGCATTGCACTGACAAACAGAGAGTAAATGGCAATAAACCTATTGTCTCCTGCACCGCGTAACGTACCTGCCAAAATCTGTCCCTGAGTCTGGGGAAGGACGATGACAGCTACAATCAGCATGATATTGGAGCCCAGGCGTATGCTCTCCTGATCTGTCACCAGAAGGCTGAACACAGAGCCGCCGGCAACAGCCAGGAATATGCAAACCACTACGGATGCTGCAAAGCCCAGCCGCTGCGCCGCCTTGGTATAAATTCTGGCAAGATCCGGGCGCTTCTCTCCCAACTTTCGTCCGGCAAAGGAGGAGCTGGATGTGGCCATACCCAACGCAAAATAGTAATACATATCCCAGATGATGATACAGTAGTGATGGGTGCCCACTGCTACTGTTCCCAGCTCTGCGATAAAGCGTGCAAAGATAAAGAGACCGATCCGCTCAAAAATCTGCTCGAAGAAAGCATTCGCGCCAACCGAGAATACAGGTTTCATGATGCCTGCGCTGAATGCCGAAGATCCGCTGTGGAGAGGATTGATGCCTTCCGCACGGTTTTCAAATAGGACTGCTCCCAGCAGTATGAAGAAGATCACTGTCTCACCTACAATGGTAGCAATGGCCGCACCCTTGATTCCAAGGGCAGGAAATCCGAATTTACCAAAGATGAGCAGATAGTTGAGTGTGATGTTCACCAGGTTGCCGATCACGCTGGCACGGAGTACGACCTTAGTGCGTCCCACCGCTGTCTCAACGGCAGTTAGCACAGAAGACAACGCCTTGAAAAATAGCGCAAACAGCAGATAGGTAAAATACATGACTGCATACTCGATGTAGTCTGCCTTTGCCCCCATCAGCTCCATGATCTGGCGGCGGAACAGCAAGCCCAGTCCGACCAGAACCACATAGATCAGCGCCGTCAGTAAAAAGGACTGACGGATGCAGCTGTTCATATCCTGGTGATTTTTCTCACCCTGTCTTCTGGAGACCACGGCTGTCACGCCAATGCCCATAGACTTTCCGAACATCTGCATGATCATCTTAGGTTGGCTGACAATTCCCACAGCAGCAGCTTGCTCGATACCAAGTGTTCCCACCATCACCAAATCGCCCAGCAGTATCAGGTTCAGGAAAATTCCTTCCATAGCGGCAGGCCATGCCACTCCCCAATAATCACTGTAAATCGCTTTACTGCTTGGAATGGGGCCTCTACGTTCATTCGGAGGGATGAGATGCTCAAGCCCCCACAGTTTCTTTCCCATGACATCGTCCTTTCAAATATTATTGTACAAGTGGCAGGCAATCCAATGATTCTCCTCCACTTGATGTAATTCCGGTTCCTTGTCCACACAGAGCTTGGTGCAATGGGGGCAGCGCCCTGCAAAAGGGCAGCCTCCGGACCGATCTGCGGGTGCACCTGCCTCTCCCTGTTCAAGAGGGATCGGCTTGGTAAAATCCATGTTAGGTGAAAAGATGGAGGACTTCAGAAGCGCTGTATATGGATGCACCAGGTCCCCTTCAATAAAGGTACTGGGACCAAGCTCCACCAGTCGGCCCAGATACATGACCGCAACCCGATGAGCCAGGGAACAAACCAAGGCCACATCATGGCAGATAAATGCCATAGCGAGCTCTCGTTCTCGCTGCAATTTCACCAACAACTGCACCACTGTTCTCTGGACAGATACATCCAGAGCAGAGGTGGCTTCATCGCACAGCAGCACCTCCGGCTCCAACGCCAAGGCTCTGGCGATTCCCAGCCGCTGACGCTGACCCCCGCTCATGCTGCGAGCCAATCTGGATACGAATTCCTCGGGCAGGTCCACCATGCGCAACAGCTCTCTTGCCTTTGCCTCCTTCTCCTTAGGGCGGATCAGCCCATAATTAGTCAAAGGCTCCGTTAAAATTTCCTGCACCCTCATTTTGGGATGAAAAGCGGTGGCAGGGTCCTGAAAAACCATCTGGATGTGTCGGCGGCTCTGCCGCAGTGCTTCTCCTTTTAAGTTAGAGATATCCTCTCCCCGGAAAAGAATCTCTCCGGAGGTTGGTTCCATTAACCGCGCCAGCATACGGATCAAAGTGCTTTTTCCGCAGCCACTTTCTCCGACAATTCCCAGAGTTTCCCCAGGATACAGGTCAAGCGATATATTTTGATTGGCAGCAAGCGGCGTCTTACCACTGTCATAAAACAGCTTGGAAATATGACGAGCAGACAGGATCGGTGTGCGCTCTGCCACAGAATACTTAGACATAACGTTCTCCACCCAAAACAGGAACCGCCTTTAGCAGTTCTTTTGTATATTCATTTTCTGGATTCTTCAAGATTTTTTCTCTGCTGCCCTCTTCCACAATCCGACCGTCCCGCATAACCAGGATATGGTCAGACATATAGGCCGCAACGCCTAAATTGTGTGTGACCAGCAAAATCGACATACCAAGATTCTCCCGCATATCCATCATCTGCTGCACGATCTGCGCCTGGGTGGTAACATCCAGAGCAGATGTAGGCTCATCTGCCAGCAGCAGCCGCGGCCGAAATGCCAATGCCATAGCAATGCCGACTCTCTGCCGCATTCCACCGCTGAGCTGAAAGGGATAGCTGACAAGAATCCTATCTGCATCTGCCAGACGAACTGACTCTAACAACTGACGTGCCTTTTCCATGGCCTCCTTTTTCGTCATGGTCTGATGCTGTCTTAGATATTCCACAAACTGCGATCCGATTTTTCGAATGGGATTGAGCATTGCTCCCGAATCCTGAAAAATCATCGAAAACTCACTGCCCCGCAATTTCAGCCACTCCCCGGCCTTCAGATTTTCGAGCGGTCTGCCGTCCAGCTTGATCTGCCCGCCCGTGATCTGAGCTGCCTGAGGAAGCAATCCAAAAACAGCCCGCAGCACTGTGGTCTTGCCACTGCCGCTCTCGCCTACCAGACTTACGATTTCGCCCGGAGCAATCGAGAAGGATACATCCTGTACAACGAGCTGATGTTCATATTCGACCGACAGGTGCTCTACCTTCACCATGATCGTTCCGCCTTTCTTCCTGTTCACTGACAGAGACTGCACCCGGAAGGGGGAAACCCTTTCAGGTGCAGTCCTTTTTCGTATTTTCTTACGCAGCAGGCTTCACATCAGGTGTAACCCAATAGAAGTCGCAGGAGGGATTATATGCACCAGTGATGGCGTTGGTGGAGCACATGTTAAAGTTGTAGTAGCCGTAGACCAAGGTAGCAGCGTCATCCAACAGAATCTGCTGCAGTTGGATAATCAGTTCCTTACGGGCTGCAATATCAAACTCTTCCAGCAGCTGCTCATACACCATGTCGTATTCCTCGTTCTTGTAGTTGCTGTAATTCTCTGGGGATTTGGAATACCAGTGCTTGAGATACTTGGCAGGGTCGCCAGTAGGTGTGGTCATCTCACCACTTCCGAAAAGATCAAAGAGATTGCTGGTCAGGGAGTCCGTCATATCCTTGCTCATGGTCAGCTCCACATGAATGCCCAGTTCCTCAAGCTGTGCAGCCTGAGCCTGAGAGATCAAATCCATCTGACGGTTGGGCATGCACTGGTAGTTCAGTACAATATTTTTGCCGTCCAGTTCGCGGATACCATCGCCGTCAGTATCCACAATGCCAGCCTCATCCAGCATCGCCGCAGCCGCATCAGGATCATAGCTATAGTCATAGGTCAGGGTATCGTAGCCATAGTCCTGGCTCGAAGCCAGCACCGCATAGCCATAAGTATAGGAGCCGCCGGTGGTGACATCAGCAATCGTCTGACCATCGATTGCCATCATAACAGCCTTTCGCAATGTGTCGTTTGCCAAAACGCCTTTCTGGTTGCACAGAGCATATCCAACACGAGGACCAGCCACAACGCTGATATTGTATCCACCGCTGCCCTCCAGCATAGCACGGTCGGTGGCAGTCAGCGACAATGCCATATCGGCAGAACCGTCCTGCAGAGCCATGGTGCGCATGGTTGCCTCAGGGACCTTCATCACGTTCACTGTTTCAAAAGGCACGTCTCCATCCCAGTAATACTCATTTCGGATCAGCTGGATGTTGTGGTCCTGGGTATAAGAATCGTAGGCATAGGGACCTGTGCAGATAGGACCTTCCAGCTTTATGTTGCGATCCTTGGAACCCTCTACATCGATGATCATAGTCCAAGGATAGGCAAAGCAACCCGGCAGGTCAGGGGTAGGAGCTTCTGTGACGATCGTCAGAGTATGAGCCTCGTCATCAGCAGAAATAGAACTATAGGTGCAGTAGCCCTGGGGATTACCGGTACCGCCGTTTGCAGGATCTTCCATGGCATAAAGGCGCTCGATCGACTCCTTGACCTTGGTAGCCGTCATGGGGACACCATTAGAGAACTTCACATCCTCCCGGAGCTTGAAGGTCCAGGTCAGCTCGTCCTCAGCAACAGACCAGCTCTCTGCCAGCCAGGGCTGATAAGAAAAATCATCGCCGAACTTTACAAGGGTCTCACCGGCACCGAAGCGGACAATAAACCAACTGTCCCAACCGACTGCGGGGTCCAGGGTGTCGGACAGCATTTCACTGGCAACATTCAGCTGCGTTTTTTTAGCAGCATTTTCCTGCGGAGCAGAGGTCCCAGACTGTGGAGCAGAGGTCTCAGACTGCTGAGGCTCGCTCCCGCAGCCGGTCAGTGCGCCAAGAGCCATGGCGCCAGCCAGAAGGAAGGAAAGGATTCTCTTTTTTCTCATTGATACATCTCCTTAACAATATAGGATATTTAATGAATATAGTTATTCACTGTTGAGGGTCCAGAACATCTCTTAGGGAATCTCCCAACAGATTGAATACGACAACAACAATCAGCAATGCAATGCCGGGGAAGAGCAGCAGCCAAGGTGCGGAGAGAAAATACCTTCTGCCCTCACTGAGCATATTGCCCCACTCCGGTGCAGGAGGCTGAATGCCAAAGCCCAAAAAGGACAGGGAAGCCAAAGCTAACATAACAGTTCCAATATCGGTTCCGGCTGTGATGACCATAGTGGGCAGGGCATTGCTCAGCATATAACGTCCCAGCAAGCGCCCGTTTTTACAGCCTACACTTTTAGCAGCCTCTACATACTCCTTGCTGCGGATTTTCATCACCAGGCTTCTGGAAAGTCGGGCATATTTAGTCCAGCTGACCACTATGATAGCGATCATGGCATTGGACAGGCTCGGTCCCAAAATGCCCGCAATAGCAATGGCTAAAATCAGATTGGGAAAGGAAATCATCATGTCAGAAATCCGCATGATGATCATATCTGTCACGCCTCCGAAGAAGCCCGCCAGCACGCCCAGAGCCGTTCCCAAACACATGATGATCCCCACCAGCAAAATGGCACTGGATACGGAAGTTCTGCCTCCATAGAGTATGCGTGAGAACAAGTCTCTGCCCAAAGCGTCTGTACCGCAGATGTGTTCCGCGCTGGGCGGCTGAAAGGCATCTGCCAGCATTCCCTGACATGGCCCATAGGGAGCGATCCAGGGTGTCAGGATGCAGATCGCGATAATAACAAGAACCAAGCCCGAAAATATGCAGAAGCTCCTGTGTTTTCTTATGAAATCCATCTTCGTCACCCCCGCTTTCGGATTCTTGGATCAATCACGTAATAGGACAAATCGACGATCAGGTTTAAGATCATATAAATTGTAGCGATCCAAAGCACAAGTCCTTGAATCAGAGGATAATCGCGCGCGTCTGCGGCGGTCATCACCAAATTACCAATACCGGGATACGAAAAGATGATTTCCACCACAGCAGTACCACCCAACAGATACCCCAGAGAAATACCAAGCATGGTGATAAGAGGCAGCATGGCATTGGGCAGCACATGCTTCCACAGAACCTGCCGTTCGGTCAGACCTCTCGCTCTGGCTCCTGTCACATAGTCCTGATTCAGCTCCTCTAACACCGCAGTTCTCACCTGACGTGTGTATTTGGAAGCCATAGTAATAGCCAGCGTGATGGACGGCAGGATCATTTTCTGCCATCCTGCGCCGCTGGATACCACCGGCAGCAGATTGAGCTTCATGGCAAAAATGTACATCAGCAGCAATGCCGCCCAAAACTCCGGCATTGAGGTCCCCACAAAGGAAAATCCCCGGACGATATAATCCGATAGCCTGTTCTGATGGACCGCAGAATATATTCCGGCAGGCAGCGAAACTGCCAGCATCAAAACTATGGACAACAATGCCAGCCGGATCGTTGGCCACAATCTGCTGACCAGCACATTCAATACGGCTTGGTTCTTCGAAAAGGACATTCCAAAATTTCCGCTGAGACAATTGCTAAGCCAGATCCAATATTGCATCAGAAATGGTTTGTCCAGCCCCATTGCACGGCGGGCATTGGCAATCATCTCTTCTGTCGGAACAACCCCGATCGCCTCATACATTGCGGTGGCTGGATCACTTGGCGCCAAATACGTCAGCAAAAATGTTATAAAGCTGACGCCGAATAAAACGACGACCATCTGAATCAGCCTTTTCCCGATTTCTCTTTTGTTCATTCTTTACTGTCTCCCTGACCATGATACGGATGCTAAAACACAGCACCCGTTTTATTACAGAGCTTTCGCTCCACTCATTCTTAAATTCATATCCGTGTGAGATTCTCACAGCTTCAATATATTAGCTCGCGCTAACCCGTGTTTCAGTATACCAAAAAAATACAATTTGTCAACAATTTTATATAATATCTCTGTAATTTTTTATAACTTTTTTGGAAGATTTTTTGTATGATTTTGGAATTTTTAGATTCACTTCCTCGTTTCTCCGCCGGTCTTTTTTCCGGACAGGATCCGGTTTAGGAAAAGTGGGTTATCCAGATTTCGATTCCACTCATGATCAGAATGATCCCACCCCAGAACGATGCCTTGCCCGCCAGCTTCTCTCCCCCTTTTTTCCCCAGCTCCACACCGATCACACAGAGGAACAGGGTCACTGCTGCAATAATCAAAGAACAGACTATCGCCATCCAAAATTCGTAGCTGGCAATCACGAAACCTATGGAGAGCGCATCAATGGACGTAGCCACTCCTTGCAGAAAAAGGACCTTCGGGGTCAGTCTTCGGGTCGACCCATGAGCATCGGATCTCGATCTGCCGTCCCAAATCATGTTTTTGCCAATCAGAACCAAAAGGATAAGTGAGATCCATGGAATACATACCTGAAATGCAGTGAACAAACGAATGATTGTATGTGTACATAGCCAGCCAAGCATCGGCATAAGCGCCTGAAAGAATCCGTAGACTCCGGCAATGCGAATCGCCTTCCATCGTGACATCCCCGGCTCATTCATGCCGTTTATCAGCGATATGGAAAAGGCATCCATAGCAAGCCCGACTCCCAAAGAAAAACTGTTGAATAAAAATAGCAAACTCATGTCCATTGCACCCCTCAATAAAAAAATCCGGATACAACCAAAAGCTGTATCCGGATGAATTTAGACAGAATAACACCACATGCATACCCTTTCGGTTATACATGAGTCTCGCAATTTAAAACAAGCCAGGTCTTTCAACCAGTATGTTGACTTGTTACGACAATGCGCTTGCTACTCCCTCATCATCATATTCACTTGTCCCCAATCCAGCGCAGTGTCAAGTTCGTTGCGCCAAACAGGTTTACATAATGGTAACATTAAACTGCTTATTTGTCAACCCATTTCTTTTTCTGTACAAAGTTTTTGGGCTGCGCACCACATGCAGACAAAAATGCATTGTTTCCACTGCGTGTATTTCTGAAAATATTAAGTACAATTTTTAGGAAACAAAAAAGTCTGTACGCCCTGATGCTATAGACGTACAGACTATTTGGTGGAGCGTCCGCAACCAAGGGCGAACACGCATTATGTTCGGTCATGCCACCGTCCAAGCCATCCTCAATTTCCTCCAAAAGGGCGTCATCGATGGTGATAGGCTTATCGCTGCCGTTCAAGATTAGGGTAAAGCGGTCATCGTACAGGTAAACTGCCTTGAGGAAAATATTGATGATACCCCGCTTTGTATTTTCATCGTTAAGGTTTCCGCGTTTCAGCGCATTGAGGTACGCCCTAATTTGGGGCGCACTTAGTGTTACCTGTTTGCCCATCTCGATTGCCAGCTGTGCTTGCAGTTCCTCTTTTTCCCGCTGCCGCTTTTCAATTCGTTCGGTAATCATATCAGCAGCCTGCCCCATCTCCAGCGCTTTCCAGAGATTTTCAATGGCGTTGTCCGCCTCTTGGATCGCAGCCTTGATGCGTTTGATGGAAGTCGTATCCCGATCCGTTTCACAGGCAGCCGATACCGAAGCGGCGATCCGCTCAATGTTGCTGTCAGTCAGCAGTTTGCGGCATTCCAACACAACCCTATCCTCAATTTTTTCCTTGCGGACGACTTTCTTTTTGCACTTGCGCCGTTTGAAGTTATTACAGGCATAATAGTGATAAGCCTTGCCGGATTTCCCGGTTCCGCCATAGCCGGTCATCATTTCCCGGCAATAGCCACAAAAGAGTTTTGTGGTCAACAGATATTCTTCTTTGCCTCTGGAACGGGCAGGGGCTTTTTTGTTGCGGTCCAGGATGTGCTGCACCCGTTCAAAAAGCTCGTCCTCCAAAATTCTGGGCATCCCATTAGGGGTTTCCACCCCTTTGTAGATGTAGTAGCCGATATACCGGCGGTTCCGCAGCAGGCGGTGCAGGCTGTTTTTGTTAAACTCTTTTCCTTGGGAGGTTTTAATCTATCTGGCGTTGAGAGCTTGGATAATCTCTGTCACAGTTTTACCACTGGCATACTGTTCAAAAATCTCCCGGACGATCTTTGCTTCATCCTTATCCACATAAAACCGCCGTTCAGAATCCACCT
>JAHHTZ010000010.1 GCA_020024285.1 Oscillospiraceae bacterium | reverse complement strand
TTCGTTTCTCATGCTGTTTACCTCCTACATGAAAAAATGCTCTAACTGCCTTCACCAACCACGACAAAAATTCGTGATTAAGAAGTCACTTAGAGCATATAACACCAGCAGCCAGCTTATATTTCTTATATTGGCGGACAGCAAAGTGTTCGGGATTCTTTTCTTCCAGTGCATCAAACATCAGGTCTACCTGATTTTTGAACTCCTCATCATCCTCATGGACTTCCATGGAATTGACCATAGCAATGAGTGTGGAGAAGTTTTGCTCCTCGATGGGAGCTTCATAATGGATGTATCCAATCAAGGCACAGTACAGCAGGGTTTCTGCTTTGACCCAAAAGTCATCTCCGGCTTTTCCCTCGCCCTTCGTGTTTGCTATTAAGGTCGTTACCAGCTTCAGGATGTCCTTTTCGCTGTGCAGGTAGGCAAAGGGGTTATAGTGCATTGATTTTGAAAAATTGATGGTATTCAGCACTTTGATCCGGTAGGGTTCATAGACCACCTTGCCGTTTTTGTCCTTGACCGTTTCATAAATCGGGTTTCCGTGCCGGTCTTTCACGGGCTGTTTGTTCTCATCCAACTTTGGGCGTTTCATGGGAGTGCCACGCTGGAGCATTTTTCCACATTCTCCCAAGATTGTTCCTTTTGGGTCTGTCACCACATAGGAGCTGTGCATCTGCATTAGATTCGGTTTCAACCAAAAGCGGGTCTTTCCGGAGCCGGAGCCGCCGATCACAAGGACATTCTTGTTTCGTGCTGTTTTCGGGTCTTTTGGGCGGCTGTTCATGGTGAGCCGTTCCGTCTGGGTCAGAATGACATTGTTTTCAAATACCGGGTCAATGTAGGGGGCAATATCCTCGTGATTGCCCCAGCGGGCAGAGCCGTATTCTGTACCGTGCCGGTATTTCTTGGCATTTTTGCCTTTTAGATAGACTGCCAGCCGTAGGGCTGCACCACAGCACAGTCCAATCAGCAAGTCCAGCAGGTGAAAGCTGGGCAATGGATTGCCAAAGGCAGCAGGCAAAGCAGAGAACAGCTCCATGATTTTCTCAGAAGCGTTTGCACCTTGAGCCGAACGCCACGCTTCACCGAAATTGGTAGCAAACAGTCCCACAAGGAGATAAGGCAGGTTGAGCAGCAATTTTTTAATGTTTACCTGTTTCATCGTTCTCGCTCCTTCCGTTTGCTCCGCTCCATAACAGTGTTTTTGACCAGAGCCTTGAATTTGTCCAGCGTTTCCAGTACGGAGGGACGATCTTTCTTTTGCCCCTTTTTTTGTGTGTACTCCGTAAAAGCCGCTGTCAGAGCATCTGCATCACGAGCCTTGAAAAAAATCAGGTACTTGGGCGGCGTACAGCTGCGATCTTTCTTTACCGCATAGTCCACACCGTATTTGCGGGCGATCCGCTCAAACTCCTTGATGGAGGGGTCCGTAATTTCAAGATTGGATACCCCCTGGTTTTGCCCGATCAGCTGCTTGACAGTCTGCTTCCCCTGAGGTTTGACAGGTGTATCCCGTTTTTTTTGCAGCTTTTTCTCCTTACGGTGTGCAAGATACTTGGCAATGGCTGCTTTGAGCAGTCTGCCGGTGAACTTCGTGCCGCTGACAATCAGGGTCAGCGTTCTGTTTTCTACTTCCTCCTGCATCGGTCATCATCTCCTGTTACTATATATTTGCCCCTTGGTTTATGGCAGCCAGCCATAGGCATGGGACATCTCGTTGCCTAAACTGTCAGAATGGATTCGTAAATAGGTGGAACGACCCGGCAGCGAAGATGGTATCTGTACATCGAAAACGATCATGCGTCGGGCAGCGGCATCAAATCGTCAGCAGGATCTCCTCACGGAATTTTGCAAAGTGCTGTTTCCCAAACGGTGTGACCAATGTATAAAAACCGCAATGCCCATTGATGGTGTTGATGTATTCCTTTACGCAGAACAATCCCGCATTGCTGCTTTTGGCATAGGGCAGAACATTTCCGGAGGGAGAACGATAGACAAATCCCTCTGTCAGCAGAAAACGGATAAACTTTCGTTCCGGTACCTCCAGCTCTTTGGCGGTAACACGGAGATTGGTGTTATATCCCATCCCCACAAAGGTGTCAAAGTATGCCGCCTTGTATTCCAGCAGGGCGTTGGCAGCGGTCAGCTCCACATTTTTCTGCCGTTCATTCAGCAGATCGGTACAGAGCTTCATCAGTGTTTCGGGCGAGGTCGCAGCTTCCCATAGCTTTTCGGGCGTTATATATGCCCCATGCTTGCGGATAGAGGGCAGCACTTCATCGAATACCCAGCGTTCAAAGCGTTCTGCCGATGGCAGCTTGCTGTGTACGATCAGGCGGTAGAGGTTTCCCTCAGAAATAAATCGAGTTTCCTGAGTTCTGCCCATTTTGTCGATGAGTGGGTAAAACGCCCACCCATCGGGAGTGCAATGTGTTTTTAATGCTTTGGCGGAATCCTTATATCCAAGTGCTGTTGTAATATCCACACCGCAGAACAGATATTTGCCGTCCTTCTCGATGATGCGGATACTGCCAAATTCGGGGTTCTTGAAAATTTCCGGCTGTTCCATTTTGCTTTCCTCCTTTTGCGGCTTAGATGGCACCATGGTGCATATCGTGATTGACCAGTGAGGTGTAATAATTGCTGATGGTGGTGGGAGCATTGAACAGAGCCGTCAGAAGATACTGCTTCATGTTGCGGATTTTTGTGGTGTTTTCCCTCATGCACCGCATCACAAAACGAATGTGTTCACTGTTCAGCTTCAAAAGCCGTGATTTAACGACCTCATGAGGAAATTCACCACCTGCCACACGGATACTCTCCCTGTTGGTGCAGACGGTTTCCACCATCAGCTCCACAATTTCGTCTAAGTCGTCCTCATACGGACTGCTCTGCTGTCTCAGCAGGTCATACTCGATGTTCTCCAGAATGATTTTCCGATAAAGGCTGATATTCTCCATCGTTTCCCTTCGCTTCGGTTCCCGTTGTCTTGTCTGCTGTTGGAAAGGGGCAGAAGGGATAGGAAGTGAATCGATATTTTGTCTATCCGTATTTTGTTTTTCTGTATTTGATTTCTTAGTATTTAATTGCGTTGGATTTTCCGATAACGGTTTTTCCGTTGTCGGGTTTTCCGACGACGGTATATCCGATGACGGAGTACCCGATGGCGGTACTGCCACAGGTCGTTCATAAATGATGTACTCGTTGGTACTGAATTTCCCGGTTTCGTCCGTAGTCTGGCGGCGGACAACATAGCCCGCTGTTTCCAGTTCTTTCACGGCACTGCGGATAGCGTCCTTACTCTCCTTGTTGATGTAGGACAGTCCCGCAAGGGTATAGTCCCAATC
Source organism: Oscillospiraceae bacterium (assembly GCA_020024285.1). Classification (GTDB taxonomy): domain Bacteria; phylum Bacillota; class Clostridia; order Oscillospirales; family Ruminococcaceae; genus Negativibacillus. The sequence continues at coordinate 52,784 of JAHHTZ010000010.1, read as the reverse complement.
CTCCGGTAAGGAAAGCATTTGTGACAAAAGCCCCTTTGCCTTGAGGGACAAACCTTTGTCCCGAAGATGATAATTACTCATAACCGTATAATCTTCCGTTTTCTGCACACGAAAAACAGCCATAAAATCGCTCCTCTCTTAAATTTGGGTCAAAAAAAACCACAGTCCAAAAGGCTGTGGCTTCAGTCGCTGTATGTTTTTGTTCGGCAGTAAAACGGTGGCGGGGAGAACATCTCCCGGTCGGTAAGTTCGTTGACTTGTGAAGCAGCGGTTCGTGTAAGCTGCTCCAATTCCTCCGGGGAAAGTTGATCCAGCATATCATAATAATCCCGAATCGCTTCCTCCAATTTGCTGTGTATAGACATGGTCATTCCTTCCTTTACTTATTTGATTTAGTTTCTGCGGTGCTTCTTGGGTTTGAAGTCGAGAATATGCCCCTCCACTACACGGGCATACCGCTTGATTTTGATTTCACGGCGTTTGTGGCGTTCCAGTGCTTCGGCATAGTCCTCATTTGTGAGGAACAGACGCATTTCTTCACCGGTCTGCCGGTTCAGAAATTCGATCATCCAGCAGGTGCTATCACTGAAACGCTCTACTGCCCAAATGTTATGTCCTTTCAGCTCTCTGGCTGAAATATCTCTCATAGGCTGCTCCTTTCATCGCTCCATATCCCTCTGACGCTTTTTCTGCCACGCTTCCAGCAGCTTGATGATGGTTTCCTGCATCCGCTGGGGCGTATAGCTTTTGGGAAAATACTTCCGCAAGGTATCCGAGGACAGCGTGACCTTATCCAGTTCGCTTTTCTTTTCCTCAGACATAATGGCTTCCATCACTTCCTCAGAGAGCTTGCCGTCCTGACTGAATTTCTTGAGCCGCTGGGCTTGGGACAGAGAGGGTGTTGACTGTGCATAGTCCATAGCATCCATCAGCATTTCCTGCTCCGCAGGCTTCAAAAAGGACAGCTCATAGGCGGGGTTAAAGGCAATCTTTCGCTCATCCACCATATCCAGCAAGGGAGGAATTAACTCTGTCAGGCGGATGTACCGTTGCACTTGTCTTTGACTTTCATTTGCTTGATTTGCAACAAGCTGAATAGATGTCTGCGACTTCTCGCCAACTTGGCGAGAAGTTAAATCTGTTCGTACACCTTGATGTTTGATTGCATCCAGCTTCATCTTATAGGCAAAGGCTCGTTCGCTGGGGAGCAGGCTTTCACGCTGTAAGTTGCTGTCAACCATGATAATTGTGGCTGCGTCATCGTCCAGATCACGGACAATAACAGGCATGGTTTCCATTTCTGCCAGTTCGCTGGCTCTGTGCCGTCTGTGTCCGGCTACCAGCTCATACCCGCCATTGGGGTCGGGACGGGCAATCGCAGGAACAAGAACACCATACTGCTTGATGCTTTCTGCGGTATCCATCATGGCTTCGTCATCCTTGACCTTGAATGGGTGGTTCTTGAATGGATGCAGTTCAGAGAGTGGAATTTCCTGTACCCGTTCCCGCTTATCATCCGCACGGCTTTCTTCTGTGGAGAACAGGTCATCTACCGATGCCAGTTCTACTTTTTTCACGCTGCCTTTCAAGTTTCAGCACCTCCTTCGTAAGATTTTGATAGGCTTCTGCCACCTTGCCGCCGGGGTCATAGGCATAAATGCTCCTGCCCTCGATACTGCTTTCCTTTGCCCGGACAGAATGGGGAATTTCTGTACTGAATACCTTGATTTTACAGCCATAGGTACTCCTCAGCAGGGTACTCATATCTTTTGCAATATTTGTGCGGGTGTCCACCATTGTCAGCAGGATACCGTCGATCTGGAGCTTGGGATTGATCTGCCGCTTGACCTTATTCACCGTGGAGAGCAGCTGTTCCAGTCCCTTGGCAGGCAGATACTCTGCCTGAACGGGGATCAGTACCCGATTGGCAGTGGCAAGGGCATTGACCGTAAGCATACCCAGCGATGGCTGACAGTCGATCAGAATGTGGGAATACTGTCCTTTCACGGTGTCCAGATACTGCCGCAAAATGGTTTCACGGCTCATGGCATTGACTAGAGAAACCTCCATACCGGAAAGCTCAATATTTGCCGGCAGTAAGTCTACGCCCTCCGGGTGATGCAGGATGCCTTCACCGGGACGGATTGGTTCGTCCATCAGGATACGCCCCATCGCATCGGATAAGGTAAATGGCAGCTTATCCGGTTGGGGATTGCCTAAGCTGATGGACAAGCTGCCTTGCGGGTCACTGTCGATCAGCAGGACTTTCTTTCCTGCCTGTGCCAAGCCAATCCTCAAGTTGGCACAAGTGGTTGTCTTGCCAACGCCGCCTTTCTGGTTGGCGATGGCGATAATTTGCGTGTTCATTTTGTTCACCTCGTTTCTGACATAGAAAAAGGGAGAATGTGAAGTGATTCAACATTCTCCCTGTGAAACGATATGTGATTGTCTGTTTTTCTTTTTCGAAGATTTGTTTTCGAGAGCCATCTCGCCGCAAACCTGCATGAATACTGGATTTTTGTTTGCTTGCTGATACCTTTCCCGAACAACTCTTGTTCAATGAGTGGTATCCCCGTGACACCAGCAAGAAGGTACGGATCAGCATGAAACAACGTTGGACCAGCGGTAAACACCTGGGCAAGCCACCCTTTGGCTACCGCTGTGATCCGGCACTGGATCATCGATGAAGAGGCCGCTCCGGTAGTCAAACGAATCTACGACCTTTGTATCGATGGAAAAGGTCCTTGCCAGATTGCAAGGATTTTGGAAAACGATCAGGTGCTGACGGTAAAATCGCTGTACGCAAAACAGAAGGGACAGCCTCTGCCGGAGTATCCGTACCACTGGAACGAGAACTCCATTGTTGGCATTCTGGAGAGGCCGAAATACACCGGCTGCACGGTCAATTTCAAGACCTATTCCAAGTCCTACAAGCTGAAAAAGCGCCTTCCCAATGACCCGGAGAATATGTTTATCCTGCCGGATACGCAGGAACCCATCATCCCCCAGGAACAGTGGGATCGGGTACAGGAGCTGCGAAAAAACAAACGCCGCCCCGTAAAAGCGGAGCGGCAGGGGTTCTTCTCGGGCTTGCTATTTTGTGCCGATTGCGGAAGTAAGCTGCACTTTGCCACCTGTAAGAGCTTTGGGAGCAAACAGGATCACTATGTTTGTTCCAATTACAAAAGCAATCGTGGAACCTGTACCGCCCACTACATCCGGGAGGATGTGCTGCGGGAAATCGTCTTGGAACGCATTCAGGCGGTCAATGCCTATATTCGCAAGGACGTGGAAGGATTCCAGGAACAGTGGCTTCACTGCCGACGCAGCGACCAGGAGAAGAGCATTCGTGAGGACAAGAAACGGCTGGAAAACTCAAAGAAGCGCCTTGCCGTTCTGGATGTTATTATCCGTCGGCTGTATGAGGACTCCGTCCTTGGAAATCTCTCCATTGAGCGGTATCAGAAGATGTCCGCAGACTATGAAGCCGAACAGAAACAGCTCCAGCTTGAAATCAAAACCCTTGAGGAATGGATCGGTACGCAGGAAGAGGGCAACAACGGCTTGGACTCCTTCATTGCCCTGACCCAGAAATATGTGGATGTGACCGAGCTGACGCCCACCATCGTCAATGAGTATATCAAGAAAATTGTAGTTTTCGCACCGGACAAGTCCAGCGGCAAGCGAAAGCAGAAAATTAGGATCTACTTCAATTTTGTGGATGAAGTCAGTATTCCAGTCCTTTCCGAGCCCATGATCGCATCATTGCCATATAAACGCAGAAAAACGGCGTGACCATGACGGTCACACCGTTTCCTGCGGCAAATAATCTAATAGTTACTTGTCACTGTTAAGCCTTCCCGACCGGACTTTTTGATATTCTGTTACAGCAGGCTTTTGCGCTCAAAATCGGTGAGATCGCTTCCTAACTTTTGTGCAAGGTCTTTGACGCTCCAATGCTTGTCAAGGATGGGGGCGAGCTCCTTGTTGGTCACGCCGACAAGCTCAACAAACGTGACCATTCCGTTGGGAGTCTGAATGGTTCCAAGCGAATCGGGGAGCGTGATGAATCCGGTGATCTCGGATTTTGCATCGGCATCCATGCCGCTTTCCTGACCGGTGTAGATATATTCGTAGGGGGAGAACACTTCCTCCTGCTCGAAGGCAACCCCAGCCAAAGACTGCAAGATCCCTGCCATGTTGCGAAGCTCTGCATCCTCGTCATGGACGCAGGATTTTTTGAGCTTTACAGTCAGCTCGAAGCCGAACCCGCTGTATTCGGGGTCGCTTGCTTCTTTTTCATACAGCTCCGAAAAGCCGTAGGTGACAAAGTGGTAGAATTCTCCGCCGTCGTAGACGCTGATGCCGTCGAGCGGATCGTCGCCGCCCAGCTGCCACGGGATCAGCACACCGTAGTGGATCGGTTCGGTCTGAGCGGGGTAATGGGCTTCCATGGCGGCAGTGATGGCGTTCCAGCCATCCATGCAAACCTCGTCCTCCGGTTCGATTTTTTTTATCTCTTCGTTCATGGCAGTTCCTCCTGTTGGTTAGATTCGTTTGCTCAAAATCGGGAGCTGTTCCTCACGGAACTGGGTAAAGCGTCCCTCGTCGAGTGCTTCACGGATGCGCTCCATCAAAGTGTTGTAGAAATAGAGGTTATGCATCACAGCCAGACGCATCCCCAACATCTCGCCCGCCTTCATCAGGTGGCGGATATAGGCGCGGGAGTGACGCTGACAAACGGGGCAGTCACAATGCGGGTCGATCGGGCTTTCGTCCAGCTCATATTTCGCGTTGTTGATGTTGATGATGCCGCTCCAGGTGAAGAGGTGACCGTGGCGGGCGTTGCGGCTTGGCATTACGCAGTCGAACAGATCGACGCCGCGATAAACGGCTTCGATGATGTTGGCAGGTGTGCCGACCCCCATCAGATAACGGATCTTGTCCTTTGGCATGTAAGGCTCTACCGCTTCGATGGTATCATACATTTCCTGTGCGGTTTCTCCGACTGCCAGACCGCCGATGGCGTAGCCGTCGAGGTCGAGCGCTGCGATCTGCTTCATATGTTCGATGCGCAGGTCCTTGTAGGTGGAACCCTGATTGATGCCGAACAGCATCTGGTGCGGATTGATGGTGTCGGGGAGGCTGTTGAGGCGCTCCATCTCTGCCTTGCAGCGCACCAGCCACCGAACGGTGCGGTTGATGGATTTCTGCGTATATTCGCGTGTTGCAGGGTTTTCGATGCATTCATCAAATGCCATTGCAATGGTGGAGCCGAGGTTCGACTGGATGCGCATGCTTTCCTCTGGACCCATGAAGATGCGGCGTCCGTCGATGTGCGACTGAAAATGAACACCCAGCTCCTCAATGGTGCGAAGCTGTGCCAAAGAGAATACCTGAAAGCCGCCGCTGTCTGTAAGGATCGGACCTTCCCACCCCATAAAGCGGTGGAGCCCGCCCAGAGCCTTGATCTTCTCATCTCCGGGGCGCAGGTGCAGGTGATAGGTGTTGCACAGCTCCACCTGACATTTGAGGTCCTTGAGATCATAAGACGAAATACCGCCCTTGATGGCAGCAGAAGTTCCGACGTTCATAAAGGCAGGGGTCTGGACCGTACCGTGAACGGTGGTAAATACACCGCGGCGCGCGGTCCCTTCCTGCTTGAGAAGCTGATACATAAAATCCTCCCGTAATAAGTGATATGGTTATTCTTTTGTGTGACCGGGGTCAATAAACATGGCATCGCCAAATGAGAAGAAGCGGTATTTCTCCTCGACCGCCGTTTTGTAGGCTGCCATCGTGTGCTCATAGCCTGCCAGCGCACTGACGAGCATGATGAGCGTGCTTTCCGGCAGGTGAAAGTTGGTGATGAGTCCGTCCAGCACCTTGAATTCGTAGCCGGGGTAAATGAAGATCTGCGTCCAGCCGTCCTGTGCATGGAGCGGGAACTGCTGGCTCTGTCCGATGGTTTCGAGGGTGCGGCAGCTTGTCGTCCCCACAGCGATCACGCGGTGACCGGAAGCCTTTGTTTCGTTGATGAGCTGCGCCGTTTCTTCGGGCAGGAAATAATGCTCCGAGTGCATTTTATGGTCGGTGATCTCCTCTTCCTTTACGGGGCGGAACGTTCCAAGCCCCACATGGAGGGTGACAGATGCGATCCTGACCCCCTTTTCACGGATCGCCTGCATCAGCTCGGTCGTGAAGTGGAGTCCGGCAGTCGGTGCTGCCGCGGAACCAAGCTCATGGCTGTATACGGTCTGATAACGCTCCTTGTCCTCCAATTTTGCGGTGATGTAGGGAGGAAGCGGCATCTGACCGATCTCCTCCAAAATCTCGTAGATCGTTTTGGAGGAATCGTGCGAAAAACGGATCAGGCGGTTTCCGCCCTCGAGGGTGTCCACGATGGTACCCTGAAGCAGCCCGTTCCCAAACTCAAGCTCGACACCGGGCTTTGCCTTTTTGCCGGGCTTTACGAGCGTTTCCCAAAGGTCGGTTTCCTTCTGTTCCAGCAGAAGAAGCTCGATGTTTGCACCGGTGTCCTTTTTAGTCCCGTACAGACGGGCGGGGATCACGCGGGAGTCGTTGACAACAAGAAGGTCGCCGGGCTCCAGCATCTCGACAATATCGTAAAAATGATGATGTGTACATTCACCGGTGGTCTTATCCATGCGCAGCAGACGCGAATGGTCGCGCGGTTCCACCGGGGTCTGGGCGATCTGCTCCTGCGGCAGGTCGAACCAAAAATCGGATTTTTTCATGAGTGCCTCCTAAACAAGTTGCGATCACTTTTTTCTGTATCATCTTATTATATAAAACCTGACCGCCTATTTCAACTGATTTTATAGGAGAACAGACGCAAAACAAGAAGTTTTTGCGGAAAAAGGGTTGTTCATTGATTCTTTATTGTGTGTCTGCTATACTAAAACAAAAAAGAAGGGCAGAAAGGGGTCATAACATGCTTTTGGAATGTTGTGTTGATTCAGTGGAATCCGCCATCGAAGCACAGCGCGGCGGGGCAGACCGTCTTGAATTGTGCGGCAATCTTATGATTGGAGGAACCACACCGAGCATCCAATTTTTTAATAGTGTAAAAAAATATACTGATATCAAAGTCAATGTTTTGCTTCGTCCGCGATTCGGAGATTTTTGCTACAGCGATCTGGAGTTTGAGATCCTCCTTGATGAGGTGAAGGAGTTTGCCAAGGCGAAGGCTGATGGTATCGTGATCGGCGTGCTCAAGCCGGACGGAACGATCGACGAGGAGCGGATGGCACGGCTCATCGACGCGGCACAGGGACTGCCGATCACCTTCCACAGAGCTTTTGATGTAACACGGGACGCAATGGAAGCGCTCGAAGTGTGCGAACGCCTCGGCGTGTCCACGATTTTGACCTCCGGGCAGAAAAACTCTGCCGCAGAGGGAAAAGAGCTGCTCGCACAGCTGGTGAAGAAGGCGCAGAAGGTCGATATTCTGGTGGGAAGCGGTGTCAGCTCCAACAATCTGCCGATGCTCATCGAAAGCACAAGGGCACACAGCTACCATATGTCTGCCAAGAAACAGATCGAAAGCCCGATGGTATACCGCAGAGAAGGGGTATCTATGGGACTGCCGATGATGAGCGAATTTACAAACTGGCGCACCGACCGCGAGGAGGTTGCGCGCGCAAGAGCGATTTTAGACAGAGCAGGAGGAAAATAACATGGATTTTGCAACACGACTTTCTCTTTTCGGGGAACGCGCCGCAGAGATTCAAAACGCAGTGGAAAACAGCCCATATCGAAAGGAAATGGAGTTCCTATACAGCACCATGCCGATCAGCGATGCCGCAAACTACCCCTGCAAATGCTTTGAAGCCTACGCAGCCCATGCACACTTCCTGCGCGAAAACGCAGCATGGTGCTGCGAGCTCCCCGAGGAACTTTACCTTCACTATGTTCTCTATCACCGCATCAACAACGAGGACATCACAGACTGCCGCACCATCTTCTACGACCGCCTTTGGAATCAGATCGAAGGAAAACCGATGGAGGAAGCCATCAAGATCATCAACTACTGGTGCCTGGAAGAAGCGACCTACCGCCTCACCGACGACCGCACCGTATCGCCTTTGACGGTGCTGCGGTGTGCATTTGGACGCTGCGGTGAGGAATCCACCTTTACAGTAACTGCCCTGCGCAGCGTGGGAATCCCGGCGCGTCAGGTCTATTCCCCGAAGTGGGCACACTGCGACGACAACCACGCATGGGTCGAGGTGTGGTGCGACGGAGCGTGGCACTATCTTGGAGCCTGCGAGCCGGAGGAGATCCTCGACCGCGGCTGGTTCACGGCGGCATCCTCCCGCGCCATGATGATTCACAGCAGGACCTTTCAAGGGGACTGCGCTGCGGATGAGTACATTGCACAGGAGGGCTGCATGAAGCTGTGGAATCAGCTTCCCCGCTATGCGGACACCGCAGTCCTGACCATCCGTGTCCATGAAAACGGCAAGCCCTGCGCAGGGGTCCTCGTCAAAGCGGAGCTGCTCAACTACGCGCAGTTTTCTCCGATTGCAGTGATGATGACCGATGAGGAGGGGATGCTCTCCTTCACAACAGGTCTTGGGGATCTGCATCTGCACCTTGTAAAAGACGGACGCTTCCTCACACGCAAGGTTGATCTGCGCAAGGAACAGAGCGTGGACTTTGACTTTGCACAGGCAAAGACCGCGGAGGCGGACGACCGTGTCGGAATGGATTTTGAAATGCATCCGCCGAAAGACAATATGCGCTTCATGACAGCACAGACGGAAGAAACAAAGCAGCTTCGCCAGAAAAAATTTGACGAGGCAGTTGCAGCACGTCACAGCAAGGAGCAGAAATTCCTCAAGGAGGAGCAGGCAAGGGAAGAGCTTCTCCAAGCCGGATTTTCCAAGGAAGAAGCAGAGCGTGCAGCAGCACTTTGCGCCAACGCATACGGAAATGCCCAAACCGTCCTCACCTTCCTCAAAGGAAAAGACAACAGAGAATCGCGCATCGACCTGCTCCAAAGCCTCACAGCAAAGGATTTGACCGACTGTGAAGCACCGATTCTGGAAGAAGCCCTCAAATTTGCGATGCAATGGAAGGACAAGATGCCAAAAGAGCTTTTTGTGCCTTATGTACTCTGCCCAAGGGTTGGACTCGAAAAGCTATCCTTATATAGAGAAGCACTCCCTGCAAAATTTTCTGCGGTGCAGTGGGAGGACTTCCGCCGCGATCCGCACACGATTGGAACATGGATCGCAGAGCAGATCACCCACCATCCGCAGCAGGAGTACGAGGGGCTCATCACACTTCCTCTCGCGCTGCTTGCAGTACGAAGCGGAAGCCTTACCTCTCAGAAGATCCTCTTTGCAGCCATCTGCCGCACCCTCGGCATTCCGGCGCGCCTTGCTCCGGATGACGGACGGGTCCAGTTCTGGGATGAAGCAAAGGGAGCGTTTGCAGACGGGATGCCGGAAGAGGACAACGAAGCGCGCTATCCTTTTGTTATCACCTCCAAAGAGAAGGAGCCGTGGGTCTACACGCAAAACTGGACGATCTCCCGTCTGGAGGACGGAAACTATGTAACGCTCGATTTTCAGGATATCCCATGGGAAACACAGGGCGAAACACAGCGCATCACGCTGGAGCTGCGCAAAGGGCAGTATCGCCTTATCACCTGCAAGAGAATGCCGACCGGCTCCCTGTTCGCGAAGGAATATCGCTTTAGCGCAGGGGAAGGCAAAGAAAACACCCTCGAAATCGCACAGCGCACCGCCCGTCTGAGCGACCTTTTGGAAGATCGCGAAATCCCTGATTTTGATCTTCATCGCGAGGACGGAACACCGGCTGCCATCTCCACGCTGACAAAGGACCGCCCCACCCTTCTGATGTGGCTTCAGGAAGGGGAGGAGCCGACCCAGCACATCCTCAACGAGCTGTACGATCTGCGTCAGGAGTTTTCCACCCTGCCGCTGAGGATCCTCTTCCTTGTGAAGCACAAGGATGCCCTGATGGAAAAGCATATCCGCCGCGCATTGGAAGCACAGCCGGAAATTGAGGTATTGTACGATGATTTCCGCGACAATCGCTCTGCGCTTGCCCGCAGGATGTATGTCGATCCCGACAAACTGCCGATGCTTGTCCTCACCAACCGTGAGCGCAACGGAATTTATGCATTCAGCGGCTATAATGTTGGCATGGGCGACCTGCTGCTCAAAATCATCCGCGAATCCTACGAAGGATAGAAAAAAGGGAGCTTAGAGCAGGAAGGTCCAGCCTTTTACAACAAAATCACACAGAAACGCACAAATCGGCAGAATATGATTCACCCCTTCCATATAATAGAAGAAAAGATCGTATGGAAGAAGGAGAGAAGAATGGTTGTGGCATTGACCGCCGAGCGGGACGGACTGAATCGATGGCAGCGGTGGTGGAACCATACCGTTGTGCTGGACAAACCGGTGCAGGATGCTGTGGTGAACATAGTGTACATAGGAAAAAAGACGAATTGGGATCGGCTTCAGCAAAAAATCGGGCGCGATTCGACCCATGTTGTGGCAGGGAAAGAAGTTTCCCTGCCACAAACGCGCCTTTGGAAGCGATTCGACAGCAGCCGCCAGAAGGAAGAGATCCTGACAAGGACCCTGATTTCTCTGCGCAGCAGCACAGATCAAATCGGCTTGTGGGACCCCCTTGGCAGGATGCAGCGCACGGCATGGTGTCTGGCGCAGGTCTATCCGAGGGTGACGGTGTGGTGCCAATGCCGCGAAAAATATCGTGCAGTTGCACAGCAGCTGATGGAGGAGCAGGGGGCATCGCTGCAGATCACACAGGGGCAGGAGCTGTGGCAGGAATGCCTCATCATGGGAGCAATGGAACAGCCGCCCGATCAGATCAGCTGGAAGGGGCTTCTTTTGCTTGCCGGACCACGAAGATCGATGCATCAGCAGGGGATGCTGCTCCACAGCCTTCAGGTGGATGTGCCGCCTGAGATTTCTGCCATCTGCCCGAAGGACATCGAGGAACAGGAGCTGTATCTGTCCCTGTGTCAGGAGCAGAGAACGCACCGGGGAAAAGAGCTTTGCTTTTATTCCGGGAAATATTGGGATGAAAACCGGCGAATTGAGGATGCCGTAAAGCAGGCACTGACAATTTTAACATAATATCCTACAAATAATTCAAAAAAAACGGTAATAATAGTGTGCAGAACTTGACATCGCAGAAAACTTTGACTATAATACAACTATTGTCACAAACTGAGGCGATTTATACTACGGCATCATCTGCGGTTGTGCCCCAGTTATGAGAGGAGAATGAAACGGTGGCAGATCAACTGATTCTTACCAAAGAGGGATATGAAGTATTGGCAAAGGAGCTTCAGTCCTTGAAAACAGAAAAACGTGCTGAAATCTCTGAAAAAATCAAGGTAGCAAGAGGCTTCGGCGACCTTTCCGAAAACAGCGAATACGATGAAGCAAAAAACGAACAGGCAATCGTGGAGGCGCGCATCGTTGTACTGGAAAAACAGCTTAAAAATGTAAAAATTGTAGATAAAGCAGACCTTGCACATGACAAGGTTGCAATCGGTACCAGTGTAACCATTCGGGATAAAGAGTTTGGTGACGAAATGACATATCGCTTTGTCAATTCTGTAGAATCCAGCACCGATTTTGATACCATCACCGACGAATCCCCGGTTGGAAAAGCATTGCTCGGTCATTGCGTGGGCGAAACAGTGCAGGTAACTGTTCCATCCGGTGAAGTGGTAGAATACGAAATCATCAATATCAAGGCATAATTTCTGATAAATCAGATGAAAAGCACGGGTTTTTCAGCCAACCCGTGCTTTTTTCGCTGTCTTTTTCAGGGAAACTTGTTTTTTTGTCAAAAACAAAGTATAATAGGTAAAAAAACGGCACACGATGCCATTCTGTCCGGACAATATTTGGAAATCGGACAAAAGGGTACAGATCACGATCAATATATAAGAGAAAGGATGTTCCATTCATGTCAGAAAATATGGAAAATCAGGTTCCACAGACAGAAGAATCCGCACAGGAGTTATCCGAAGTCCTTCAGGTTCGCCGCAACAAATTAAGTGCTCTGCGCGAAAATGATATGGACCCCTACACTGTGACAAAATATGATGTAAGCATTCACTCCGATGAAATCATCAACCACTTTGAAGAGCATGAGAATCAGACCGTTTCGATGGCAGGACGCATCATGGGCCGCCGCGATATGGGAAAAGCCTCCTTCTTTGATATGGCAGATTCCACCGGACGCATTCAGGTGTACATGAAGGTGAATCTCGTCGGGGAAGAAACCTACGAGCAGTTCAAAAAATGGGATATCGGCGACATTGTCGGCATCGAGGGCGAAGTGTTCCGCACCCGCCACGGAGAGATCTCCATCCGCTGCCAGAAAGCAATGCTCCTTTCCAAATCCCTGCTCCCTCTGCCGGAAAAATTCCACGGACTCAAGGATACCGACCTGCGTTACCGCCAGCGCTATGTTGATTTGATCGTAAATCCGGAGGTAAAGGATACCTTTGTAAAACGCTCTCAGATCATCAAAGAAATTCGTGCATATCTCGATGAAAAAGGCTTCCTCGAAGTAGAAACACCGGTCCTTCACACTGTAGCCGGCGGTGCAGCAGCGCGCCCATTCATCACCCACCACAACACCCTCGACCTCGATATGTACCTGCGAATCGCACTGGAGCTGCACCTCAAACGTCTGATTGTGGGCGGCTTTGATAAAGTGTATGAAATCGGCCGCGTATTCCGCAACGAGGGCATGGATACAAAGCACAATCCGGAATTTACCGAACTGGAGCTGTATCAGGCATACACAGACTATGAGGGCATCATGAACCTCACAGAGGACCTCATCCGTCATGTGGCACAGAAGGTTCTCGGAACCACCCTTGTCAACTACTGCGGCACAGAGATCGATCTTGGCAAGCCATTCGAGCGCATCTCTATGGTGGACTGCGTGAAGAAGCACACCGGTGTTGACTTTGATCGAATCAATACCCTGGAAGAAGCGCGCGCAGCTGCAAAAGAGCACCATGTACAGTATGAGGAACGTCACCTCAAGGGCGATATCCTCAACCTGTTCTTTGATGAATTCTGCGAAGAACACCTGATCCAGCCAACCTTCATGACAGAACATCCGGTAGAAATTTCCCCGCTCTCCAAGAGAAAGAAGGACAAACCGGGATACACCGAGCGTTTTGAGCTGTTCATCGGCGGCCGTGAGTATGCAAACGCATTCTCCGAACTCAACGACCCAATCGACCAGCGCGAGCGCTTCGAGCATCAGATGGAGCTCAAAGCTGCCGGAGATGAAGAAGCAACCGATATGGATACCGACTTCCTGACCGCGCTGGAATACGGTCTGCCTCCAACGGGCGGACTCGGAATCGGTGTGGACCGTCTTGTAATGCTGCTGACAAACTCCGCATCCATCCGCGACGTTCTCCTGTTCCCAACCATGAAGCCACTGGATAAATAAGAGAGCAAAACCGCATAATTTCCGAAAGGGCAATCTCTTGATGAGGCTGCCCTTTTTTCAAATGCACCTGCAAAAATAAAAACCCTGTCAGTAAGACAGGGTTTTTATTCATCTTCCTGAAATTCCATGATATCGGAAACAGAACACTTTAAGAGCTTGCAGAGAGCATCGATTGTATTTGTAGAAACGGATTCTCCCGCTTGCAGGCGAAGAATCGTTGAGCCACTGATGTTATATTCACCGCCCTTGTTTCTGAGGTAGTAGGTTGTGACGTTTTGTCGTTTCATCGTAGCCCACAGAGGACTATAAGAAATCATCTGGAATGATACCTCCTTTACACCTTCTTTAGTATGCCCTATAATGGGCATAAAGCGTTATGTTCAATATTGAGCATAGCAATGGATAGAAAGGAGAACGAACAATGGACTACAAAAAAGCGTACAATATTTTATTCAACGCAATGACGGATGCAATTGAAGCAATCGATGGCTCAAAGGTTATCACACAGGAAATGAATGCTGGTTTAGTAATCTTAAGGAAAGCCCAGCAAACAACAGAAGAAATGTATATGGATTCTGAATAGCAGCACCAAACAGCTCTGGCAAAGGCCCCCTTATGCAGGTTCTCAAAACGGCATAAGGGGGTATCGTGATGTTAGGAAAGATTTTTGCGTCGAATCGGTGTGCAGCTTTCTTGAAATACAAAGAAAAAGCGAAGGATAACGATAAAAATGCACAAATATCATTGAAAAATAGCTTGGTTTTTGGTATAATACAGCATGAAACCACCTCATTCACGAAGAGGGAATCGACGCAAAATCGGTATGGGAGAAAATCATGAAGAAAAAATTGGAAATCGATAAAATTATTGAGGGAGGGCTTCTTGTCCTTACATTGATATGGACTATAGCGGGCTCTTTCCCAACAGGCTGGATCTATGACCTGACAGCAGGCAGGGGAAGCGAAATAGGGCAGAAACCGGATGCATCCGTATCCCTAATCAAACGTGAGGGAGATATCGAGGTTGCCTCCATCCATCAGGTCCCTGTGACCGTGACGGGAGATACACTTGTTCCATGCCCGCTTATGAAGGTTCGCGACAAAGATGAAGTCGGTGTCCATACATACCGACCTCGCCGCTCGCGTGTCGAAAAGCAGTATCTTGTCAGAGCCTATGAAACGATGCCCTACCCCATCCCGTTTACCTCAAAGATAGCAAGAACAATGAGCAAGGCTGCATCACACAACCAGTACCATCTGATCCAGCTGGAGGATGGCTCCTACCTTGGGGTTTATTTTGATGACTACCTCAAGCTGCAAAAATGGTTCAAATCAAAAATCAATCTTCCGGTAGGGTATGTCCGCCGCAGCGATCAGGAAGAGCGAAAGATGCTCAAAAAGATGGAGAAGGACTACAACGTAAACACGGATTATGTTTTGATTATGTACGACGAAGATAAGGTGAATAATACGGTAGACACAGTGATACGCTATGTTTCCTTTCTGATTTTCAGCATTGTGGAAATATGGGGACTCCAACGTCTTCGCACGATATCCAAACAAAAACACAAACAAAGCGATCCGGAATAAATTTACAAGTCCTGAGCTAAAAACAACAATAGGCAAAAAGCCCCCTTATGCAGGTTCTCAAAACGGCATAAGGGGGTATCGTTCTGTCAGAAAAGATGTTTTCGTCAAATCGGTGTGCAGTTTTCTTAAAATACAAACAAAAAGCGGAGGATAACGATAAAATGCACAAATATCATTGAAAAATAATTGAGTTTTTGGTATAATACAGCATGACATCCCCTCGTTTATACAGAAGGAACCGACGCAAAATCAGTATAGGAGAAAATCATGAAGGATAAAACGATAATCAGTAAAATTATTGAAATAGCACTTGTTTTCTTTATTTTGATGTGGACCGTAGCGGGCTCCTTCCCAACGGGCTGGATCTACGATTTGACAGCAGGCAGGGGAACCCAAACAGGACAAAAGCCGGATGCATCCGTATCCCTAATCAGACGTGAGGGGGATATCAAAGTTGCCTGCACCCATCAGGTCCCTGTGACGGTGACGGGAGATACGCTTGTTCCATGTCCGCTTATGAAGGTTCGCGACCGTGATGAAGTCGGTGTCCATACATACCGTCCTGTTCGCCGCCGCGCGCGTACCGACAAGCACTATCTTGTCAGAACCTACGAAACGATGCCCTACCCGATCCCGTTTATGGTAAAGCTGATGAAACCTGCGTCACACAACCAGTACCATCTGATCCGGCTGGAGGACGGCTCCTATCTTGGGGTTTATTTCGATGACTACCTCAAGCTGCAAAAATGGTTCAAATCAAAAATCGATCTTCCGGTGGGCTATGTCCGCCGCAGCGATCAGGCAGAGCGAAAGATGCTCAAAAAGATGAAGGCAGACTATAATGTAAACACGGATTACATTTTGGATATGTACAACGAAGATAAGGTGAATCATCCGGAAGATACAATCATACGCTATATTTTCTTTCTGATTTTCAGCATTGCGGCTGTATGGGGGTTCCGACGTCTTCGCACGATATATGAACAAAAACACAAACAAAGCGATCCGGAATAAATTTACGGGTCCATCCATTCGATCAACAGTTGGGAGGTAACACAATGAGAAAAAAAGGAGAAATGATCACACTGAAGCCGGGAGAGGAAGTCCTCAAAAAAATTACAGCAGATCGCTGGAATTCGCCGGGGTATGTTCGCTGTCAAATCACGGGAAAGCTGATCCTTACCAATCAAAGAGTGATTTTTCTCAGCCATGTACACGATTTTTCGATTCCCTATGAGGAAATCACCAATATGAAAAAGAGCATCATCGTATTCTTCCCGATGGGCATCGTCCTCGAAACCGAACAGGGATTCTACGAGGTTGCAGCCGTTCCGCGCAAACTGGTCATGGAGCTGATCCAGTCCAAAATGCGCGAATGCGGAAAGATCGAGCATTATCTTTAATCATGGAAGGATATTTTATCGAGTAAAAAGGAGATGCCGGTGTCAATGCAGCAAAACGAAAGGACCATCCATGCACTTGCATTTCCTATCCTGCTCAACTATCTGCTGTCCGCCATTTTTGAAATTTTGGACAAGGCAATCGTCGGACATTACTCCACTGTGAGCTTTGCAGCGGTTGGAATCGGCGCAGACTTCATCTTTCGCATTACGGGGGCATTGGGGATGCTGTGCGTTGCCTTCAACATCCTTGCTGCCGAAAAAATGGGGAAGAGGGACGAAGAAGGTTTTGTGGGGGCTTTTCAAATCAGCAAAAAGCTCTCCCTTTTGATCGGACTTTCCTTTTTTGCAATCAGTCTTTTTGGGGGACGATTCTTTTTCGGCAAGGTTTATGGAGTTGAGGGGGAAACGATTTCGATTTTGCTGTCATATTACTACCCCGCATCCTTTACGGTGCTGCAAAATATGCTGATTTTTCAATATTCAGCCTATTTCAAAAATCGCCTCAATACCAAGATCACGCTCCTTCAAACGGGGGTATCGACCGCGGTCAATCTGTTTTTTGACTATGCTCTGGTTTATGGGGCTTTTGGCTTTCCCGAATTGGGTGCAGCGGGGGCGGCTTGAGGGAGTGTGATCGGACTTTTTGCAGGACTTGCAGTCTATCAGATCACCTACTTCCAAAGCAACAGCGCGCGTATAAAATGCCCGAAGTCGGCACAAAAAGAATCCCTTCTAAACATGCTCAAACTCTATCCCTCGCTGTTGGGTCAGGAGCTGGCGGAAAGCGCATTTTTAGCACTGGTCCTATCAGCGACGGTATCCAACCTTGGAATGATGGAAACAGCAGTCTACAGCCTGCTGGAATCGATTGGCAGTGTGGTGATGCTCCCGATCTATGCATACGCTTCGGCAAGCCAGACGCTCTCCCTTCAGCAATATTTTGCAGGAGAGAGGAAGGCTGCATTCGATACGGTAAAAAAGGGGATCGCGATATCGGTTTGCTTTGCCGGGGTGCTTTTGAGGTTCCTTTGCATCCTGCCAAAGCCGTTGATGCGGCTGATTCTTGAGGATGCCGCTGTCATCCACTCCGCAGTAAAACTGCTGCTTATTTTCTCGCTTGTCATCCTGATAAAAGCTCCATACCATGTTTTGATGAGCTTTTTGCAGGGGGTCGGGAAGGAAAGGTTTGTGCTTATCTGGGTTTCGCTCGGTTCGCTGCTGCTGTCGATTGCAGTAATCGCTGCCGGAACA
This sequence comes from Oscillospiraceae bacterium, assembly GCA_020024285.1. Taxonomy (GTDB): domain Bacteria; phylum Bacillota; class Clostridia; order Oscillospirales; family Ruminococcaceae; genus Negativibacillus. The sequence continues at coordinate 35,020 of JAHHTZ010000010.1, read as the reverse complement.
TATTTTAAGCTTTGGGGCATTTATACTGCGATCCTGAGCGAGTCCCTGCTGCTTTGCATCATATACTGCAAAACGGCAAAGCGTACGACAAAGGAAGGAGATACAAGATGAGATTATTCTTGAATATACTCTATGAATTTAAGAAAACAGACAAGCTCTCGGATATATTGGAGCAGATCTGTGCCGTTTTGGAGGAAAACCACTGGACACAGCAGAGAATCCTTTTTCATCTGTGTGACATCAGCGAAGCAACCTCAGAAGGCAGGACCCCGCACCACGCCCTGCTCAAGGCGCATCCGCAGATTGCGCCCTACTGGACAAGGTCCATTCCTTATCCGCAAAGCTCGGTAACTCAGAGCATCCACCTGTTCCCCGGTCAGGAGGAGCCTGCTCCAACAGAGCATTTTGATGGATACCTTACCAATTTCCCCGGAAGGAAAAACGGTCAGCCGGTCTTTTTCCCGTCTGATCCAGCCATCGATCTATCCTTGATCCACGACATTTTTGCAAAAATCCCCCGTCCGTATACCTTTTATTCCAGTGTTGCCCTGCTGGACGGGATCGACTGGTTTGGAAGCTGCGACCTTTCTCCCATGATGGACTGGATCATTTTGGGAAGGTCACGGGAGGAGGATTGGGAACCGGGGGACTGGCCAAACGGAATGGACTTCGATGAGCCATGTCCGTTCTATCAAAGCAACAGCGTCCGCATCGGAAAGGATTGGGGTGCGACCCCGGAGGTGGCGGTTCAGGTGGAGATTCTCCCCGGACAGGAGCCTGCCCTTGCAAAGCGCGTGGAAGATGCCTTCGCAAAACGCTTGGGAACACCATCGAAGCGCTACACAAGAGCGGTTTATTCCTGGAGCGAACAGGAAGATTGCTTTGAAGCAAACAGAAAAATGGATGAATTTTTCCTTGCATGGTCAAAAAAGCTCCATATGGAAAGCGAAAAGAAGTATGTCACCCAAAAACACGCCCCAACCCATAAGAAAACGCTCAGTCGAGCGACCATGAAAAAACACTTCTATACAGCCAACAAACTGGAGCACTATCCGCTCTCCCGATGGGACGATAAGCAGTGCTGGTGCAAAGAGCTTGCACACCATTACCATCTGCAGGTGGGGCTTGTGATGAATCCCAAGCCGCCGCAGCCGGGAAAATTTCCCGTTGAACGCAACGCCCTCTACATCGAGTGCATCGGCTGCAATTTTGAGCTGCGCGACCATCTGGAGCTCAAGGATTTTCCGGCAGACAAAGACGCAGATACCGCAGCATCCTGTGCCTTTGAGATTTGGCAGGATTACCTCGACCGCTTTGAAACAGAGGTCGTGCCGAAGCTCTTTGCGCTTTACGGCGATACACCGCCCGAATTTGTCTATGATTCCCAAAAGTTCAATCGTGCAAACGACCAGACGATTGGGGAAAAGTACATTCGTTTTTGATGGAGGATTTTGCATTCTGCCCAACCGACTGCAAAGAATTTCCCAAAACGCACAGGAAGCCATAGATTTCTGCGACAGGATGCAGTATAATTTTAGAAAAGTCAGAAAGGAACGTCAGGATGATACCAGCAAAATTACAGACAGGGGATACGATTGCCGTATTTTCGCCCTCTTCTCCCGCTACAGCAACGGTAGTATCGCGCTATCAGCGAGGAAAGGAATATTTAGAGGGGAAGGGGTATCGCATCTTAGAGGGATCGCTGACCGGAAAACAGGATTTTTACCGCTCCGGAACGATACGCGAGCGCGCAGAGGAGCTGAATCAGCTCATCCGCAATCCGCAGGTCAAATGCATCATGGCAGCAATCGGCGGGATGAATTCCAATTCGCTGCTCCCTTATCTTGACTACGAAAGCCTCAGAGAAAATCCGAAAATCATCGTGGGATACTCCGACGTAACGGCTTTGCTCCTTGGCATCTACGCGCAGACTGGACTGACCACCTATTACGGACCTGCAATGGTTGCGTCCTTCGGAGAATTTCCGCCCTTCGTGGATGAAACATACCGCTATTTCGCAGACATTGTGGCAGAAGGCTGCACCTTCCCGCACGTTTTGCCCACCCCAAAGCAGTGGACGGATGAATTCCTCGACTGGAAAACGCAGGACAGAGCGAAGAAAGGACAGGAGAATCAGCTGATAACCCTCCATGGCGGAACGGTGGAGGGCAGGCTGATCGGCGGAAATTTGAATACCATGCAGGGAATTTGGGGGACAAACTATTTTCCGCAGATCACAAAAGGGACGATCCTGATGATCGAAGATTCCCTAAAGGATGCTGCAACCGTGGAACGGAGCTTTTCTCTGCTCAAATGCAGCGGGATATTTGATCGCATCGGTGGACTGATTCTCGGAAAGCACGAAAAATTCGATGATCTGGGTACCGGTCGAAAGCCATACGAAATCTTGCAGGAAGTGATGGGAGAGGTGGACTTTCCGGTCCTTGCAGAGTTCGACTGCTGCCATACCCATCCGATGCTCACGATCCCGATCGGTGCGAAAATAAGGCTGGATGCAGATGCGCAAACAGTAACGATCCTCGAAGAATCGGCACAGTAGACCCTGCATCGAAGCAATCGATTGCAGTTCACGTCCAAAACAGGGCAATTCTACTGCGATTCGGTTGATAAACAGCGGCAGGAACGGTACAATTTCCTTGTGGAGGTGAACACAATGTTTGAAATCGATAAGAAAAAATTCGGTGTCTTTCTTGCATCGCTTCGCAAGGAAAAGGGATTGACCCAAAAACAGATGGCAGAACAGCTGTTTATTTCTGACAAGGCAATCAGCAAGTGGGAAACGGGAGTCAGCATCCCGGATACGGCGCTCCTGATCCCCCTTGCAGACCTATTGGGTGTTACCGTTACCGAGCTGCTCCTGTGCGAAAAGCTCGTGCAGTCCAATGCGATGGATGCAGGGCAGGTCGAAACCATCGTAAAAACTGCCATCCAATATCCCAGCGAGGACAATACGCGATTATACCAGACAAAGGGCAAATGGGGGCTGTTCTATGGACTGTCACTGCTCCTTTGCGGTATTGGCATTTATCTCAATTACCTTCAGGGTGAGATTGTATCATCATTATGGACATTTGCGGTGCTGGGAATCGTATTCGGGGCATATTTCTGCCTTTTTGCAAGGGTGCGTCTTCCTGCTTTTTACGACGAAAACCGAATCAGCACCCTCCAAGATGGGATCGTTCGGATGCATATGCCGGGGATGGTCTTTAACAACCAAAACTGGCAGCATATCCTCAAGGTTGGGCGCATTTTTTGGCTGCTGACAACGGCGCTGTATCCTTACATCATGCTGCTGTATAACCTGTGGTTCGCGGAATATAAGAATTTTCTTGAAATCACGTTGACACTTCTTCTCTTAGGGACGCTGTTTGTCCCCATGTATCTTGTAGGAAGAAAATATCAGTAAAAGTTATGCAGCACCACAGGAAAGAATGGGTAGAAAATGAAAGCAAATCGCAACAAGACCATCGATATTTCCATTGAAGAAGGGCAAACGTATCTCAAACGGTGCATGACCGTAAACGGAAGTACCTCGTTGGAAAACATCATGGATAAAATAATTTTAGGTGACACATATCATGTCCTGCAATGGATGCCGAAAGCATTTGTTGATTTACTGATTGTGGACCCTCCCTATAATCTTGCCAAGGACTTCCATGGGAACAAATTCAAAAAAACATCGGATGAGCAGTATGCCCAATACACAGAAAACTGGATCAAGCAAATCAAGCCCCTGCTCAAAGAGAACGCAACGATCTATGTGTGCTGCGACTGGCAGTCCAGCTGTGTGATCGGCAGCGTGCTGAAACAACACTTTCACATTCAAAATCGCATCACCTGGCAGCGGGAAAAGGGCAGGGGAGCCAAAAACAACTGGAAGAACGCGATGGAAGACATCTGGTTTGCAACAAATTCGAAGAGCTATACCTTTCATGTGGAAGATGTAAAGATACGGCGGAGGGTAAATGCCCCCTATAAGGTGGACGGAAAGCCAAAAGACTGGGAGGAAACAGAAACCGGAAACTTCCGAAACACATACCCCTCCAATTTATGGGACGACATCTCCGTCCCATACTGGTCCATGCCGGAAAATACACCGCATCCCACACAGAAGCCGGAAAAACTCCTTGCAAAGCTGATCCTTGCAAGCTCTGATCCGGGAGATATCGTCTTCGACCCCTTTTTGGGGGCGGGCTCCACCGCAGTTGCAGCAAAGAAGCTGCAAAGACACTACATCGGCATCGAGCAAAACGAGCAGTATTGCATCTGGGCAGAGAAGCGTCTGGAGATGGCAGAGAGCGATCCCTCGATTCAAGGATATCAGGATGGAGTGTTTTGGGAAAGGAATACCGCAAAAATTCAAAAAAAGGCAAATAAATAACAGTTGGGCGCAGAACCTGCGCCCAACTGTTATTTTCTGCAAAAGTAATCGAAGGGATGGAATATCGTATCATCATTGCGAAACATTTTTTTCGATGTAATAGCAGTATGCTTCCAAATCGATTTGCTCAAAGCCGATTGCAAGGAACATTTTTTGACTCTGTTTATTAAACTCATAGATCGTGGCATTCACCTTGTCAAATCGAAGCTGTCTTGCACGCTCAAGCATAGCAGAAACAGCCCGCCTGCCAATCCCTCTGTTTTGATATTCCTTGCTGATGACGATGGCAATTTCACCGTAAAACAGGGCAATATCTCCAATCAGTTTGTATGTTCCGTAAATAAAAATAAGCGATGCCGAGTATAGGCATCGCTTATTTTACGTCACTATTTCACAAGCGTTGAGTGAACGCTGTGCTTTTTACTCGTAGTAGAGGTTGTTGAACCAGTATGCACCGGATGGGAATACTTCAAAGCCTTTCAATCCGGATCTCATTGCAACACACATCTCTTTGGTGTACAGAGGAGCCCATGGAGCATCTTCCATAACCATTGCCTGAATGTCTTTGTAAAGAGTCATACGCTCTGCATCATCAGAGGATACGCGAGCTTTGATGATCTTCTCATCCACCTCAGGGTTGGAGTAGAATCCACGGTTACCGGTTGGACCCCAGCACTCGGTGTGGAAGAGAGGATAGATGCATTCATCTGGGTCCATGGAGTTGCAGTTCCAGCCGTAGAGGTACATGGAGCATTCGCCGCGATCCATTGCATCAAGGAATGCACCGGAATCCATCTGCATGATGTCGAGGGTGATACCGATTTCAGCCAGGTCAGCCTGAATCAGCTGTGCTTCACGGTTTCTTGCTTCACCGGCGAGGTAGATCTGAGTTTCAAAGCCGCCTTCGTATCCGGCTTCCTTCATCAGTTCTTTTGCTTTTTCCGGGTTGTATTCATAGCCGGTCAGCTCGTCGTTGAATCCACGAACGGTGGAGGAGTAAACAGAGGTTGCGATTTCGCCGCGGCCTTCGAGAACAACGTCAACGATATTCTGTTTGTTGATTGCATAGTTGATTGCCTGACGAACACGAACATCATCGAATGGTTTTTCTTTGAGGTTGAATGCGAGGAAGCTCAGGGTGTTGCCGGTGTGGATCTCGGTCTGGAGATCTGGATTGTCGGAAACACGCTGAATGTCGATTGGATCAACAGAAACAACGAGGTCCAATTCGCCTGCTTCGAGAGCGATGGTACGAGCAGAGCCCTCTGGAATTACACGGCAGGTCAGACGGGAAGTCTTGCAAGGACCATCGAAGTAATCGTCATAGCGTTCGAGGGTGTAGTGGTCGTTTGGAACCCATTCTACAAATTTCATAGAACCTGTTCCAACTGGCTCCTGGAAGTCGTAGGAAGGATCGCTTACTACTTTTTTGTTCAGGATGCTGACACCCGGATGAGCAAGGTTTGCCATCAGAGGAGCAAATGGTTCGCTGAGCTTGAGGGTGAATTCATAGTCGTTATCAACGATTACTTCGCTGACAGCCTCAACCTTCATTGCGATTCGTGGGCTCTGCAGGCAGCGCTCGATGGTGAATTTTACGTCCTCAGCGGTCAGTTCGTCACCGTTGTGGAATTTTACGCCCTGTTTCAATTTGAAGTGATACTCAGTAGGGGAAACCTGCTCCCAGGATTCTGCAAGCTCAGGGGTGAGGTTGCCCTGTGGATCCATGTACAGAAGTCTGCTGTACATATGACGCAGAATAACGTGGGTGTTTGCTTCATTGCTGACAACCGGGTCCAGAGATTTGATATCAGCTGCCTGTACAATGGTGATGTCTGTTTTTTCTGCATCGCTCATTGTGCTTGGGTTGGAAGAACCGCTGTCAGCACTTGGTTTGGAAGTGTTGGAATCAGAACCGCATCCTGTCAGGACACTGGAAAGCAGCATTGTGCTTGCAAGCACACCGGCTAAAAGTTTACTCTTTTCCATGATTTACTTTATCCTCCTGTTACTCCCGACTTGCGTTGGGAAGTATAAAATTGACAACGTAAGAATAGCATAATTCTCATGGAAGAGCAAGAGGAGTGTAATTTTTTTGTGATATATGACAATTTTATGAAGCGAATATGTAAAATGTAAACGCAAGATGAACCTTTCTTGCAAGAAATATGTCATATTCAAATATACAAAAAACAAAAAAGTGTTAATATTTTCTGTATAAAATAACAAAAGGGGCTGTTCTCATCGAACAGCCCCTTTTTAAGCGATAAGGACAAATTAGTAGTGCAGGTTGTGGTACCAGTGAGCACCGGAAGGATAAGCCTCAAAGCCCTGCAAACCTTTGCGGATACCTACACAGAATTCTTTGCAGTGCAGCGGAATCCAGCAAGCGTCTTCCACGGTGATGACCTGTGCATCTTTGTACATCTGCAGACGTTTGGCTTCGTCTGTTTCAGCCTCTGCTGCATTGAGCAGTTCATCCACTTTTGGATTGGAGTATTTTCCGCGGTTACCGGATGGACCGATGAATTTGCTGTTGAACAGTGGGTTCATGCATTCGTCAGGGTCCATGGAGGTGCAGTTCCAGCCGAGGATGAAGAATGGGTAGTTGCCGGAGTCGATTGCATCAAGGAATGCGCCCCAGTCAAGCAGGCTGACTTCTACATCAACACCTACTGCAGCCAGATCAGCCTGAATCAGCTGAGCCTCACGGTTGCGCAGATCGCCGGAAGCGAGCAGCTCTACCTTCAAGCCGCTTTCATATCCGGCTTCTTTCAGGAGTTCCTTTGCTTTTTCCGGATCATACTGATAGTCTGTGATTTGGTCGTTGTAGCCCTTTACTGTGGAAGCCATGGTGCTGTAAGAAGGCTCACCGCGACCCTCGAGAACAACGTCAACGATATTCTGTTTGTTGATTGCATAGTTGAATGCCTGACGAACACGAATATCGTCAAATGGTGCTTTTGTAACGTCCATCGTTACATATTCGATGGAGTTTCCGGGGAAAACGACAGCCTGCAGATCCGGGTTGGATTCTACGCGCTCGATGTCGATGGAGTCAACCGCAACAACGAGGTCCGCTTCGCCGGTTTCCAAAGCGATGGTACGGCTGGAGCCTTCCGGCATCACACGGAATGTCAGGGTTTTTGCTTTTGCAGGACCGCCATAGTATTCATCGTAGCGTTCCAGTGTGAAGTGGTCGTTTGGTACCCATTCCACGAATTTCATAGGACCGGAACCAACCGGAGCAGCATCAAAGTTATCTCCGGCTTCTGTTACAACTTTTTCATTCAAAATGCTAAGACCTGGGTGGGACAGGTTTGCAAGCAGTGGTGCAAATGGTTTTGAGAGCTTCAGGGTAACCTGATAATCGTTGTCAACAACGATCTCGTTCACAACTTCGATTTTAACCTTCAGGCGTGGGCTTTGCAGAACGCGCTCAAGGGAGAACTTGACGTCGCTTGCTTTTACTTCGTCGCCGTTTTGGAATTTAATGCCCTGTTTGAGCTTGAATGTGTACTCTGTCGGAGAAATCTGCTCCCAGGATTCTGCCAAATCAGGAAGGATGTTTCCCTGAGCGTCTGTTGATACAAGACGGCTGTACATATGGCGCAGGATGATGTGGGTGGTGGTATCGTTGCTGACAACCGGGTCAGTAGATTTGATATCGGAAGCCAATAAAATCGTGAGATCCTCTTTTGCCTGCTTGTCGGTGCTGCTCTGTGCAGTTTCCTTGTTGGGGTCTGCACTCTGACCGGAAGAAGCGTCAGCAGGTTTCTCGCCTGCGCATCCTGTGAATGCTGTTGCGAGAGCCATGCTCGCAGCCATGAAAAGAGCGAGCAGTTTTTTGTTGTTCATAGAATTACCTCCTCTTGATAACTGCTCCGTCAGGTTTGACAAAACAATCAATTTTAATAAGGATATCATAAGTTCTACAAGAAAACAAGAATTTTTTGCCATTTGAAAGGTAGAAAAAATTTACAAATTATTGTACATAATATATAATTTTAGCTTATAGTTAAAAATTAAACTATATAATATTTATGAATACGCGTCGAAGAAAGGCGTCTGGACAGATTTTCCCTTGAGGCTCAAATAAAAGGAGGAGGAGTGCCATATTATGAGCTATGGAGGGATGAACATGAAGAAAAACAGAGATCGAACAAATCGGAACCATTTGCACCATCGGGAAAACAGGGAAGCAATCGGAGCGCTCTGGAAGATCCTCCTGCTTCAGATGTGCATTTCAGCAGCAGTATTCGGAGGTGTTTTTCTGCTGGCGGTGTGTTTTGACGGGTATTGGGAGATTTCGCAGGGTGCCGTAGTTTCCGTCTTTTCGCAGAAGGAGGTGGATCTGAAAGAAAAAATATCGAAGCTTTACGACCAGCCGTGGGTCGAATACGTCAAGGAATTCCTCAACCGTTCCATCTACATCGCCGACGAACCGCAGGGCATGGGAGGGGAGCTGCCCGATCACATCGAGAAGGGGGAGGTCCCGCCCGACTGTACGCTCAAGCAGGTCATCCTCAAAGGGAGCGCATCTGCGCCTTTAACGGGGACGATCACTTCGCCGTTTGGCAGCCGCGTCCATCCGATCAGCAAGAAGCAGGATTTCCACAAGGGGCTGGACATTGCATCCGCACAGGGTACACCGATCCATGTGGTATCATCGGGCACCGTATTGGAAACCGGAAGCAGTAAAAGCTACGGAAATTTCATCATCGTGCGCCATTCAGAGCATTTTCAGACAGCATACTGCCACTGCGAAAAAATCATTGCGCAGGAGGGCGACCGCGTGCGTCAGGGGGAGCGCATCGCTACAGTGGGCAGCACAGGAATTTCCACCGGACCGCATCTGCATTTTGAAGTGAGGGTCGACGGAAAGAGAGCAAATCCTCTGTGGGTGCTGCCCCTGTGATCCATTTTTATATTGGAAGGATCTCGGTAAAAATCCATTATTCCTTTCTCCTGCTGGTGAGCCTCTTTCTGCTGGTGGAACAGGAGAAAACCGGCGTGCTGTTTTTTTCCGCCGTCCTTCTTCACGAAGCGGGGCATCTGCTGGCGATGAGGGTATGCGATGTCCCAATCCGCTCCATAACGCTGACCGCGTTCGGCGTTGCAATCGAAAGGAGTGAGCGAGCCGTTGCGCTTTTGGGGGAAGCGTTTATTTACCTGATGGGTCCCCTTATCAACGGAATATCGTTCCTCTTTCTTCTGCCTTGGGGAAGGATTCTCTGGTGCCGGTGGGCAGCATCCTTCCACTTGATTTTGGCACTTGTGAACCTGCTTCCCATCCCGCCGCTGGACGGCGGAAACCTCCTGTCGCTTTTCCTCTGTGACCTGAGCTGTCAAAAAGGGGACAGATGGATGCATCGGATCGTCGCTGCTGCGATTTTCCTGCTGTTTTTGTGCGGGATCTGGGTGTGGAATACCCAAAATTCTCCAGCCGTTCTTCTCTTTGCGGTGCTGCTGCTCTTCCAGCATCCGCAAAAATAAGCAGCCCCTTAAGCTGCAAACAAGAAAAATCGCGAATGCCTCTGGATTTTTTCAAAAATACCGTTATAATGGGACAGGTAGAAATGGAGGAAGAAAACGATGTTTCAGGAAACAGAGGAAATGGAGCGGCAATACCTTTCCGTGGTTTTGGGAGAGCTTCGGAAAGTCAGACAAACGCTGAAGGAAGAAATTGCACAATATTCTGAAAAAATCATGGAATCAAAGCAGTATATCTGGGAAAATGCTGCGCAGATGGATAAAGCGGAGATGGCAGCCAGCCGCGTGGCAGCGTCGGAGGATATTGAACGCGGCGAGGAAGCGCTTCGTCAGGTGAAGTATATCGAGAAGCTGATCGATTCCCCCTACTTCGGGCGCATTGATTTCACAGAAAGCGGCAAAAAAGAGGAGCTGCCATGCTACATCGGGATTCACTCGTTTGCGGACCCCGAGACCCTGCACAATATCATCTACGACTGGCGCGCTCCTATCTCAAGCATGTTCTATGATTTTGAATCAGGCCCCGCGTATTATACGGCGCCGATGGGTCGCGTGGAGGGGGATATCTCGCGCAAGCGCCAGTATCGGATCGTCAACAGCGAGATGGAATATATGATAGAAAGCTCCATCAACATTGATGACCTTGTGCTCCAGCAGGAGCTGAGCCGGACCTCAGACGAAAAGATGAAAAATATCGTTGCCACGATTCAAAAGGAGCAAAACCGCATCATTCGCGACGAGCAGGCAAAGGTTTTGATCATTCAGGGGTCTGCCGGTTCGGGCAAAACATCCATCGCCCTTCACCGCGTGGCGTTCCTACTGTATCGCTATAAGAATATCTTAAATTCTCGCAATATCTTGATTCTCTCACCAAACAAGGTTTTTGGGAGCTATATCTCCAACGTACTCCCCGAATTGGGGGAAGAAAATATCCTGGAGATCAACTTTGAGGAGATCGCAAGGGAGCTGCTGGGGAAAAATTTTAAGTTCCAAACCTTTGCAGAGCAGGTGGATTCCCTTTTGAAAAACGAGGATGCCACGGCGGCAGAACGCATCCGGTACAAGGCAACCGTAGAATTTGTACGGCAGATGGACGATTTTCTCCGCCATGCACAGCAGGACTTTTTTAAGGCAGAGGATCTCGATCTCGGAACCATTTCGATTTCCGCAGAAAAGCTAAAGCAGCGTTTTCATGCGATGGATCGCCTGCCCATCAAAAAGCGTCTGCACAAAATGGGGATGGACCTAATATCCCAGTATAAGAGGGACCACGATGCAGCATTGGAGCCGGAAATCGCAAAGGAGCTGAAAAAGCGCATCAAAGGGATGTACTGCTGTGCAACAACGCAGCAGCTGTATGCGCGATTCTATGAAGAAACCAACCTATCCCATCTGTTTGTAAAGCCGAAAAAAGGTCGATGGGAATACTGTGATGTTTTTCCTTTGCTGTATGTAAAGATCTTCTTTGAGGGCACCGACATGGCGTATCAGGCGATCCGCCATCTTCTGGTGGACGAGATGCAGGACTATACGCCGATTCAGTATGCAGTGCTGGCAAAGCTGTTTTCCTGCAAGATGACGATCTTGGGGGATGCTCATCAAAGCGTCAATCCCTACAGTTCTTCTTCTATGGAAAAAATACAGCCGTTTTTTGAGGGCTGTTCCTGCGTGGAACTGTGCCGAAGCTATCGCTCCACCGTGGAAATCACGCGCTTTGCCCAGCGAATCCACGAAAACAAAAAGCTGATCCCTGTGGATCGTCACGGAAAAGAGCCGAAATTTCATTTTTGCACCAACGAGCAGGAGCAGGTCGAACGCATCCTTCACCTGATGCACCAGTATGAGGCGTCATCGTTCACCTCGCTGGGCATCATCTGCAAATCGCAGGCAGAGGCAGAGGAGCTTTATCCGCTGCTCAGGGAAGCGTTTCCGACATTGTCACTTCTGACGTTTGAAAGCAGGGAGTTTGAAGAAGGGATCATCCTCACCTGTGCGCATATGGCAAAGGGCTTGGAATTCGATCAGGTCATCATACCAAATGCCACAAGTGCAAACTACGTTACCGATTTGGACAACAGCCTGCTTTATATTGCGAGCACCCGTGCAATGCATCAGCTGGACCTCGTTGCAGTGGGAGAAATGCCGGAAATCTTAAAAGAAAAATAAGACTGCAAAAGCCGCAGCTCGGAAAATTTCCGAGCTGCGGCTTTTCTGATAAATGCACCTAAAATCCGTTTTTGAGGTGTTTTTATCAAAAATTTTGTATCATTCTGTAGTTTTTTAGGATAAAAAGTCGATAGAAGGCTTGATAATTTACAAGAAAAGGACTATGATGATTTTATAAATGATGTTACAGGAAAAGAAACAAATTTTTTATATTTTGTAAATTTAGGATAAGACATGCTTTTTCACCTTAGCATAAGACGGTATTTTTTATGACAGAAAAACCGTCCGTCAAAGAAACAGCAGCAGACGGAGGAGGGATAGCAAACAAGGAGCGATATCTTAGCACGAAAGAAGGAGGGAAACATCGATGAAAACAATCAAGTCAAAAATACTTGTTTCCATGATCCTGACCGTTGTGATCTCCCTGACCCTGGTTGGAGGGATCGGGTGCTTTATGGGGTATCATGGAACAAAAACCACGTTAAAGTCGAGTATGCAGGAAACCGCAGTCGTTGCGGCAGACCGTATATCCTATGAGTTGGAGGTATACAAAAACATTGCGGTCGAAGCGGGACTCAACGAATATCTGGCAAACCCCGATGCAGAGCTGGATGCAAAAAAGGAAATCCTCCAGCAGAAGGTGGATACCTATGGATTCCGGCGCTATAACCTGCTGGATGCGCAGGGCGTCAGTCTTATGGATGGGGACAGCTACAGCGACAGAGGATACTTTCAGGAAGCAATCAAGGGAAATGTGTGCGTATCCGAACCATTGATTTCGTCCGTAACCCATGAGGTGACGATCATTGTTGCAGCGCCTGTTCTGTCCAATGGGGAGATTGTGGGTGTTGTATATTTCGTCCCAAAGGAAACATTCCTCAATGATATCGTTTCCACACTGAAAATCAGTGAAAACGGCGCAGCATATATGCTGGACAAAAACGGCACCACCATCGCCCACAAGGATTTGGAGAATGTGCGCAATCAGGAAAATACGATACAAAACGCAAAAACAGACGACTCTCTGGTACAGCTGGCATCCATTGAAACACAGATGATAACCGGCACAAATGGATTTGGGGAATATTCCTATGGCGGCACAAAGAAATTTGTAGCCTACGCCCCAATCCCCAAAACCAACGGGTGGAGCATCGCAGTCAACGCACCGATCGCTGATTTTACAGATGCGTCAATTCAGGGTATCCTCATTACGATCGCGCTTCTGATTGCGGCAGGGATCGTTTCCTCCATCATCGCGGCACGCCTTGCTCTTGGGATCGGGAAACCGATCAAAGCGTGTGCCGATCGGCTCAAGCTGCTTGCACAGGGCGATTTGGATACCGCTGTACCGAACTTTCAGCGCAGCGATGAGGTGGGCGAGCTTGTAGCATCCACCAGTGTCATTGTGGAGGCACTGAGCATCATCTTAAAAGATATTGATTATATGCTCAAGGAGATGGGAGAGGGTAATTTTATCGTAGATTCTCAGCACGCAGATCTTTATATCGGTAATTTTACTCCTTTGCTGCACTCCATCCGAAAAATCAAGGATAAATTGAGCAATGTCCTCTTGCAGATCCGCAACAGTGCCGATCAGATTTCCGCAGGCGCATCTCAGGTTTCTGACGGAGCACAGGCTCTGGCACAGGGCGCTACCGAGCAGGCAAGCTCTGTTCAGGAGCTTGCCGCCACAGTCAATGATATTTCCAATGAAGCGCAGAGAACCGCTTCGTTGAGCCAAACCTCGCAGACAAATGGTGAACAGGCAGGGATGCAGGTAACAAAGAGCGACGAGCTGATGGGCAATATGACGGTTGCCATGAACGAGATCACAGCCTCCTCGAAGGAGATCGGCAAAATCATTGCAGCAATCGAAGATATCGCATTCCAAACAAATATCCTTGCGCTCAACGCAGCAGTGGAAGCAGCCCGCGCAGGTTCTTCCGGAAAAGGCTTTGCAGTGGTTGCGGATGAAGTGCGCAACCTGGCATCCAAATCAGACGAGGCTGCAAAAGCAACCAAGAACCTGATCGAAAGCTCCATCCAGGCGGTAGAGAGAGGCAACGATATTGTGAAGAACGTGACCGAATCTCTCAACAAAACCACAGAGCTTGCAGTTCTTGCAGTGAATGCGATGGGTGAGGTTGCATCGGCCGTGGAGAACGAAGCAGGCGCCGTTGCACAGGTGACACAGGGCTTGGATCAGATTTCCGCGGTTGTCCAGACAAACTCCGCTACCAGCGAAGAATCCGCAGCAGCCAGTGAGGAGCTTGCTTCTCAGGCACAGATCCTCAAAAATATGGTAAATCAGTTCCGTCTGCCGGACCCCAACTCTGTCGGAGCTTCCTATAGCAGCCCGGAAGAATGGGACGATGACACAAAAGAGGATGTTATCTTTTAGAAGCTCCCAAACCGTACCTGCTGTAAAAGAAAATAAAAAAGGTGACCGAATTTTCCGCAGGGAAATTCGGTCACCTTTCTTTTTGGCGTTGTTCCTTAGTTTTCAAATGGTTTGTACTCTGTAACTGCTTTGAGATAGGTTTCAGGATCGCCGTTCAAAATGAGGTCTGCATAGGCGAGAGGGTCGTTGTAGATCAGATAATCAAGCTCAGAGCGCTCGTACATATTGTTTGCAACTTCGTTTTCCACGGCGATGCAGTTGATGGAAATCATGCTGCCATCCGAGAATTTCAGTTCCACACAGGCGGTGTCCATGTTGAAATCACAGGAAAGTAAGCGTTTCATTTTAGATTCCTCCTGACGTTGTTTTAATTTCATCCAAAGAAGATATCCTGCATAAAGTTTTGAAAATAACAAATGACCCGAACCCGTTTTCCTCTGGAAAACTCAATTCGGATCATTTTGATTTGGTGCCGGTGGTCGGACTTGAACCGACACGGGTCGCCCCAACGGATTTTGAGTCCGTCACGTCTGCCATTCCATCACACCGGCATTTTTGAGTGCTTTTACATTATATCGTATCCATTTGGAAAAATCAAGGGGTATTTTCATAAAAATCAAAAATTTTTCAAGGCTTGCTTTTTCAATGCACCGTGCTAAAATAGGAGATAAGAAACAGGAAAAGAGGGAAAAGAATGGAGTTTGAGTATTCCAATCGTATCTTAAATATAAAAAATTCTGCTGTCGGAGAGATTCTGAAAATGACCTCCGACCCCAATATTATTGCATTTTCTGCCGGAAATCCGGCAGAACAGACCTTTCCGCTTGCAAAGGTGCAGCAATGGACTCAGAAAATCCTGAACGAAACCCCGATTTTGGCGATGCAGTATTCTGTCAGCGAGGGTTATCCGCCGCTTTGCAGCCGTTTGAAAGAATTTTTGGTGCAGCGCTATCAAATCGGAAGTGCAGACGATTCCATGATGATCACAACCGGTGCAGAGCAGGCAATCGACCTTGTTACAAAAATCCTCTGCAATGAGGGCGATGCTGTGCTATGTGAATCGCCGAGCTTTGTGGGGGCGCTCAACACCTTCCGAAGCTACAACACAAAGCTCGTCGGGGTAGAGATGGAAGAAGACGGCATCAACATCGAAAAAATGGAGGAAGCGCTCAAAGCACACCCCAACATTCGATTGATGTACCTCATCCCAAACTTTCAGAACCCGACCGGGATCACAATGAGTTTAGAAAAGCGAAAAGCAGTTTTAGAGCTTTCAAAGAAATATTCGGTTCCCATTTTGGAAGATAACCCTTATGGAGATCTGCGCTTTTTGGGGGATGAGATTCCTTCCATTAAATCAATGGATCGAACAGGGAATGTCATCTACTGCGGTTCTTTTTCCAAGGTGCTGGCACCGGGACTGCGCGTGGGGTATCTGTGCGCACCGAGTGCGCTGTTTCCAAAGCTGATGGTGGCAAAACAGTGCAGCGATGTGCACACGGCGATGCTGGCGCAGCTGATCTGCTTCGAATTTCTTACCGATTTTGATTTTGACTCCCATATTGCACATTGTCAGGAGATCTACAGGCAGAAATACCAGACGATGGCACAGGCAATCGAGGAACACTTCCACCCCAAAATCGCAGTCACCAAACCGCAGGGAGGGCTTTTCCTCTGGTGCACCCTGCCAAAGGGCAGCGACATGATGGGATTTTGCCGGGAGGCGGTGGCGCGCGGCGTTGCTGTGATTCCGGGCAGTGCGTTTATGATGGATGAATCAGAGGAAACAACCTCCTTCCGCATGAATTATTCCACAGTAAGCGATGAAAAAATTCGGGAAGGAATCCGCATTTTAGGGCAGCTGAGCCGGGAGTATTTGAGATAATGGGACGACGGGAATCTTTTTCTGCATGGTTTGAAGAAAACAGCGGCTATGCCCTGCATCGCAGCAATGCAAGGAATTTTTCTGTGACGACCTGCTGCGGCGAGCAACCGGTCAGCACCGGGCAGTCCATCCTCTACCCACACCCTCAAAAAGGGGGGATGGAGCCCTTTGTGCTGTATCGATGCCCCAAGTGCAAAGCCTTCTATGTTCAGTGGGAAAACAAATATGCCCGAATCGATCAGCTCATGAAGTATCAGCTCCTTCCCCGGCAAGAAAAGTGAAGCAAAACGCAAGCTGTGCGTGATGTATAAAAAAGGATGACATATTTGTCTGTTTTGAATCATACGTCTTGAAATCCTGCAAAATTCCCATAAGATTTTGGAAATATACTTGAGAAATTTATCATATTATATTATAATAGGATGAAATAGGGTTGACAGAATACAGCCAGAAGCAGTGGTTGGGAGAAAGGATTGGATGGTATGAACGGAAAACCAAAAATCATTGGTGTACTTACCAGTGGCGGTGATGCTCCGGGAATGAATGCAGCAATTCGCGCAGTTGTGCGCACAGCAATCAAGCGGGGAATCCGTGTTTTGGGAATCAACAATGGCTATCAGGGCTTGATCGATGGGGATGTTGTGGAGATGGATCTTCGCAAGGTATCCAATATGCTCCACCGAGGCGGCACGATGCTGAAAACGGCACGATGCCTCGAGTTTAAGACCCTTTCCGGACAGAAAAAGGGACGCGATGTCTGTCTCGAAATGGGGATCGAGGGGCTTGTTGTAATAGGCGGAGACGGCTCGTTTCGCGGCGCAGGTGCATTGACAGCGCTGGGTATCCCTACTGTGGGTATTCCGGGAACGATCGACAACGACATTGCCTGCACAGATTATACCATCGGCTTCCATACCGCGCTCAATACCGTAGTGGATGCGATCGACCGTCTGCGCGACACCAGCGAATCGCACAACCGCTGTTCGGTCGTTGAAGTAATGGGGCATGGGGCAGGCGATCTTGCACTGTATTCCAGCGTAGCAGGCGGAGGCACATCCTGCTGGATCAATGAGGTCGGCTTCGATGTAGAAACCGATATCATCCAGAAAATGAAGCGTACCCTGCGCACCGGAAAGCATAACTTTGTTATCATCGTGTCGGAAGGCATCACCGATGTTCACGAGCTGGCACTGCTGATCCAGGAGCGAACCGGGGTAGAGTCCCGTGCAACCGTTCTCGGACACATTCAGCGCGGCGGAAATCCGTGTGCATATGACCGTATTTTGGCAAGCCGCATGGGTTATCATGCTGTGGAGGTGCTGGAACAGGGAATTGGAAACCGAGTGATCGTGATACAACATGATGAAATCACAGATCTCGATATCAACGAAGCGTTGGAAATGCATTCCACTGTAAACCGCACGATGGTGGATATCAACAATACCATCAATATTTAATAATGAATCAGGAAAGCCGCAAAACAGATGTTTCTGCTTTGTGGCTTTTGTAAGTAGATGGGATGTTATCCCAACGCAGATTCGCGCTTGACACAAACGAAAAATCAGGGTATCATATCAGTTTGTGGACATTACCAAGGAATAGGAAGGTGATATGGTTGTTTTATCAGACTTTGCTGCATACACACCACGACGACGGCGGAGTAGGTTTGTGGATTCATCACTGGATGGAGGAGATGGGGGCAGGGGAGGCTCTGTCCGAGTTTGCAGCTCATCTTGTAATAGATTGCTTTGAAATTTTTCTTTTGCTCATTGTTGTGATGACAGGCGTTTTTTTCCTTCAGAGCTTTATCAATTTTAATAAGCTCAAGGCAAAGCTCCAAACACTCCACAACTTCTGGGCATACCTGCTGGCAGTGGTATTGGGGATGCTCTCTCCGTTTTGCAGCTGCTCCATTGTGCCTCTTTTGATGGGATTGATCTCTGTAGGGGTTCCGCTCTCAGTTTGCTTATGTATGATGACATCAGCTTCTTTGCTCAATCTGACTGCGATCACAACGATCTATACCGTGCTTGGACCGAAGTTCTTTCTCCAATACATCCTGTGCAGTGCAGTGCTGATTGGGGTGCCTTCCTTGGTGCTTGGCAGGATTTCGTTTAAGGACCCTGCCGTTTCCTACATGATCCCGCAGGAGCATCATCACCACGAGGGCTGCTGCTGTGAAGAACATCAGCACGACATGGAGTGCGGAGGACACAGCAGAACAATGCCCTTCCTTCCGAGAGTGGGGCACTCGATCTGCAATGCCCTGCACATCCTGAAAGACACCTGGTTTTACATCCTGCTTGGTGTGGCACTGTCCGCAGCGATTGCAAGCTTCTTCCCGCTCGAAAGCATCGCATCGTTTGTAAACAGCAACCATATCCTTTCTGTTACAACGGTGACGCTGATCGGACTTCCGATCCATTCCGATCTGTTTTCGATTTTGCCGGTCCTCATCCTTTTGCGGGAGATTTCACCGGCAGCAGCGATGACATTCACGCTCTCCACGATGGTTATTTCCATTCCGGGGATCATTCTGATGTGCCGCGTTTTGAAATCGCGCGTAGTGGCAATTTACAGCGGACTGCTCGTAGCACTGACGCTCCTGATCGGATTTGTCCTTGTCATGCTGTAACATCTCCTTTTGAGAAATCAAATCGTTCTGTGAAAAAATACTTGCAGGGTGTTGCAGCGGATGCGAAAAGCAAACCAAACGACACCGCATAATCATACAGCGATCCAGCAAAAAAGCAGACAGCATCCCGCGAAATGGGATGCTGTCTGCTTTTATCTTCAGGAAATGACGTTCAGACAAGGAACGTCTTACTGTTCTTCTTTTTTGAGATGGCGGCTGAGCCAAATATCAGCAAGATGGATTGCTTCATACAAGCCATTCTTTTCCCCTTTGCTTACGATGCGGTCTTTTGGGCTGACATTTTCGTCTGTGCATAAGAGCTGAACGATCACGCGATCTGCAACCTCATGCTCGCCCTCCATCTTTTTGCTTTCGATCTGGAGATAGGCAACGTATTTATCGCTCATATCGCCGTAGTATAATGCATCTTTGCAGCGTACAAGCGGTTTTCCCTTGTACATCAAGAAATTGTTCTCCATTGTAATTCCCCCAATAGATTTTTATAAGTCATAAGACAATTTATACAAATATAAAACTCATAGACAGTATATCATGTTTAGAGAAAAGAGTAAAGCCTTCTATAACAAGAGAGAAGTGAAAATCAGACGACCATAAAAGATCGTCTGATTTTTATGTTAGTCATTAAGATAGGATTTGACCAGAATCTGAAGCAGCTCATCACGGTCGATGCGGCGGATCAGGCTTCGTGCATTGTTGTACGTGGTGATATAGGTCGGGTCTTCGGACAAAATATAACCAACAATCTGGTTGATCGGGTTATAACCTTTTTGGCGAAGTGCATCGTAGATGGTGGTTAGCAGCTTTTTGGTTTCCTTTTCTTTGTCTTCATAAATGGAAAACGAAATGGTAGGCTCATTCATGGCTATATTCCTCCTTTGAAGTATTCATTATAATGATACACCAAAAGTATAAAAATTACAACGCCTGATCGGATAAAACAGATGGATTTTGTTCCTTATTTCATATTGGGTAAATTTTCGGAGGATAAACCAAAAGAAAGGGATAAATTATGAAAGTTCAGGATAGTTGCCCAGATATTTTATAAAAATCAGATCGTTTGGAAGTTCTTTCATAATCAATTGAATCTGCGGATCATCCATATTGCCTGTGAAGTCGCAGTAAAACAGAAACTCAAAAGGACTGTCGGGAATGGGTCTTGATTCCAGCTTGAGCAGGTTGATGCTGTGCTGTGCAAAGTGAGAAAGGGTACGATACAGAGCACCCGGATGATGGGACAGACGCAGGATCACGCTGATCCGCTCGCAGAGCGGACCTTCCACCTTGTCCTTTGCGATAACAATAAAGCGGGTAAAATTGTTTTTTCGGTTTTGAATCCCCTTTTGCAGGATCTTGAGATGGTATTTTTCTGCACAGGCTTCCGATCCGATGGCAGCATAGGTGGGATCGTTTTCGCAGGCAACGTACTGTGCGGAGGCAGCCGTATTGGAAAATTCGCGCGGAGCAAGCTGCGGATTTTTCTTGAGGAAATCCCTGCACTGGTGGAGCGCCTGCGGATGCGAAAAAACAGTTTTGACTTCCTCAATCGAAGCATTGGGCAGAGCAAGAAGACAATGTTCTATCGGGATGGCGATGGAAGCGACGATAAATAGATCGTACTCCAGCAGCAGATCGTAAGTTTCCGTGACGCAGCCTGCCAGTGTATTTTCGATCGGGATGACACCATAACGGCTTCTTCCTTCATGAACTGCCGAAAACACCTCTTCAAAGGTCGAATAGAAGTGGATATCAGGCTCCTCAAATGCACGTTTGCAGGCAATGCTTGAATAGGAGCAGTCCACGCCCTGACAGGCGATGGGCAAAGCTTCGGATGTATTTTTAAGGATATGATCGAGCTTCATCGAATATTCCACCCCCTATCCGAGGATAGGAGCAAATCGAGCACAGCCAGTGCAGCAGCAGATTCCACAACTGGGACCGCTCTGCGCACGATGCAGGGGTCGTGCCGCCCGGTGATCGCAAGCGTCGTTTCTTCTTTGGTGACAAAATTGACGGTCTTTTGCTCTTTGGCGATGGAGGCGGTGGGCTTAAAGGCACACTGAAAGACAACAGGCATCCCTGTTGTGATGCCGCCGAGGATGCCGCCGTTTCGGTTGGTATCAGTGACAACCTTTCCGTCGCGAATCGAAAAAGGGTCGTTTGCCTCACTGCCCACCATAGAGCAAAGCGCAAACCCGTCCCCGAAGGAAACCCCCTTCACCGCAGGGATGGAAAACAAGAGGGAAGAAAGGCGGCTTTCCACGCTGTCAAAGAGCGGGTCGCCGTATCCGCCGGGAATTCCGAGGACGGCGCACTGGATCATTCCGCCGATCGAATCCTTCTGGCTGCGCACTTGTGTAATCCGCGCCTGCATCTGTTCTCCTGCCTGCGCATTGAGAACAGGGAAGAAGCTGTGATTGAGTACATCGATTTGCTGCGGCGTCAGATTTTCGGCGGTAAATGGGTCATCCCAAATCGTCCCGATTTGCGCAATGTGCGCTGCGATGGAGATTCCGCGCCGATGCAGGATCTGGCGCGCCAATCCGCCGGCAAACACAAGCGGAGCAGTCAGCCGACCGGAAAAATGCCCCCCGCCGCGAATATCATTGTATCCGTTGTAACGCAGCGCCCCCGTATAATCCGCATGGCTTGGGCGTGCCACCTGCGAAAAGAGGGAGTAGTCCTTCGAGCGCGTGTTTTCGTTTGGGATCAGGGCACAAATCGGTGTGCCGCAGGTGATGTGGTTGAGAAGTCCGCTCTGAATTTGCGGAAGGTCGCTTTCCTTCCTCGGGGTATCGAGCGCGCCGCCCTGAGAGCGCCTGCGCTCCATAAAAAACAAAAGCTCGTCCCAGTCGATCTGTTCGCCGGAGGGCAATCCGTCCACGACAACGCCGATGCTTTCGGAATGGCTTTCGCCCCAAATGGAAATTTTAATGTGATTCCCCCAGGTCGATGACATCGACAGCACCTCCTAACCGTTTGAATTCTTCGAAAAAGGTGGGGTATGATTTTTTGACGCAGGACGGGTTCACGATGCGGACCGGCTGCTTGCACCGCAGCGAAGCCACCGCCATCGACATTGCCATGCGATGATCGTTGTAGGAATCGACCGTTCCGCCCAAAAGCTGGGGCTGTCCTGTGATGGTAAGACTGTCGGGACCCTCCTCCACGATGGCACCGAGTGCCTTGAGGGAATCTGCAACAGCGGACAGGCGGTCCGATTCTTTCAGACGCAGCCGCCCGGCGTTGATGATGTGCGTTGTTCCTTTGGCAAACGATGCCGCCGTTGCAACCACGGGAATAAGATCGGGGATTTGGCATGCATCAACAGTCACCGCGTGAAGCTCGCTTTTCGAAACCGTGACGGAGTTTCCTTCTATTTTGATTTCTGCGCCCATCTCTTTGAGAATATCGCAGATTGCACGATCTCCCTGCAGCGAGCCAAAATCAAGCCCCTCTGTTTTTACAGTGCCGGAGAGCGCACCCGCAACAAGCCAGAATGCAGCATTCGACCAGTCGCCCTCCGCGCGCAGGAGGGTGGGGGAGGTGTAGGACTGCCCTCCGGGAATGTGCCAGCAGGTTGGGCTCATAAGATCGATGCGGATTCTGAAACGCTTGAGGACGGAAAGGGTCATGTTGACATAGCCGCAGGATTCGAGGGCAGAGGTGAGATGGATTTCGCTGTCCTGCGAAAGAAGGGGAAGTGCCATCAGCAATCCTGTGATATACTGTGAGCTGATATTTCCCGGAAAGGTGTACGTTCCGGCACGCAGTACACCGGATACAGAGAAGGGGAGCTTCGGGGCCGAAAAGGAGATGCCGTGCGCCTCCATTTCCTCAATCAAAGGCGTCATGGGACGCTGCGGCAGCTTGCCCTGACCGATGAACGTGCAGCGGCAGCCCAACGCGGACAAAACTGGAACAAGAAAACGAAGGGTTGCGCCGCTTTCGTGGCAGTCTGCAACAAAATCCTGCTGCGGTGTGGATAAATCAATGCCTGTGATGGTGATGGAGGTATCGGAAAACTCAAATTTCGCACCGGCTGCCTCCATTACACCGGCTGTTGCACGAATATCCTCATTCATCGTGTAGGGGGAGATGACCGTTTTCTGAGTGGGGCAAAGCGCTGCCGCGATCATCAGGCGATGGAGGTCCGATTTGGAAGTCGGCGCTGTGACGCTGCCGTGAAGCGCACCGTGGACCGCATATTCCATGCTATGCGATGTCTCCCCAAGCAGGCGAACCAGCTCGCTGACTTCGATGGGGAAAATCTCTGCCTTGCCGGGCGTTTTCACAAAAATCAGACGGATGGAAGAACCAAATCGCTTTTTATCATGCACCATCCCGTCAGACAGCGCAGGCAGGTCACCTTCATATTCGATGGGCAGACCATAGGAGGCGATGCACTGCTCAATGCGATGGGTGAGCTCGGAAGAATGAAGCCCCATGCGCTCACCAAGGCGGGCAATCAGCACCATCCCCAAGGCGACCGCATGGCCATGCGTGATGCGGTGATTGGTTGCTTTTTCGATGGCATGTCCGAAGGTGTGTCCGTAGTTGAGGATCATGCGCAGTCCGGTATCGTGCTCATCCTGTTCCACCACATCACGCTTGATGGAAACGCACTGCGTCACGATGTCATCGATATCGGGGCGGATGTTTCCCTGTTCGATGCGCTCAAAGAGCGTGTCGCTTGCGATCAGACCGTATTTTATCATTTCTGCAACGCCGTCCGCAAACGTTTCTTCTGGAAGAGTATCAAACGTATCGGTATCACAAACGACAAGGAAGGGCTGATAAAATGCACCCACCAGATTTTTCCCGGCGGGGATATTGATGGCAGTTTTTCCTCCAACCGACGAATCGATGGCAGCAAGGAAGGTGGTTGGGATCTGCATGAACGCGATTCCGCGCTGATAGGTTGCAGCGGCAAATCCGGCAAGATCGCCGACCACACCGCCGCCGAGTGCGACGATGAAGTCGGAGCGGGTGATCGTCGATTCTGCAAGGAAGTCGTAGACCTCAAACAATGTTTTTTCGCACTTGGAGTCCTCCCCATGCGGAAAAACAAAGGAAGAAACCGTGAAGCCTTCCTGTTCAAATGAGCTGCGGACACAGTCGAGATAAAGAGACGCCACCGTGTCATCG
This sequence comes from Oscillospiraceae bacterium, assembly GCA_020024285.1. Lineage (GTDB taxonomy): Bacteria > Bacillota > Clostridia > Oscillospirales > Ruminococcaceae > Negativibacillus. The sequence goes on along the minus strand of JAHHTZ010000010.1, from coordinate 10,872 downwards.
GTGATGATGGCTGCCTTGCAGCCGGGCGAAATGCAGCGCTTCGCATAGGCTCCGCAGTGCGCCAGAGAGCCTTTTTCAATCAGGATATCGTAAACGGAGCTTGCGCGGACAGTTACGGTGTTCAAGGCTTTCCCCCCTTAGTCCATCGATTTTCCGAAGAAGGTGACAGCGGATCTTACCTTGCCCATCAGGGTGTCGAAGTCCTCCGGAGTCAGAGATTGTGCTCCGTCACAGAGTGCTTTTTCCGGATTGTTGTGGACCTCAATGATCAAGCCGTCTGCACCAGCAGCAATGGCTGCCATAGAGAGCGGTTCCACCATCCAGCGGATGCCGGCAGCATGGCTTGGGTCGACGATAACAGGCAGGTGAGAGCGTTTTTTCAAAATCGGGATAGCGGAAATATCGAGGGTGTTGCGTGTTGCGGTTTCAAAGGTGCGGATGCCGCGCTCACAGAGGATGACTTTGGAGTTTCCGCCTGCCATGATGTATTCTGCACTCATCAAAAATTCATCGATGGTGCTGGCAAGACCGCGTTTGAGCAAAATCGGCTTATCGATCTTACCCAGTGTTTTGAGCAGCTCAAAGTTCTGCATATTGCGTGCGCCCACCTGGATGACATCCACATCATCAAACAGAGGCAGGTGGGAAGCGTCCATGATCTCGGTCACGATTGGCATACCGGATGCTTTTTTGGCTTCCAAAAGCAGCTCAAGCCCTTCCTGGCGAAGTCCCTGGAATGCGTAAGGGGAGGTGCGCGGCTTGAATGCGCCGCCGCGCATCAGACCTGCACCGGATGCTTTTACCGCATGGGAAACAGCTACCATCTGTTCTCTGCTCTCCACAGAGCAGGGACCTGCAATCACCTGAAAATGCCCGTCCCCGATCTTGCGCCCGCAAACATCCACAACGGTATTTTCGGGGTGAAATTTACGGTTTGCTTTTTTGTATGGCTCCTGAATCCGTTTTACCTGCGCTACAATATCCATAGAACGAAGGTCCTCCGGGTCGATGGCAGAGGTATCACCAATTAGACCGAGCACACATTCATGCACACCTTGGATTTCCTGTACCTTGATGTCCATTTTATCCAAAGAACGAATCATTTCCTCGATTTTCACGCGTGGGGTCCCTTTTTTTAAAATAACGATCATAGCAACTCTTCTCCTTTATGAAATATTAAATAAAAAATGCAAGGCAACAAAAAGACCCGGTGCTGCGCAAGCACCGGGTCCTTGAATCCCACCAAGGCGGGATCGACATCGTTTCGTCGTATGCAGAGTGAAACTACTGATACAGCTTCTGCGGCACTTTATCATTATTCTTTTTTGCATGACAAAATCGCTCTGCGCTAAAAAGGCAAAGCTGTTAGCAAATGCAAAATAAGAAAAATGACAAGTCAGCATAATAAATCCTCCACTTGTATGACTGTGTTTAATATACTCTTTTCCTTTGCGAAAGTCAATAAAAAAGTGAAATTATTTGGAAGAAAAAATAAAAGAAAGGCTGTATCATAAAAATAAAAGACCCCTTTTGGTGTAAAAGTGCGGATTGCAGGGCTTTTGTTTTAAAAGGGACTTTCTTCCAATGAAAATTTTCCCGTACAAATAAAACAGAGGGGCTTGATTGCAGGATTTCTTTGTGATATAGTACAGTAGTTAAAATTATATATATAAATAGGAAGATTTTCCTGCTTTTCAAGAAGGGGCAGGATAAAGAGGGGTAATAATGAGTATAAAAGTTGGAATCGACATTGGTTCTACGACGGTAAAGGTAGTCGTGATGGACAAAGAGAAGATTCTGCATCAGGTCTATCGCCGGCATATGGCGCAGGTCCGACAGGCTGCATTGGAGGTGCTGCGTGACGCAAAAGCGCTGCTGGAGGATGCACCGTTTCACGTTGTGCTGTCAGGCTCTGCCGGACTCGGCGTTGCAGAATGCGCCGGGATCGATTTTGTGCAGGAAGTATTTGCGACCTATAAAACAGTAAAAGAATACGAACCGGACACCGATGCGGTCATTGAGCTGGGGGGAGAGGATGCAAAGATCATCTTCCTCACCGGAGGACTTGAGGAGCGAATGAACGGCAGCTGTGCCGGCGGGACCGGTGCATTTATCGACCAGATGGCATCCCTTTTGAATGTATCCTCGGACGAGCTGGACACGCTCAGCCTCAGCCATAAAAAGATTTATCCAATCGCTTCCCGCTGCGGCGTATTTGCAAAAACAGACATTCAGCCGCTGCTCAATCAAGGTGCAAACAAGTCAGATGTGGCAGCAAGCATTTTTCAGGCTGTTGTGGATCAGACGATTGCCGGCTTGTCGCAGGGCAGAGAGATCAAGGGGAAGGTCCTTTTCCTGGGTGGACCGCTCTATTACTATAAGGGATTGCAGCAGCGCTTTCAGGAAACGCTCAAGCTCGACGAAGCGCATGCCGTTTTTCCGGAATATGCACGCTTTGCCGTGGCGATCGGAGCAGCTCTCTCCGCAGAAGGGATGCAGAAAACCTTCACCTTCGAGCAGCTGGAACAGGCACTGCTTGATACGAGCCGCCAGACTGCAAACATCAGCTATGTGGAGCCGCTTTTTGAAAACGATGCGCAATACCATGAGTTTGTGGAGCGCCACAAAAAAGCTACCATCCCATGGGCAGACATCAAAGAGTATGAGGGCAGGGCGTATCTTGGCATCGACTGCGGCAGTACTACAACGAAGCTCGTTTTGATAGGCGATGATTACAAGGTTTTGTATCAATACTATAGCTCCAACCGCGGAAATCCGGTGGAGGTGGTGAAGGAACAGCTCATCACCCTGTACGAACTCTGCGGCGACAAGGTCAAGATCGCGGGGGCAGTTTCCACCGGTTATGGGGAGGACCTCATAAAAAATGCGTTCTCGCTGGACGAGGGCATTGTGGAAACGATGGCTCATTTTACCGCGGCGCGCCACTTCGATCCCAAGGTCGATTTTATTCTTGACATCGGGGGACAGGACATCAAATGCTTTAAGATCAAGGACAACGCCATCGACAGCATCATGCTCAATGAAGCCTGCTCCTCGGGGTGTGGCTCCTTCCTTGAAACGTTTGCACACTCGATGGGCTACAGCGCAGAAGAGTTTGCCCATCTCGGACTTTTTTCCAAGCATCCGGTGGATCTCGGCTCCCGCTGTACCGTGTTTATGAATTCCTCCGTAAAGCAGGCACAGAAGGACGGCGCATCCGTAGAGGATATTTCCGCAGGGCTTTCCATGAGCATCGTGAAAAATGTGCTTTATAAGGTGATCCGCGCCCGAAGTGCGGAAGAACTGGGAGAAAATATCGTGGTACAGGGCGGGACCTTCCTCAACGATGCCGTCCTGCGCAGCTTTGAGAAGGAACTGGGTCACAATGTGATCCGACCGAAGATCGCCGGACTGATGGGAGCATACGGTGCAGCGATCTGTGCAAAGAAACTCGCTTCCGAAAAGAGCAGCCTCCTCTCACAAGAGGAACTGATGCACTTTACACATGAGGCAAAGCCCGCCATCTGCAACCTCTGCACCAACCACTGCAACCTCACCATCAACCGGTTTGCACAGGGCAAGCGCTTCATTTCGGGCAACCGCTGCGAGAAACCGCTTGGGATCGAAAAACAGTCGCTGCCCGACCTTTATCAATACAAGCTCGAGAAGATCAAAGCGCTCCGTGGCATCCCGAATAAGCGCGGAAAGATCGGCTTACCGATGGGACTCAATATGTATGAGAACATCCACTTTTGGTATGCATTCTTTACCGCTTTGGGGTATGAAGTCGTTTTGTCCGACCTCTCCTCCCGCAAGCTCTACAACAAGGGACAGCACACCATCCCGTCCGATACCGTTTGCTATCCGGCGAAGCTGATGCACGGCCACATCGAAAATCTGGTGGAAAAAAATGTGCCGATCATCTTTTATCCGTGCATGTCGTATAACTTCAATGAGAAAAAGGGAGAGAACTACTACAACTGCCCTGTTGTGGCATATTATCCGGAGCTTCTCGAAAGCAATGTGTCCATCCTTAAACGTCTGCGCTATTGGTACCCGTACCTGTCGCTCGACGATCCGAAGTGGTTTGAGAAAAAAGGGTACGAATTTTTCCACAGAGAAGACCCCAGCATCACAAAGGCAGAGTTCCATGAGGCGTGCCGAGCGGGGTATGAGCGGTATCACCGCGAAATCGAAGACAATAAGAAGATGGGGATGCGTGCCATTGAGGAAGCCCGAAAACAGGGGAAAGGAATCGTGATCCTTGCAGGACGCCCCTATCACATCGACCCGGAAATCAATCACGGCATCAACAGCCTGATCACCTCACTCGGCATGGCTGTGGTATCGGAGGACTGCGTGGCAGATTTGGTGGAGCCTGTAAAGGTCCATGTACTCAATCAGTGGACCTACCACTCCCGCCTGTACAATGCGGCAAAATATGTGACACAGAATAAGGATATGGAATTTGTTCAGCTGGTTTCATTCGGATGCGGGATCGATGCCATCACAACAGATGAAGCATCACGCATTCTAAAGGAGGGCGGAAAACTGTATACCGAGCTGAAGATCGACGAAATCAACAACCTTGGCGCGGTGAAGATACGGCTTCGCAGTTTGATTGGAGCCATTCGTGAACGGAGAATAGAGGAACAAGATGAACACAACAGAAAATAGTCCGATCTTTACAAAGGACATGAAAAAGACCCACACCATTTTAGTGCCCACAATGCTGCCGATCCATTTCCGCATTTTGGGGGATGTCCTTCAGATGTATGGGTATCATATCAAAATTTTGACCAACAGCGGCAGACAGATCATCGAGGAAGGACTCAAAAATGTGCATAACGATACCTGCTATCCGGCACAGCTCGTCATTGGACAGATGATCGATGCCCTCAAACACACCGACCTCCCGCTGGACCGTGTGGCGCTCCTTATCACGCAGACAGGCGGCGGATGCCGTGCATCCAACTATGTGTATCTGCTGAAAAAAGCGCTTCAGAAAAGCGGATATGGGCAGATCCCCGTCATCGCCGCAAGCTTTCTCAAGAACGAAAGCAATCCCGGCTTCACCCTTCCGAAGACGATGCTGCTTCAGGCGCTGTACGGGGTAATGTGCGGCGACCTCATCATGCTGCTCAACAACCAGTGCCTGCCCTACGAAGTGGAAACGGGAAGCTGCGAAAGGGCAGTGGACGATTCCATCCGTATGGCAGAGGAGCTTTTCCTCAAGCACCGCCTTCTTTCCTGGAAGCGGATTGCCCAGCTGATGCTTGGGATCATCCGGCGCTTTGAGCAGGTGGAGCGGAAAAAAGAGGAAAAGATCAAGGTCGGCATCGTGGGGGAAATCTATGTCAAATATTCTCCCCTTGGCAACAACGATCTGGAAGATTTCCTGCTGTCGGAGGGGTGCGAGGTGGTTTCTCCCGGACTCTTTGACTTTTTGCTCTACTGCTTTGTCAACAACGAATTTGACTATCAGTTCTACGGGAAGGGCGCTGTGAAAGCAAAGATTTTGCAGAAGGTCAACCGCTTTCTCTGGAAGAAAAAACGCCAGATGATCGAACTGATCGAGAAAAACAGTGATTTTTCTGCTCCATGCCCGTTTGAAGACACCATGAAATCGGCACAGGGATACATCGGTCATGGTGTGAAGATGGGGGAGGGGTGGCTTCTGACAGCGGAGATGGTGGAGCTGATCCAGCACTATCATGTCAACAACATCATCTGTACCCAGCCCTTTGGCTGCCTTCCGAATCACATTGCAGGAAAAGGCGTGATGCGGGAAATCAAGGAGAAAAATCCGCAGGCGAATATCGTGGCGGTCGATTACGATTCCAGCGCATCCGCAGTAAACCAGCAAAACCGCATCAAGCTCATGCTTGCCAATGCACGCATGGAGGAGCAAGCTCATCGCGATTTGTCCCTTGTAAAATAAGAGCGCAGATCAGGTCTGCGAAGTGTTGTACGAAACACACATTGGTGCTATAATGAGCAGGGTTAGTCCCGAAAATTTCAAATTCAGCATGAGTACAAAGACAGCAAGGGGGAGAAAACAATGAACGTATTTATCAGCAGCGACATCGAGGGGACCTGTGGGATCAACCACTGGGACGAAACACACCACGATCATCCAGATGTAAAATACTTTATGAAGCAAATGACACGAGAGATCAGTGCAGCCTGCAATGGTGCAAAAACAGCAGGTGCAAACGAGATCCTCATAAAAGACGGTCATGGCGGCGGTCGCAACGTTCTTCCTGACGAGCTTCCGAGAGAAGTCCGTCTGTTTCGCAGTTGGTCAGGGCATCCTTACCACATGATGGCAGGTCTGGAGCTGGGCAAATATGATGCCGTTTTGTTTACCGGATACCATTCCTGTGCAGGAAGCGGCAACAGCCCTCTATCCCATACAAAAAACGGCAAGAATGAATATATGCTCCTCAACGGGGAACGCCTGAGCGAATTCCGCATGAATGCTTATACCGCAGGGATGCTGGGAATCCCGGTATGCTTTATCAGCGGCGACAAAGGGATCTGCGAGGAAGCAAAAAAGCTCATCCCAAATATTCATACCGTAGAAACGCAGGAGTGCGTAGGCGGCGCCACCATTGCCATCCATCCCGATGAAGCTGTGGAGCTGATCGAAAAAGAAGTGCGCGAGGTCCTTTCCGGCGATTATAAATCCTGTAAGGTACCAATGCCGGAGGAATTCGATTTTGTGATCCGTTACCGCGAGCATACACTGGCTTACCAAAAGAGCTTCTATCCTGGATGCACACTGGAAGACAGCAAAAATGTCCGCCTTAAAACAAAAAATTATATGGATATCCTTCGTTTTCTCGAATTTGCATTCTAAAAGTACATTCTAAGAATACATTCTAAGAATACAATACAAAAGCTGACCGTCCATAAGACGCGTCAGCTTTTTCTATAATAGAAAGCGCAGAAGCAAAACGCGCGCCGGATCGAGGAACATGAGGGGTTTTTGTTGACTTTTCGGACAGCTTGCAATATAATACTTAGCGTAAATGCTGTAAAACGGAGAATATTTTCTCCAAAGCAGGAAAATTTAAGGACAAGCTGGTTTGAAGCTCCACAGGGAGAGGAGAACCACAAGATCCGAACATAGTATTGGAGGATTGCAGATGAAAAGAGTTGGAAAGCCAGTCTTTTTTATTGTGCTGGGCTTAGTGGTACTCTTGACTTATGCAGCGTTCTTTGGTGTGAGCTATCAGCACGGAGATCTGCAAAAGGTAATCATCAAAGGAGCAGACCAGATCCGCTGGGGCATCGATATCCGCGGCGGCGTGGATGTAACATTCAGCCCACCGGATGATGTGGATGCTTCTGAAACAGAAATGAGTGCAGCAGAATCAGTAATCAAAACCCGTCTTGTCAATCAGAACATCACGGACTATGAGGTTTATACTGATTTTGAAAACGACCGTGTGATCGTTCGCTTCCCATGGAAATCGGACGAGGAGAATTTCGACCCGGAAGCTGCAATCGAAGAATTGGGCAAAACAGCCCTCCTGACCTTCCGCAAGGGTCTGCCGGCAGACGAGATGGGACAGCTCATCGACCGCCCGGAGGATATCATCCTTACCGGTGCAGATGTGGCAGAAGCAGGCTTTGCAGTAGATCAGACCAATAATCAGCCCCTTGTTACCCTGAAGCTCAAGGAAGAAGGCAAATCGAAATTTGCAAAAGCAACACAGGAACAGCTGGGCGATATCATCTCCATCTGGATGGACGATCAGCTCATCTCCTACCCAACAGTAAACGCTGTCATCACCGATGGACAGGCAACCATCACCGGTCAGCGCAGCACAGAAGAAGCCATCGAGCTTGCAAATCAGATCAACGGCGGTGCGCTTCCGTTCCAGCTCAAAACACAGAGCTACAAAGCAATTTCCCCAACCCTCGGCGCCGGTGCGAAGGACGCAATGGTGCTGGCAGGTGCCATCGCATTCGGCATCATCGTGGTATTGATGCTGGTGGTTTACCGTGTGCCGGGTCTTGTTGCATCCATCTGTCTGCTTGGACAGGTGACCGGTATGATTGCTGGTGTAACAGGATTCTTTGCACTCCTGCCGTCCTTTACCCTGACCCTGCCGGGTATTGCCGGTATCATCCTTTCGATCGGATTTGGCGTTGACGCCAACATCGTATCTGCGGAGCGTATCCGTGAGGAGATCCGCCTTGGCAGAAGCGTTGACCGTGCCATCCAGTCCGGCTTTGAGCACGCATTCTCTGCAATTTTCGACAGTAATATTACAGTAGTGTTCATCGCAATTATTTTGATGGGTGTGTTTGGACCTCCGAACAGCGTGTTTGCTGTACCGTTCAATGCACTGTTTAACCTGATGGGACTGGGCGCTGCAACAGCAGGCTCCATCTATTCCTTCGGTTACACGCTGCTCATCGGCGTATTGCTCAACTTCCTGATGGGAGTATTGTGCTCTCGCCTGATGCTGCGCTCCATCGCAAACTTCAAAGCATTCCGCAATCCATGGCTCTACGGAGGTGAAAAATAATGTTCAATTTTGTCGAAAAAAGAAAAATATTTTTCACGATCTCCACTGTGCTGATTGCGCTGATTGTTATTCTCAGCTTCGTCCTCGGAGTGAATCTGGATATCCAGTTTAAGGGCGGTTCCATTGCGAGCTATTCCTACAGCGGCACCATCGATACCAACGCATTCGCCAAGGTCCTCAAGGACTATACAGGCAGCGAGGTAAGTGTCCAGCATCAGGAAAACAGCGTAACCGGGGAGCAGACCCTTGCGGTTTCCTTCGCTTCTGCACAGGGACTCTCTACCGAGCAGCAGACAGAATTGACTCAGAAGCTGTCAGAAGCATTTTCTGACAACAGCATCGTTATGTCTGATGTCAACAACGTAAACCCGGTTATGGGACGTGAGTTCTTCAAAAAATGTCTGATTGCCATTTTCTTTGCATCCCTGCTGATGATCCTCTACATCGGAGTGCGTTTTCGCAAGATCGGCGGCTGGAGTGCAGGATGTGTGTCTGTGATCGCACTCATCCATGATATCATCATTGCATACGGTGCATTTGTTGTTTTGGGATTCCCGATCAACGACAATTTTATCGCAGTTGTTCTGACCATCTTGGGTTATTCCATCAATGATACCATCATCATCTATGACCGAATCCGTGAAAATGAACGTCTGTACGGGAACAAAAAGTCGATCAGCGATATTGTCAACATGAGTATCCATCAGAGCAAGCGCCGCACCATCAATACAACCGTCAGCACAGCAATCGCATTGCTGTCCATCTGCGTTGTAGCAGCGATGATGAACGTTACCTCTATTTTGACCTTTGCCATCCCGATGACCGTCGGCGTTATTTCCGGTCTTTATTCCTCTGTTTGCCTTTCCGGACCACTCTGGGTATTCTGGAAAGAAAAACAGTCTGCCAAAAAAGCAGCCTAAGCAATCAGAACAGCTGGCTTCTCTGATAAAAAGAAAACAGTATCGGAGCAAAAGGGTGCGCCCCATAAGTGCCCCATAAGGAAGTTTTTATGCAATGAAACAGCAGGTGCCGAAAGATCCCGACACCTGCTGATTTTTTCCTCTATGCCTTCTTTTGAAGGCTTTAGGAGCCCGCTCCTGACGACTGCACCGTTTTTCGGCTCTTGGGAGTATAAAAGGTTTATTGGTATAGCCTTTTATTTCTAAAACAGAGAAATCCAAAAATGACATAGTAAATGCAAAGGACAATGCCGATTGGCGTTTCGCTGATGATTTGTCCTGTATATTGAGTTCCCATATAGACAAGGACTGCACCGGCAATGCACCCTCCAATGCACCCCCACCATCTTTTTTGCATCATAAGAGCAGCAGAAACAAACAGCAGTGCAACAAAGCACCAAACAAGAGGATTCAAACTGCCAAATCCACTATTTACTGCAAGCATAAGGTAAAGAATAAGACTTATGACTGCAGGCAGAAAATAACCAACATTGATCAGCTTTTGTTTCATGGAAATCACTCGCTTTCTGAAATTCATCTGTTAGAAAAATTTTGATTTGCACTACTTGACTTTATCTGCGCATATTAGATGCCGCAGGGCTTTCATAAGATTCTCCAAAACCGTTGATAACAAAAAATTTCGCAAACAGCTCACCTTTTCCCATCATACGGTTTCATCCCTGTTTATGCTTTCCCTGAAGGTTCATAAGGTCAAATGCAAGGGAAGAAAAATCCTATAAAAAGTTATAACAGAGTGTGGCAATCGGCAGACTGCGGCATATGTGTGAATATATTATACTGGAGAATTTTAGAATAGACAAGTACAGATACGATGAGAGCAATGGTCTGTGGTACGAGCTAAAGGGGGACTGCTATTTTCCCTGCCTTACCTTGCCGGAGAGTGAGAATAAACCAATCGGGCTCTGGGGGCAGCGAGAGTACCGGAAAATCGTCAGCACGCAGCTGCTGACCAGCGGCAGGCTGAACAGCTATCTTGCCGAAATTGATCAGCAGGCACAGGAGCGAATGGAAGTCCTGGCGGATCAGATGAAGCAGGCACAGGAAATCACCGAACAGCTCAAGGCTGAAAACGCTATGGAGCGGGTCGGCAAAATGAATAACATCCGGGCGTGCGCCAGAGAGATCGTGAACACAGAAATCATTTACGCCTAATCGTCTATTGGGGGTAATCCTACGGGATTGCCCCTGATTTTTTCTTTTATGGACAATCCCACCTCCGTTACAAAACACAAATGCTCTCTGACTTAAAAACTGTTAGGAACTTTAGCAAGGCTATGATATAATAATAAAAAAGAACCTATGATCTCACTTATATAGGTGTAGGAACCAAAACAGGGCGACTGCAATCT
>JAHHTZ010000001.1 GCA_020024285.1 Oscillospiraceae bacterium | reverse complement strand
TGCAGGTATCATGAAGCATTGCAGCCGCTGACGGAGGTATCTGCTGATGTGAAGGTGCAGAATACCACCGACATCAAATCCCATGAACCTGTCGAGAAAACCTGTCCGCAGTGCGGCGGTACGCTGATTTTGAGGACTGCGAAGTCGGGGAAACACGCCGGAGAGGAGTTTTACGGCTGTTCCAATTATCCACGGTGCAGGTATCATGAAGCATTGCAGCCGCTGACGGAGGTATCTGCTGATGTGAAGGCGCAGGATACCACCGACATCAAATCCCATGAACCTGTCGAAAAAACCTGTCCGCAGTGCGGCGGTGCGCTGATTTTGAGGACTGCAAAGTCGGGGGAACACGCCGGAGAGGAGTTTTACGGCTGTTCCAATTATCCACGGTGCAGGTATACCAAACCCATTTGATGCAAAGGCATGCTCCCCCGGCAGAGAAATCCCCCAAGCCCCATATTTTACAGGGACAGCCATTCCAATGGGGAAAAAATTGTGCTATACTGGGAAAAGAAAAATCGAAAGGGGGGATTTTTATGGAATTATTTGAAGCCATCCAAACACGTCAGAGCTGCCGCAGCTATCAGAAAAAGGACGTCGAGCAGGAAAAGCTCGTGCGCTGCATGCAGGCAGTACGCCTTGCCCCATCCGCCTGCAACAGCCAGCCGTGGAGCTTTATCGTGGTCAATAACCCCGAGGTTTCGCCCAAATTGGGGGAGCTGACCCGCGCTTACGGCATCAATAAATTTACGGTCAATGTCCCGGCGTATGTTGTCGTAGTGGAAGAGCCTGCCATGCTCATCGGCAGGAAGGAGCCCGACCAGAAATATGCACACGGCGATGTCGGCATTGCCGTATCGCACCTGTGCCTGAGCGCTACGGCACAGGGACTCTCCACCTGTATCCTCGGCTCGTTCGACGCACAGGGCGTGCGCGAGCTGCTTGAGATCCCGCAGGAGAAAACGATCCGCCTTGTCGTGGCAGTCGGCTATGCCGATCCCGACGACAAGCTGCGTGAGAAGAAGAGAAAATCGCTCGATGAATTCGTGCGCTTCATCTAAACATTAAAATCAGGAGGAGATCACCATGAAAATCGTCTTGCTTGAATCGCTCGGCGTGTCGCAGGAAGTGCTCGACCGCTGTGCAAAACCGCTTCTGGATGCCGGTCATACCTTTACTGCATACCAGAAGGACACCGACCCCAAGGTGCAGATCGAACGTGCCAAGGATGCCGATGTCATCCTGCTTGCCAATATGCCGCTTTCGGCAGAGGTCATCGAGCATTGCCCGAACCTCAAGTTCATCGACATTGCCTTCACCGGCGTGGATCACGTTGCCGTGTCCTGTGCAAAGGAGCGCGGCATCGCACTGAGCAATGCCGCAGGATATTCCACCCAGGCAGTTGCAGAGCTGAGCCTGTGTTTGATGCTGTCGCTGCTGCGCAATGTTCCGCAGGTGGAAGCGCGCTGCCGTGCAGGTGCAACAAAGGACGGACTGGTCGGCTGCGAGCTGCGCGGCAAGACCGTCGGCATCGTGGGCGCCGGAGCGATCGGCACACGCACCGCACAGCTTTGTGCAGCGTTTGGCTGCAAGGTGCTGGGCTATAAGCGCCACGTCACCGACCACGAGGCAGAATGCATCGAGTTTGTGCCGCTTGACGAGCTGCTCTCCCGCTCCGATATCGTGTCGCTGCATTGTCCGCTCAACGATTCCACCCGTCACCTCATGAACCGCGAACGCCTTGCTCAGATGAAGCAGGGGGCATACCTCATCAACACCGCGCGCGGCGGCGTGGTCGATTCCGCAGCGCTGGCGCAGGCTTTGGAGGAAGGGCATCTTGCCGGTGCAGGCATCGATGTTTTCGATCTGGAACCGCCGCTTTCCCCGGACGAGCCGTTGCTGCACTGCAAAAACACCATCGTGACCCCGCACGTTGCCTTTGCAACAAAGGAATCGATGGAGGCAAGAGCAGAGATCGTCTTCGACAATCTTTTAAGCTGGCTCAAAGGCGAGCAGAAAAATATTGTATAACCAACAAAAACCACAGGTTTCCCTGTGGTTTTTTCTATCCGTACAAAAAAACAAATAAATTTCGGGATAACTGTAAAAAGATGTTTCAAAAGGGTTGATTATGTGGTAGAATAACGTGGTAATCACTTGATAAATTCAATGCAGATCGTCAAAGCGCAGTCTGCAGGAAGGAGCAGACAGGTACATGAATAGGAAAATATCCCTCGGAACAGCACTGGCAATGATGTTTGTTGTGGCAGCGGTCACACTGTCCACCACCATGCTGTATTCCCGAAATCAGTTCAACAAAACCGTTTCCAGTATCACAGAGCGGGAGGCGCTCTATGATAAACTGGCTGAAATAGACAGCTATGTGCGAAACAACTATATCAACACCCTTGATGAAGACCATCTTCTCGACGCCATCGCCTACGGCTATATGGCAGGCATCAAGGACCCATACGGACGCTACTACAGTGTAGAGGAATATGAGGAGATCAGCCGCCAGACCGAGGGCAAGATCGTCGGAATCGGCATCACCGCTACAAAAACCGAAAACGGCTATATCCGTGTGGAGGAGGTTTACCCCGATTCTCCGGCAGATGCCGCGCAGATCGTTCCGGGAGAGCTGATCATCAAGGTCAACGACATCGACCTTTCCCCCGAAACGTATGACGAGGGCATCAAGGAGATCTCCGGCAAGGCAGGCACCACGCTGACCCTTGTGGTGCGCAACGGCTCGGAGGATCGTGAAGTCAAAGAGATCACCCGGCGCAAGGTGCAAAAGCCAACCGTCTATACCAGGACCTTCGGCTCCACCGGCTATGTGCGCATCACCGAATTCAGCGGCGTGACCTATGACCAGTTCAAGGTGGCAACCGAAAACCTCCTCAATTCGGGCGCGACCTCTCTCGTATTCGATGTACGAAACAACGGCGGCGGAACCCTCGATTCCGTGATCAAAATGCTGGATATGCTCCTTCCGGAGGGCGACATCGCAACCTCCGTTGATAAAAACGGCAATGTAAAGGTGCTGGGCGTGTCAGACGCAAGCTACATCAACGTCCCAATGGCAGTGCTGACCAATAAAAACACAGCCAGCGCAGCAGAGCTCTTCACCCAGGCGCTCAAGGACTACAATGTGGCAAAATCTGTCGGAGAAAAAACGTATGGGAAAGGCACGATGCAGGTTTACCACAAGCTCAAGGACGGCTCTGCCATCAAGGTGACCACCAACAAGTACAATCCGCCCATCAGCCCGAACTATGACGGCGTGGGGATCAAGCCGGACTACGAGGTGGCACTGGAGGGCGAGCTGCTGGATGTGGAGCTGATCGACCCTGCTATGGATGCCCAGCTGCAAAAGGCGCTGGAGCTTTTGGGAGAATCAAAATAGGATCGCTGCCGGAATGCGGCACCATTCGCAGAGGAATGGTGCCCGTTTATGCCTGAAAACAGGAAGGAGAGAAAGGAAGGTGAAAGCGCAGGAGCTTGCACAAACGCTCCGCATCATATAGACAGTATTGGATAGACAAAAGGGGGACACCGTTCATGAGGAAAGAAAACGCACAAAAAAAGAAAACACCCAAAGACAGCGCAAAGATCCGTTTTGGGATCAGCCAGAAAATCATGCTTGGGATGCTGGTACCGCTTGTACTGGTCCTTGGCATCCTGGGGGTACGGCTGAACGCTCAGGTGGGTAAAATCGTGCGTGAAATCAACGGAAGCTATGTTGTATCAGAGTCTGCAAATGCATCGGAAAAAATCAACAGTTTTTTCAAAGAATACTATGGGATAATAAAAACAGCAGCAGAATCTGACGCATATGATGCAGCATTATTAGCATGGGATAGCGATAGTTTTGCAAATTCTTCTGTTGAGAGAGAATCTCTTCGGATGATCAGAGAATTGCAGTCACTCGATTCTCAGCATATCAAATCGACCTGGATCTTGAACGCAAAAACAATGGATTTTTTACAGTCGGACGGTTCTTACTTTACAAAAGAGAACTTTGACGTAGAAAGCAGAGACTGGTATAAACAAATCGTAAACAATACACCGATTGCCCTGACCGGAGCTTATAACGACATTGTTACCGGCGAATTGGTCGTAACTGTGGCGGCGCCGATCCGTTCCGGCAGCCAGATGATCGGTATTATCGGCTTGGACATCGGATTTTCTGATCTGGTATCCACACTGAGCCATGTAAAGATCGGGGAAACCGGCTATGTTACAGTGTTTGACAAAAACAACAACTGTATTTACAGCCCGGATTCGTCCTACATCATGAAAAACGTGAAGGAAATCGGTTACGAGCCGGATATCGTAAGCCTTGTAGAAGGAAACGAAAATGCAGAGAACGTGCAGGTAGAGCACAACGGCGAAAAGAAATATGCAACGATATCGTATCTTGATGAGCTTGGCTATACAGTCCTCGCCTCCATTTCCGAGGAGGAGTATCTGTCCCATGTTCGCGAAATGAGAGCAGACATGCTGTTTTACTTCGGCATTGCCATCCTCATCCTTGTCGGCGTTTCTGCTGTTGTGGGAGTTCGCCTCACACGCAGCGTAAAACAGCTGGCTGACATCGGGGAAAAGATCGCAGACGGCAACCTCGACGTGGAGGTTTCTGTCAACACCTCCGACGAGATCGGCACGCTGGCGCGCGACATCCAGCATGTGGTGGACCGCCTCAAGCTCTATATGGTCTACATCGACGAAACGACCTCCGTCCTCAATCAGGTGGGCGCAGGCGACTTCACCTTCACGCTTGAGCAGGATTGCAGCGGCGAATTTGCCAAAGTGAAGGATGCGATGCTCAACATGAGAGATACCATTTCGGATACGCTCAAATCGGTCATCAACGTGGCAGAAGAGGTGGATTCCGGTGCCAATCAGATGGCAGCCGGGGCACAATCTCAGGCACAGGGCGCAACCGAGCAGGCATCCAGCGTACAGGAAATGTCCGCTACCCTGGAAGAGATCACCACACAGATCGACGACAACAACAATATCATTGCAGAATCCAACAATGATGTAAAAACCGCGGTCAGCGAGATCAACCTCGGCAGCGAAAAGATGAGAAACATGCTCTCTGCAATGGAGGATATCACAAAGAGCTCCACGCAGATCGAGAAGATCATCAAAAACATCGAGGATATCGCATTCCAGACCAATATCCTCGCACTCAATGCTGCGGTTGAGGCGGCGCGTGCCGGTCAGGCAGGCAAGGGCTTTGCCGTGGTTGCCTCCGAGGTGCGCAACCTCGCAGCCAAAACTGCCGAATCCTCTCAGAACACCGCAGAGCTGATCGAGCAGGCACTGAATGCAGTGCAGCGCGGCAAGCTGATTGCAGACGAAACAGCGGATTCCTTCGAGAAGGTACACGACAGCATCAACAAGGTGGCAGAGCGCACCGAGAAGATCGCAGACAACTCGAGAGTGCAGGATGAAGCCATGAAGCAGACAAACATCGGCATGGAGCAGATTTCCTGCGTAGTACAGACAAACTCTGCCCTCGCAGAGGAAAGTGCTGCTGCAAGCGAGGAGCTTTCCGGTCATGCACACGTCCTCAAGGGTCTGATGGAGAAATTCCGTCTTACCGGGGTTTCAACACAGCCGGACTTCGCTGCACAGAGCGAATCGCACGACCTTGAATGGAATGAGAGCAAGGCAGGCGACAAATATTAAGCCGCAGTAAAATACAAACAGGATAGTTTGTATAAAAAATTCCAATCTGTTTTCTGGCAAAGGGTGAAGGAGCAGCATGGAATTTCGCAAACACGGCGCACAGCACAAGAGCGTCCTTCGGGGGTTCCCCCGAAGGACGCTCTTTTTGGATGCACATTTATTCTGCACGGACCCATTTTCCATACCAGGTGCGGCGGAATTTTTTAAGCTCCTCCTGTGCGCGGGGGAAGCTCTGGGCAGACTTCTGCAAATATTCCACGCCCTTTTTGATGTCCTGCGGCACACAAAGCCCCTGTGTATAAACGATGCCGTAGACGAAATTGGTGTAGGCGTTCGTGTGGTCGATTTCACGCAGGAGGCGCATTGCCCGGGGAATATCCGGCTGACAGCCCAGCCCCAAAACATAGCAGACAGCAAGGCGGTCGTTCTCCCATGTGCTGGAGGGATCGGCATCCTTTGCCCGCTGAAGCATCTTCACCGCGCGCGGATAGTCGATGGGGATCCCGTCGAAGCCTTCAAAGCAGAGCATCCCCACCATGTCACAGCAGTAGTCGTCCCACGGGTGACCAAGCCCCTTTTCCGCATAGAGCAGAGCTTTTTTGCGGTCGCGTGGTACGCCCAGCCCCTCGTTGTACACCCTTGCCACCTCATACCATGCGCGGCTTTGTCCGCCTTCGGCGGCGCGCAGACAGTATTGAAGCCCCTCGCGCTCGGTTTCAAAGGAATCGAGCAGGTGCCTTCCGTAAAAATACATCCATTCCACGCTGCCGTGCTCTGCGGCGAGCTTCATGACCGATACTTCCTTTTCCGGCTGCGGCGCGATCAGCCCCTCACGACCCTTGCGGTAGAAGGAGGCAAGGTTGCGCGCTGCAAAGCCGATCCCGGCGCAGATCGCCTTCTCAAGCCACGGAACGCCCTCCCGAACCAGCTCGGCACAGCGGCGGCGTGCGCTTTCGCGGTCAGGAAAATCGCGCGCAAGGTCGATGTTGTCGATCAGCAGAACATCGAGCCAGTAGTAGGTGTTCCCGATGAGATACTGGCAGAACGCACAGCCTGCCTGCGCCTTTTTGTAGATGATGTCCCAAGGCTCCTTAAAATTGCGAAAGGGCATGATCCTTGCCGTTTCCTCCTCGGAAACCCCCGAAAGACGCAGCGCACCGAGCACCGCCATTGCACTGCCGCCCTGGACAGCCTCCATCAGATTGCGGTGTGCAAGCTCGTCATTTTCCGGAAACTCAAATTCCTCCCAAACGAAGCAGCTTCCGCTGTAGCAGCGCGAGAGGAGATATTTTGCGTCGGCATCGCCTTGCGCCGCCAGCTTTTGAAGCTCCAAAAAGGTGCGGTGGCCCTTTTGAATGTCATGATCGCGGTAGAGCGCATCGATTGCAGCATCGATTGCTTCACTGAAGTAGTATGCCATATTCCCCATCCTTTCAAATGTCCCATTTTATGGCTTATTGTAACAGCTTTTGCAAAATCCTGCAAGCGATGGATTTTATCCCGTAAAAGCATTGAAAACAGAAAAAGCCTGTGCTATACTGCTATTAGCTAAAGCTAACTATTGCACATCAAGGAGTGATAACGATGAAACCGGATTATAAAAACTGGGTACCAAAAGGAATGGTTGCAGGGGTGCTTGCAGGGACTGCGGTGACACTTGCGCTGCTTATCTTTGTGATGGAAGGCCCCGTCTTTTCGGGCAGGGCGAAGATCGTTGCAGCGACCGTCTGCGGCGCGCTGTTTGGCATGATGGTTGTCGTTTCCGTCTACTTCATCAACTGGTACACCACATTTTCATACAACGGCAAGAAGCAGTTTTCGCGCAGGATCATCGAAAAAGTTGCATCCTATGTGGTATTGCCCGAAAACGGCACCGGGCTTGACGTGGGCTGCGGCAGCGGTGCACTGACCATCGCCTGCGCCAAAAACAACCCCGGCGCCTCGATGGTGGGGCTGGACCGCTGGGGGAGGGAATACGCCTCCTTCAATCAGCCTCTGTGCGAGCGCAACGCGCAGGCGGAGGGCGTAGAAAAAATCGTGAAATTTGTCCGGGGGGATGCCTGCAAGCTGCCGTATGCGGACGAAACCTTCGATGCCGTCACAAGCAATTACTGCTACCACAATATCCCAAGCAGGGACCGTCAGGAGATCATCCTCGAAACGCTGCGCGTACTCAAAAAGGGCGGGACCTTCGCCATCCACGATATTTTTTCAAAGGGAAAGTACGGCGATATGGAAAAGCTGCTGAAAAAACTGCGCGATATGGGCTACGAAAAGGTGGAGCTTCTCGACACCACGAGCGGATTGTTCATGACCAAAAAAGAAACCTACGACCTGCTGCTCAATGGGTCTGCCCTGCTGGTGGGCAAAAAATAGCATTGGAAAAAGGGAGCGTATCGGATGATACGCTCCCTTTTTTGCATCGATCAGGATGGGGAACAGGACGCACCTGCGTCTTTCTTCGGGAGGAATCAATTCCCCTCGGCGGCACGTCTTGGCGGCTCCGTCGCCTTGTCGGTGGCAGGCACGACGGAGTGAAAGACCTCCATGATCTGGTTGGAAAAATCCTTGTGCGGGCAGTTGAACATCACGGTCAGCATTCCGCCCGGTGTTTTTTTGTAGTATACATACTGGAATCCTGCGGTGCTGACATCGTCCGCCTTGGTGGCGTAGGTGAAGGTGATGTTATAAAGCCCGTCCGGTTCTTTCTGACGGTCGAAGGCAAAGTCGAAAACAGAGGAATCGTTCTTGAGCGCCTGATTGAGGTTTGCAATGTTGTCCTCGATCTCCTGCACCGCCTCGTCGCCCGTCGTGTAGGAAACGATGCCCTGCAAAGAATCATCCTGCTCGGCAGAGATGTAAAATCCGTCAAGACCGGGATCGAAGATGCCGACAAACGGCTCCTTCACGGTGATCTCATACTTGGAATCCATCAGAAGGAACGTGCCGGACTGTGCCACGTCCATGGGCTTTTCGTCCTCTTCCTCTTCTTTTTCGGTTTTGTCCTCCTGCTTGTCAGAGGGCTCGGGGGCGCTCTCCTGCTCAGGGTCCTTCTCGGCAGAATCCTCCTGTGCGGGGTCCTCCTGCACAGACGGCGGCTTTCTTGGGGTACAGCCGCAGACGAGCGCTGCCGTGAGCGCCAATAATAAAAACAGCGTGATAAATTTCTTCATGATATGACCTCCCTTTTTTTCTGGGACTTCCTTTACTATAGCACAAACTGTCGAAAACAGGAAGGTGCTTTGCATATTATTTTATATTGTAAAGGATTTCATGCGGGAAATCGCTTCCCTGCGGTATTGTGTGAACGCACCCGGCAGGGCGATTTCCTCCTCAAGGCGGGAAAGCGTCACCCACTCAAAATCCTTCGGCGGCACAAAGGATTCGGACAGCGTCAGCGCCTGTGCGCTCATGTGCCACTCGATGTGTGAAAAGATATGCTTGTGGTTGGGGAGCAGGTCGCACGGAGAATCGGGGAGCGAAAAGGGGAGCGGATCGTTCGCAAGGACGTTCGGCAGCTCCCACATCCCACTGAGGAGCCCCTTTTTGGGGC
Organism: Oscillospiraceae bacterium; assembly: GCA_020024285.1. Taxonomy (GTDB): domain Bacteria; phylum Bacillota; class Clostridia; order Oscillospirales; family Ruminococcaceae; genus Negativibacillus. The sequence continues at coordinate 370,836 of JAHHTZ010000001.1, read as the reverse complement.
GGCGGTGCAGAAGGAGTCCGTCCAGGGAGAGGATGACAAAGACCCTGCGCTCCTCGATTTTTCGCGCTTTTTTGGGCGGCTTTACGGGATATTCCTGCGCGTTCCCCGCTAAAAATCCGCGGCAGAGCTTCTGCATGGGGCAGTCGCTGCACCGGGGTGCGCCGTTTGGCAGGCAGACCGTTGCGCCAAGCTCCATCAGTGCCTGCGTAAAATCGCCGCACTGTCCCGATGGATAGAGCGGGCGCAGCAGGTCGCGGAAGGTGTTTTTCGCCTTTGCGGTTGTCACATCCTGTGCATCGGCGCAGATGCGCGTCAGGACACGCAGGACGTTCCCGTCCACCGCCGGGGTCGGCAGACCGAAGGCGATGGAGCAGATGGCGCCGGCGGTGTAGTCCCCGATGCCCGGCAGCGCGCGCACTGCGTCGTAATCGCAGGGGATTTTTCCGCCGTATTTTTCGACGATGATCTTTGCGGAATTTTGCAGATTGCGCACGCGGCTGTAATACCCAAGCCCCTCCCATAGCTTCATCAGCACATCTTCGGGAGCCTGTGCAAGGTCGGCAATGGTGGGCAGCGCTGTGAGAAAGCGCTCAAAATACGGGATGACCGCCTCCACACGCGTCTGCTGGAGCATGATCTCCGAAACCCAGACCGGATAGGGCAGGGGATGTTCGCGCCACGGAAGGATGCGGCGGTTTTGGTGATACCACGAAAGCAGAGGGGCGGGCATTTGTTCCAATACAGAATAGTCCAAAAAAAGGTGCTCCTTTCAAAAGAAAGCGCCGTGGCAAAACGCCACAGCGCCCAAGAATCAATATTGATGTTCCGCGATGCAGCGGAGGCTGAAGCGGTTGAAGCGGAAGATGCACAGCGCACCGCGCAGACACAGGTCGAATACCATTGCCACCCACGAACCGGCAAGCCCAAGTCCGAGGACATAGACGAGCAGCGGAGCCGTGGTGCAGCGCACGAGCCACATCCCGGCGATGGAGATGACAAGCGGGAAGCGCGTGTCGCCCAATCCGCGCAGCGCACCGGAAAGCACGATGGCAACACCGAACATCGGCTGGCAGATCGCCACGATGCGCAGCATATTGGCGGCAAGCTCGATGACGCCGGGGTCGCTGGAGAAGATGGAGGCAAGCGGATGCGCGAAGAGGAAGAGCAGCGTCCCCATGATGCTGGAGAGCGTGAAGCCTGTCCACCCGGCAAGGATGCCGTAGCGTCGGGAGTCCTCGTATTCCTTCGCGCCGTAGGACTGACCCACGAGGGCGGTCGTCGCGTAGGAGATGCCGTCCGCCGGCAGATAGCTCAGTGCCTCCGCTGTGATGGCGACATGAGCAGCAGCGAGCGCCGTTGTACCGAGGGACGCATTGATGCGTGTAATCACAAGCTGACCGCTGGTGACGATGGCGCGCTCAAGCGCTGTCGGGATGCCAAGCTCCATCGCGCGGCGGATGATCGTGCGGTCGGGCTTAAAGCAGTCGCGCAGCGAGATCGTGTACTCCTTCTTGCGGAACATGGCGCAGTAGGTGATCCCCACGCCGGTGACGGTCGTTGCAATGGCAGTTGCAATGGCTGCGCCGGAAACGCCCCAGCCAAAGCCGAAGAGCCGGAGGGTGGTGCCGCCAAGGGTGACGGTCCTGCTTGGGAAGATGAAGAACAGGTTGAGCACCACGTTGAGCAGGTTTGCCGTGGTGTTGAGCAGGAGCGGGGTCTTGGTGTCCCCCATGCAGCGCAGCACCGCAGAAAATGCAAAGGAACCCGCCTGAAACGGCAGCGAGAGCAAAAAGATCTGCAAATAACGCACCGCATCGGGAGCAACGGCAGCCTCTGCCCCAAGCCAGCCGGGCAGATACGGGGAGATCAAAAGGCACAGCACCGTGATCCCCGCACCCATCACCACGACCGCGAGAAACGTCTGCTCGATCACACGCTCTGTGGCGTGCTTGTCCTTTGCGCCGATGGAATGCGCCACCTGCACCGAATAGCCGACCCCGATGGCACCGAGCACACTGGTGATGAGCCAGGTAGGGGAAGAGTTGATGGCAACTGCCGCAGTTGCGTTTGCTCCGAGAGAGCCTACCATGGCGGTATCGACATAGCGCACCAGAGTCAGCAGAAGCTGCTCCAAAATAGCAGGCCATGCCAGCATCAGCAGCACACCAAGGTGTGTGCTTTGCCGCGGGGCGTGAGAATGTTCTTTCATAATCTGATACCCTCCATAACGTAAAATCAAAGCGACCCCGAAAGAGCCGCCGACTGATTTCTATTATACTGTATTTTTCCGCTGTTGAAAAGGGGGGGAGGGTCAGCCCGTTTTTTTGCGCTGCATCCGAAAAAGCTCGAAATGGATCAAAAGGCGCACCATCGAGATCACCCACAGGACCCCAAGCGCGATGGCGCCGGCGATGAGCAGGGTGTGCATCCCGGTGTCGGCAAATTCCTCAAACTGCCCCTGGATGCAGGATTTCATCGTATAATATACGCCGCCGCCTGGCACAAGGGGCAGCAGAGCAATGATGAGATAGCAGGTGGAGGGGGATTTGCGAATACGCGCCACGATCTCGGCATAGGCTGAAATGGCGATGGATGCAACAAAATACTGGAAAATATCGGTGCCGTGTCCGGCGGACAAAAGGTAAATAAGCCACCCCAGCGCACCGCCCAGTGCGGCGTAGAGCATGTTTTTCCCGCGGATATTAAAAATGGGGCAGAAGGAGGCGCAGGCGGCAAATGCATAAAGAACAGGCAGAAAATGAGTCATCGAAAAAAGCTCCTTTCATAACGTGGTGTCATCGGTGCGCTACAGGATATATCCCATGAGGGACATCGCAATGTACGTTCCGAGTGCAACGCCCGTCCCGATGAGCAGCGCCTCCATCAGCTTTGTCAGGGCAGAAACATAGTCGCCCGCGATGGTATCGCGCATACAGGTCGTGAGGGTCACGCCCGGAACGAGAAGCATGATGGCGCCGATGATGATCTTGTCCATATCAGCAGAAAGCGGCGAAGCGGAGAAAAGCTCTGCAAGTGCGGTGACAGCGGCGCTGGCGGTGACATGGATAAAGAAAACATTCGCCCCCCAGCGCGACATCTGCTCGAAGATGAACTTGATGACGACCCCGCACAGCGCAGCGCACAGGGCATCGATGAGGGTGGAGCTGAAGAAGAGCGCAAACGAAAATCCGGCAGCAGCATAGGCGATATACTGGACGCGCCGCGAAAAAACAGGTCCGCGCCGGATGGCAGCGATGCACTCCTCCACCTCCTCAAGCGGAACGACGGAATAGCACATCCTCCGGCACAGGTTGTTGGCATCGCTGATCTTTGTCAGATCGGTCCCGCGCGAGCGCACGCGCTTTTGCTGCGTAAGGGTCGTCTGCTCGTTGGGGCGGATGGTGACGATCAGCATCGTGGGGATCACAAAGACATCAGCATCCGAAATATCGTATTTTTGAAAGATGCGCAGCATGGATTCCTCCACGCGGTAGGTTTCCGCGCCGTTTTCAAGCAAAAGCGAGCCCAGCTGCACAACAAGATTCAAAAGGCGGTCATAATTCATCAAAAATCACCTGACTTTCCAAAGAGAATGGGGTAAGAATGGATTCATTATATAATGAAGGAGAAAAGAATACAAGGTTTTTCAAAGCAGGGGGGAGAACCTTGTAAACAATTTGTATTTTTTGCAGAAATTTGTTGCATCCAAAAAATATTTGTGCTATACTACAACCAACAATAAAGTATCAAAGGCTATTTTGTGCAATCTCATGGTAAATATTGCAAAGAAGAGCAGAGAGATCAGAAGGAAGGTGCCTTTATGTTTTCAAATCTTAATGCGCTGATGTGGCTGTTTATCACCATCGGACTCATCGTCACAGAAATTGCGACGTATCAGCTTGTGGCAGTGTGGTTTGCACTGGGCGGTGCGGCAGCAATGGTGACGGCGTTTGCCGGCTGGCTCGAGTTCAAGGGGCAGCTTACTGTTTTCCTCGTGGTTTCCGTGCTTGCACTGGCGGCGTTTCGTCCCTTTGTCAAGAAGGTCCTTCGGATCAAGCCCGTTGCAACGAACGTGGATCAGCTTGTGGGACAGACGGCAACCGTCATCCAGCCGATCGACCCGATGAGAAAGGGCCGTGTCCACGTCGGCGGACTCGACTGGAGTGCATCCGCCTGCGAGCCGATCGAGGAGGGCAAAACGGTTGAGGTCCTTTCGATCGAAGGGGCAACGCTCCTTGTTCGGGAAAAATAGATTGTATCATCCGCTGAACCATCGTATCCTTCCGATTTGCCCGGAGGAGCGATACGATACACCGTCCGGGCAGAGAAAAGGTGGGAATTTATGATTATCCTGTTGCTTGTTTTGGTTGTTGTCGTTCTCATTTCAACCAGCATCAAAATTGTACCGCAGTCTGTTGTATACGTTATCGAGCGCCTCGGCGTTTACCACGGGACATGGGCTACCGGTCCTCATTTCCGCGTACCGTTCCTCGATCACATTGCAAAAAAAGTTTCGCTCAAGGAGCAGGTTGTAGACTTTAAGCCGCAGCCGGTTATCACAAAGGATAACGTAACAATGCAGATCGATACCGTAGTATTCTTCCAGATCACCGATGCGAAGCTCTTCACCTACGGCGTAGAGCGCCCAATCTCCGCAATCGAAAATCTGACCGCAACCACCCTGCGTAACATCATCGGTGAGATGGAGCTTGACCACACCCTCACATCCCGCGATATCATCAACAGCAAGATCACCGCGACCCTCGACGAAGCAACCGACAAGTGGGGCATCAAGGTAAACCGCGTTGAGCTCAAAAACATCATTCCTCCGGCTGAGATCCAGGATGCGATGGAAAAACAGATGAAGGCAGAGCGTCAGCGCCGCGAATCCATCCTTCGTGCAGAGGGCGAAAAGAAGAGCCAGATCCTCATTGCAGAAGGTGAAAAGGAATCCGCCATCCTGCGTGCAGAGGCAGAAAAAGAGTCCGCGATCCTTCGTGCAGACGCTGTGCGCGAGCAGAAGATCCGTGAGGCGATCGGTGAGGCAGAAGCAATCATGACCGTACAGAAAGCGGTTGCAGACAGCCTTAAGCTCCTCAACGAAGCAGCTCCGACCGAGAAGGTCCTCGCACTCAAATCCTTCGAAACCTTCGAGAAGGTGGCAGACGGCAAGGCAACAAAGATCATCGTTCCAAGCGAGCTGCAATCGATGGCAGGCTTTGCAACCTCTCTCAAAGAGCTTGTAACAGGCGACAAATAAGGAGGTCCCCAATCGATGAAACTGGCAGAGGCACTGTCCCTTCGGGCAGATTTGCAAAAGCGCATCGCACAGCTGAGTGTGCGTCTTAACAACAATGCAAAGGTGCAGGAGGGGGATCGCCCTGCGGAGGACCCGGCTGCGCTTTTGCAGGAACTGGAACAGAACACCAGCGAGCTGGAGCTTTTGATCGCGCGCATCAACCGCACCAACTGCGAAACCGTTCAGGACGGATGCTCTCTGACACAGCTCATCGCAAAGCGCGATGCGCTGTCGATGCACAACAGCATCCTGCGCGACTTCCTCAGCCACGCAAGCGAAAAGGTGGACCGCTACTCCAACAAGGAGATCCGCATCCTGAGCACCGTGGACGTGGCACAGCTTCAAAAGAAGGTGGATGCTTCCTCCCGTGAGCTGCGCGAGCTTGACGTGAAGATCCAAGGCATCAACTGGACCATTGACTTGATTTAAAAAAATGCCCCCGCACAGGGGGCTTTTTTTCGGAAAAAGCAGGTAATCTGTGTTCGGGCGAGCATCACCCTGCCGATAAGGGAAGATATCGGGCTAATGACAGGTGAACGGAGCATCACCTTTTACACAACACTGCTCAGTATCGTTACATGTGCAGCTTTTTTGTGTACCGTGTACTACCGGATGTTGACGAACCGATGAGGGAGGGCAAGGGGAATTTTCCGAAGAAGCAGAGGATATGGATATTTTGTCCAAATCACCGTTCTATTTTTAACAAAAACATCATCTCTATGCACGATTTTAGACAATATAAGGAAAAACGATTGCATTTTTTACACTTTTTTGATACAATAAAATCGAGTTATTCTTCCCAAAGAGGAAGGGCACTGCCGCAGATTCTGACGGCAAGCGCACAGAAAGGAGAGGGATCTTGATGGTGAATATCGTGTCTTTCTTTTTAGACCGGCGTTACCCTGCAAAGGGAAAACCATGCCCCAATCGAAGTGCAGGCTGCAATCAGAACATCATTGCGGGATTTTTTAGCTAAATAGGGATAGTGTACGCTGTGACGAGAAGTCGCAGCGTTTTTCATTTTCCACAACAAAAATTCGGAGGGAGTTTTATTATGAACACAAAAAAAGTTGCAGTTATTATGGGAAGCGACAGCGATCTGCCCGTTGTAAAACCGGCAATCGATAAGCTCAGGGAATTCGGCGTTACGGTGGAAGCACACGTTATGTCCGCACACCGCACCCCTGCACAGGCAAGCGAATTTTCTTCCAATGCAGCGAAAAACGGCTTCGGCGTCATCATCGCAGCAGCAGGCAAGGCAGCACACCTCGGCGGCGTTCTCGCAGCACACACCACCCTTCCTGTCATCGGCATCCCGATCAAATCCTCCACCCTCGATGGACTGGACGCTCTGCTTGCAACCGTTCAGATGCCAAGCGGTATCCCGGTGGCAACCGTTGCCATCAACGGCGCAGAAAATGCTGCCATCCTCGCAGTCCAGATGCTGGCTCTGTCCGATGAAGCACTGGCACAGAAGCTCGTTGACATGAAGCAGAAAATGGAAGAAGCTGTAATGAAAAAGGATGCAAAGCTCCAGGAAGAGCTCAACGCATAACGTATAATCGATAGAGAAAGAAAGGAAGTGTCCTACCATGCCGGACATCCATGAAGAGTGCGGCGTTTTTGGAATCTATTCCAAAAATGCACAATCTGACGTAGCAACCGAAACATACCTTGCCCTCTACGCCCTCCAGCACCGCGGCCAGCAGAGCTGCGGCATCGCGGTAAACGACGACGGGGTCATCCGTTCCTACCGTGATCTGGGGCTTGTGCCTGATACCTTCAACAGCACAAACCTTGCAAAGCTTGGGCTTGGCAACATGGCGATTGGTCATGTGGAATATTCCAAATATGCAAACTCCAACCGCAGCGACGCGCAGCCGCTCGTCGTGCGCCACATCAAGGGAACGATGGCTCTTGCCAACAACGGCAGCCTCGTCAACAGCCGCAAGCTCCGCGAGGAGCTGGAATTGGGCGGCGCGATCTTCCATTCCGCAACGGATGCCGAAGTGATCTCCCACATCATCATTCAGGAACGCCTGAAAACAAACTCCATCGAAGAAGCCATCGAGAAGGCAATGCCCCGTCTGAGCGGCGCTTACTCCATGGTCATCATGTCCCCGCAGAAGCTGATCGCCGTGCGCGATCCGGAGGGCTTCCGCCCACTGTGCATGGGCAAGCTCGGAGAGGACATCGTGTTCGCCTCCGAGAGCTGCGCGCTCGACAGCATCGGTGCCGCCTTCGTGCGTGACATCAAGCCGGGCGAGATCGTGGTTGCGGACAAGGACGGCGTGCGCAGCATCGAAACACACTGCGGCAAAAAAGGACACTTCTGCGTGTTCGAATTTGTTTATACCGCCCGTCCCGATTCCGTCATCTACGGCGCAAGCGTTCACGAGGCGCGCCGCCGTGCCGGTGCCTTCCTTGCGCTGGAGCATCCATGTCAGGCGGACGTTGTCATCGGTGTACCGGATTCGGGTCTTGACGCAGCACTTGGATTTGCGCAGCAGTCCGGCATCCCATACGGCATCGGCTTCATCAAAAACCGCTACATCGGACGAACCTTCATCCTCCCGACCCAGAAGCAGCGCGAAAATGCCGTGCGCATCAAGCTCAACGTGCTCAAAGCAACGGTACAGGGCAAGCGTGTCGTGCTGGTCGATGACTCCATCGTGCGCGGAACCACAAGCCAGCGCATCATCAAGATGCTGCGCGATGCCGGAGCAACGGAAGTACACATCCGCATTTCCTCGCCGCCGTTCATCAATCCATGCTACTTCGGCACGGACATCGACAGCAAGGACAAGCTGATTGCCTGTCGCATGACGCTTGAGGAGATCCGCAAGGACCTCAACGCAGATTCCCTCGGCTATCTCGGACTTGAGAGCGTGAAGAAGATTGCAAACGTCGAGGACCGCTGCGAATTCTGCACCGCCTGCTTCGACGGGGAATATCCGGTGGAAATCCCGGACTACATCGCAGACAAATATTCCGAGCACATCAATAAGAAGAAATAGGACGTAACAATCGGGGTGGGAAAAGCTGCCCCGACAAAGAGGAAAGGACGAAAAGCATGAGCAAAAGTTTCAGCGAAAGCTATAAAGCAGCCGGCGTTGACGTTACCGCCGGATACAAAGCAGTAGAACTGATGAAGGCACACGTTGCAAAAACCATGATCCCCGGCATGATCTCCGACATCGGCGGATTCGGCGGCGCATTCGAGCTGGACGTAACAAACATCGAAAAGCCATGCCTTGTTTCCGGTACGGACGGCGTTGGCACAAAGCTCAAAATCGCGTTCCTGCTCGATAAACACGACACCGTGGGCATCGACTGCGTGGCAATGTGCGTCAACGACATCATCTGCTGCGGTGCAAAACCACTGCTCTTTCTCGACTACATCGCACTGGGCAAAAACGTGCCGGAGCGTGTAGCAGAAATCGTAAAGGGCGTTGCAGACGGCTGCGTGGAGAGCGGCTGTGCACTCGTGGGCGGCGAAACCGCCGAGATGCCGGGCTTCTATCCTGAGGATGAGTACGATCTTGCCGGATTCAGCGTGGGCGTTGTGGACAAGAAGAAGATCCTCAAAAACGAAAACGTAAAACCGGGCGACGTGATGATCGCGCTGCCATCCTCCGGCGTTCATTCCAACGGCTTCTCCCTCGTGCGCAAGGTGTTCGATCTGGAGCACCAGTCCCTCGACCGTTTCTCCGATGTACTCGGCAAAACACTGGGCGAAACCCTCCTGACCCCAACAAAACTCTATGTAAAACCGGTGCTCGCCGTGCTCGATCAGGTGGGAGTAAAATCCATCTGCCACATCACCGGCGGCGGCTTCTATGAGAATATCCCGCGCGCACTGGGCGAAAACACCAAAGCAGTCATCAAAAAATCGGATGTCAAAGTCCTCCCGATCTTCGAGCTTATCCAGAAGGAAGGAAATATCCCGGAGCGCGATATGTACAACACCTTCAACATGGGTGTCGGCATGATGCTGATCGTCGATAAAAACGACGTCGACAAGACCCTCGAGATCCTCCATGCAAACGCACAGGATGCGTATGTGGTAGGTCACATCGAGGAAGGCGAAAAGGGTGTAGAATTATGGTAAAGGTGGCTGTTCTGGTATCCGGCGGCGGAACCAATTTGCAGGCACTGATCGACGCGCAGGCAGCCGGAAAGCTCGGGACAGGGAAGATTTCCCTCGTCCTCAGCTCCAGCGCCAAGGCCTACGCGCTCACACGGGCAGAAAATGCGAAGATCCCCTCCGTGGTGGTGCGCCGCCGCGATTTTGAGAGCGCGCAGGAATACGACCATGCCATCGTGACAGCCTTGCAGGAGCACGGCATCCAGCTCGTTGTTCTGGCAGGATTTTTGTCCATTCTCGGAACCGAGGTCATCGATGCCTACCGCGACCGCATCATCAACATCCACCCGTCGCTGATCCCGTCGTTCTGCGGGGACGGCTTCTATGGGCTCAAAGTCCACGAAGCGGCGCTCGCATATGGGGTGAAGGTGACGGGAGCGACCGTCCACCTTGTCAACGAAATCACCGACGGCGGCAGCATCCTGCTGCAAAAAGCGGTTGCCGTACAGGAGGGGGATACCCCCGAAACGCTCCAGCGCCGCGTGATGGAGCAGGCGGAGTGGGAGCTTCTTCCCAGGGCGACCGCCATGCTCTGCGAGCAGATCGAACAATAGGAGGCAGAAGAATGAAGCGCAAAACCATCGCAGAAGAGCTTAAAAATAACACCTACCCCGGCAGGGGCATCATCCTCGGAAAAAGCGAGGACGCAAAACACCTTGTCATCGCCTATTTTATCATGGGACGCAGCGTGAACAGCCGCAACCGTGTCTTTGTGGAGCAGGAGGGCGGCATCCGCACCGAAGCATTCGACCCGGCGAAGCTCTCCGACCCATCTCTTGTCATCTATGCGCCGGTGCGCAAGCTCCACGGTGCCACCATCGTGACAAACGGCGATCAGACCGATACGATTTACGAATTCCTCAAGGAAGGAAAATCCTTCGAGGATGCTCTGCGCAGCCGCACCTTTGAGCCGGATGCACCAAATTATACGCCGAGAGTTTCCGGCATTGTGGAAAACGGCAGCTACAAGCTCTCCATCCTCAAGAGCAACAACAATAATGCAGAATCCGTACAGCGGTTCTTCTATGAATATCCGCAGCCGATGGCAGGGGAGGGGCACTTCATCCACACCTACCTGCACGACGGCGACCCCATCCCATCCTACGAAGGCGAGCCGACCCCGCTCGAACTGAGAGGGGACATCGATTCCTTCACCAAGGAAGTATGGGAAAACCTCAACGAGGACAACAAGGTGTCCCTGTTCACACGGTACATCGACCTTGCAACCGGCGAGGAACAGACCCGCATCCTCAACAAAAACAAATAAGCCCGATCCGCTGTGCGGTTTTATGGATCAAGAGAAAGAAGGAGAATGAAGTATGGCAAAGGAACTTTCGCTGAAATATGGCTGCAACCCGAATCAGAAGCCTTCGCGCATCTTTATGAGCGAGGGAGAGCTGCCGATCGAGGTGCTCAACGGCAAGCCGGGTTATATCAATTTTCTGGATGCCTTTAACAGCTGGCAGCTTGTAAAGGAGCTCAAAGAAGCGACCGGACTTCCGGCAGCAGCTTCCTTTAAGCACGTCAGTCCGGCAGGTGCGGCAGTGGGTCTGCCCCTGAGCGACACCCTCAAAAAAATCTACTTTGTGGAAGGGCTGGAGCTTTCTCCCATCGCCTGCGCCTATGTCAGAGCGCGCGGCGCAGACCGGATGTCCTCCTACGGCGATTTCATCGCGCTGTCCGACCCCTGCGACAAGCAGACGGCAGCCGTTATCGCAAAAGAGGTTTCGGACGGAATCATCGCACCGGACTTTACCGAGGAAGCACTGGAGATCCTTCGCACAAAGCGCAAAGGCTCCTACAACGTCATCAAGATCGACCCCAACTATATCCCGCGCGAAATCGAGCGCAAGGATGTGTTCGGCGTGACCTTTGAGCAGGGACGCAACGAGCAGAAAATCACAGAACAGCTCCTCGAAAACATCGTAACGGAAAACAAGGCGATGACAGACGAAGCAAAGCGTGACCTTTGCATCGCACTCATCACCCTCAAATACACTCAGTCCAACTCCGTGTGCTACGTCAAGGACGGACAGGCAATCGGCATCGGCGCAGGACAGCAGTCCCGCGTACACTGCACCCGTCTTGCCGGAAACAAGGCAGATTTCTGGTGGCTGCGCCAGCACGAGAGAGTGCTCAGCCTCCCGTTCAAATCGGATATCCGCCGCGCTGACCGCGACAACACCATCGACGTGTACATCTCCGACGACTACATGGACGTTTTGGCAGACGGTGTATGGGAGCAGTTCTTCACCGAGAAGCCGCAGCCTCTCACCCGCGAGGAAAAACGCGCATGGCTCGATCAGCTCAGTGGTGTATCGCTTGGCTCCGATGCATTCTTCCCATTCGGGGACAACATCGAGCGCGCACACCGCAGCGGCGTGCAGTACATCGCACAGCCGGGCGGCTCCATCCGCGACGACAACGTGATCGATACCTGCAACAAATACAACATGGTGATGGCATTCAACGGGGTTCGCCTGTTCCACCACTAAGCGACGGGAGGAAACAACGATGAAAATTTTAGTGATCGGTTCCGGCGGCAGAGAGCACGCCATCATCCGCAAGCTCAAGGAAAGCCGTCACAAGCCGCAGATCTTCTGCTGCCCCGGCAACGGGGGCATCGCAGCGGATGCCACCTGCGTTCCCATCAACGCCCTCGACGTAGAAGGCGTGGTGCGCTATGCCAAGGAAGAAAAGATGGACTGGGTGTTCGTGACCCCCGACGATCCGCTGGCAGCAGGCATGGTGGATGCGCTCAATGAGGCAGGCATCAAAACCTTCGGTCCCAAAAAGCTCGCCGCTGAGATCGAGAGCAGCAAGGTCTTTTCCAAAAACATGATGAAGCAGTTTCACATCCCGACAGCTGCCTACGAGGTATTCACCGATCCGCACAAGGCGATGGACTATGTGCAGGAGCAGACAACATTCCCAATCGTCATCAAGGCGGACGGTCTGGCACTGGGCAAGGGCGTTATCATCGCTGCAAATCTCGAAGAAGCCAAGGCGGGAATCCATGAGATCATGGAGGACAAGGTGTTCGGAGAGAGCGGGAGCCAAATCGTCATCGAAGAATTCCTCACAGGTCCCGAAGTTTCGGTGCTCGCCTTTGTGGACGGAACCTGCGTTGTTCCGATGGTGTCCTCGATGGACCACAAGCGCGCACTGGACGGCGACAAGGGACTCAACACCGGCGGCATGGGTACGGTAGCACCGAACCCCTTCTACACCAAGAAAGTGGCACAGCAGTGCATGGAAACAATTTTCCTGCCCACCATCCGTGCCATGAACGAGCTGGGACGTCCGTTTACAGGATGCCTCTACTTCGGGCTGATGCTCACACCGAAGGGACCGTATGTCATCGAATACAACTGCCGCTTCGGTGATCCGGAAACACAGGTCGTGATGGAGCTGCTCGACAGCGACCTTGTGGACATCATGGATGCCATCTGGAACCACGAGCTGGCACACTGCCCGATCTCCTTCCGTGACGGAGCATCCGCCTGCGTCATCCTTGCAAGCGGCGGCTATCCGAAAGCCTACAAAAAGGGCTGCACCATCGAAGGACTCGACGAAAACGGACAGTACGAGGGTGTCAGCGTCTACCACGCAGGAACAAAGCTCGAAAACGGCGCATACCTCACAAACGGTGGACGTGTGCTGGGTGTTACAGCACGGGGCAGCGACCTGCGCGAAGCACTCGACAAGGCATACGGTGCCGTAGAGCACATCACCTTTGACGATGCGTTTTACCGCAGAGACATCGGCGCAAAATGCTTCTAAATCTAAAAAGAACTGCAAAACGGGCGATACCGATTCGGTATCGCCCGTTTTTTGCGGATTCCCGCACGTGGGAAGATTATTTGAATTTGAGCTCCTTCGGGAAGTGGTTGAGCACCTCGCAGCCGTCCTCGGTCACAAGCACAAGGTCCTCGATGCGAACGCCCACATCACCGGCAAGGTAGACACCCGGCTCGATGGAGAAGATCATGCCCGGCTTGAGGACAGTGGTGTTGATGGAGGAAACGTCGCCTGCTTCGTGGCATTCCAAGCCGATGGAGTGACCCGTGCGGTGCAGGAACTGTTCGCCATAGCCGCGCTCGGTGATGTAGTCGCGGCAGGCTTTGTCCACGTCACAAAAGCGTACACCCGGTTTTACTGCGGCAATGCCGGCGAGGTTTGCACCGAGCACGATGTTGTAGATTTCCTTCTGATGTTCGGTCGGCTCTCCGAGAAAGAGCGTGCGCGTCATGTCGGAGCAGTAGGAATTGTGGATGCAGCCCATATCGATGATGACGCCGTCCCCCTCTTTTGCGATGGCATCCTCTGCGTTGGAATGGTGCGGATCGGCAGCGTTTGCGCCGTAGGCAACGATCGGATCGAAGGAGTAGCCGCCGTTTGCGCCCAGCTCGAGGTAGATTTTCGCGAGCGCATCGCCAACCTCGGTTTCACTCATGCCCGGTTTTACAAGCTCCTGCATCCTGCCCATCGTAGCGTCGTTGATGCGGGATGCTGCGCGCATGGCTTCAATCTCCTCGGCGTCCTTGATCATACGGATCTCATCGAGGATCGGGGAGCTGTTGACAAAGCGGCTTCCGGCACCGAGCTCCATCAGAGGAATGAGGAAGCGGGCAGGCCATGTTTTATCGATCCCCATCGGTGCGTTGTGGTCGATGAACTGTGCAAGGAGCTTCACCGGCTCGTCCGTATCGGAATAGAACACAAGGTCCACGCCAAGGTCCTCCTCGATGGGGAACAGCTTATTGACGATGAGCTTGTGGCTCCCGCCGGCAGAAAGATAGAGTGCAAGCATACGCTCGCCCGGTGCGATGTGTTTTCCGGTCAGATAATAGATTGCACCGGGATCGGCAACAAGCATCTGGGTGAGTCCCTGCTGGGTCATCGCGTCCAAAACGCGGCGAATTCTTTTTTCAATCATAATTTACAGCCTCCTTACCATATCTTAATCATACTCTGACCGCGCCCGTTTTACAAGGAAAAAGATATTAAATTTTTGTGGCGGGAAAAAGGGAAGCTCCCGATGCCGCACGCGGCATCGGGAGCTTCCTGAAGGAGCAGATAGGAAGTGTTCTGCCCCTTCAAAACAAGAGGAGAAGATGTATCTTAGAAGTCAATTTCGAGATCGTAGAAGCAGGCTTTGAGGAGTTTTTCCATTTCTTCCTGGGTTGGGATTCTTGGGTTGGAGCCGGTGCATGCGTCTCCGATTGCAAGCTCTGCAACCGCAGAAAGTTTGCTGTTGAACTCTGCTTCGTCGATGATGCCGCCTTCATAATCCTTGATGCAGGAAGGAATGTTGAGGGAAACGTTCATCGCCTTGAGCTCTGCAATGAGGGCATCTACAAGCTCGGTATCGGTGGTGCCTTCGAGGTGGAGGAAGCGGGCGATGTCTGCATAGCGGGAAGCAGCCTCCGGATTTTTGGAGTTAAATTTGATGACCTTTGGCAGGTACATTGCATTTGCACAGCCGTGAACGATGTGACCGCCGGAATATGCAGCACCTGTTTTATGAGCCATAGAATGTACGATACCCAGCAGCGCATTGGAGAATGCCATACCTGCAAGACACTGTGCGTTGTGCATGCGAGCGCGGGCATCTTTGTCGCCGTCGTAGGAATTTTTGAGGAATTCGTGGATCATCTTGATGGCATGCAGCGCAAGAGGATCGGTGTAGTCGCAGTGCAGGGTGGAAACATAAGCCTCGATTGCGTGGGTCATTGCGTCCATACCGGTGTGAGCGGTGAGCTTTGCAGGCATGGTTTCTGCAAGATCCGGGTCGATGATGGCGATATCCGGGGTGATGTTGAAGTCAGCCAGCGGATATTTGATGCCTTTTTTATAGTCGGTGATGACGCTGAATGCGGTCACTTCGGTTGCAGTACCGGAGGTGGAAGGGATCGCACAGAATTTTGCTTTCTGACGCAGGGTCGGGAAGTTAAACGGAACGATCAGATCCTCGAAGGTGATCTGCGGATACTCATAGAATGCCCACATTGCTTTTGCAGCATCGATTGGGGAGCCGCCGCCCATAGCGATGATCCAGTCCGGCTCAAATGCTCTCATAGCCTCAGCACCCTTGAGAACGGTGTCAACACTTGGGTCCGGCTCTACGTTTTCGAAAAGCTGCACTTCCATACCTGCTTCTTTCAGATAGGAAACAGCACGGTCAACAAAGCCGAAGCGTTTCATCGAGCCGCCGCCCAAAACGAGGATGGCTCTCTTTCCTTTGAGATTTTTCAGCTCCTCCAAAGAGCCTGCACCGTGATAAAGATCTCTTGGTAATGTAAAACGTGACATAGCTGCTACCTCCGTAAAATATATTGATAATAATTTAACAAATAGGGACAAAAATAAAAATCAGACTGTACAAACCATCCCAAATTTGTTCTGCTGATTTTGACTGCCCATAGACTTCGTTAATATCATAACAAATCGATTTGTCGAAAACAATGGCAAAAGTAGCCAATCTTTTGCTCGCATAAGGTCAAGGATGACTAAAAAAGCACAAAAGCTCATCTTTTGCCTGCACACGGGGGCAAAATACGGCAAAAGCCTTGCCTATCAAATCGATCTGTGATAGAATAAAGAAAGTTATTGCGTATGAAAGGGCTGGTATTTCGTGTCAGGACATTCCAAATGGAACAATATTAAACGCAAAAAAGAAAAAACGGACGCTCAGAAGGGCAAAATCTTCACAAAAATCGGTCGTGAAATCAGCGTGGCAGTTCGCGAAGGCGGTGCAGATCCTGCCAGCAACGGCAAGCTGCGCGACCTGATCGCGAAAGCAAAATCCAACAACGTGCCAAACGACAACATCGACCGCATCATCAAAAAAGCGGCTGGTGACGGCGATAAAAACACCTATGTTGATATGGTATATGAGGGCTACGGTCCTTGCGGCGTTGCAGTTATCGTAGAAGCGCTGACCGACAACAAAAACCGTACCGCAGGCGACCTGCGCCACTATTTCGACAAATGCGGCGGCAACCTCGGACAGACCGGCTGTGTGTCCTACCTTTTCTCTGAAAAGGGTGTTATCGTCATCGACAACGAGGACGGGCAGTACACCGAGGATCAGCTGATGGAGGACTGCATGGAGGCAGGCGCAGAGGACTTCGAAATCAGCGGCGACGTGGTAGAAGTATCTGCAAGCAGCGATCCGGTGGAGTTCCGTGCCGTTCGTGAAGCACTGGAAGCCAAGGGCTATTCCTTCGTGGAGGCAGACATCCAGAAGGTCCCCTCCACCTATACCGCCATCGAAGATGCAGAGATGCAGGAGAAAATGCAGAAGCTCCTCGACCTGCTCGACGACAACGACGACGTTCAGGAGGTTTACCACAACTGGGAAGCTCCGGAGGACGAAGAATAATCCCGCAGCAAAAAACCCCCGATTAGAAAATCGGGGGTTTTTATTATCCCATCGGCAAAACCTGATAGAGCACAAGTCCCGCAGCACCTGCACCCACCATCACCCAGATCGGGTTGCACTGAAACTTCTGGAGGATGAACAGGGAGACTGCAAAGATGACGACTGCGACACCGTCCGTCGATGACATGGCAATCTGTTCCGAGCCCCAGAACGCCATTGTCAGGATGGAAAGACCGGCAGAGGCGATCATCGCAACCACCGCAGGGCGCAGCCCGAAGAGCACACCCTGAATGACCGACATGTTCCGGTAGGCATAGTAGACCCACGCAAGGATCAGGACGATGATGCACGAGGGCACCACGCACCCCATCGTCGCGATCACGGCACCGGGAATGCCCGCCACACGGATGCCGACAAAGCTCGCGGAGTTGATGGCGATGGGTCCCGGCGTCATCTGTGAAATGGTGATGATATCGGTGAATTCACTGAGCGTCAGCCACCCGTGCAGATCCACCACCTGATGCTCAATGAGCGGCATGGCAGCGTATCCGCCGCCGATGCTGAACAGACCGATCTGAAAGAAGCTGAGAAAAAGCTGCAAGTAGATCATCGTGCGCCACGCTCGCTTTCTGCCTTGTGCCGAAACCAGCTGTCGATGGCACCGATCACGCCGCAGATGAGGATGATAACGATGACGTTGCAATGCAGCAGCGATACCGCAAGAAAGGTGCCGAGCATCACGAGGATCGGCAGGGCGCGCCGCAGCGAAACGATGCCCTTTCCCATCGAGATCACGACGTCCGCAATGACGGCGGCAACGCCCGCCTGCATCCCCTTCATCACGAGGGACACATAGACGTTGGAGCGAAACGCATCGTAAAAGAAGGAGATCACGGACAGGATAATGAGCGGCGGCAGCACCGTTCCGAGGACGGAGATCAGTGCGCCGGGCACTCCGGCGATCCGGTAGCCGACAAGGATGGAGGCATTGACGGCAATCGGACCGGGGGAGGACTGGGAAATTGCGATCAAATCAAGCATTTCTTCCTCCTCAAGCCAGCGGTACTGGTGGACGAAGCGCTCGCGCATCAGCGGCACGATGACAAATCCGCCGCCGAAGGTAAAGGCGCTCAGGCTAAAGGTGGAGGAAAAGAGCTTCCAATATAGGGATGGACTTTTTTTCATCATAGGACCCCTCCAATCTTTCTTCAGTATAATCCGTCCAAACGAAAAAAACAACCCTGCACCGCCCGATGCGTTCAAAATAGGTGCGGCAGCCTCCTGCTGCGGCAGCCTTCTGCGCCGCAGCAGAAAAAAACGATGCCCGACAAAAATTTCCGGGCATCGTTTTTTCCTATTTCAAGATGTACTTTCCGAGGTTCCAGTGTGCATTGGGGAGATATTTATAATATGCCACTTCAAACTCCACGCAGGCAGCGCGCCCTCTGATTTCGATGAACCCGATGGTTTTGCGGTCCTGACTGTAAAACTCGATGAGGTGGGGCTTTGTCGAGCTGCCGACGATGGTGGTGCGGGGATTTGCAAACACACGGCTCGATTTGATTTCATCAAGCCGGAACACGCGGTACTGCGCGCGCACTCCTCCCGTCTGCCGCACAAGGTAATGTTCGGTAAAATAAAGGCGTCCGTCCTCCCTGAGAAGCTCGATCTCCTCCACGGGGTCGCCGGCCATTTCTGCGTCGAACTGCTCGATCTCCTGCGGGGAGGTGAGGATGCGCGCAAGGTCGCGGATGCGCCCCGTATCCTTCCTGCAAAACGCGGGAGCAAGCTGTTTGATGAGAAAATACAACGCTGCGGCTGCCGCAATGGTGGGCAGGGTGAGCAGCGTTCGGAATACAGCAAGAATGAGGATGCTGACGATCAAAACACCCAGCGGAAGGATGGATTTTTTCATCAAGATCCGGTGAAAGACCGCCGTCTGCGCTGCCCATTCCTCTTCTTTTTCTTTTTGCCACTTGGACATGATGGGATTCCTCCTGTGAAAATCAAAAGTATCTTATGAAAACCCATCATATCACAAACCATCCCAAAAGGAAAGGGCTATTGGTCAAAAACGCGCCCGTCCTCCTCAACGCTTACCCGGTAAACTTCACCGGGGAGATAGTTCTCCATCCATTCGTCTGTTACTTCGTTGATATAGGGAAGCTGTTCCACGGAGATCCAGAAGCGGCTCCCGCTTCCGAAATGGTAAAAGCAAACGCTCCCATGGTTCCAGCAGCAGGATCTGAGACGAAAATGAGAAAGCAAACAGGACACACGATCCAAAAACTCCAAATATGCGTCATAAAATAAAATAGTATTCATTGATTTGTCCTTTTTCATAGTGAATGCCTCCTTTAGTGTGTCGAAAATTCTTTTCTGCATATAGAATAACACGGAACAGGGGAGAAAAAACAAGAAATTTGTTGCGAAAAAGAATATCTTTTGTCGGATCGCAGCGATTATGGGAAGAAATGGGACAAACACCGCCCGAACAGCAAAAAACAGATTGACGAAAGAAAAGGCGCACGTTATAGTAAGAATCGTAGTATGGTGCAGGAAAACGGCAGGAAATGTCGCAGAAGGACAAAAAACCGCCCAACGCACCGTGCAAAAAAAGGATGCCGATTCGACGGGTTCTGACCCGGACACCAAAAAAACGGAGGGATCACAGTGAATTTAGAGGAAATTCGGGAAAAAATCGACACACTCGACCGGGAGCTCACCCCGCTCCTCGTAAAGCGTATGGAGATCACCAAGGAGGTGGCAGCCTACAAGCAGCAGCACGATCTGCCGATCTATCACCCCAAGCGCGAGCAAGAGGTGCTCAAGAAGGTATCGGGTCTGTGCGGGGAGGAATATCGCCATGCAGTAACCGCCATCTACCAGTGCATCATGGATGAGAGCAAGGGTGTGCAGGAGGAGTGGCTTGCGCGGTTTGCCGAAAACGCAGACGATACCCAAACCAAATAGTTTACGGAATAACAGAAAACTCCATCACCAATCTATACATTATCTATAAAAAACAGGGAAACAGAATGCCGTTTATTGACAAATTGTTTTATAAAAGGATATAATAAGGGAAGAAACAGAGAATGGATGGAGGAGACTGATCGTGGTAAATTACGACAAGATCATCGAGATTTTAAATGATAATATGGTATTGGCAACAGGATGTACCGAGCCGGGGGCAATCGCGCTCACCGCAGCAGCTGCTGCACACGCGCTCAACCTTCCGGTGGAATCCATGACCGTCTGGGCAAGCGGAAATATCGTCAAAAACGCTTACTCGGCAGGTATCCCGGGGACCGACCTTGTGGGCATCGACTATGCAGCAGCGCTCGGCGCCGTCGTTGCCGAGCCGGAGCGCAGCCTGCAGGTCATCAACGGCATCACGCCAGAGCAGCTTGAGCAGGCGGTTTCCCTCGTAAAAGCAAAGAAGGTGACGATGGAGCTTGCAAAGGTGCCGCAGAAGCTGTACATCGAGGTGCAGGTGAATGCGGGCGAACACACGGCGCGCGCCATCATTGCAGATGTCCACACCAATGTGGTACGCATCGAAAAGGACGGCGAGGTGCTGCTCGACAAGCTGACAGCCTGTCAGGAGAGCGGCTCGGACGACAACGTGGTGCGCCGCGAGCTTTCCGTTGCAAAGGTGTATGAATTTGCAACCACCGTGGATGTGGAGCGCCTGAACATCCTCAAAATGTCCATCGAAGTCAATTCCACCATCGCAGCAGAGGGGCTTCGCACCCCGTATGGTCTGGAGATCGGGCGCACCATCGAGAAGGAGATCGAGGAGGGGCTTCGCTCCGACGATGTCATCAACTATGCGATGATGATTTCCTCCTCCGCAGCCGATGCGCGCATGGGCGGCGCAGATTTTCCGGTCGTTTCCAACTCCGGCAGCGGAAATCAGGGCATCGCATCCTCCATGCCGATCGTTGCAGCAGCCGAGCGGCTGCATGCCTCAAGGGAGCAGACGCTGCGCGCCGTTGCGATCAGCAGCCTGATGGCAATTTACATCAAAGCCCAGTTCGGACGTCTGTCGGCATTCTGCGGCGCAACCGTTGCCGGAATCGGCACCGCCTGCGCCATGACCTACCTTTTGGGCGGCGGACTGCGTGAGATCGAGTATGCCGTATTCAACATGGTGGGCAACGTGACCGGCATGCTGTGCGACGGCGCAAAGAGCGACTGTGCGCTGAAGATCGCAACCTGCACCAATGCTGCAATGCAGGCAGCTTTGATGGCAGTAAAGGGCGTTTACGTCAAATCGAGCGACGGCATCGTGGAAAACGATGTAGAAAAAACCATCACAAACTTCTGTCAGCTGGGCAACGAGGGCTCGGCAAAGCTGGACGAGCTGATGCTTGAGATCATGCTCAAAAAAGAGAAATAACCCCCCGGACGGGATCATCCCCCAAAGACGGCACCGCCGGTGCAGCCTTCGGGGGATTTGTTTTTCGTCCGCGGTTTATTCATAATTGTATCATTGAATTTGCAAAAAATACCTGATAAAATGAGTAGGTACTGTATAAAACAAGGGCTTTGAGCCAAGAATTTGAGGATCGATACAACGGACTGCCGCCCCAAACAGGGAGGCGCTCCGAGGATAGGAAGTGGAACGGGATGAACGAACAGGAGGAAAAAAACTATCGCCTGCGGCGGCTGTGTGTCATTGGCGGTTCGCTTGCGATCTTGACGCTGTTTATCTGGATCACCATTCGGGTGGGCAAGCCCCTTGTGCAGCTCGCGTCAGAGCCGGCGCGCTTCGATGCGTGGATCGACGAGCGGGGCGCATGGGGACGCATCATTTTTCTGGCGATCCAGGTGCTTCAGGTGGTTGTGGCGATGATCCCCGGAGAGGTTTTGGAAATCGGCTCCGGCTATGCCTTCGGTGCATGGGAGGCAACGCTTCTGTGCGCGGTGGGGGCGGCGATCGGCTCTGCCATCATCTTCGCTCTGACGCGCTGGCTCGGCGTAAAGCTGGTGGAATCCTTCATCAGCCGGGAAAAGATTGCACAGCTGCACTGGATGCGCAATGTGGATAAGCTCAACAACCTGATTTTCTGGGTGTTTTTCATTCCGGGGACCCCGAAGGACCTTTTGACCTACTTTGTGGGGCTGACCCCCATTAGCCTGCGCAATTTCCTCATCATTTCCACGCTGGCGCGCATCCCGTCCATCGTGTCCTCCACGTTTGGCGGTCACGCACTGCGCGAGCAGAACTACCTGCTGGCGGCAACGATCTTTGTGGGGACGGGCGTTGTGAGCTTTTTGGGCAAATGCATCTACGACCGCATCGTAAAACGCGGACAGCAGAAAAAACAGGGTGCCCCGCCCAAGGAATAGGCAGGGACCTTGTAAAAAGTGTTTCGTTTGATAAAAACGAAACACTTTTTTTATGAGAAAGGGGAAATTTATGTAGGAAATCCTGCATTTTCCCGATGAATATCCATGCAAAAGATAACAAAGAAAAACAGCGCAGATGAAATATCATGGACGCTTTTGGAAGAAAGAACTTTCATAACATTACAAAATACAAGCAGGAAGCGATTTTATTTTCTAAAAAATCATAGAGAATCCGACAGAAAAATTCAAAAACCTTAGTGTATTTGTCACTTTGTTCAGGAAATCAGTAACAATTTATAACAATACATCATTTACTTTCCTTTCATTCCGTGCTATACTCATGTTAGACAAATATGAATCAAAAAATGCATGGCTGCCCCTCGGATGGTGTCACACTGACACAGGGGCGGCATCATACTGCGTTGCAGCAGGATCAAATAAATCATCAAAGGAGGAAACATGATGAATGTTCTGCGTCGGGAAAACATGAAAGAATTTATCCGACAGCACGGAATTGTCAGTTTGAGAGAGCTTTCCCAACAATTTCCCGATGTCAGCGTGATGACGCTGCATCGGGATCTGAATTATCTTGCATCGATGGGAGATGTCCAGCGCGTTCGGGGCGGGGCAAAGTTTATCGGAGAAGCACAGGATACTGCGGACGATATCTCCAACAAGTCCGCAAAGGATATCGTTGCACAGAAGGCGGTGGACTTTGTGCGCGAGGGCAGTGCCATCTACCTCGACTGCGGCACCACGATGATGGAGCTTGCAAAGATCATCCCCGATATGTACCTCAATGTGGTCACCTGCGGAGCGAACGTGGCAATGGAGGTCGCAAAGAAGATCCACCCAACCGTAAACCTGTGCGGCGGCGTGCTCAACCGCAACAACCTTTCCACCACGGGGAATTTTGCGGAGATCATCCTGTCACAAATCAACATCGACGTCGCGTTTGTATCGGCTGCCGGCTATTCGATCGAAGGGGGCTTCACCTGCGGCTTTGAGTCACAGGCATCGTTTCGCCGCCTGCTGCTTGAAAAGGCGCGCAGCGTCATCGTCCTGCTCGACAGCTCCAAGCTCGGACGGATGCTGCCGTTCACCTTTGCGGACATGAAGGACATCGACTACCTCATCAGCGACAAACCGCTTCCGCAAAGCATCCTTGATTTGGCAGCTGCCAACAACGTACAGATTTTATAACAAAGGGGAACTTGTGAGATGAAGAATATGCTGCTTGCCCAGTCCGGCGGACCGTCTGCGGCAATCAATGCTACCATAGCAGGCGCCGTGGAGCGCGTGCTCACCAGCGGGCAGGTTGACCGCATTTACGGGGCAGTCAACGGCATCAAGGGCGTTTTTGAGGAACGGTTTGTGGATTTGCGCGAACCGCTCAGTTCACCGCAGCAGATCAAACGCCTGTGCCATACACCGGCGGCGGCGCTCGGCTCCTGCCGCATGAAGCTGCGCGCAGACGACGAAAGCCTCTTTGAGCGGCTCATTGCCGTTTTCCGCAAATACGAGATTTCTTATTTTATCTACATCGGCGGCAACGATTCGATGGATACCGTCTGTAAGCTGTCGCGCTATCTCAAGGAGAAGGGCATCGACGATATCTTTGTGATGGGCGCGCCCAAAACCATCGACAACGACCTCATGCATACGGATCACTGCCCCGGCTACGGCTCGGCGGCAAAATACATCGCTGCAACCTTTGCAGAGCTGCGCTGCGACTGCAACGTGTACGATGTTCCGGCGGTGACGATCGTGGAAGTGATGGGGCGCAATGCCGGCTGGCTGACGGCGGCAAGCGCACTGTCGCGCCTTGGCGGCGGGGAGGGTCCCGACGCCATCTACCTGTGCGAAACCGTCTTCGATCCGGAGCAGTTTTTGTGCGACATCAAGGAGCGCCTTCAGAAAAAGGATGCACTCCTGATTGCTGTGAGCGAAGGGCTCCGCGACAAAAACGGGAGCTATATCTGCGAGCTTTCGGGCAGCAGCGGCTGTGACGTGTTCGGGCACACCCAGCTTTCCGGCACGGCAAAGTGCCTTGAGTATCTGGTGCGCGAGCGCATCGGCTGCAAGGTGCGCTCCATCGAGCTGAGCCTGATGCAGCGCTGTGCCTCGCACCTTGCCTCCGCGACCGATCTGTACGAATCGCGGATGCTCGGCATGACGGCGGCGGACCGCTGCCTTTGCGGAGAGAGCGGGCGCATGGCGGTGGTGGAGCGTGTATCGGACGAGCCGTACCGCGTGCGCTATGGGAGTGCAGACCTTTCCGGCATTGCCAACGAGGAAAAGAAGATCCCGCTCGAGTGGATCGCCCCGCAGGGCAACGATATCCTTGAGCCGCTTTTGACCTATATGAAGCCGCTGATTTTGGGGGAAGAACCCATAGAGTACTGCGGCGGCGTCCCGGTGCATGGCGCGCTTTACGATGCCGGGGACTATTTCAGCCGATAAAAAGGTGTTGACAGGAAATTTTTGCAGTGTTATACTGAGGAACAGAAAAGAGCGTTTGCAGATCATAATGAGCTTCTGCAAGCGGTCTTTTTTTGTGCTTGAGAAGAAATTGATGCTATCAGGAAGGAAAGGAGCCCCCATGAAACAAGAATTTATCAAAAGACAAGTGAAGCCGATCTTTTTTGAACTGGTCGGAAGTTTTCTCGTTGCAATCGGAATCTATAACTTTGCCGTCAATGCCAAATTCCCAATGACGGGATTTTCCGGAATCGCCATTATTTTGAATCGCGTGTTCTCTCTGCCCATCGGTTTTTCCACCATCCTGCTCAATATCCCCGTTGCAATTTTGTGCTACAAGCTGCTTGGCAAGGGATTTTTCTTCCGCTCGGTGCGCGCAATGATCATTTCCTCCGTTGTGATGGACTACATTGCGCCGCTCCTTCCGCTGTATGAGGGCAGCCGCCTGCTTGCCGCCCTTTGCACCGGTGTCATCGCAGGGCTTGGCTATGCGCTCATCTATATGCAGAATTCCTCCACCGGCGGCTCGGACTTCATCATTATGGCAGTCAAGGCGCTCAAGCCGCACATCTCCCTTGGACAGATCGCATTCTGGTCGGATGTGGGCATCATCCTCGTGGGCGGCTATATCTTTAAGGACGTGGACGGCATCATCTACGGGATGATCGTAAATTACATCTTTGCTGTTGTGGTGGATAAGGTGATGTATGGCATCAACTCCGGAAAGATGGCACTCGTTGTCACCGACCACGGCGAAAAAATCTGCCAGGTCATCGACGAATGCTGCGGGCGCGGCTCCACGCGGATTCGGGCGCACGGCGGCTATCAGCAAAACGACAAGGACGTTGTGATGTGCGCCTGCAACAACAAGCAGATGTACCTCGTGCAGCAGGCGGTCAAGGAGGCGGACCCCAACTCCTTCACCATCGTGCTGGAATCAAACGAAGTGCACGGCGAGGGCTTCACCCAGCTCAAATTCGGGGATCAGAACTAAGAAAGAAGGAGCGATGCCGAAAGGCATCGCTCCTTGTGCTTTGGAAGGGGAAGCTATACCCGCTCAAATACGGTGACAGCGTCCTTGCAGCTGAGTGTTTTGATGTAATTCATCGCGTTTGTGCTGGGGGAGAGATAAACCTCCACCCGGCAGAACTCTGGCTCGATGATGATCTGCTCCGTGTGATCCTGAAGGGCAGGGGCGGTCTTGAGCTGGTTTTGGATCTCCTGCATCCCGGCAAGGGTGTAGGGGCAGTCGCGGAAGAACAGGCGTCCCACATCAAAATCCTTTGTCAGCGCCCTCGTCGTCTTGAGGAAGGAGGGGTCTGTGCTGTTTTGGGTATTCGCGATCAGAACATACTCCGATAATGCAAACAGCGGTCCGCGCTGTGCAGCTGGGATCTTCTGGATGAGGAGGTCGCGCGCCTGATACGCATTGATATAAGGTCCTCTTCCCCCCATCGCAGGGTGTGCCATCGATGCAGTGTGGCGTATCTCGGCAATGCCCGACTGCACATAGCGGCTCATCGCCCGTTTTACCTTGGCAATCTGCTTTGTTTCCACCTCAACGATCACCTTGTTGCCCTTCGGGGAAATGAACGCCACAACATCGCTCCCCAGTGTATCGGAGAGGAGGTTTGTGATCTCTTTTTTTGCTTTTCCGAGGTCCTTTACGGTGTGCGGCGACTGGATGGTGTAGAGAGGAACATCCTGATATTTTTCGTTTTTGGCATACAGGTCTGCAATCTTTTTGCGGGAGGCATCGTCCTTGCAGAACACATACACACCCTCGCTGTCGGCATAGGCGCTTCCGCGCTCGCTCTGCGGGATTTTATCGAGGATCAGCTGGTTTAGCTCGCTGATGTGGTTGTACCACTGCTGGCCGGGGGTGGGGATCTCCCCGTCGAGCGTTCCCTCCAGCTTCACCGAGCTCAGGGCAGCTTGAGGAAGCTCCTGCTGTGCAAGCGCAGGAACTCCCATTGAAATCAACATCGAGCCTGCCGATAACACAGCAAGCATGTTTTTCCATTTCATCCGATTTCCCTCCATCACAAGCAGTTGATATCTTGACCTCATGATAATGGATATAAATGGAAAAGTCAAGCATATTTCACAAATTTTTACATTATTTACCTAAAAAACAGTGAAATATTGTTCATTCTTGTGGCTTGTATTTTCAAAATCGGCTGATTTGTCTGATGCACGATCCGCCGCAGAAAGCGGCTGGGGCGTGCTGCTTTCGTAAATCGGGAGCATCGCAGGTGGTTTTTCCGGCACCGCCGGTTTTTGGGGAGGGGCTCAGGTGCCACAGGCGCAGAAGCTCAGCACCATGACGGCGGTGAGAAGGGAAAGAAGCCCTATTTTAAGATGATTCAAGCAAGTTTACCTCCGATCCATATGGATTCAACAGAATTATTTTTGTTGCATTTAGTATAGCAAAGAAAATAAAATTTGTCATTCGAATCTTGACAAAAAATCAGCAGATTTTTAAAATCTGCTGATTTTTTGCGATTTTATTCTACACTTTTGAGAAGGACGTCCGCCTCCTGCCGGTTCATTGCGCCCAGAGCAAGCTGTTCGCTGCAAAACGAAACGAGTTCGTCACGAAGCTCCTCCTTTGTTTCATACGGTCCAAAGACACGCTCCTTGTTGTCCCTCATTATGAAGGATGCCATATATCCTGTTTTGACGTCGGAGCTTTTGGGGTCGTAGGAAATCGCCAGATTGGGGTCCCCGTCGACCGTCTTTGAATGCATCACGCCGTTTTTGATTTCCTCCAAGGTTTCCTCGTACATGGCAATCGCCTTGTCCACTTCCTCCTGTGTCCAGACAAATGCCTTGCCGTTTGCCCATCCTTTCTGCCCGATGACGTGCCGGAGATCCTGCTTTTCCTGTTCGAGCCAGCGTTTATATTCCTCATAGGTCCACCATTCGATGTTTGGGGTCGGGAATTTTTCCTGAAATTCTTCCTCGGTCAGGGGGACATACGTTTCCCCGTTGTCCCAGCTGTAGTATTGTTTTCCGTCCTCCGAGTCCGTATAGGAGAGGATGTCGGCGCCGCCGTAGGAGAGAGTGCCTTCCTCCATCGGGTCTGCTTCGGGAGAGACAGCAAATACCGTGATGGCACCGGCAACAAGAAATGCGGCAAGGACGAGGGAGAGAGAGGTTGTCTTTTTCAGTTTCATAATCATTTCAATCCTTTCTTCGATGGGATTTTTACTGAAATTGCTGAACAGCGGGGCAAATCCGCACCTTCGTTCCTCCATGCAGAGGAGCGCGCGGGCATAGTCTGCCTTGGAGCTTTCACCAAACTGACGGATGACCGCTTCGTCACAGGAGAGCTCAATATCGCGGTTTGCAAGGAAAACCATCGCCCACACGAGCGGGTTGAACCAATGCAGACACAAAGCCAAAACGAGCAGCAGCTTTGCAACCGCGTCAAAGCGGCGGATGTGCACAAATTCATGCGCCAAAACATAGGAGAGCGTTTTTTCGTCGCACCAATCGGTCGATTTTGGCATCAGGATCACGGGACGAAGGATGCCGAAGGTGAGCGGTGCGTCGATGCGGTCGGACTGGCGAATGGAGAGGGGACGCATCAGCCGATGGGAGGAAAGCCACTTCTGGGTAAACGAATTTTCAAGCGGCAAAGAGCAGTCAAACTCCCTGCGGCATCGAAAATAGGTGACAGCAAAGAACGCTGCGCACACCAAAACACCGATTCCCCAAAGAATCTCCCGGACAGGAACAGAAAACGCCCCCGACGCCATCACGTCTGCGGCAGCGGGCGGCTGGTCGGTCATAGGGAGAGAAGCGGTCAAAAATTCCGATGACTGCACAGGAACGGG
This sequence comes from Oscillospiraceae bacterium, assembly GCA_020024285.1. Classification (GTDB taxonomy): domain Bacteria; phylum Bacillota; class Clostridia; order Oscillospirales; family Ruminococcaceae; genus Negativibacillus. The sequence goes on along the minus strand of JAHHTZ010000001.1, from coordinate 342,325 downwards.
GCGCATGACCGCAAGAGGAGCGATGTGCCACGCGAAGGGGAACGAAACAGGCAGGAGCAGACGAAGAAGGGCAATCATCCAAAGGAGCAGGAATGTTTTTTTCGGCAGTCGGTGCAGCAAAAGCGTCCGAATCCCGATGATGACTGCAATCAGGACAGCGCCTGTGATGCTCATTTGCAAAAAGCTCATATCCATCCCCTCATTCCAGCTCATTGATGGTTTGCTTGAGCTTTTCGATTTGCTCTGCGGACAGCTTTTTCCTGCCCAGCAGGGCGGAGAAGAGCTGATCGGCGCAGCCGCCGTACAGCTTGTTGATCAGCTCGTCCGTTTGCGCTTCCTGCACTGCCTCCTTCGGGATGAGCGCGCGGCACATGAAGTTCGGCTCGAAGCGTTCGATTGCTCCCTTTTTGATGCAGCGTTTGATGAGGGTGTAGGTGGTGTTGACGTTCCAGCCGAATTGTGCCGTCAGGGTTTTGGCGATTTCCTTTGCAGGAAGCTCCCCCTTTTCCCAAATCACGTCCATTACCTTCAGCTCAGAGTCAAAGAGCTTTGTATCCAAGAGAATCCCTTCTTTCGATAAGACTGTAGTAGTATTACAGCTTCATAATACTACAGTCTTATGAAAATGTCAAGAAGTCCCCCGCAAAAAATGCGCAAATGCACGGATTCCAAGAGTCTATGCGCCCACAAAAAAATATGATATAATAGCCCAAGGAAACAATCGAACGTCCCCTCCCCGTTTTGGGTGGGGAGGGGACGCAGAAAGTAGGAAGAGCTATGGCAATTTTACTGAAGGGGGCAGCGGTTTCGGCTGCTCTGACGGCGTACACACAGGTGCGCGCGCAGGCGCTCATCCAGCGCGGGATCATGCCGAAACTGGCGATCGTGCGCATGGGCGAGCGTCCGAACAACCTGTCCTATGAGAAAAACGCGATCAAATGCTGCGAAAAGGTGGGCGTACAGTGGGAGCGTTTCCTGCTCCCCGAGGATGCCAAGCAGCAGGACCTTGAGGACATCATCCACCTGATCAATCAAAACGATTCGTTTCACGGGTGCCTGATGTTCCGTCCCTTGCCGCCGCACATCGACGAAGGGGAGGTGTGCTCTCTGCTGCGCCCCGATAAGGACGTGGACGGCATCACCGCCGCCTCCATCAGCGGCGTCTACACCGACAGCGGAGAGGGCTACCCCCCTTGTACGGCGAAGGCGTGCATGGTGCTGCTCCAGCACTACGGGATTCCTGTGAGCGGCAAGCGCGTGGTGGTCATCGGGCGCTCCCTCGTGATCGGAAAGCCGGTGGCGATGCTTCTGCTCCAGCAGGATGCCACCGTGACGCTCTGCCACAGCAAGAGCGAAAATATCAAGGAAATCTGCCGCGAAGCGGACATCCTCATCGCCGCCATCGGCAAAATGGAGCTGATCGAAGCGGGCTATCTGCGGGAGGACGGGACGCAGACTGTCATCGACGTCGGCATCCACGTCCGCGCGGACGGAACGCTTGCGGGGGATGTAAACTTTGCGCAGGTGGAGCCGCGTGTCGCCGCCATCACCCCCGTTCCGGGAGGGGTCGGCTCCGTCACCACCTCCATTCTGGTGAGCCACCTTGTCAGCGCAGCGGAGAACCTCAGCCGCAGGGCGCAGGAATAGCAGCCGAAGAAAGCACAATGCCGCACGACGGAAAATCGTGCGGCATTGCTGTTTCTTAAAGCAGAGTGGGAACAAGGGGGAGCAATTCCGAGAGGTCGTGGATGGCGGGGGCTGCACCGTCGATGCTCCCGAAGCCATAGGCGGCGTGGACAAAGGGGATCTTTGCAAGCTGTGCAGCGTCAAAGTCGCTCTGTGTATCGCCCACATAGATGGCGCGGTCGATGCCGTTGCGCTCCATCAGAAGGCGGATGTTTTCACCCTTGCTCTTCTTGGTGCGTCCGGCGATCTCAAAATCGTCAAACAGATAATCAAGCTCGTGATGCTCCAAAAAGGTCTGCACATATCCGTCCTCGCAGTTGCTGACGATGCCAAGGAAGCAGTCGGCGTGGAGCTTCATCAGGGTTTCTTCGAGGTGGGGATAGAGCGTCCCGCCAAACTGAAGGAGCGGCGCCAGCTCGTAGATGCAGCATTCGCGCACGATGGCTTCGCCCTCCTCCTGGGAAACGTCCGGGAGCATCATCTGTGCGATCTGTGTGACGGTTTTTCCCATGCATGCGCGCACATCCTCAAGCGTGAGCCGGCGCGAGGTTTCGGGGTGGTGGGCAAGCACCGTATTCCATGCGGGGACAAGCTGGGAGGTTGCATCCCACATCGTCCCGTCCAAATCAAATAGAACAGCCTGTTTCATCGGTGATCTTCTTCCTTTCCTGTGTGGGCTGCTGTGACAGCCCGTCTGCACAACAGTATACCACAGGAATTGCAAAATGCCTACCGATTTTTCGAGGGAGCGGCTGCATAAAAAGCCTGTATCGTCCCATATTATGGTCATACCATAGACAGGGGGCAGAAGAATGTTTCGATTCACAGGTTTTACAGCGCGCGCCAACGATGCCATCAATCTGGCACTGGTGCAGGCAGGACTTTTGGGACACAGCTATGTCGGCAGTGAGCATCTGATGCTGGGGCTCATTCAGGAGGGGAGCGGTACGGCGGCAGTTGCTCTGCGCCAGCAGGGGGTGACGGCGCAGAAATATCTCGAATGTCTCACCACCGCCGTGGGGCGCGGCATCCCGTCGCGGATGAACCCCAACGATCTCACGCCCACCGCGCGCAGGATTTTGGAAAAGGCAATTTCCGCAGGGCGCACCGCACAGGCGGGCGAGGCGGGGACAGAGCAGATCCTCCTTTCCATCTGCAAGGAGCGGGAGAGCAACGCCCTGCGCTTTCTGCGGCAGAGCGGCGGCGAGCCTGCCGTGCTCACCCAGCGCATCCAGGAGCTCTTGGAGCAGCCCTCGCAGGAACCCGTCAAAAAGCCGACCAAAAAAGCGAAGGAATATAAACACGCAATGCTCGACCGCTACAGCCGCGACCTCACCGAAAAGGCGGAGAAGGGGCTGCTTGACCCCGTGATCGGGCGCGAACAGGAGATTGACCGCGTCATCCGCATCCTGTCGCGGCGCAGCAAAAACAATCCCTGCCTCATCGGGGAACCGGGGGTCGGCAAAACGGCAGTCATCGAGGGACTTGCCCAGCGCATCGCGATGCACAAGGTCCCGCTTGGGCTGGAAGGGAAGCGAATTCTTGCGCTCGACCTTGTTTCAATGCTTGCGGGGACGAAGTACCGCGGCGAATTTGAAGAACGCGTCAAGCAGACGATGGAGGAAGTGCAGGCAAACGAAAATATCATCCTGTTTATCGATGAGATCCACACGCTGATGGGTGCGGGGGCGGCAGAAGGGGCAATCGACGCGGCAAACATCCTCAAGCCGCAGCTCTCCCGCGGCGAGATCCAGATCATCGGCGCCACCACCATTCAGGAATATAAGAAAAACATCGAAAAGGACGGCGCGCTGGAGCGGCGATTCCAGAGCGTCACCATCGAGGAACCGTCCCACGAAACGGCGCTTGCCATCATGGAGGGGCTGTGCCCGCGCTACGAGGCGCACCATCATCTGCGCATCACGCAGGATGCGCTGGAGGCGGCGGTCAGCCTGTCGGAACGCTACCTCCCCGGACGCTACCTGCCCGACAAGGCACTCGATCTTCTGGATGAAGCAGCCGCGCAGGTGCGCATGGGCTGCGGCGTCCAGAGCGACCCCGTGCGCCACCTCAAGGCGGCGCAGGAGAGCTGGGGCAGGCTCAAGGAGGAGGCGATCCTCAAGCAGGATTTTTCGCGCGCAGCCGAAATGCGTGAGCGGGAGCGCCAGTGTCAGGATAAGATCAACGACCTGATGAACCGCAGCACCATAGGAGAAAAGCAGGTCGATTCGCAGGACATTGCAAGCGTGGTGTCGGAGATGACGGGCATCGACACCGGCTCTTTGAGCACAGAGCAAAGCCGCGTCCTTCTCAGCCTCGAGGAGGAGCTCAAAAAGCTGGTGGTCGGGCAGGATGAAGCGGTGGAAGCGGTGGCGCGCGCCATCCGCCGGGGCAGAGCAGGACTCTCCGACCCCAACCGCCCGATGGGGAGCTTTCTCTTCCTCGGCCCCACCGGGGTCGGGAAAACGCAGCTCTGCCGCGCGCTTGCGAAGGTGTTGTTCGGCTCGGAGGATGCGATGCTGCGCCTTGATATGTCCGAATTTTCGGAAAAGCATTCGGTTTCAAAGCTCATCGGCTCGCCCCCCGGATACATCGGCTACGACGAGGGCGGACGCCTCACCGATGCCATCCGCCGCACACCGTATTCGGTGGTGCTGCTGGACGAAATCGAAAAGGCAGACCCCGCTGTCTTTGACCTGCTGCTTCAGGTGCTGGAGGACGGCGTGCTGCGCGATTCGCAGGGACGCATGGCGAGCTTTCGCAACGCCATCCTCATCATGACCTCCAACGTCGGGGCGGAGCATTTTTATAACAGCCATGCGTTGGGCTTTGTGGAGTCGCAGGAGAGTGCGCAGGATGCGGCAGGCAAGCGCAGCCGCGAGGAGCTGAAGCACGTCTTTAAGCCGGAATTTCTCAACCGCATCGACGAGATCGTGGTGTTCCGCCGCCTGAGCGACGAATCGCTCGAGCAAATCTGCCAGAACCTCATCGATCAGGTGGCACAGCGCCTGCACAACAGCCACGTTCCGCTGACGGTGAGCGCGGCGGCGCGCAGCCAGCTGTGCCGCGAGGGATATGTTCCGCAGATGGGCGCGCGCCCTTTGCGCCGCGCCATCCAGCGCCACCTCGAGGACCCGCTTGCGGAGCAGATCATCCGGCAGGAGCTTGCCCCCGACGAGCCTATCCTCTGTGACTTCTGCGAGGGCGATTTTGTCATCCGCCCGCTCACCCAGCCGTGCCTTTTGCAGGGGAGCGAGGGCGATGCGTAGAAAAAAAGACAGGCGGGAAACGCCTGTCTTTTTTTGCGTATTTAAAAGGAAGAGTTTTGATAGACCCTGCCCGTTTCGCCCTTGGCGGAATAGGAATAAACAAGCGTATCTCCCTCAAAGTCATAGGAAAAGAGGATGCCCTCAAGCTGTTTTTCTGCTTCGACGGTGAGGTCTGCCCCAAGGCGCAGGAGCTTTGCATTGAGGTAGTCGATGAGGTAGATGGTGTTGTTCGGTGAAATTGCTGCAATGGGGTGCATCAGAGGAAATTCTGCCTCTTGGCTGCCGCTTTGGATGAGGAAGTTCCTGCCGCTGTCGCTGCCGTAGGAGCTGTTCTCGATGTAGGTGATGACGCTGTTGTCATCGGAAATCTGGGGCCAGGAGGCATTCTCCGCAAACAGCTCCACCGTGCCGCCCGAAAGGGTGTACCGTTCGATGGCGGGGCTGTTCTTTCTGGGAGAATCGAAATAAAGGGTATCGTTGTCCCCCCACTCAACAAAGGGGATGAAGAACGGGATCTCGGCGTAATCCTCGGGCGCAAGGGATTTGATTTTGGAAAGCTCCTTCGTCTGAAGGTCGTAAAGAGCGACCAGCAGGTCGGTGTCCTCCCCGTGTTCCTCCTTCGCATAGTAGGCGATTTTCGTTTTATCGGGGGAAACGCAGGCACTCAGGATATAGGAAAAGGGGAGATCGAGCGGCTGTGCCAGTTCCTCACCGTCCTTATAAAGATAGGTGTAGCCAAGCAGCGCCATATCGTCCGAGATTTCTACAATGGGCTGAAACGGGTGTCCGGACAGCTCGACGATGGGCTCCTGTGTGAGGGATCTTTTGGAATCACCATCTGTAAGATAGACGTAAAATTCGGGGTTGCCGGTGTCAAAGTCGGGGACAAGGCGCTCCTTGAGGCTTTTTTTGCTGTCCGGCAGAGAAGCGTCCTCCTTTGAAGGTTCGGCTTTTTGTGCATCCTGCGGGGGCTGGGTATCCTCCTTGCAGGCGGCAAGGCAAAGGAGCATCGCCATGCACAGCAAAAGTGACAAAATCTTTTTCATAACCTATCCCTCCGTTTTTTGATGTGTGCTAACAGGATCGTCATAGGCAAACGCTACGACAGCCTTGGGATGCCAAGCTGCTCCAACAGGGCAATCAGCTTTTTCCGATAGAGTCCGGAAAAATCATACTCCTCGCCGCTCTCGGTATAGAGGGTGAGAAACGGCGTCAGCATAATGCGCTTTTTGCCGTATCCGGTGATTTCCCGAATGGGGAGCTCGACAAAGCAGAAGTTTGTGAGCAGCGCATGAAAGGACAGGCGCTCTTCGGTCACAAAGATGACGCCATCTTCCCCTCCGTAGCCGCCGCCCCGATAATGCATCAGGAACCTGCCAAGGAGGGTTTCGCCCTCCCGAAGCGAAAATACAGAGCTCTGTTTTTCTTTTGCCATAGTACGCTCCTCCTTTTTGTGGATGCAGCCGCATGCCGCCCGTTTCCCCGCTCTGTTTGCAGGGCAGAGGAAAGTGCGATCCATGATACCATGAAACGAAGTGCAGTGGTATCATCCGCCATTTTTTCCGGTTCTGCCGCAGGGCAGGAGGAAAAAGGCGATAAAGATATATAATGACCGCATTCTATGCGGTCATTATATCATAAACTGTGCGAAAATGGTATCCTGTCAAACCTTTTTGCCTGCTGTAAATATGCCGATCAAACGGTCGAGCTTCATCAAAATCCCCCTCCTTCAAAAACAGTATAACAGCAAAAACAGGATATTATTCTGTCCTGTTTGATTGCAGCATGAAATGGCACTCGGCAAAAGGCATCACAAAAATTTTGCAAGGGATGACTTCTTTCCTATAATATGGTAGAATGAGGGCATACGGAAAAGGAGGAGGATATTGATGCTGACAGTTTGTTTAGTGGGGACAGGGGGAATGCTGCCGCTGGAAAATCGATGGCTCACCTGCTGCTGGGTAGAGGACAGCGGAAAAGCAATTTTGATCGATTGCGGCGAAGGGACACAGATCGCGCTGAAAAAAGCCGGCTGCAAGCTGAGCCACCTCGAAACGCTGCTGTTCACGCATTTCCACGCGGATCACATCGCAGGACTGCCGGGGCTGCTGCTGACCCTCGGCAATCATGGCAAAACCACGCCGCTCACGATTTACGGGCCAAAGGGAGTGCAGGAGGTGGTGCGTTCCTTGCTGGTGATCGCACCAATGCTGCCCTATCCGATCGAGCTGAAAGAGCTTTCGGACGGAGAAAAAATCTCCTGCTGGGACGATCTTTCCTTCTCCTGTCTGGAGCTTAGTCATGGCGTACCCTGCCTTGGGTACCGCATCGAGCAGCACCGAAAACCCATCTTCAACCCGCAAAAGGCGCAGGCGCTTGGAATCGCGCCAAAGCTCTTCGGGCAGCTGCACCGCGGAGAGCGTGTGACATTGGAGGACGGACGGGAGATCCTTCCCGAGCAGGTGCTGGATGGAGCGCGCGCACCGCTGTGCCTGTGCTACTGCACCGACACCCTGCCGATGCCGGAAATCGCACAGTTCGCACAAGGGGCAGATTTGATGATTGCAGAGGGAATGTACGGGGATAATGCGATGCACGAAAAGGTGGAGGAAAAGGGGCATATGCTCTTTTCGGATGCGGCGCGTCTGGCAAAGGCCGCAGGAGCATCCCGACTGTGGCTGACACATTTCAGCCCCGCCCTGGAGGAACCGGAGGCCTTTATCGATCAGATACAGCCGATTTTCCCCGGTGCAATCGTCGGCAAAGACGGAATGAAACTCACTTTGGGGCAAAAATAGGAGAACAAAGAGGGCGTGTTTGTCACACGCCCTCTTTTTTGACCGCCTCTTCCCACTGGGTCAGCAGGGAAAGAACGTATCGCTCCAACGCACCTTCCTCAAGGAACGCGACATCCTTTCCGGAAACTGTAATGGAATCCGCAAGCGTTCCGCCTCGCTGCGCGTCCGTGCGCAGCTTCTCATATTCCGCCTTGGTGATTTCGACGCCATCATACGGGGAATCAAAGTAGATCGGTTCCCCGCCTTCCTTGGACTCGCAGCGGTAGAGCATCGTCACACCCAGCTCCTTATAAGATGTGCAGAAAATAAAAATCCCCATCCGCTCTAACGGACGGGGATTTTCTGCGGGATTTCCCATCCAATCCCCATGCTATTGCTTCGAGGGGACGATGAGGCTTGGGATGCTGCGCTGGTAATAGTCCCAGAGGTAATCAAGGTAGTGCGTCTGGCTGAGCTGGCTCATCAGAGGCTCGCTGCGGTAGTGCTCCTTGGGGATATTTCCTGCCTTGTATTCCGCCTCGGTCTGATAGAAGCTTTCCTCGACCTGCTTGCGGATGACGGAGGGCAGATCGCCCTGCGGGAAGTAGAGCGGGTAGACATTGTACACGATGATGTTCTTGTCGGAAAAGACACGGTACTGCTCCCAGTCCGCAAGGTCGATGGGGGACGGATGCTGCTTGATTTTCGTGGTGTTCGCCGGAACAGCCTGCAAAAGCGCCATCGGGTAGAGGCTGCTTCCAAGCGGCTCGTGCCAGTATCCGGAAATCGCCGTAAATCCTCCGGTGATGTTGGCGGGGTCCATCGTATTCTCATCGAGAAACTGCGTATCCTCCAAAACGACCGCGGGGATCGCCTCCTCGTCGATGCGATAGCCGAGTTCCTCAAGGGAGGATGGTGTGCTAATGACCTCCTGCGGCTCAGAGGAGCAGGCAGTCAGGAAGGCAGGGGAAAGAAGCAGGGATACCGAAAGGATGAGCGCATAAAGCTGTTTCATGAAAATGACCTCCTTGTGATCTGCGGTAGGGGAAACCCCCATGAATGACTATATTATACTATATTTGGAAAATAATACAAGAGAATTCGACCGTTTTCCTTTCAAAACAGCAAGATTTAAAGCATCGTCGGGTCGGCACCGAACCATGTCTGCGCTTCGTTTTCCGGGTCGTGCTCCTCCATCCATGCAAGGAAAAAGACATAATCCAGGGTTTTCGTGAACGGCAGGAGATTATACTGCACACCGTTTTCGCAGAAGCTGTTGTCATAATCATAAGCAGAAACCCATCGAAGAAAACCTCGATTTCCCCCATCGGAGTCAAAAGCGGAGGCTCCTTCATAATCGTGTCACCCCCCGCGCTATCTGCGGGAAGCGTATGGATTTTTGAGCGTTTCGATCGTTTGCGGGGAGAGGTTCTTGGCAATCAGTTCCTCGAAGGGAAAGTTGGGGACGAGCTTATTTTTGCTCGAATGATCCTCGGAAATCAGTTCCTCGAAGGAGAAGTTGGGGACGAGCTTATTTTTGCTCGAATGATCCTCGGAAATGTCGAAGGGACGAAACAAAAAGCCCTTTTTCAGATTGGCACGAAGCTGCGGATCGACGCTCTCCTCAAGGTAATCGACGACCAAATCGCGCGCCGACGGCGGGATCTCGTCAAAGACCGTTTCTGCAAGCTGGAGGACCACACAGTCCCCGACCTCCTCCGTCTTGAAGCAGGGGGCACCAAGCAGGGTATCTCTCCCCAGCAGCTCGATATACGGCGGACCGAAGTAGGTGCGCCACTTAAGAGCAGGGCAGCGCACGCAAAGGTTGTCGGGGATGAAGGCATTTTTGGTACAGGTGCAGGGGATGGATGCCGTGTAGTCGTAGATTTCGGCGTGTACAGGCGGGAAGAGCCGGATGAGGTCCTCGCAGAAATTTTGAAACTGCACCATGTTTTCGCTGCTTTTTTGCAAAAAGGGCTTCGAGATCGACACAAAGATCATGTTGAAGCAATCGTGGTTTGTCCAGTTGGACCAGCCCACATTGTAGGTGATCTTGCTTGGAGCCTTGCCCTTCATGGAAAGGAAGACGTTGAGGTAGCGGCTCTCCAGCTCCTCCTCGGTGAGTTTTTCCCCTTGAAACCACGAGAGGATCAGGTGCTCACGCTTCGATTCCTTGTAGGTGTGGGGCAGAGGCTCCCAGTTGCCGTATCTCGAAATCATGTAATGCGTACCGTAGGAGTCCACCAGATCGAAAAAATCCCTTGCTGCCTTTTCGCTGTGAAATGGCTTTGTGGTGGTCAAAACAAAGTCTGTGATCGGTTTGGGCGGTGTGATGAGTGCCATAAAATACCTCCTGTTTCGCTGATTTTTAAGTTTCCTTTATTATAGCATAAAATGTAAATTTTTTGATCAGAAATACGGGAATTTTGGGTCAGAACCTCAAAATCCCCCGTAAGAACGCCGTTTTTCCCGCATCGGGGAGAGATAAATCCCCCTTCCTGAATGTGGAAAAATCTATGGAGTATTTTTTTTAGCTGTGGTACAATAGTCGCACAGCTTCAATGGGAAACGAGGGAAGACGATGGAATGGATGTACTGGCTGACGCAGGAGGAAGCTCCGAGCTTTCACACCGCTTTGACCGCGCAGGAGCAAACAATGCTCGAAAGCCGCCACCATGGTGCGGCGCTTCGGCAGAGCATCTGCGCCCAGCGTCTGATGAAGGAAGCGATCTACCGCAAAACAGGGCAGGAGCTTCCCATCCTCCGCACCGAGGAGGGCGCCCCCGTCACCACGGTGCCGGGGCTCTATGTCAGCGCAAGCCACACGGAACAATGCTGCGTGGGGGCAGCGTCCTGCCGCCCCGTCGGGATCGATGTGGAGGCATGCGCCCCCGTGCGCCCGCGGGTGGTGTCGCGCTGCTTTACCGCGCGCGAGCGGGATTTCCTCTCCCGGCAGGAAAATCAGGACGCGTGGTTCACGCGCCTGTGGACCCTCAAGGAGGCATACGGAAAAATGACGGGGCGCGGACTGCTGGGACTCGGTGACGTCGAATTTTGGACAGAAAACGGCACACCGCAGTGCAGCGACCCCGCTGTGACGCTGCACCTTTATACCGTCAAAAATTTTTTCATTTCCGCAGTGGAAAATAAAGCGTCCGTTTGACAGACAAGAAGTTTTTGCGATATAATGACGACAAGGTCCCGCTCTTATGCGCTGCCCTGCGGGGAAAAGCGCATTTGAACCGGCAGAAACTAAAAAAGGAGGAATCCAAAATGAAACAATGGACCACAAAGCAAGGCAAAAAGATCATTGCAGGGGCGGCAGCGGCAACCGTTGCGCTCAATCTGCTTTTGGCTCTTTACATGACTTCAAAATCCATTTTGATCCTCAGAAAAACAAACAAGGCGCTCGACCTTTATATCAGGGAGCAGGAGCGCAAGGAGGAGCATCTGCGCCGCATCAGCACAGAGGAAGACAAACGGATGCTCAAAAAAGACCCTGCTGCACCGGCGCTGCACAAAAGGGATAAGGAGATTTGATAGAATGAAACGATGGATTTCTATTTTAACGGCAGTCCTCTGCATTGCATCGATGGCAGGATGCAGCGAAAGAAAGCCGAGCACTGAGGACGTAGAAAAAGCGATCCGCAACGGTGACATGACGTTGGAGGATGCGCTGGAAAAGGGATACGTCAGTGAGGAATGGGCAGACCGCCACTTCCCCGACGATTCCGTACCGGCAATGGACAAGCTCGAAGCAAACCGGATCGGAGATTTTACAACAAAAACGCTCTCCGGTGAGGATTTTACAAGGGAAGATCTCCCGCAGGTATTCTTTTTTGCCTTCCTTGACCTGACAACCGACGAGGGCATGAAGGCACAGGAGCAGATGCTCAAGGCGTATGAAGAGGTAAAGGAAGCGGGGGCAGAGCTTGTGCTCGCTGTGACAAAGCAGGACGAGAGCACAAAGGCGGAAGCGCCGTTTCCGATGATCGTCTTTAACGATTCCCTCAAGGAAGCCGTTGGGAAGAACATCGAAATGATCACGGACAAAAACACCGGCTCCTGGTGCGTTGAGAGAGCCTTCCTGTCGGCATGGTACTCAAAGATCGAAGCACAAACCCTCACGGAATCGGCAGCCTCCTTTGTGGAAATGCTGGAAGGACTGGAAAATTCCGAGCAGACCCCGCCTGTCGAGGACGTGAAGCCTTCTGAGGAGGAAATCCCCGAAATCACAGACAACGGACCGGTGGTACCGCTCACCGACAACAGCTCCTCCTCGCAGGATGATGATGTGATCCCGGATGATCCCGGAAAACCGATGGAAGTGAAAGGATAGCACCGCATGAAAAAAGCAACGATCGCAGCCCTTCTTCTCTCCCTTGTTTTGATTGGTGTGGGGGTTTTTCGAACAGAACCCTCCACCGTTTTGAGTAAGGGGATCAATATTTGTTTGGAGTGTGTTGGTATTGGCTAAAAATAAAAACCGTTGGAAGGTCCAGCTCTTAGCGACCATCGCTTCCAACCCGTTTCTTCCCAATTTTCTCAAAGGAAAAATCTACAAAGGGGACCTCAAGGCAGTTTGTGTACCGGGGCTCAACTGCTACTCCTGTCCGGGAGCGGCAGGCTCCTGCCCAATCGGTGCGCTTCAGGCGGTCATTGGTTCGTCGAAGTTTCGATTTTCCTATTATATCGTCGGTCTTTTGATCTTTTTCGGCGTCACGCTGGGACGCGTGGTCTGCGGATTTTTGTGTCCGTTTGGCTGGTTTCAGGAGCTGCTGCACAAGATCCCAAGCAAAAAACTGAGCACAAAGCCGTTTCATATCCTTACCTATCTTAAATACGTCTTTTTGGTGCTGTTCGTCTTTGTGCTGCCCGTCACCATCGTCAACGAGGTCGGGATGGGCGCCCCGTTCTTCTGCAAATACGTCTGTCCGGTCGGCATTTTAGAGGGGGGCATCCCGCTGTCCATTGCGGATGCGGGCATCCGCGCGAGCCTTGGATGGCTGTTCACCTGGAAAAGCTGCATCCTCCTGGGCATCCTCGTGCTCTCCGTCTTTTTCTACCGCCCGTTCTGCAAATGGGTTTGTCCTCTGGGTGCGCTGTATGCACTGTTCAATAAAATTTCCCTCTATCAGCTCCATGTGGACAAGGACAAATGCACCGCCTGCGGCGCATGCAGCCGTGTGTGCAAAATGGACGTAGAAGCATACCTTCACCCAAACCATACCGAATGCATCCGCTGCGGCGACTGCATCCGCACCTGTCCGCACAAGGCGATCACAGGATCATTTTCAATTAAGGGGAAACAAGAATGAAACGAATCTTTGCTGCGCTGACAGCAGCGCTCTGTCTGTCGCTTTCCATCACAGGCTGTTCCTCCGAGGAGGAGCTTGTTTCGCGCAAGCCGTTCCCGGAATTTTCTGCCGAGGACATGGACGGGAACACCGTCACAAACGAGGTGTTTTCCGAGTATGACGTCACACTCGTCAATTTCTGGAACAACGGCTGAGGGACCTGCGTCGAAGAGATGCCGGCTCTGGAAGAGCTGTCCCACACCCTCAAGGAACAGAACATGAACCTCATCGGGATCGCATCCGATGCAGGCTCCAATCAGGATGCACTCGACACTGCAAAGTGGATTCTTTCCGAAAAAAAGGTGACGTATCAAAACCTCGTCCCCGATGAGGAAAGTGCCTTTTACAAGGAATTTGTGGATGAGATCACCGGATACCCCACAAGCTATCTTGTGGACCGCGAGGGGAACATCGTCGGCGCACCGCTGATCGGGAATCTCGATGCGCAGCTCGATACCCTTACAAAGCGCATGGAATCCATCAAAACGAAAAAATAGGACAAAAAAGACAGGGAACCGTTCCAATTACGACCCTGTCTTTTTTTAACTTTTGGGAAAACGGGGGAAAAGACACGAAAATCTTTCACAAAAGCACGTTGGATGAACAGAATCAACAGAAAAACACAGAATAGCCAAAAATCGATTGTTTTTCCTTGAAAATCGGTGCAAAATCATGTTACAATGAACCGGAACTTACGCATAGCGCAAAAGGAGCGAAAAAATGAGTAAGATCAAAGAGTTTTTCAAAAGAAAGAATGTTTTGCTGTCTGCACGGCGATACGGCATCGATGCGATGGCGGCGATGGCGCAGGGCTTGTTTGCAAGCCTTTTGATCGGCACCATCCTCAAAACCATCGGGGAGCAGACCGGCATCGAATTTCTCGTAGAAGCCGGAACGTATGCGATGGCGATGGCAGGTCCCGCGATGGCGGCGTCCATCGGCTCTGCGCTGCAGGCCCCGCCCCTCGTGCTCTTCAGCCTCGTTGCGGTGGGCAGCGCTGCCAACACCCTCGGCAAAGCAGGGGGACCGCTTGCCGTTTACTTCATCGCGATCCTCAGCGCGGAGGTGGGCAAGCTCGTCAGCAAGGAAACGAAGGTCGATATCCTCGTCACCCCGGCTGTCACGATCCTGACAGGCGTCGGCTTATCGGTGCTGTTCGCCCCGCCGATCGGCGCGGCGGCAAGTGCGCTGGGCGGCATCATCATGTGGGCGACCGAGCTTCAGCCCTTCCTCATGGGGGTCATCATCTCGGTGCTCATGGGGATCTTCCTCACCCTCCCGATCTCGAGCGCAGCCATCTGCGCCGCACTGAGCCTGACAGGGCTTGCAGGCGGTGCAGCCGTTGCAGGCTGCTGCGCGCAGATGGTGGGGTTTGCCTTCATGAGCTATCGGGAAAACGGTGTCGGCGGACTTGTCAGCCAGGGCTTGGGGACAAGCATGCTGCAAATGCCCAATATCCTCAAAAATCCGCGCATCTTCCTGCCGCCCATCCTCACGTCGGCGGTCACAGGCCCTCTCGCGACCTGTCTGTTCCATCTTGAAATGAACGGTCCTGCCATCTCCTCGGGAATGGGGACCTGTGGTCTCGTCGGTCAGATCGGCATTTACACGGGATGGCTTCAGGAGGGGAGAGCAATCTCCGCGCTGGACTGGACGGGACTCATCCTGATTTGTTTTGTTGTTCCTGCGCTGCTCACTCCGATCTTTGCACTTGCGCTTCGCAAGAAGGGCTGGATCAAAGAAAACGATCTCAGATTGCAGGAATAATGATAGTAAGCCATACACAAACGACAGAAAGGTGGTAATCATATGAACATAAAAGGAACAAAATCCGAAGAAAACCTGCGCAAAGCACTGGCAGGCGAATCCATTGCTCGCAACAAATATACCTATTACGCAATGGCAGCCCGCAAAAACGGCGACGAAGAAATTGCGCGCGCCTTTGAAGAAATGGCGAAAAACGAAATGACCCACGCCCGCTTCTGGTTCGAGCAGCTCTACGGCAAGCCAACCGACACCATGTCCACGCTCATTCAGGCAGCACAGGGCGAATATTCCGAGTGGCATACGATGTATCCTGAGTTTGCACAGCAGGCACGCGAGGAGGGGCTGGAGGAGCTGGCTGTCATGTTTGAGCATGTGGCAAACATCGAGCGCTCCCACGAAAACCGCTTTATGACGATGCTTGCAAAATTGCAGAACAAAGACCCTGCAACCGCTCCAAGCGCAGCAGACCCAAGCAAGCCGGTGGAAAAACCCCGCAAGAAGAAGATCGGCTACCGCTGCCAGTTCTGCGGCGAAATCTTCGAAAAACGCGAGGATGTCTGCCCGGTATGCCTTGCAATCGGTGCCTTCGACGAAGTGGAATACTACGAATAAAAAACAGCCCCCATCCTCCGCGAGAGGATGGGGGCTGTCTGCACAAAACACAAAGAATTTGATACAAGAAAAAAGCACCGATCAAAAGATCGGTGCTTTTTGTGGCTGGGCTGGCGGGATTCGGACCCACGAGATGACGGAGTCAAAGTCCGTTGCCTTACCGCTTGGCTACAGCCCAATGTTTCAGATATGAGAAAAGAGGCTTTGTCGAAAGCCTCTTTTCAATGGGGTGGGTAGTGAGAGTCGAACTCACGACCTCCAGAGCCACAATCTGGCGCCATAACCAACTAGGCCATACCCACCATAATTGGCGCGCCAAAAGGGACTCGAACCCCTGGCCTACTGCTTAGAAGGCAGTTGCTCTATCCAGCTGAGCTATTGGCGCAAAAATGGAGCGGGTGATGGGAATCGAACCCACGCGACCAGCTTGGAAGGCTGGGATTCTACCATTGAACTACACCCGCATGTGTTTTTCAGAACTTATTGTCCTGACGACGTTGTTTATTATATCGCACATATTCTCAAATGTCAACACCTTTTTGAGAAAAAATGAAAAAAAGTTTTTCTGCTGAAACAAATGGCTTTGCTGTGCGGTTTTTGCAGGAAAAAATTTGCAGGAACGCCCCTTGTTTGCGGCAGCTCCTGCACGATTTCTCAAAAAATCATATGACCCCATACACACGGCAGGGAAGAAAGACTATCAGTTTTTTTCAAAATGGATGTTCTTTGCAAGGAGAACGTCCCATTCGGGATGCTCTGCCACATAGCGCTGTGCAGTACTGCACAAAAGCAGCACCTGCTTATTTTCCTCCTTCAGCCTGGGAAGGAGCGCTTCCATCAGCTTGGCAGCGATGCCCTGACCGCGAAAATCCGGCTGGGTAAAGACAGAATCAATGCGCACAAGCGAGGGGGAAACGGGCGTAAGGTCGATATGCCCCGCCTCCTGTTCATTTTCTTGGTATAATGTCATCCGCTTTTTGGTATAGACTGCTTTCATCGTCAATCCCCCTTTTTATGTTCAGTGTATCACAGGGCGGGCGCTGGATGCAAGAAGGAGGCGCTTTTGTTGGGGTTATATAAAAAATAAAATGGAAAAAAACGAGAATTGTCGCAACTACTGTAGACAAGTGCGGAAAAATCCTGTATAATAGATAAAAATAAATCAATGCAACAGTCCTTTAAGATGGTCCCGTGAGGCCGACAAGGTAAGTTATGCAGATCAGGAACCGGATCAGGGGGTGCGCTGTACCCTTCTGTGCGGTTGCGCTGTATCAAAACATCGTTATCTGTCGTCCGTCGGGCGGCGGATTTTTTTTATTGCAAAAAAAGGGGGAATTAGATGGCAAAAAGGGAAGCCCTTCAGGAAAAGGCACAGATCATGGACCGCGATGCCATGCGCCGTGCCATTGCGCGCATCTCGTTTGAGATCATCGAGCGCAACCATGGGACCGAGCACGTCTGCATCGTCGGCATCATGAGCCGCGGCGCCCAGCTTGCACAGCGCATCGCTGCCAAGATCCGGGAGGTGGAGGGGCAGGAAATCCCGGTGGGATATGTTGATATTTCTCATTTTCGCGATGACGGCAGGGCTCCCTGCGAAGGGGACAAGACCAATCTGCCCTTCCCTCTGACAGGAAAGCGCATCATCCTTGTGGATGATGTGATCTGCACAGGGCGCAGCGTCCGCGCGGCAATCGATGCCCTGATGAGCCGCGGACGCCCCGAAAACATCCAGCTTGCAGCGCTTGTCGATCGGGGACACCGCGAGCTGCCCATCCGTGCAGACTATATCGGAAAAAACCTTCCCACCTCCAAGGAGGAGGTCGTGCGCGTCCTTGTGGAGGAGCGCGACGGGGAGGACAAGGTTATCATCCTTGGTGAAACAGAATAAAGGAGGATTTTCGTTGAAGCTGCTGATTCAAAACGCAAGAATATTGGACCCTTCCCAAAATCGGGACGAGATCGGGGATATTTTGATCGAAAACGGAAAAATCGCCCAGGTGGGCGGCAAGCTCCCGGCAGACGATGCCCAGTGCATCGATGCAAGCGGACTGTGTGCCGTGCCGGGACTCATCGATATGCATGTGCATCTGCGCGATCCGGGCTTTACTCATAAGGAGGATGTCCTGACCGGATGCCGTGCGGCGGCAGCCGGCGGGTTCACCGCAATATGCTGCATGCCAAATACAAAGCCTGTCACCGATTCTCCGGAGGTCCTTCACGATATTTTAGACCGTGCAGCACAGGCAGACTGCCGCGTTTATCCCGTGGCAGCCATCACAAAGGGGCTCTCCGGCAGCAGCCTCAATGATTTTGCGGCGCTCAAGGCGGCGGGAGCCGTTGCCGTTTCCGACGACGGAAGACCGGTGGAGTGCGGCGGACAGATGCTCGAAGCGCTCAAGAGAGCCTACAAAGAGGACCTCATGGTCATCAGCCACTGTGAGGATCTGAGCATCATCAACGGCGGCATCATGCACAAGGGAAGCGTTTCCGAGGAGCTTGGCGTCAAGGGCATGGACCGCGCCAGCGAGGACAGCATCACTGCGCGTGAGATCGTACTGGCAGAATGCTCCGGCACAAGGATTCACATTGCCCACGTCAGCACGAAGGGCTCCGTCCAGCTCATCCGCGAAGCGAAGGCGCGGGGCGTTGCTGTAACAGCGGAAACAGCACCGCATTACATGATGATGACGCACGAGCTGCTGCGAAACCGCGATGCAAACTGGCGCATGAATCCTCCGCTGCGCGAGCAGGAGGACTGCGAGGCGGTGATCGCGGGGGTGCTCGACGGCACGCTCGACTGCATCATCACCGACCACGCACCGCACGCCGCCGAAGAAAAGGCAAACTTTGAAACCGCCCCCAACGGCATCGTCGGACTGGAAACGAGCTTTGCAGCGGCAAATACCGTCCTGTGCAAACAGCGCGGCATGAGCTTTTCTAAGCTCATCGAAGCGATGACCACCCGTCCTGCACAGATTTTGGGGCTGCCCGGCGGAACGCTCAAAGAGGGCGCAGCGGCAGACATCACGCTGCTTGACCCCGATCTCGTATGGACTGTAGACAAGACGAAGTTTCATTCCAAAAGCAACAACACGCCATTCGACGGGATGCAGCTGACCGGCAAGGCAGTCTGCACCATCTGCGGCGGAACGATCACATATCAATACCATTAGGAGGAAAAATTTTATGAAAAAACTGATTGAAAAAATCGTACAGATGAAGGCACCGATCGTGGTAGGACTCGACTCCCTGCTCGACTACATCCCGCAGTACATCAAGGATGAGGCAATGGCTGCAAATGAGAACCCATTCGATGCAGCAGCACAGGCAATCGTGACCTACAACAAAGGGATCATCGATGCCATCTATGATATCGTTCCGGCAATCAAGCCGCAGGCAGCTTATTACGAGCTGTACAGCTGGCAGGGCATGAAGGCAATGTATGAAACCATCGAATATGCACAGAAAAAAGGCATGATCGTGATCACAGACGGCAAGCGCAACGACATCGGCTCCACAATGGAGGCATATGCAGCAGCGCACCTCGGAGAAACCGATGTTTGCGGACAGAAGGTAACCGCATTCGGCGCAGACTGCCTGACCGTTGACGGCTACCTCGGCTCGGACGGCATCAAACCGCTGCTGGGACTGTGCAGAGAGAAGGACAAGGGCATCTTTGTTCTTGTAAAAACCTCCAACCCTTCCTCCGGTGAGCTTCAGGACCAGAAGATCGACGGAAAAACCATCTACGAAACAATGGGCGGCATGTGTGAAGCATGGGGACTGGAAACCCCGCACCATTACGGCTATTCCGCAGTGGGTGCAGTAGTCGGCGCAACCTATCCGGAGCAGCTTCGCGAGATGCGCCAGAAAATGCCGCACACCTTCTTCCTTGTTCCGGGCTACGGCGCACAGGGCGGCGGAGCAAACGATGTAAAGGGCGCATTCGATGAGCACGGGCTCGGCGCTGTCATCAACTCCTCCCGCGGTATCATCACTGCATGGAAAAAATCCGGAAGTGACGGGCACGACTATGCACAGCAGGCAAGAAAAGCAGCACTTGCCATGCGCGAAGATATTTGCAGCGTCATCCCACAGCCAAGACTGCCGCAGTAACCACCGCAGCGGGATCTTGTATTGAATAGAAGGGGGTTTTTGTCATGGATATTTATAAGAACGCAAAGAAGGCGGTCCTTCTGCTTGAGGATGGTTCTCTCTATGAGGGATACCACGTCGGCGCAGCGCAGGATGCCTTCGGCGAATTGGTGTTTAACACAGCTGTTGTGGGCTATCAGCAGCTTCTGACCGACCCTGCCAACGAAAACAATATTCTCATCTCCACCTTCCCAATGCTTGGGAATTACGGTGTGGTGGAAGGGGAGGACGACCTCTCCGCCGTCCATGCACAGGCGGTTGTGATGCGCGAATGGTGCGCTTCCCCCTCCAACTACCGCAGCACCGGACGTCTCGACGACTGGATGGAGCGCAAGGGCATCGCCGGCATCTTCGGCGTAGATACCCGCGCCCTCACACGCAAGGTGCGTGATCACAGCGTGATGAAAGCAATGGTGACAACAAATCCCGTTACAGAGGAAAATAAAACGCAGCTCCTCACAGAGCTTAAAAACTACCGCTTCAAGACCCCGCAGTGGAAAACAAACACCGAAACTGTTTCCATGGGGCAGGGGAGCACAAAACTTACCGTAGTAGACTTCGGTGTACGCAGGGATGTCCTTGATGCCCTCATGGCACGGGGCGCACAGCTCACCGTGGTCCCGTCCTCCATGAGCGCACAAGAGATCCTCGCAGCAAAGCCGCAGGGCATCGTGCTGTGCGGCGGCTGGGCAGATTTTAACGACACCGCAAAGGAGCTTGAAACCGTCTGTGCTCTGACAAAGAGCGGCATCCCGATGCTTGGCATCGGCGTGGGCCATCAGCTGATGGGACTTGCCGCAGGCGGATGCATCTGCAAAATGAAGGCAGGTCACCGCGGCTGCAACTGCCCGGTGAGCGAATGCGCCACAGGACACACCTTCATCACCACCCAGAACCACGGCTGCGTTGTGCAAAACACAGACAGCAGCAAGGCGCAGGTGACCTACATCAATTCCAACGACAAGACCTGCGAGGGTCTGCGTTACCTTGAATATCCCGGAATGTCCGTACAGTTCGTGCCGGAGTGCGAGATCGGACGCAAAAACTTTGATGGGATCTACGAAGCATTCTTCAATATGCTCAACAAATAGAAGGGAGTCTGCAAACAATGCCGCTCAGACAAGATATCAAAAAAGTACTGGTAATCGGTTCCGGCCCGATCATCATCGGACAGGCTGCTGAATTTGACTATGCAGGCACACAGGCGTGCCGTGCGCTCAAGGAAGAGGGGCTGGAGGTCGTCCTCATCAACTCGAACCCTGCCACCATCATGACCGATAAGGCGATGGCAGACAAGGTATACATCGAGCCGTTGACCCTCGACGTGGTAAAACGCATCATCGAACTCGAAAAACCGGACAGCGTCCTCTCCACCTTGGGCGGACAGACCGGGCTTACCTTCTCGATGCAGCTTGCAAAGGAGGGCTTCCTCGATGCACACAATGTAAAGCTGCTCGGCGCAAAGGTAGAAACCATCGACAAGGCAGAGGACCGTCAGATGTTCAAGGACACGATGGAGGCAATCGGGGAGCCGTGCATCCCGTCCCGCGTGGTAACGACGCTTGAGGACGGACTCGATTTCATCAAGGAGATCGGCTATCCGGTCATCATCCGTCCGGCGTTTACGATGGGCGGAACGGGCGGCGGTATCGCATACGACGAAGCGCAGTTTTGCGAAATCGCAGGCAACGGTCTGCGCCTCTCTCCAATCACCCAGATCCTCGTGGAAAAATGCATCTCCGGCTGGAAGGAGATCGAGTTTGAGGTCATCCGCGACTCCAAGGAAAACATCATCACCGTTTGCTCGATGGAAAACGTGGACCCGGTCGGCGTGCACACCGGCGACTCCATCGTGGTGGCTCCTGCCGTGACCCTCAACCCCGATGAATTCGGCATGCTGCGCAAGGCGGCGCTCAATATCGTGGAAGAGCTGGGCGTAGAGGGCGGCTGCAACTGCCAGTTTGCGCTGCACCCAACCTCCAGAGAATATGCCGTGATCGAAGTAAACCCGCGTGTGTCCCGTTCCTCCGCGCTGGCATCCAAGGCGACAGGCTACCCGATTGCGAAGGTCGCAACCAAAATCGCCATCGGCTATACCCTCGACGAGATCGTCAACGCCGTGACCGGAAACACCTACGCCTGCTTCGAGCCATCCGTAGACTACATGGTCGTAAAATTCCCGAAATGGCCGTTCGATAAATTCGTTTACGCAAAACGCACCCTCGGCACCCAGATGAAGGCAACCGGTGAAGTAATGTCCATCGGCACCTCCTTCGAGCAGGCGATGATGAAGGCGGTGCGCTCCGTTGAGCTGGGGCTCAGCGACTTCAATATGCCAAAATTCCTCGAAATGAGCAGGGAAGAGCTTCAGAAGAAGCTGCACGACTGCGACGACGAGCGCATCTTCTGCGTTTATGCTGCCATCAAAAAAGGCATCTCCCTTGATGAGATCCACAGCGTCACAATGATTGATCTGTGGTTCCTCAGCCGCCTTAAAAACCTCATCGATATGGAGGAGGAGCTCAAAGACGGCGCACTCACCGACGAAAAATACCTGCGTGCAAAGCGTCTTGGATTCCTCAACAAAACGATCGAAGCGCTCTCCGGTCAGAAGGTGGAAAACCCGCGCCACAGCTCCTTTAAGATGGCAGACACCTGCGCTGCGGAATATAAGGCAGAAACCCCGTACTTCTACTCTACCTGGGACGACGAAAATGAAGCGGAGCACTTCCTTGCGGAACACAGGAGCGACAAGAAAAAAATCCTCGTATTCGGTTCCGGCCCGATCCGCATCGGTCAGGGCATCGAGTTCGACTACTGCTCCGTACACTGTGTATGGGCGCTCAAGGAGCTCGGCTATGAAGCTGTGATTGCAAACAACAACCCGGAAACCGTTTCGACCGACTTTGATACTGCAAACCGCCTCTACTTCGACCCGCTGACCCCGGAGGACGTCGATTCCATCCTCGAAACCGAAAAACCATACGGCGTTGTGGTACAGTTCGGCGGACAGACCGCCATCAAGCTGACCAAATACCTCAGCGAAAAAGGCGTAAGAATCCTCGGCACCTCCGCAGATTCCATCGACGAAGCAGAGGACCGCGAACGCTTTGACGAGCTGCTCGAACAATGCGGCATCCCAAGACCGAAGGGCGAAACCGTCCTCACCAAAGAAGAAGCAGTCGGTGCTGCAGAACGCCTCGGATATCCGGTGCTGCTGCGTCCTTCCTATGTATTGGGTGGTCAGAACATGATCATCGCCTACAACGCACAGGACGTTGAGGAATACATGGACATCATCACAAGCCACATGAAGGACAACCTTGTCCTCATCGACAAGTACCTCATGGGCAAGGAGGTGGAGGTCGATGCCATCTGCGACGGCGAGGACTTCCTCATTCCGGGCATCATGGAGCACATCGAGCGCGCAGGCATCCATTCCGGCGACTCCATCTCCGTATACCCGGCGCAAAGCCTCTCCCAGCGCATCAAGCGCATCCTCATCGACTACACGGGACGCCTTGCGCGGGCGCTGCACGTTGTCGGTCTTGTCAACATCCAGTACGTCATCTACAACAACGAGGTGTATGTCATCGAGGTGAACCCGCGTTCCTCCCGCACCATCCCGTACATCAGCAAGGTGAGCGGGGTGCCGATGGTCGATATCGCAACGCGCATGATGTTCGGCGAAAAGCTCATCGATCAGGGCTACGGCATCGGGCTCTACCCGGAGAGCGAATATGTGGCAGTAAAGGTTCCGGTATTCAGCTTTGAGAAGCTCCACGACGTGGACACCCACCTCGGACCGGAAATGAAATCCACCGGTGAAGTCCTCGGCATCGCAAAAACCTTTGAGGAAGCACTCTACAAGGGGCTGCTTGCAGCGGGCTACAAGATGGAGCACAAACCGGGCGGAGCGATCCTCATTTCCGTTCGCGACAGCGACAAGCAGGAGATCATCAAAATTGCAGAGAAATTTGAAAAGCTCGGTTACGACCTCTATGCAACCTCCGGCACCGCATCGATGCTCAACCGCAACATGGTGGCTACCAGCACCGTGCGCAAGATCGGGGAGGAAAGCCCGACCGTGATGGATCTTGTAGACAGCGGCAGACTCTCCTACATCATCTCCACCTCCAAAAAGGGCAGACAGCCTGCCCGCCACTCCGTCCAGCTGCGCCGCAAGGCGGTAGAACGCTCTATCCCGTGCCTCACCGCACTCGATACCGCGAACGCTTTGGCTAATTCGCTTAAAATGAACAAAAATATTCAGGATATGCAGCTCATCAATATCGTTGACATCTAATAGAAAATGGGGTATCATAAAGAAAAGCGGGAACATCCGCTTTTCTTTTGCCCGAGAGTGTCCGCCTGAGGTGGATTCCTCCGGCAGACAACAGTGTATGCAATACAAAGACAATATCAATCAGGAGAGGGATCAATGATGATTAGTTTGAAAAACGACTACAGTGAAGGCTGCCATCCGAGGATCTTGGATGCAATGGTTCGCACCAATATGGAACAGACCGATGGATACGGATCTGACCCATACACCGCAGAAGCCTGCGACCTGCTGCGCAAAAAATTGCAGTGTCCACAGGCAGACATCCATCTTTTCGTAAGCGGAACCATCACCAATGCAACCATGATCGCACAGATGCTGCGCCCTTATGAGTCTGTAATTTCTCCCCACACAGGACATATCTGCACACAGGAAACAGGTGCAGTGGAGTCGACCGGACACAAAACCATGCCTGTGTACTCCCCAGACGGAAAATTGACACCTCAGATGATCGAAGACACCATCTACATCCACACCGACTTTCATCGTGTGATCCCGAAGCTTGCCTATATCACAAACCCAACCGAGATCGGCACCCTGTACACAAAGGAGGAGCTGAAGGCTCTTTCCGAAACCTGCAAAAAACATAATATGTACCTCTATCTCGACGGTGCAAGAATGGGCTCTGCGCTGACCTCCGAGGCAAACGACATCGCACCGGAGGACTATGCAAAATACTGCGACGCCTTCTACTTTGGCGGAACCAAGTGCGGCGCACTCTTCGGAGAAGCGCTCATCATTGTAAACCCGATCTTCAAAGAGAACTTTATGTATATGAGAAAACAGATGGGCTCTGTTTTGGCAAAGGGACGCCTGCTGGGCATCCAGTTTGTAGAGCTGATGAAGGACGGGCTGTATGAGGAGCTGGGCGCTCATGCAAACAAGCTCTCCATGAAGATCAAACACGTCATCGAGGAATGCGGCTTCTCCGTATTGCAGGAGAGCTTCACCAATCAGCAGTTCCCGATCCTGCCCAATGCAATGGTGGAGGAGCTTGGCAAAAAGTACAAGATGACTTTTTGGGACCGCCACGGCGACGACCATTCCGTTATGCGCCTTGTGACCTGCTGGGCAACAAGAGAGGAAAACGTGGATCAGTTTATCGCTGATTTCCGCGAGATCGCAAAGAACTATCCAAACAAATAATCTTTACAAATAATCTTTTGGGGGGAGCCTTCGCAAGGGCTCCCCATTTTTTCGCGAAAAACAGAAAAATCCCCGAAAAAAGTGTTGACAGATAGAAAAAAGGATGATATAATCAATAACGTTGTCAGGACAGGACAACAAAAACGGAATGACTTACTAGCTCAGTTGGCAGAGCACCTGACTTTTAATCAGGGTGTCCGGAGTTCGAATCTCCGGTAGGTCACCAAAGAACCGATGGATTCCAGACGGAGTCTATCGGTTTTCTTTTTTTGTAAAGGTGAGAAGCAAACGGTTTGTCTGCTGCGCTGCACCACAGCCGATGCCGTACAGCAGGCGCAGGAATAACAAAAACCCCCAGCTTCTGCCGGGGGTTTTGTGCTGCTTTGGGGAGTTTATACAACACAGGAGGAAACACATCATGGTTCGTGATATGACAAAGGGGAGCCCGTGGAAGCTGATCTTGCAGTTTTCGCTCCCGCTGATGCTGGGGAATCTCTTCCAGCAGCTCTACAGCATGGCAGATACCATCATTGTCGGAAAAGCACTCGGAGTCGAGGCGCTTGCGGCGGTCGGGTCGACCGGCTCGCTCAGCTTTTTGATCCTCGGATTCATCCAGGGGATGTGCTGCGGCTTTACCATTCCGGTGGCGCAGTATTTCGGCGCAAAGGACAAGGAAAATCTGCAAAAATCGGTGGCAAATGCTGTCTGGGTGGCAGCGGTGCTTTCCATCCTCCTGACGATCGTCACCGTTGCAGGAACCAAGTGGATCTTGACCGTCATGCAGACCCCGCAGAACATCTTCGACGGCGCTGTGACCTATATCCGCATCCTCTTCCTCGGCATCTCCACCATCGTGCTGTACAACCTGCTTTCGGGCTTTCTGCGCGCGCTGGGCGACAGCAAAACGCCGCTCGTCTTTCTCGTGATCTCTTCTGTTCTTAATGTTGCGCTCGACCTGCTCTTCATCCTCGTGTTCCATATGGGGATTGCAGGTGCGGCGTGGGCAACGGTTGCAAGTCAGGCGATTTCGGGGATTTTGTGCCTTCTTTATATTGCCAAAAAGTTTACAGCGCTCCACGTTGCACGGGAGTATATCCCATTCAATCGGGAGCATGCCATCCGTCACCTCGCGGTGGGCGTCCCGATGGGCTTGCAGTTTGCCATCACTGCCATCGGCTCAACGGTTTTGCAAAGCGCCGTGAACACGCTCGGCTCCGACAGCGTGGCAGCCGTCACCGCCGCCACCAAGGTGCAGATGCTGCTCTGCGTCCCGCTCGAAACCTTCGGGCTCACGATGGCGACCTACGCCGGGCAGAACCTCGGCGCAGGGGAGCTTTCCCGCATCAAAACAGGGGTGCGTCAGTGCCTCTTTATGGGATTTCTTTTTTCTGCCCTCTCCAGCGTGATTGCCGTAGGCTGCGGCACACAGATGGCGCTGCTCTTTCTCGATCAGGCGCAGGAAACGATCCTGCTTGAGGTCGGGCAGTTCCTGCGGTATAACGCAGTCTTTTACTGCCTTTTGTCAGGTCTGCTCATTCTGCGCAACACGATCCAGGGCATGGGCTATACGGTTCCTGCCATGGCGGCAGGTGTGTTTGAGATGGCGGCGCGGACGGTGGTTGCGCTGTTCTTCGTCGGGAGCTTCGGCTTTTCTGCGGTATGCTATGCAAACGGCATGGCATGGATCGCCGCCAATGTCCTGCTGGGACCTGTGTACATCCGCCTGATGAAGCAGCTCGGCGGACTATAATACGACGTAGAGCAGTACGCAGAGGAAGTGGAAGAATGTGCCGAGCAGGATGAACAGGTGGAAAATCTCATGGAAGCCGAGCGATTTGGAGAGATTCGGCTTTTTGAGGATGTAGCAAACGGCGCCGATGGAGTAGGAGATACCCTCTGCAAACAGCAGTGCCACGGCATTCTTCGGCAGGGCAGAAAATGCGCTCCAGTCGAACATGATGGACCAGCCCATCAGCAGATAGAACCCGGTGGACAGCCAGCGCGGTGCGTTCATCCAGAAAACCTTGATGAGCGAGCCGACCAGTGCCACCGTCCACAGGGCGGTGGAAAAGATGATGCCCTCCTTTGGCTGCATGAACTTTAAGCAGATGGGCGTGTAGCTGCCTGCAATGAGGACATAGATCATCGCGTGGTCGAGCTTGCGCAGCCGTGCGAGCACTGCCTGCGAAGCGTTGGAATAGTGATACCAGCAGCTTGCACTGTATAACAGCAGCATGGAAATGCCAAAAATCAGAACAGAAGCGAGCGTAACAGGGGAAAAGCGTCCCTGCGTGCAGGTGAGGAGCACAAGGAACATCCCGCCCAAAATCGCAAAAAGGACCCCGAGAAAATGTGTGAAGCTGTTGATCGGCTCGCGTGCCTTTGCAAATAATCCATTCATATAATACATCTCCTTATCTCGCAATGTAGTATTAAAAACTACTTTATGATAATACTATAACCGCATTTTGCAAAAATATCAAGAGCATCTTGTAATTATTTCTCAAATACAGTATGATGAACACAAGGGAGGGATATCCATGAAACAGGAAGAAATCAGCGCGATCTTTGAGCAAATCGAGGAAAAACATCCCCTTGCACCGGCGGATGTCCCAAAGCTGAGCTTGTATATCGATCAGATCCTGACGCTGTTTGCCACAGGGAGCGCACAGGAGCAGACGCTCACCAAATCAATGGTGAATAACTACAGCAAGGAAAAGCTCCTTCAGCCCATCAAGGGCAAAAAATACAGCCGCGAGCAGACGCTTCAGCTTTTGCTGATCTGCCGGCTCAAAAACGTCTTGCCCATCGGGGAGATCAAGCAGATCACGCAGGCGCTCATGGCAGAGGAGCCGGGGGAAGAATGCCTCGAGGAAATCCTCAGCCAGGACGATTTGCAGCGCAGCAAGGTGTATGACTTTATGCGGGCATATTGGTCCAAGTGCAGCGACAGCTTTTCTCAGGAGCTGTCCCAGACAGAGCAGGTCCTGCTCATGCTTCAGCTGACACAGCTGTCCAATCTGTTTCAGGAGGCATCGAGAATCCTTGCAGAACGGGCATTTTTTGCGCCGGAGCAGGAATGACCGCGTCATATCAGCGAACAAAAGAGCCTTACATGCAATGTAAGGCTCTTTGTCTTTGGTCGAATTGCGGGACAGCTGGTCACTCCCGTTCGCTCCTTGTGCTGATTTACGCCTATCCCAGAAATCATTCTCTGAATCGGTTTTATATCTATTTTATTTCTTGCTTTTCTTTATCCAAAGGGATGGGATAACCGTTAATATCATCAGAATCCGGAATGATAAAGATATCCAAAACCCGATTCGCTTCAACAGGGCAGGTATAGGTAATTCCATGATTGGTAAAGGTGTACCAGCAAACTTCTTCCGGGATTTCTTCTCCGAAAAAAATGAGTACGGCTTCTCCATTGGAACTTCCATAATTCCAGCTGCTGATTTCACCGGCTGTCAAAGAAAGCCTGCCGCCATTTGCTTTCCATCGGTTTTTAAATACAGGATCTTTATCAAAAACGCACACAGCCATCCTTCCGTCCGCGGTGGAACACAGTGCCGCAAGGAAATTACCCCGCTGCTCCACCTCTTTGATATCCATAGGTTCATCACTTTGCAAATATGCTGCGGCTTGTCTGGCAATGCCGTCCATATTCTCTGCATCAACCGTTGTAAACCAAAGAACAGCAAAGAAGCCGCCAATCAAAAGTAAAGCTGCAATTAAGAAAAGTAAAATTATGTTTCTTCTCTTTATCATCATAAAAGATTCCTCCCTTTGCGACACGCCCGTGTGCAATATCATCTATTGGATATATTCTGATTTATCTCACAGAACCAAGTCTTTGCATACTGTTCGCAGTATAGCATACCTTGCTGTTATTTATCAACTGCTGCCAAAATAACAGGATATTGGTAAAATCGACCGAGTTTTTCCATCAGTTCAAAGGGAAAAAGGGAAGTTTGTCAATAAGTTTTGATTTTAAGAATGAGAGATGATATACTTATAGAATATACAAAAAGCGAAAAATAGATCCATCCGCTGCGTGAGATAAGAAAGGATTGAGGGACAATGCTTTTTCGTGTAGGTGATTTTTTAAGAGAAAACAAAGGAAAAAAGATAAAAGTATTGAGCGGAGAACGCTGGCTTGACAACGAAATCAAGGGTGTCACGATCATAGAAGCGCCGGATATTGCACGATTTGTCAATGGCGGGGAGATTTTGCTGACCGGACTGTACGCATTCAAAGACTGCTCTGTGGAATCGATGAAGCAGTCCATGTACGAGCTTGGCGATAAAAAAATAAGCGCACTGATCCTGAAAAAAGCGCGCGATATTGAAAATATCGAGGATAAACTCGATATCATCCGGGAGTATTCCATAGAATTTCATGTGCCGATCTTAGAGGTCGCATTTGAAGTGTCCTTCAAGGACATCATGGTGCAGATCATGGGCAATCTGTTCAGCGAAGAGGTCAAGCAGCTCAAATATTTCAAAATGATGCACGACAACTTCGAGTCCCTGCTGCTGTCCCTGTCGTCCGAGGAAAACGGGATCACAAAAATTATTGGGATGCTGTCCAATCTGATCGGGAATCCGGTGGGGGTCTTTCAGGAAAACTTCGTTTGTCTTGGAACCACGGATGAAGCGTTCGCAAGGTTTTCAAGGAGAGAATCGCGCGCTGTTGAATTCGGGATCGTTTCCAATTATAAGTATTTCCTTCAAACCGTGCAGATCAACGACAATGCCTACAACCAATATGTCATCTGCCTCAACCAGATCCTCGGCTCAAAGGTGTATCTTGTGGTAACACAGGTCAATGAGGAGCTTGATTCGATGGACTGCATCGTCATCGAGAGCGCCATCGTTGCGCTTCAGTACGAGCTTTCGAAGCAGAAGGCGATCACAGAGTTAGAGAAAAAATATCAGAATGACATTATGCACAATATCCTCAGCGGAAAAATACACACGCCGGAAGAAATCGGAAAAAGCGCGACCCTCCTTGGCATCAAGGTAGAGGAAAAGTATCAGGCAATCGTTCTTGCGGCAGAATACCATGAAAAATCGGAGTCTGAGGTGTGGGGCATCAAAGGAAGGAACCTGCTCAACGAATCAGTCCAGTGCTTTTTCCCGACCACAGATGTTCTCAATGAGGTCAACCGGGTCATCGTGATCCTAAAGGGCAAGGTGTGCGGAGATCGCGAGAAGATCAAAACGGCAGTTGCCCAGATCCAAAACAATATGATCGAGCATGGGACCAATGTGCTCATCCGGGCAGGAACCGGAAAGGTCGTCCAGAGCCTTGCAAATTTGAAGAACAGCTACCGTGAGGCAAACGATGCCTTCCTGTTTATGGATATTGTCGGGGATCAAACGGTGCACATCATGAATTTCTCGGACATGGGGGCACTGCAGCTGCTGTGCAAGGTAAAATCTCCGGAGGCACTGCTTGAATATATTCCGGAATCGCTGCAAAAACTCTACCAATATAAAAAGGGGCAGCGGGAGGATCTGATCATCACCCTGCAAACATACCTCGACAAAAACCAAAATCTTACAAAAACAGCGCAGGAGCTTTACATCCATTATAAAACGGCAGCCTACCGCATGGAAAAAATAGTCAAAATCACAGGGATCGATTTTGATAATTCGGAGGAAGTTCTTGCCATTCGCATCGGAATGGTGGCATATAAGATCTATAAACACCAGGAAAACCTATAAAATCCTAAGATTTTCCCTAAAGTGGATAAAAAAAACAAAATTTTTTGCCCAAACGTTCCGATGAAATTTGTGAAAAAAAAGATATAATAGTAAATAGAGATAATAAATAAAATCCTTGAAACTATATAAAATTTCTTTATATAGTTTATACAACGAAGGAGGGCGCGTCTTGGAGATTAACGCAGAAAGAGTTTTTGCAAGACTCAATGAGCTTTATGAATGCGGTGCTCAGGAAGACGGTACACACAGCAGAATCGCCTATTCTAAGGAAGATGTTGCAGGAAGAGAAATCTTTATGAACTATTTCCGAAGCATCGGGGTCCAGCCCAGAGTGGACGAAGCAGGAAATATCATTGCACGTCTGGAAGGAACAGACCCATCCCTGCCGGCAATCATGGTCGGTTCCCATCTGGATACGGTTCCGGACGGCGGAAAATTCGACGGGGTCGTTGGATGCATGGCTGGACTGGAAGTGTGCGAAGCACTGGTCGCTGCCGGACATAAAACAAAACATCCGATCGAAGTGATCGTATTTACCGACGAAGAAGGCTTCCGCTTCGGAAGCGGACTGCTGGGAAGCAGCGCGATCTGCGGCTTTGATGCAGGAGCAAGCGAGTCCGACATTGATATGTACGGGATGCAGCGCGCAGATGTCATCAAAAGCTATGGAATGAACCTGAAGGATCTTCCGAAGGCTGCAAAGGCAAAGGATTCTGTTCATTGCTTTATCGAGCTTCATGTAGAGCAGGGGGCATACCTTGACAGAAACAAGCTCCCGATCGGCGTTGTATCCTCCATCGCAGGCGTCAACCGCTATGAGGTTGTTGTAAACGGTGAAGCCAACCACGCCGGAAGCACCAGAATGGCAGACAGAAAGGATGCTCTTGTAACAGCATCCCGCTTTATTGCAAAGGTTCCGCAGCTCGTTGCAGAGCATGGGGAAGATTTTACCGTGGCAACCGTCGGAACGATGAAGGTGGTTCCAAACTCTGTAAACGTGGTTCCGGGACAATGTATTTTCCATCTGGAAATCCGCGACCAGAGCCAGGAGATCATGCTTAAAATCGAGGAAGCAGCAAAAGCCTGCCTGATGCAGGAATGCGAAAGCGCAGGGGAGAGCTTCACCTTCCGAAAAATTTCAGAGCATAAACCGGAGCCTATGAACAAATGGGTGAAGGACACCATCGAGGAATCCGTAAAAGAGCTTGGCTATCCATATGCAGTGATCCCAAGCGGCGCATTCCACGATTCTCTCATCATGGCGCAGGTATTCCCGACCGGCATGATCTTTGTCCCAAGCATCAACGGGATCAGCCACTCGCGTTATGAGCTTACAGAAAAAGAAGACATCAAAAAGGGCTGTGAGGTCCTGCTTAAAACAATCTTGAAAGCAGACAGCATGAATCATTCTTGCTGCTAAATAAAAAAAAGTGAAAGGAAGTATGGACATGGAGAAGAAAAGAATTGGCATCATCGGCGGAGGAATTTCCGGTACCTGCCTCGGCTATCATCTTAGCCTTTACGACAATGCGGAGGTTGTAGTATTTGAAAAAGCAACCATCGGCGGCGCATCTACTGCAAAATCTGCAGGTACTGTATGTCTTTTCGACGACTCTTTGAGAAACAGATACTGGGATGTAAGACTGTATGGCTTTGAATCCTACCTCAAGATGGAAGCAGAGGAAAAAGGCTCCGCAGGCTTTGATAAAACAGGTACCCTCGTTGTTGCTACCGACGAAAAAGTAGAATCTGTTATCAAAACCGGTATCGCACTGACAAAAGCAGCAGGCTACACCGGCGAATACATCACAGACAAAGAAAGAATCAAAGAGATCCTTCCTGATATCTCCACCGACAACATCCTTGGCGCAGGCTATACACAGGATGACGGTTACTTTGACGGAACCATGATCTCCAATACATATGCAAAGAAAATGCAGAGCAACGGCGGCGTGATCAAAACCGGCGTTGAAGTTACCGAAGTAAAAGTAGAAAACAACAAAGTAAAAGGACTCAAAACAAGCGAAGGCGAAGAATACGAGTTCGACTATGTTGTAGACTGCACAGGCCCATGGAGCAAATTCACCGGCGAAATGGTTGGTCTTGATGTTCCGATCTGGCATACAAAAGCAGAAGCATTCTTCCTCTGCCCTCCAGGAAAAAAACTGGGCTACACCTTCCCAGTCCTCAAATACCCGGCATTCTATGCACTTAGAGCAGGCGACAATATCTTCATCTGCAAATCTCACCTGTCTATGGACCTCAACAACCCAATGCATGCAGGTCAGTGGGACCCAGACAAACTTCCTGCAACCGGCGGTACCGATGACTACTTCATCGACTTCCTGCTCGATCAGCTCGATGCAAGAGTTCCTGGCATCGTAGACAGCGGTCTTGTTTCTTCCTGGCTGTCCTACAGAGCAGAGCCAAAAGACTTCCTGCCGATCCTCGGTGAAACACCAGTCGAAGGCTATATGCTGGCTACCGGATACGGCGGCAATGGCGTAATCGAAGCTCCAGCTGCAAGCCGTGACCTTGCAAAATTCATTATGCGCGGCGAGAAAACCCCATTGCTCGAAGACTGGGCATTTGAGCGCCTGCTGAAGAAATAGTGGTAGTTAAAGAAGGAGAATGGCATGAATATAGCAGTTCTTATTAAACAGGTTCCTGTTTCTAATGATGTATCAGTGGATGAAAAAACACATGCACTTGTAAGAGCAAGCTCCGAAGGGATGATCAATCCGGCAGACTTGAACGCAATCGAAGTAGCAATGCTTCTGAAAGAGCAAGTAGGCGGAACAGTGGTCGTATTTACAATGGGTCCACCCGATGCAGAGAAGGCATTGAGAGATGCTATGGCACTTGGATGCGATGAGGGCTGTCTGATTACAGATAGATGTTTTGCAGGCGGTGATACAGTAGCAACAGCAAAAACACTGGTAGCAGGCATCAAAAAATACGGCGATTTTGATTTGGTTTTAGGCGGCGCACTTTCTGCAGACGGTGCAACAGGGCAGGTCGGCGCAATGGTTGCAGAGTATTTGTCTGCTGCACACATTGTAGAAGTTTCCGATGTGATGTATGATCCTTCCCGCCCAGACAGCATTGCAGCTGTAAAGAAGTTCCACGGAGAAGATGTAAAACTCGAGGCACAGCTCCCGGCAGTACTCACCGTTTGCTTCGGATGTAATCAGCCTCGTCTTGCAACTTTGCGCTCCAAACGTGCAGCAAAAGCAAAACCGATGACAACATACACCAATACAGAACTCCAGCTTCCTCAGAATGAGGTTGGCTTGGAAGGCTCTCCTACAATTGCAGTTGATTCATATTCGCCAAAACAGACCAGAAAAGCAACGATGATCAGCGGCACTGATAAGGAAATGGCAATGAAGATCAAAGAACTTATCAGCATTGAGAAAGGAAAGAATTAAATGGCTAACGGAATTTGTGTTTTTGCAGAGCACTATAACGGTAAATTAGAAGCTGTTGTATCGGAACTGATCACTGCGGCACATCACATCAAGGAAGTTACAGGCGAAAAGATTTCGGCTGTGCTTGTCGGAAATGACTGTGATGCCATCATCGAGCAGCTCTCTGCCCTTGATCTTGATGAAATTTACGCAGTAAAAACACAGCACGACTGCACATTCCAGGATGATGCAGTGGCTCAGGTTTTTTCCGATATGATCCATCAGATCGACCCATCCAGTGTACTTGTTCCGGCAACCATCACAGGACGCTCTGTTTTTTCCAGAGTGGCTGCAAAGCTTGGCTGCGGTCTTACAGCAGACTGCACCGAGCTTCAGGTTGGCACCAGAGAGAACGGTACTCATTATATCAAACAGAACAAGCCATCCTATGGTGAGAATGTCTTCGTAACCATCGTAACAAGAGAGCAGTTTTCTCCGCAGATGATGACCGTAAGACCGGGGGTATACACTCCGTTTGAAGGAAAATCTTCCAAAAAGGCAGCTGTTTCTTATCTGGATATTGCGCTCCCGCAGTCCAAGGTCCATGTAGTAGAAAAGATTCCGGCTGCCGAAAATACCGACAGCATCCTCAGCGCAGAGATCGTTGTGGTAGGCGGCAGAGGAACCGAGAGCGAAGAGAGCTTCAAGCTGCTCAAAGCATTTGCAGATGATCTTGGCGCTGCAATCGGCGGCACCAGACCATTGGTGGATACCGGATTCATTCCATTTGAGCACCAAATTGGTCAAACAGGCTACACAATAAGACCTCGCATCTGTATTTCTCTTGGTGTTTCCGGTGCGATACAGCACACAGAAGGCATCAAAGACACGAAGTTGTTGATCGCAGTGAATCAGGATGAAGAAGCACCGATCTTTAACATTGCAGACTATGGAATCGTAGGAGATCTCAACGGTATTTTGAAAAGCTATTTGTCAGAATAATTTCTGACCAAAATGGAATCAAGAGATTCTGCGACTTTGTTGTATAGCAATCGTAACCATCCTATACCCCCAGGCGATCCGCATTAAGCTGACCGCTTGGGGGTATTTTTAAATTGAAGAATATAAAGCACCCCGCACAATGTATCGATGCCTGAGGAATGTCCGATCTGCCCAAACGAAGCGAGGATCTCCTCGGCGCACGGGATATCCAAAAGTGCATTCACCGCAGCGCTGTATCGATTTTGCAGTGCGCACTCCAAAAATGCTCTGCTGATATCATTGGTGTTTTGAAGGTTTTGCGTGATTTGCTCCTTCAAAAGCACAGCAAAGCGCGCAAGGCATCCCCCGCACATGGTAAGACCTGCAAGCACCCCGCATAAAAAATCGTCTCCGGAGGGTGTGAGCCCCGGTCCCAGCCCAATCAGGCGGATCAGGGCAGCCGCAGCGTTTTCGTCCTCTTTTTTCGCAAGATGTGCCGAGCATTCTGACATAAAGCGCAAGGCATAGCTTAAAACGGGAGACTCCCGGATGCTGCTGCGATCTGCGTCGTGGCGGAACAAGGTGTCAAAGCCGATGGTGTGAGAGTGCGAAACAGCAAGATCGATGTTTTGCTGCAAGGAAAGAAGATCTGAGTCCGGCAGCTCGCAGACCCTGGACAAGGGTACAACGTCTGCATCGATCAGGGAAAATACCTCGCCGCGAATTTGGATCGAGGAAGCAGTAAGGATGACGCAGTCCCCCTTTGCAATGGAAAGCTCTGCCATTTCATCGCAGGTCATCTCCGTGAGGAAGCTGATGGGCGAGAGTGGAGAACCGCTTGCCTGAATCGAAAATAATTGTCTATTTATGATGAAATTTATCGTTTTTCGATAGACAGAATGTACAATGCCGATTGAGCCAAAATCCAAGAAACATGCGGAAAAATCGGATAATTGGTAAATTTTGTGGTTCATATTGCGTCAATTCCTTTACTGGTAATGTTTTGATTCATATGTTATGATAACTGTAAAATATCATATCAAATGAGATAAAAAATAGCAATACAGTGTGACTTTGCACTGTGTTGTTACGGTTGTACAAAGTCGAGAAACAGGAGGTTTATGTATGTACGATTTGTTAATCAAAAACGGAAAACTTGTAACACCAGACCGTATCTACGAGGCAGATATCGCAATTTCGGATGGAAAATATGCTGCATTTGTTGTACCGGGAGAAATGGTACAGGCAAAAGAAGTCATCGATGCAAAGGGAAATTATGTATTCCCAGGCATCATCGACTGCCACGCACACATGAATGAACCGGGATTTGAATATCGTGAGGACTTCGAAACCGGTTCCCGCGCAGCAGCAGTTGCAGGATGTACCTGCCTGATCGATATGCCGCTGAATAACGACCCATCTTTGATGAACAAAGATATCTTCGATATGAAGCTCGGCATGATCAGCCAGCATTCCGTAGTGGACTTTGCACTGTGGGGCGGCATTGTAGGCGATTACTTCAAGGACGAGCCCGGAAGCGTGAAAAACAACATGAAGGATCTTGTTGATCTTCACAACTGCGGCGTTGCAGCATTCAAAGCATTCACCTGCCCATGCGGTCCGCTGTTCCCAACAGTAAACCTTGGAAATGTCCGCAAAGCACTTGAGATCCTCAAACCATACAATGCACTGTGCGGCTTCCACTGCGAAGAATTCGGACAGATCCTCGAAAGAGAAAAAGAAGCACAGGCAAAACAGGGAAGAAGCAAGGAGGAAAAGATCCGCGACTTCCTCGATGCACACGATGTATGGACAGAGTATGTTGCTACAAAGAACGTCATCGATATGGCTCGCGCAACCGGCGGACGTGTACATATCTGCCATGTAAGCCATCCAATGGTAGCACAGGTCGTAAAGGATGCCATCCATGAAGGACTGCCGATCACAGCAGAAACCTGCCCGCACTACCTTGGCTTCACAGAAGACCTCGTATTTGAAAAAGGTGTTCCGGCAAAATGCACCCCTCCAATGAGAAAGAAAGAGGACATGGAGAAAATGTGGGACTACGTCCTCGACGGCACCCTCTCCTGCGTCGGCAGCGACCACTCTCCGGCAGCTGATGAAGAAAAAGACAACGAAACAAAAGATATCTGGACAGCATGGGGCGGTCTGAACTCCATCCAGTTCTTCCTGCCGATGATGTTCGATATGGTAGTAAACAAAAAAGGTCTCAGCCCAAGCCTGATTGCAAAAGTAATGGGTTACAACCCTGCAAAGATCTTTGGTCTTTATGGCCGCAAGGGTGCATTCGAGCTGGGATTTGACGGCGACGTTGTCATCGTTGATCCAAACAAAGCATGGAAATGCAACCAGAAGGAGCTCCTCACAAAGGGTCACATCAGCTGCTTCGACGGACTGGAAGGCAAAGGTACTCCGGTATGCACCGTAATCCGCGGCAAGGTAGTAGCTGCTGACGGCAATTACAAGCAGGATGCAGTTGGCTACGGTCAGCTGATCACCCCGGTAAAAAAATAGATCCCTTAAAATCTTTGAACATGAAATGAGGAAAAGAATATGAGTGACAAACCGAAAAAGGAAGCCAGCTCATTGGCTCCGATCCCGGCGAAAGAGCGCATTATGGGATGGGGCTCCAACACCATGCTGTGGCTTGGCGGATGTATCTCCATCGGCACCCTGACGATGGGCTCTGCACAGCTTGAAAAAGGTCTGAACCTGCTTCAGGTATTCCTTGCAGTATTGATAGGCTCCACGATCCTGGTTGTTGGTATTTGTATGAACGACCAGTTCGGCTACAGCACCGGCGCACCGTATGCGATCCAGCTCAAAAGCGCATTCGGTACCAAGGGAAGCATCATCCCGGTTATGATCCGCGGCTTGCCTGCAATCGTATGGTACGGATTCCAGACATGGCTGGGCGGTGCTGCAATCAACAACATTTCCAAAGCACTGTTTGGATACGACAATATCGTACTGTTCTTCCTGCTGTTCCAGGCTTTGCAGATCATGCTGTCCATCAAGGGCTTCCAGGGCGCAAAATGGGTAGGCAACATCGGCGGCTGCGTTATTGTTATTGCAATGTTCTACCTGCTCTTCATCTGCGTTACACAGTATGGTGACGTCATCGGTGAAAAGCTGCTCCACAAGGAAGGCACCTGGGGTATGCCGTTCATCGCGGCGATCATCGCCTTCTTCGGCAACAGTACGACGGTTATGCTCAACGCCAGTGACTACTCGCGTGAGGTGAAGCCGGGCTACTCCTCTATAAAGAGAGGCGCTTCCTACTTTATCGCAATGGTTCCGACCACAGTAATGCTTGGCTTGATCGGTGCAATGGCTTCTACCGCAACCGGCATCGCAAACCCAATCAACGCATTTGCTGCAATGGTGGACAACAACCTCGTATTGGTTGTAACCCTGGGCTTCATCATCTTTGCACAGCTCTCCACCAACCTCGCAAGCAACGTCATCCCACCGGCTTATGCATTTATGGATGCATTCAAGATCAAACACAGCACCGCTGTTATCCTGGTAGGTATCCTTGCAGTTTGCACCTGCCCTTGGATCTTGACAAACGACAGCTCTGCGGGCGGACTTGATATCTTCGTTAAAATCTACACAGCATTCTTCAGCCCGATCTTTGCAATCCTTGTTACCGAGTTCTTCATCCTCAGAAGAAGAAAAATGACACCGGAAGCACTCAATGATCTGTATGACGAGAAGGGCGACCACGCCGGCGTGAACCCGGCAGCAGTCATTGCATTGATCGTCGGTGCAGCAATCGGTCTTGTGAATGTTGATATCTCCTTCTTTACAGCAACCATCCCAACCGGACTGGTATACTATTTCGCAATGAAATCCATGCCGTCCTGCGCACGCTTCAGAAAAGGCACCGTCCTTGAAAGCAAGTAAGCTGCGCTGAAAAAAAGCACATCCAAAACACCCAATCAAAAGGGGTATGCAGAAAATAAACAGGAGGGAACGTCCATGTATGATATCTTGGTAAAAAACG
Organism: Oscillospiraceae bacterium; assembly: GCA_020024285.1. Taxonomy (GTDB): domain Bacteria; phylum Bacillota; class Clostridia; order Oscillospirales; family Ruminococcaceae; genus Negativibacillus. The sequence continues at coordinate 303,060 of JAHHTZ010000001.1, read as the reverse complement.
GTAAGATCGTAACAGCAGAAAATGTATTGGAAGGCAATATTGCGATCCAGTCCGGAAAAATCGCAGCAGTCCTTGCTCCAAACGAAGAGCCGGAAGCTGCAAAGGTGATCGATGCAAAAGGCAACTATGTATTCCCCGGTGCAATCGATACCCATGCACATCTGAACGATCCGGGCTATGAGTGGCGTGAGGATTATGAGCACGGAACGGCGGCAGCAGCAGTAGGCGGCTACACCACCGTGATCGACATGCCGCTTCAGAATGAACCGGCAATGACCAATGCCCAGATTTTCGACAAAAAAGAAGCAAAAGTAGGCAAAAATGCTTATGTGGATTACTGCTTCTGGGGCGGACTTGTGAACGATAACTTTGCAGACCTCAAGGGCTTGGACGAAAAGGGCTGCGTTGCCTTCAAATCCTTTATCGGACCGGTATCTCCGGACTACAGCTCCCTGAGCTATGGACAGGTATACGAGGCAATGCAGATCATCAAAGAATTTGATGGCCGTGCAGGCTTCCACTGCGAGGATTTCTCCATGATCAAATGGCAGGAGCAGAGAATGCTCAAAGAAGGCCGTGCAGACTGGAAGGGCTTCCTCGATTCCAGACCGGTCGTTGCAGAAATGCTTGCAACCATCAACGTGATCGAAATGGCAAAAGCAACCGGCTGCAAAGCGCACATCTGCCATGTCAGCAGCCCGGATGTAGCACAGAAGATCAAGGAAGCACAGCAGGAAGGATACGATATCACCGCTGAAACCTGCTCTCACTATCTGAGCCTTACAGACGAAGACGTGATCGAAAAGGGTCCGCTCTTCAAATGTGCTCCTCCGCTGCGCTCCCAGAGCGAAGTGGACAGACTGTGGAGCTATGTGGAGGACGGTACATTCAGCGGCATCGCAAGCGACCATTCCCCATGCTCCTATGACGAAAAATACAACGAGATCCTCGGCAAGAAGATCACCAACGTATTCGAGGTTTGGGGCGGAATCAGCGGTATCCAGAGCGGATTCCAGGTTGCCTTCAACGAAGGCTGCGTAAAACGCGGAATCAAACCAACCGTCCTCGCCAACGCAATGGCAAAACAGCCGGCAAAAGCATTCGGCATCTACGGCAAAAAGGGTGATATCCTGCCGGGCTTCGATGCAGACCTTGTGATCGTTGATCCGGAAAAAGAATGGGAGATCACAAGCGATTCCCTGCTGTATGTAAACAAAATTTCTGCATTTGTAGGAATGAAGGGCAAGGGTCTGCCGGTGTGCACCATCGTTCGGGGAAGTGTCGTTGCAGAAAACGGCGTACTGACCGGAACAAAAGGCTATGGCGAGCTTGTTACAAAGCTCAAATAGGCTCCTTGCAAGTATGAGGAAAAGAGGAAACAGTAATGAGTAATTTAGTTGAAAATCACCAGCTCAATCCCGAACTGGTGAAAGGCGTACAAGCAGACCTCCTTCCTACCAAGAAACGTATCATGGACCCACTGTCCTATGCAGCAAGCTTTATGGGCGGCTGTGTGTCTGTTGGTACCTTTTCTATGGGCGCAGGATTGATCGGCGTTTTGACCATGCCGCAGGCGATCCTTGCAATGGTCATTGGCTGTGTCGTTATCGCAGTTGCACTGGTTATCATCGGAAACTGCGGTCATCGCTACGGAATCCCATATACAGTGCAGCTTCGCAGCAGCTTTGGTACAACCGGTGTTAAAATCCCAGGCTCCCTCAGAGGAATCCCTGCGATCATCTGGTTCGGCTTCCAGAGCTGGGTCGGTGCAGGTGCAATCAACAGCTGCCTGAACATCCTGTTCGGCTTCAACAACCTGATGCTTGTTTATATCCTGTTCACCATCCTTCAGGTGGCACTGGCTATCAAAGGCTTTGAGGGCATCAAGTGGATGGAAAACGTATCCTGTATCTTTATCATTGCAATCCTTGGTTATATGCTCTATGTTGTAAAAACAAAGTTTGCAGTGGAGATCGGGGATACCTTTGCAAATATCCAGGGCTCCTGGGGCTTCCCATTCTGGGCAGCTACCACCTCCTTCCTTGGTATCTACTCCACAATGATCATCAATGCATCCGACTATTCCCGCAACGTGCAGGAAAAGGTTGGCCCTGTATTTACAGGAAGCATCTACACCGTTGCCATCCTGCCTGTAACACTGTTCATGGGTATGATCGGTCTGCTTGTCACTGCTGCAACCGGCAACTCTGACCCGGTAGCCGTATTCTCCACCACAATGGACAGCAAGTTCCTCACCGTTGTCACCCTGCTGTTTATCGCATTTGCACAGGTAACGACCAACGTATTGAACAACATCGTACCGCCTGCTTACGTTCTGATGGAATCCTTCCGCATGAAATGGACCCACAGCACCATCGCAGTCGGAATCCTCTCCATCTGCTGCATGCCTTGGAAACTGGTTACAGAAGAATCTGCAAACGGTCTTGCACTGTTCACACAGATCTATTCTGCATTCCTCGGTCCGATCTTTGCTGTAATGGCAGTGGATTACTACATCCTCAGAAGAGGCAAGCTCGACCTCAACATGATGTACAACAAGGAAGGTCCGTTCAAGGGCATCAACTGGGCTGCTGTGATCGCTATTTTGATCGGTTCTGCATGCTCTCTGATCGTTGTAGGTCTTTCCTGGTATATCAGCCTGATCCCAACCGCGGTGTCATACTACTTCCTCATGAAAGTGATGAAGTGTGCAGCACCATTCAGAACAGGCACCATCTTCCAAGCAGAGTAATACAAAAAAAGACTGCTGTATCTTTGGTACAGCAGTCTTTTAATTTTTAATCGAGCTGCCCGTCCAAAAATGCGATGGACTGCGACAGCAGCTGATGGGTAGACGAAGCATCCGTATCACGGTCAAAATCGTGGACATTGCACGAAGCGATGAAGCGCTGGGCGTGATATTGGCTGCATAAGGCGAGAAATTCATCGAAGGGCACATCGGGGTCGTTTGTGCTGTGCGCGCAGAAAATCGGGCACGGGAGGGAAGAACAGGCGCGCAGAGAATAATACAGATAGAAGAATTTCTCTCTGCCCTCGTACAGAAGGGACGTCCATTTTCCTGTTTGCCTTGCATAAACGTAAAGACTGTAGTGTGTATCAAGAGCACCGTCTGCGTGAATCTCGCCTGGGACACCGGCAAAACAGGATTCGTCCACCATAGGCAGGGAAAGGTAGTGTGCGCTTGGGGTCTGAAACCAGTTGTCGCACAAAAAACCATATCCGTAATAGGATAAAATACCCTTTGGCGGGGATAGTAGTTTGGACGAGGCGCAGGCGATCAAACAGAGATAGGCACCGGCAGAGCGTCCCCAGAGAAAATAAGGGAGCGAAGCATTCAGATATTCTGCGCTGTGCTGTATGTAGTGATTGATGGAATCGCACACATCATCGAGGATCATCGGGAGCTTTGCAGCAGGGGAGAGCGGGTAATCGTAAGAAATCACGGCAAACCCCGACTGCGTCAGCTGTGTGAGATGAAATTCGGGCAAATCGGTTTTCGATCCGTACAGCAGCCCTCCGCCATGAAAATACAAAATCGCGGCTTTTGCCGGAACGCAGGGATCTGTATAGATGACGGCGTGCTTTGCGTAGTGCTCACAGCTGATCGGAATTTCTCGTTGCGTTAGCATATAAAAATACCTCCTGCATAAAATGTGGTTGAACGAAAAGAAATTTTTTATAAATTATTTAAAATCTATTATAGCACAGAGAAAAGGAAAAGGATATATTTTTCACCATTACGCGCAAAATTGACAAAGTAAACTGTTTATTTTAGATATTTTGCGAATTGAAAAATGTGTTATTTGAGAGGATAATAAAAGTAAAATCTGGTTGACCACAAAAGTGTAATTGGATCAAAAATTTTACAACTTTTGGAAAGTGAGGAAATATTATGAGCTATTTAAACAATCAAGTAGGCTATAGAGAGGATCTTCTGAACACCCGTTCTGTAATCAAAAAGGAGAACTGGGTTCTTCTCGAACCAGATGGGCTTGTAAAAAACAGCGTACCGGGATATGAAAATTGTGATGTAACAATTTTGGGCTCCCCAGCAATGGGTGCAAGCTTCGTTGATTATCTCGTAACAGCACACGAAAACGGCAAAAACCTCAAAGGCATCGGCGGCGAAGGAATCGAAACCTTCCTGTATGTAATCGAAGGCGAAGTAACCGTAAACAACAACGATCAGAAGGCAGACCTCACCGCAGGCGGCTACTTCTTCTCCCCGGCAAGCAACAACATCTGCTTTGAAAACAAAGGCAAAAAAGATGCAAGACTGCTGGTATACAGACGCAGATACAATGCACTGGAAGGCTACAGCGCACATGCAGTAGTAGGCAACGACAACGACCTTCCATGGATTCCATACGAGGGCATGCAAAACTGCTTTGTAAAAGACTTCCTGCCATCCGCAAGCGACTTTGGCTTTGATATGAACATCCACATCCTGAAATTCAATCTGGGTGCTTCCCACGGATACATCGAAACCCACCTTCAGGAACATGGCATGTACTTCCTCTCCGGCAAAGGCATGTATCGCGTAGACGATGAATGGATTCCGGTGAAAAAAGGCGACTACATGTTCCTCGATGCATACTGCCCACAGGCATGCTACGGTGTAGGCCGTGAGGAAGACCTCGTCTACATTTATTCCAAAGACTGCAACAGAGATATCGATCTCTAATTTGTAATGAGTATAGTAAGAAGAGTATTTTAGCTAAGGATGGTGTCGTAAATGAAACTTGCTCGTCAAGAACTGAAGGATTTGATGAAACACAAGCTGATGCAGGCTGGTTTGAGAGAAGATCACGCAGAACAGACTGCAGAAATCCTTACATGGTCTCACGAGAGAGGCTATGCTTCCCACGGCGCAGTACGTGTAGAATATTACTGCGAACGAATCGCAAAAGGCGGTATCACCGTTGATCCAAAATTCACATGGAATGAAACAGGTCCATGCTCCGGCATTCTCGATGGCGACAACGGCGTTGGTTACGTTGTAGCAACAGAAGGCATGAAAAAAGCAATCGAGATGGCAAAGAAGAACGGCGTTGCTGTGGTTGGCATGAAGAACATGTCTCACAGCGGCTCCATCGGTTACTACTCCGAGATGGCTGCAAAAGAGAACATGGTAGCAATCACCTTCTGCCAGTCCGACCCGATGGCAGTTCCTTATGGTGGTACAGAACCATATTACGGCACAAACCCAATCTCCTTTGCTGCACCAACCGCAGATGACAGACTTGTTGTATTCGATATGGCTACTACCGTTCAGGCTTGGGGCAAAATCCTCGACAGACGTTCCAAAGGTGAATCGATCCCGGCTGATTGGGCAGTTGATGAAAAGGGTGCTCCTGTTACAAATCCGCATCTTGTAAATGCACTTGTTCCGATCGCAGGCGCAAAAGGCTATGGTCTTATGATGATGGTCGATGTTTTCTCCGGTGTTCTTCTCGGTGTTCCATTCGGAAAACATGTAAGCTCCATGTACCACGATCTCTCCGAGGGCAGATGCCTCGGTCAGATGCACATCGTCATCAACCCGGAACGCTTTGTCGGCTTGGATGCATTCAAAAAGAGCATGTCTCAGGTATGCGACGAGCTGGGTGCAATGACTCCGGCAGAAGGACACAGCAAGGTTTACTATCCGGGTGAAAGAGCAATCATCCGCCGCGATAAGAGCTATGCAGAAGGCGGCATCGAGGTTGTAGATGAGCTGGTAGATTATCTTAAAGGCGATGCGATCCACTTTAATAGATACGATCACAAAAACAGATTTGCAGATTAAGGAGAAAACGTATGGTAAAGACGATTGTCAGAAAGGGAAGCTACCACGACTCTGTCGTATTGATGCTTCTTACCAATCAAATTTCAACAATTGATGGTGTCAAAAAAGTTTCCATCATGATGGCTACCCCTTCCAACAAAGACATCTACAAACAGAGCGGCCTTGAAACACCGGAGCTGTTGGAAGCAACTGCAAACGATATGGTGGTTGTTGCTGATGTGGATGACGAAGCGGTGCTCGATGTTGTGATGAGCGAAGTGGACGAGTTCTTCAAAAAACAGTCCAGCGCAAGTGCAGGCAAAAAAGATGCTGCCAGCGTGAAATCCTGGGATAAAGCAATGGAACAGCTCCCGGATGCAAACCTCGCAGTCATTTCCATCCCCGGAATGTACGCTGCACTCGAAGCAAAAAATGCTCTCGATCAGGGCATGAACGTCTTCATGTTCAGCGATAACGTATCCCTCGAGGACGAAAAAGCCCTCAAAGAAGAAGCACACGCAAAAGGTCTTGCCGTAATGGGACCGGACTGCGGCACCGGCATCATCCAGGGCGTTCCGATCGCATTCACCAATAAGGTTGCACCGGGCTCCATCGGCATCATCGGTGCATCCGGTACCGGCATCCAGGAGCTGACCACCATCATCGACCGTCTGGGCGAGGGTGTTACCAATGCAATCGGTATCGGCGGCCGTGACCTGAATGTTGCAATCGGCGGCATCACCATGATGGATATGATCGATGTAATGGAAAAGGATGACAGCGTAAAAGTATTGATCATCATTTCCAAACCACCGGCAAAAGAAGTTCGCGACAAGATCTCCAACAGACTGAGCAACTTCAGCAAACCGGTTGTAGCACTCTTTGTCGGTGAAAAACCGGAATATCATGAAGAAAACTTCTACCGTGCATACACTCTGGATGAGGCAGCTCGTCTTGCAGTAAGCATTGTAAGAAAAGAAAAAGTTCCGGAAGCAGTTGCCGATGTAGACGCTTCCACCTTCTTCAAAGCAGAGGACAACAAGACAATCAAAGCATACTATTCCGGCGGTACTCTGGCAAACGAAGCAGCAATGCTTATCAAAGATGCGATGGATTGCAAGGTTCCTCCGGAGGATATCGACGGCTACATGCTCCAGCTCGACGGCAACGTCGTAGTAGACCTTGGCGACGATGCTTATACAAAGGGCAAACCGCATCCAATGATTGACCCTGCAAAACGTATCGAATGCATGCAGGCAGCAGTGGACGATGAATCCACCGGCGTAGTTCTGTTCGACGTTGTTCTCGGTTATGGTTCTCATGCAGATATGGCAGGGGCACTCCTCCCAACCATCCAGCAGCTGAGCGACAAAGTGAAGGCACAGGGCAGAAAGGTATTCTTTATTGCAACCGTTTGCGGCACCAGAAAAGACTTCCAGGGCTACGACGAAGCAGTAAACAAACTCAAAGAAGCAGGCGTTATCGTATGCGAAAACAATAAACTTGCTTGCCGCACTGCGATCCGTGCAATCGGCAGAGATTTCAACGAGCCAGAAAAAGAGATCCGTCCTCGCCAGAAAGTGGAATGGAACAAAACCGAACCATCCGAACAGCTTTGCAAGCTCCTCGGCGAAAAACCGAAGGTAATCAACATCGGCTTGAAGAGCTTTGCAGAGGTCATCAAAGAGTTCGGCTGCGAAGTGGTACAGTACGACTGGATGCCACCGGCAGGTGGAGACATCGAGCTCATCAAGATGCTCAACTTCCTCAAAAACTACGACAAGTTCAGCATCGATGAGAAAAACCGCGAGGTTATCGCAAAAGTGGTTGCAAGCCAGCCGATCCTGAAGGATAATGTGCGTGCAAAAGAAGTGATTCCGGAGCTCAGAGAAGGAAAAGTCATCCTCCATGCAGGTCCTCCGGTAGAATACAAAAATATGCCAGACCCAATGCAGGGCTCCTGCGTCGGTGCAGTTCTGTTCGAGGAATGGGCAGACAACGAAGCAGACGCAAGAAAGATGCTGGAATCCGGCGAGGTTCGGTTCATCCCTTGCCACCATGTAAATGCAGTTGGTCCAATGGGCGGCATCACCTCTCCGAACATGGCAGTATTTGTTGTAGAAAACCAGACAGACGGCAACCGAGCTTACTGCACCATGAACGAAGGCATCGGTAAAGTGCTTCGCTTTGGCGCTTACTCCGAAGAGGTTGTGGACAGACTGCGCTGGATGAGAGATGTGCTCGGTCCGATCCTCGGAAAAGCACTGCGTTCTATGGAAAACGGCTTGGCAATCAACCCGCTGATTGCAAAAGCAATCGCAATGGGCGATGAATTCCATCAGAGAAACATTGCAGCTTCCCTCGCATTCCTCAAGGAAGTTGCTCCGATTATCACAGCAATGGACGACATCAGCGACAAAGACCGCTACGATGTCATCAAATTCCTTGCAGATACCGATCAGTTCTTCCTGAACATCATGATGGCTACCGGCAAAGCAGTAATGGATGCTGCCCGCACCATCACAGAAGGCACCATCGTTACCGCAATGTGCCGCAACGGATATGAATTCGGTATCCGCATCGCCGGTATGGGCGACGAGTGGTTCACCGGTCCTGTCAATACGCCGCAGGGTCTGTACTTTACCGGTTATGACGGTGAGGATGCTTGCCCGGATATGGGCGACAGCGCAATCACCGAAACCTTCGGTGTAGGCGGTATGGCAATGATCGCAGCACCTGCTGTAACCAGATTTGTCGGTGCAGGCGGATATGAAGATGCATTGGCTACCAGCAACGAGATGATGGAGATCGTAATTGACCGAAATCCAAACTTCACCGTTCCAACATGGAATTTCCAGGGCATTTGCCTTGGTATCGATGCAAGACTTGTTGTTGAAAAAGGCATCACACCGGTCATCAACACAGGTATCGCACACAAGGTTGCCGGATACGGTCAGATCGGCGCAGGCACCGTGCACCCACCGATCGATTGCTTCCAGAAAGCAATCAGAGCATATGCTAAGAAACTTGGTTTCAGTCTTTAAGAGATAGGAGACAAGCGGATGAATAAGAAAAAAGTAGTAATTGCTCTTGGCGGAAACGCTCTTGGAAAAGACGTTGAAGAACAGAAAGAAGCAGTTGCAAACACAGCAGAAGTGATTGCAGACCTTGCAGAGCAGGGACTGGATATCATCATCACACACGGCAACGGTCCACAGGTCGGCATGATCCAGGACGCAATGGACAACCTTGTTTGCCTGCACAAAAACTACAAACAGACCCCACTTCCAACCTGCGTGGCAATGAGCCAGGGGTATATCGGGATCGATTTGCAGAATGCAATCAAATATGAGCTGCACAAACGCAATATGGACAAGAAGGTATCCACCATCCTTTCTCAGGTCGAGGTAGACCCGCAGGATGAGGCATTCGAAAATCCAACCAAGCCGATCGGCAGATTCCTGACAAAGGAAGAGGCGGACGAAAACGAAGCACACGGCGTGCGCTGCATGGAGGATTCCGGCAGAGGCTATCGTGTTGTGGTGGCTTCCCCAATGCCTAAGAAGATCAAAGAGCTCGAAACGATCAAAACGCTTGTCAATGCAGGTCACATCGTAATTACCTGCGGCGGCGGCGGTATCCCGGTTGTCAACAACAACGGGAAGCTGATGGGCGTCAATGCGGTGATCGATAAAGACAACGCAAGCAGCCTTCTGGCTTCTCAGCTCGGTGCGGATTACCTTGTGATCCTGACTGCGGTTGAAAAAGTTGCAATCAACTTTGGAAAAGAAAATCAGGAATGGCTTTCTGACCTCACAGTGGAGCAGGCAAAAGAGTATATCAAGCAGGATCAGTTTGCAAAAGGTTCTATGCTTCCGAAAATCGAAGCAGCAATTCGCTTCGCAGAATCCGGAGAAGGTCGCTATACACTAATTACTTTGCTGGAAAAAGCAGCTGCCGGTATCAGAAATGAAACAGGCACAATCATTCATTCTTAAAATACAATAGGTATACCCACTGGGAGCCTGCCGGCTTCCAGTGGGTATTCTTCGGTTAAACCCATTCTGGAAGTAATTAGGAGAAAAACTATGGATATACCAGTAAATCTATTTATGTGGATCATGGCATTTTTGCCGATCGTAGCACTCTTAGTATTGATGATCAAGTTTCAGTGGGGCGCAACAGAAGCGGCCCCGGTTGGTTTGCTTATTACGATTTTTACAGGGATCGTGTTCTATAAAGCGGATGTCCTGCTGATTGCAACAGAGAGCGCAAAAGGAGTCTGGAATGCGCTGCCCATCCTTCTGATCGTTTGGACTGCGATCCTGATGTATCAGGTGGGTGAGGAGGCAAAGGCATTCCTCGTGATCCGAAACGGAATGAAAAAGCTCCTTCCAAACGAGCTGCTGCTTGTACTGGCAATGGGCTGGATCTTCGAGAGCTTTCTTCAGGGTATCACCGGCTTCGGTGTACCGGTTGCAGTAGGTTCTCCTCTGTTGATCGGCATCGGCGTCAGCCCGATGTGGTCGGTCATCCTGCCGCTGCTCGGACAAGCATGGGGCAATACATTCGGTACACTTGCGGCTGCGTGGGATTCCCTTGCAGTTTCCGTAGGCTTCATGCCGGGAACCCCGGAGTATCTGCGAACCGCTCTTTGGACAGCGATCTTCCTGTGGATTTGGAATGCTGTCACAGGCTTTGCGATCTGTTGGTTCTACGGAAAAGGAAAAGCAATCAAAAAAGGCTTTGTCGCAGTGCTTGTGATGTCCGTCATCCAGGGCGGCGGCGAGCTTCTCCTGTCACAGATCAATACCACACTTTCCTGCTTTATTCCTTCCTGCATTTCGCTCGTTGTGATCCTGCTTTTGGGAAGAGCAAAAATGTACCGCGAAGAATGGAGCATCAAGGACAGCCCAATCATGGCATCGAGTGAAGTTGAGGAGAGTAAGGAAGAAAGTGCAAGCAGCATGACCCTGCTTCAGGCGTTCGTGCCGTACATCCTGCTTTCTGCACTGACTCTGATCGTTCTTTTGGTAAAGCCGGTGAACGCATTTTTGAATCAGGTATCCATCGGGCTTCCGTTCCCGGAAACCTCCACAGGATACCATTATGTCAACCATGCCGTCGAGAGCTTCTCCCCGCTGCATCCATTTACCCATGCCAGCATGTTCCTGTTTATTTCTTCCATCATCGGACTTGTTTACTACAAGAGCCACGGATGGATTCAAAAGGGCGGCGTGAAACGCATCTTCGCAAAATCCGTTTCCATGACGGTCCCGTCCGGCATCGCGGTCGTTGGTCTTGTCATCATGTCTAAGATCATGAGCGGAACCGGACAAACCGTGGTATTAGCAAACGGGATCGCGGCGGTTCTCGGTAAAGTATATGTGATTTTGGCACCGTTTGTCGGACTTCTGGGTACCTTTATGACCGGAAGCAACATGAGCTCCAACATCCTGTTCGGCGATTTCCAGGCAACAACAGCAAATCTGCTCCAGGTAGATCCATCCGTTGTGCTGGGCGCACAGTCCGCAGGCGGAGCGATCGGAAGTGCTGTAAGCCCAAGCAAGATCATTCTCGGCACAACAACCGCCAATATTCTTGGCAGTGAGGGTGCAGTACTGAAGAAGATCCTCTCGATCACGGTACCGATCACAATTTTGATCGGTGTATTGGTATTTTTATTGATATGCTTGTAGCAGAGGAAGGGAGTTGTGCACAACGATGGGAGAGAAGAGCTTCCTGAAATCAAAAGCAGGCGGACTTACGATGGCTTTTATTGCGATTATGATTGCATTTGTCATTATCATGCTTGGTTTAAGCACATGGAATAAACCGATGTATACGACAGGGCTTGTGATTATTGTATTAGCTATGCTTTATTCTCCGTTCAAGGTCTATATCCTTGATCGGAGAAAGAGATAAAATATTTTAATCAAAGAAAGGAAAAAGGACATGGCAACAGAAAAAATTATTGGCAGAGTGGCAAGCGATTTGGAAACACTCAAACAGTTCACCGCAACCCCAGGAGCAGGCTGCACAAGACTTCCGTTCACCAAAGAGGCAAGAGAGGCAGTGAACTTCCTCAAACAGATCATGGAAGAAGCAGGTCTGGAAGTAAGAGAAGATGCTGCCGGCAACGTGATCGGTGTAATGAAGGGGGAAGACCCAACCGCACCTTGCGTTATGATGGGCTCTCACTACGACTCTGTAGTAAACGGCGGTGACTTCGACGGAATCGCCGGCGTGATCTGCGCAATCGAAGTAGCAAGACAGCTCAAAGAAAACGGCATTGTTCCAAAACGTAATTTTGTTGTTGTTGGCTTCTGCGATGAAGAAGGTATGCGCTTTGGCACAGGATACTTCGGCTCCGGTGCAATGCTCGGCAACCGCGATGTCAACTACTGCAAAAACTTCAAAGACAAGGATGGCATCTCCATCTATGATGCAATGAAATCCTACGGACTCGACCCGGAGAAGATCGAGGATGCAAAATGGCCAAAAGGCTCCATCGGTCACTTCCTCGAAGCACACATCGAGCAGGGTCCGGTTCTTGATACAGAAAACATCGAGCTCGGTCTGGTAGACTGCATCGTAGGTATCCAGAGATACATGGTAACCGTTCACGGCAGAGCAGACCATGCAGGCACAACCCCAATGGATATGCGTCTGGACGCAGTTGACGCTGCAACCAAGGTAATCTCCAAAATCCCGGATTGGGCAAGAGAAAAAGCAGACGGCACCGTTGCTACAACCGGATACATCAAAACCGTTCCGGGCGGCATGAACATCGTTGCAGAGCGCGTAGAATTCACAGTAGATATCCGTTCCAGAAGCAACGACAACATCAACGATATCGCAAAAAGAATCCGCGCTGCTTTGGACCGCGAAGTAAAAGCAATGGGCGGAAGCTACGAAATCGATACAAAGCTCGTGATCACACCGGTAGATCTCTCTCAGGATATGCTCAAGATCATGGAGGAGAGCTGCAAAAAGCACAACTACAGCTACAAATATATGCCAAGCGGTGCAGGACACGATGCTCTTGAAATCGGTCAGGTGCTTCCTACCGTTATGCTGTTTGTACCAAGTAAAGACGGCAGAAGCCATTGCCCGGTTGAGTTTACAAAATACAGCGATTTTGCAAAAGCAACTGTTGTAATGAGCGAGCTTGCAGCAAAATTGCTTCAGGAATAGTTTATCCAAATCGACTGCTGCCGATAAGATTGCGTATAGTGGAGGAAGATGTCCTTGAGCCCCATATATAAACATGAGAATTTAAGGGTTCTGAGAAAACATCTAAGACTGACTCAGAAGGAATTTATTGGATGTTTTTTAGAAGAAGAAAATAAAAACCCTATGAGTGTTGCAAGTTATTCGAATCTGGAAGCAAAGGGAAGCGCAAAATTAAAGGATGTCATTTTAAAAGTGGCATCCAAGCTCTCGCTTGATCCGATGATATTTTCCATGGACCCTGCGGAATTTGCACAAAAGCTGACCGTTTTGCTCCCTGATTCGACTGAAACACAGTTAGACCAATGTAAAAGCCCCAAGAAAAGCGGGATCGCCCAGCTGATCAATCAGCTTACCTTCTATTTTGCAGAACAAATTTTTGAGAAAAAACTCAAAAGGGGAGATAAGATTGAATCTGACCGCGAGCTTGCAAACCGCTTTCAGGTTGGTCGCTCTACTGTAAGAGAGGCGATGAAGGTCCTGGACGTTTTGGGATTGGTGGATATCCATCCCGGACAGGGGACATATATCAGCAAAAATGAATCACAGTTCTTTGTGATCCCCCTCTCTTGGTCTTTGTTTTTGAACGGAGGACAGGTAGACGACATCATTGCCGTGAGAAATTTGCTTGAAGTAAAGGCTGCACGTCTGGCTTCGGGCTGTGCAGATGAAAAATGTATGCAGATGCTCTCTGATATCACACATCGGATGAATTGTGCCTACATCGAGAAAAACTATCGGGAATTCTGGGATTACGATATCAAATTTCATACCTGCATTGCAAAAGCTTCCGGGAATGAGGTCCTGTACAACATGGTTGAAACGATCAGCAATCTTATGAAGCACATCAGTCAAACAGGGATGATCTACGAAGAACAGCTCAAAGAGATTTACGAAGAACATCAAAAAATATACGGAAGCATCCTGACTCACAATGAAAAAGAAGCAGAACAAGCGATGGAATATCATTTGAGAAAGTCAAAGGATCGATATAATTACAGATGATCCTGTAATTATTGTTTGGAGCGTGGGACCCCAAAAATATCCCGCGCTCTCTTCTGTATCATACCGCAAGGCTCCTGCATGGCTGATTTTAATCATGCAGGAGTGCTGCAATCATAATATGACGAAGGGAAAGAGTTAAAATGGCAAAGAAGTTTTCAATTTCTTTAACGAATCAGATTTTGCTCGCAACCGTCGGCGGCATTATCTTTGGCTCCTTGGTCGGCCCGTGGGCAGCAAACATTAAATTTATCGGTGATATTTTTATCCGTTTGATCCAGATGTCCGTTGTACTTCTTGTTATGTCATCTGTAGCAAATGCAGTTGGCGGAAGTGACAGCCAGGACGTTGGTAAAATGGGCTTTCACACATTCAAATGGATCATTTTCTTCACACTCATTTCCGCAAGCCTTGGCGTTGGCTTGTCCCTTTTGATGAAACCGGGTATTGGCATCGAGATTGCGAACGCAGAGGAAATTGCAAATGCAACGATCCAGTCCACCTCCATCCAGGACACCCTGCTCAATTTTGTCCCAACCAACATCATCAATTCGATGGCAAAGAGTGATATGGTACCATGTATCGTATTCTCTCTGCTGTTTGGTATGGCAATGGGTCTGTACACAAAACAGACCGGAAACCGCAATATGGTAGACTGGGTAAAAGGCATGAACACCATTGTTACCAACATCATCAAAACAGTGATGAATGTTGCTCCGATCGGTATTTTCTGTCTGCTTGCAAACGTTGCAGGCTCCACCGGATTTACTGTAATCATCCCAATGCTCAAATTCCTGCTCCTGCTGCTCATCGGTGACCTGATCCAGTTTGTACTGTTTATCCCATTCACCGGCGCAATGTGCAAAGTAAACTTCCTCAAAATGCCTAAGAAATTTGCAAAAATGTCCATGATGGCAGTAACAACAACCTCCGGTGCAATTTGTCTGCCAACAAAAATGGAAGACTCCGTGACCAAATTTGGCATGAGCAAAAAAATTGCAGAATTCACAGGTCCAATCACCATGTCCATGAACAGCTGCGGCGCAGCACAGTGCTATGTTGCAGCAATCTTCTTCATGGCACAGTCCACCGGAATCAACATGACCCCATATCAGATGGGTATGGCAATCCTGCTGTCCTGCCTGATGTGCATGGGCACCATCTCGGTACCGGGCGGCTCTGTCATCGTTTACACCTTCCTTGCATCTTCCCTCGGTCTGCCGCTGGAAAGCATCGCGATCCTCATCGGTATCGACTGGTTTGCAGGTATGTTCAGAACCTTGATGAACGTTGACGTTGACGTTATGGTTGGTATGCTGGTAGCTTCCAAAATGGGAGAGCTCGACCGCGATGTATACAACGAGAAAAAGACCGTTACATACTAATCCGACCTGTTATTTTACACTGTAAAATAAAATGATACAATCCCCCCTGGCATAGTCTGTCGCACTGTGTCAGGGGGGATTGCTATTACAGTAAAATTATGTTACAAGGGGCGTTAGGCAGGCTGTTTCACTGCCCAATCCTGAATGGCATGGAGGAAGCGTGCATCCTCGGTTACAACGTGGATCGGCTTGTTATGGTCCATCGCCAGAACGTTGAGCAAGGATTTTGCGTCAACCATTTCGCTGTCGGTGTGCAGGCTGATTTCTGAATCAAACTGGCAAGCAAGATTCACAAAATCGGTACATTCCTTTGCACTGTTTAATTTGATATATTGAATCATGTCGATCCCTCCTTTTTGCCCAATACTACCCTGTTTTGCAAAAAAGCGCAAGGGCTTTGGAGGAAATACCCTAAGAAAAATAAAAACTTTAGTAATATTGACAATGAACAGGAGGCTGACAGGGAGGATTTATAGAAAAATTGATGCCGGATATTCCTGCATTTTTTTGGTATCAGTGCAGGAAATCGCAGGAATCCCTGCATTGCGGCGCAATCCTCTTGGAGAAAGGCAAATTCTCATGCGGCGATTCATTGTGAAGGCGGCGCATCTATGCTATAATAACAACAAAGTTGTCAGGATGGCTCGCTCCTGCCTTGGCATCGCAGCTCTGCGGCAGGCAGCAGCTCTCCCTTGGGGAAAAGATAAGAAGATCCTTCGCGTGAGCGGATGGAAACAACGGAGGAGATAAAATGGAATACCGTGTATCCTTGGAAAAACTGATTCGCGATTTGAAACTGGAAGTCCTTGCTATGCCGGGTGATCCCGCGGAGCATTTTGTCACAACGCCCAACGTCAACCGACCGGGCCTGCAGCTTGCCGGCTTTTATGAAGGCTTTGAAACAGAACGCCTTCAGATGATCGGTACCGCAGAGATGGATTATTTGCAAAGCTTTGACCTTGAGCAGCAGGAAAAAACGATCGACCGGTACTTCTGTCAGGATATGCCGGCGGTTGTCCTGTGCAAAGGGGTAGAAGCGCCGGAGTATATGATAAAGGCTGCTCAAAGGCGCAATGTCCCGCTCCTCAAAAGCGACCAGCAGACCTCTGCGCTCATTGCGTCCGCCATGTCCATCCTCAGCGTGGAGCTTGCACCGCGCATGACGCGCCACGGTGTTCTGGTGGAGGTCTACGGTGAGGGTATCCTCATCATGGGCGAGAGCGGCGTCGGAAAAAGCGAAACCGCCATCGAGCTTATCAAGCGCGGACACCGCCTTGTTGCGGATGACGCAGTGGAGCTGCGCCGCGTATCGGACCGCACGCTTGTGGGGCAGTCGCCGGACAACATCCGCCACTTCATGGAGCTGCGCGGCGTCGGCATCATCAATGCGCGCCGGGTGTTCGGCATGGGCTCTGTCAAGGTGAGCGAAAAGGTCGAGCTTGTCATCAAGCTCGAAAACTGGGATTCGCAGAAGGTCTATGACAGAATGGGGCTTGAGGATGAATATGTAGAGCTTTTGGGGCTCAACATCCCATGTCTTACCATCCCCGTAAAGCCGGGACGAAACCTCGCCATCATCATCGAGGTGGCAGCGATGAACAGCCGCCAGAAGAAGCTGGGGTACAACGCGGCGCAGGAGCTTTTGCAGAATCTCGGCATGGTGGAATAGTCGCGGGAAAACATCCCATATTATTGGTATAAACATCGAAAAGAAAGGTTGATACCCCCATGGAACAATGGATCAAAGAATTAGAAAACAGCTGCCAAAGGACAGGATGCCGCTGCATACAGGGAGAAGCCCTCAGCCGGCACACCACCTTTCGGGTGGGTGGGTGTGCCGACCTTTTTGCAGAGGCTTTCAACGCAGAGCAGGCAGCGGCGCTTTGGAGGGAGGCAAAAAATCAAGCCATCCCGCTGCGCGTCCTTGGCAAAGGTTCAAACCTCCTTGTCAGCGATTCGGGTGTTTCTGGGCTGGTGCTTCATCTTGCGCCGTCTGAGAAAAGCATCGTGCGCGAAAACAACGTCGTGCGGGCATGGGCGGGGGAAGCGCTCTGCGCCCTGTGCAGCTATGCGCTGGGGGAGGGACTGAGCGGGCTCGAATTTGCCTACGGCATCCCCGGCTCCGTGGGGGGCGCCGTGTATATGAACGCGGGAGCATACGGCGGGGAAATCAAGGATCGCCTTTTGTGGGTGCGCTATCTTGACGAGTCGGGGGAGGAGCACGTTTCTTCGGCAGAAGAACTCGACCTCTCCTACCGCCACAGCTTTTTCACAGGGAAGCAATGCCTGATCTTGGAGGCGGCGTTCACCCTTGAGGAGGGCGACCGTGAAACGATCAAAGCGAAAATGGACGACGTGATGGAGCGCCGCCGCAGCAAGCAGCCGCTCGAATATCCCAATGCCGGCAGCACCTTCAAGCGCCCCGAGGGGGCGTTTGCCTCCGCACTCATCGACGGGTGCGGACTCAAGGGGCATCGCGTGGGCGGAGCCTGCGTCAGTCAAAAGCATGCAGGCTTTCTCATCAACGACCAGAAGGGGAGCTGCTGCGATATTTTGGAGCTGATCCGTCAGGTGCAGGAAATCGTGCGGGAACAGACGGGCTTCACATTGGAGCGGGAAGTAGAATACTGGGAATGATCCCGGAAAAAGAAAACAGAGGATGAGATATGCAGTTTATTATTGTTACAGGAATGTCGGGAGCAGGGAAATCCATCGCCATCCGTGCGCTCGAGGATATGGGGATCTATTGCGTTGACAACCTGCCCCCGGAGCTTCTGTGTCAGATGTTTGAGATCTGTACTCAGCAGCCGAACAACGAGGGTGACCGCATTGCGGTGGTGGCGGATATCCGCAGCTTGGGGCGTTTTTCCTTCAAGCTGCAAAGCGTGCTGACAAAGCTGCAAAGCAATGCTGCCAAGATCGTGTTTCTCGATGCGTGTGATGAAGAGATCATCAACCGCTATAAGATGACGCGCCGACGCCATCCGCTGCTCGGAGAGGGGTGCAACTCCCTCTCTGAGGCGATCGCGCAGGAGCGCAGCCAGCTGTCGGAGCTGAAAAACAGGGCGGATTTTGTCATCGATACCTCCCTGCTCTCAACGCAGCAGCTGCGCTGCCAGATGCAGGAGCTGTTCACCCAGTCGCAGAAGGATACGCTCGTGGTGCATTGTATGTCGTTTGGCTTCAAGTACGGCGTGCCGACGGATGCCGACCTGATGTTCGACGTGCGCTGCCTGCCAAACCCCTTTTATAAGGAAGAGCTGCGCGAGCACACCGGACTGGACAAGCCTGTGCGCGATTTTGTAATGGACAGCCCCGAAACACAGGGGATGCTGCGGCGGCTCTATTCCTTTTTGGACTATATGCTGCCGCTGTACTGCAACGAGGAGCAGAAAAGCCAGCTCGGGATCGCCATCGGATGCACCGGCGGACGCCACCGCTCGGTGGCAGTGGCACAGGCGCTGGCAGAACACATCGAACAGCTCGGCTATGTGACGATGGTGAACCACCGCGACATCGAGCGCAAAAAATTCAATCACTAAGGGCTGTTTGAACAATCGAAAATTTGCCAATTTCTCTATTTTCAAACAAGCCATAAGGATACAACACAGGAGAGTGGAAGAACAATGACCTTTGCCCATCAGGTAAAAAACGAAGTATGCCACAACAAGGCGCTTTTGAGCCACGGCGGACGTCCCTTGCTGTATGGGATGCTTTTGTTTGGGCGGCGCTTTGACGAAACGATGATCCAGGTGAGCACAGAGCACAAGGCAGTCGCCAGACTCTGTGCCCGCCTGATTTTTGCGCAGATCCCGATGGCGGCAAGCGTGACAACGCGCGAATACAGCGGGAACTTTGAGAAAAAGACGTACATCGTCACCGTGGACGACGAAAACGACCGCCGCCGCGTCTTCGATTTTTTCGGCAAAGAGAACACAAAGCCCCTGATCTCAAAGCCGTCGGACGTTCATGCGTTCCTGGCGGGAGCGATGCTTTCGGCGGGGAACCTCTCCGACCCCAAAAAGGACTATCACTTTGAGATCATCTGCCCCTCGGACGAGGCGGCGCAGCAGCTGATGATGATTTTCGAGCAGCAGGGCATCCATGCGCGCAGCATGGTGCGCCGGGATGCACCCGTCGTCTACGTCAAGGACAGCGAATCCATCGAGCAGATTTTAACGATGTTCGGGGCGCACAAGGCGGCGATGGAGATGATGAACGTCAAGATCTACAAGGATATGCGCAATCAGGTCAACCGCGTCACAAACTGCGAAACCTCCAACATCATGAAAAGCGCAGGAGCCGCCGCCGTCCAGCTCAAGGACATCCACTACTTGCAGGAGCACGGCTATCTCGAGGGGCTGCCGGTGGTGCTCAAGGAGGCGGCGCAGATCCGCCTGACCCACCCCGAAGCGACCCTGCGGGAGCTGGCGGAGCTTGGCGGCGTGTCGCGCTCCGGCATCAACCATCGGCTCAAGAAGATTTCGGACATTGCGCGCCAAATGCGTGCAAACGAACTGGAATAACAGGAAAGGAGGCAGCAGCATGGGGGATTCTTTTGTACATCTGCACGTCCACAGCGAATACAGCCTGCTGGACGGCGCGTGCCGCATCAAATCACTGGTGAAGCGCGCAAAGGAGCTTGGACAGGAGGCAGTGGCGCTCACGGACCACGGCGTCCTGTACGGAGCCATTGATTTTTATAAGGAAGCGAAGGCGGCAGGCATCAAGCCGATCATCGGCTGTGAGGTATACGTTGCGCCGCGCACACGGTTCGACAAGGTGCACAAGGTCGATACCAGCCCGTATCACCTTGTTTTGCTGTGCAAAAACGAAGTGGGCTACCACAATCTCATCAAGCTCGTTTCGCGCGGCTTCACGGAAGGCTTCTACTTCAAGCCGCGCATCGACCGTGCACTTTTGCAGGGGCATACGGAAGGGCTGATCGCGCTCTCAGCGTGTCTTGCAGGGGAAGTGCCCCGTGCGCTCACCGCCGGGGACTATGAACGCGCGAAGGAGGCAGCCACCTTCTACCGCGACCTCTTCGGGAAGGAAAACTACTTCATCGAGCTGCAAAACCACGGCATCGCGGAGCAGCAGCGCATCATCCCGCAGCTCAAGCGTCTGGCGCAGGAGCTTGATGTGGGACTTGTCGCCACAAACGATGCCCACTACATCAAAAAAGAGGATGCAATGGTGCAGAAGGTGCTCCTGTGCATCCAGACGAACCATACGCTTGAGGAAGACAACGACATCGAGTTCGAAACAGAAGAATTTTACATCAAATCGCGCGCTGAGATGGAGCAGGCGATCCCAAACTGCCCCGAAGCGCTCGACAACACTGTGCGCATCGCACAGCGCTGTGAAATCGAGTTCGAGTTCGGGCACCACATCCTGCCGCTGTATGAAGCACCGGACGGGCGCGAAAACGTCGAGTTTTTCCGCGATCTGTGCTATCAGGGGCTGTACCGCCACTATGGGGAGAATCCGCCGCAGGACTACATCGACCGCCTCGAATATGAGCTTGGGGTCATCACATCAATGGGGTATGTTGACTACTACCTCATCGTGTACGACTTTGTAAACTATGCCAAAACACACGGTATCCCGGTGGGACCGGGGCGCGGCTCCGGTGCAGGCAGCATCGCCGCCTACTGCATCGGCATCACCGGCATCGACCCGATGAAGTATAACCTCATTTTCGAGCGCTTCCTCAATCCGGAGCGCGTCTCGATGCCCGATTTCGACATCGACTTCTGCTACGAGCGCAGGGAGGAAGTCATCGACTACGTCATCGAAAAATACGGCGCAGAGCGCGTGGCGCAGATCATCACCTTCGGTACGATGGCGGCGCGCGGCGGCATCCGCGACGTGGGGCGCGTGATGGGGGTTTCCTATCAGAAGGTGGACAGCGTTGCAAAGCTCGTCCCGATGGAGCTGCATATGACGCTCGAAAAGGCGCTCGAAAAATCACCCGAGCTCAAGGCGCAGTACGACAACGACCCCGAAGTAAAGCAGCTCATCGACACTACGCTCAAGATCGAGGGGACGCCGCGCCATGCGTCCACGCACGCCGCCGGTGTCGTGATCGCGCGTGAAGCGGTGGAGCACTACGTTCCGCTTGCGAAAAACGACGAATCCATCGTCACCCAGTACACCATGACGACACTGGAGGAGCTGGGTCTGCTCAAGATGGACTTCCTCGGACTGCGAAACCTCACCGTCATTCACGACGCCGAGCAGATGATCCGCCGCTTCGAGCCGGATTTCTCCATCGAAACGATCCCGATGGAGGACAAGGCAACCTTCGACATGATGGCAAAGGGGCAGGCGAAGGGCGTGTTCCAGTTCGAGTCGAGCGGGATGCGTCAGGTGCTCATCCAGCTCAAGCCGGAGTCGGTGGAGGACCTCATCGCGGTCATCTCGCTGTACCGTCCCGGACCGATGGATTCCATTCCGCGCTATATCCGCAACCGCCACAACCCCGATCAGATCACGTATAAAACGCCGCTGCTCAAGGACATCCTCGATGTCACCTACGGCTGTATCGTCTACCAGGAGCAGGTCATGCAGATCTGCCGCAAGCTGGCGGGCTACTCCTACGGCAGAGCGGACCTTGTGCGCCGTGCGATGGCAAAGAAAAAGCACGACGTGATGGAAAAAGAGCGCAGCAACTTCATCTACGGAGCCAAAAAAGAGGACGGAACCGTGGAATGTGTCGGCTGCGTGGCAAACGGGGTTTCGGAACAGGTGGCAAATGAGATTTTCGACGAAATGACGTCGTTTGCATCCTATGCCTTCAACAAATCGCACGCGGCAGCGTATGCGGTGCTGGCGTACCAGACCGCCTACCTCAAACGCCACTATCCAAAGGAATATATGGCGGCGCTTCTGACAAGCGTGCTCGACAATACCGACAAGATCATCGGCTATATCAACGAGTGTGACGCCATGGGACTGACCATCCTGCCGCCTTCCATCAACCAGAGCGAAGCGAGCTTCGTGGTGGAGGGGGACTGCATCCGCTTCGGGCTGCTTGCCATCAAGAATACAGGGCGCGCCCTCCTTGCCGATCTGGTGAAGGAGCGCAGCGAGCACGGCGCATTCGAGAATATTTCCGATCTCTGCGAGCGGATGTACGGCAAGGACATGAACCGCCGCGCCCTTGAGAGCCTCATCAAATCGGGCGCGCTGGACGGACTGGGCGACAACCGCAAGACGATGCTCAACGGATACGGACAGATCGTCAGCGACATTGACGAGCGTCACCGCAAAAATCTCGACGGGCAGATCAGCCTCTTCGATGCAATGGCAGACTCCGGCGAGCCTGCGGCGCAGGAGCATTACCATCTGCCGTATCAGGAGGAATTCCCGCCCCAGCTCCTGCTTGCCATGGAAAAGGAAGTGACAGGGCTTTATGTGTCGGGGCATCCGCTGATGCGCTATCAGGACAAGGTACGCCAATGGGACACAAAGCTCATCTCCGACATTGCAGCTGCCGAATATCCCGACGGCTCCGAGGTGGACGTGCTGTGCATCCTCACCTCCAAGAAGAACAAATCGACCCGCAGCGGCGAAACGATGGCGTTCGTGATGACGGAGGACACCTCCGGCTCGATGGAGATGCTTGTTTTCCCGAAAACGCTCACGGAGTACCGCCCGCTTGTCGAGGAGGGGAAGATCGTCCTTGTAACGGCGCGCGTCAGTATGCGGGAGGACGAGGATGTGAAGCTGGTGGCACAGTCGCTGCGCGACCCCGATACCATCGAGGACCTGCCGCACAGCACAGACCACGCCCCGCAGACCACACCCCCCGAAGAGGCAAAGACGGAGAAGGAGAAAAAGAGCAAGCATCGTCCGGGGCTCTACCTGAGGGTATCCTCAAAGCAGGATGCGCGGCTCGAAAAGGCAAAGCAGTATCTCGCCGTGTTTGAAGGGGACTATCCCGTTTATGTCTACTTCCTGGACGAAAAGAAGATGATGCTTGCGCCCCATTCGATGTTCACCGTCCCGAACGAGCCGCTCCTGCGTCAGCTCAAGGTGCTGCTTGGGGAGGAAAACGTCGCCCTTGTCAATTCCTGATGCATCAAGGAGCCGGAAGATTTTAGGGGAAACCCTGCAACGACAACATTGCTGCGCCGCGTTCTCAAAGCGGTCAGCGGACATTCTGGAGGTTATAGACAAATGGAACTTTGGAAATCGAGCCTTGTTTGGCTTTTGGACACCTTTGACCAAAAGGATTGGAGAAAGTCGCAGCTCCCCGATACGCTGCGCTGGTGCAATGCGGCGGGGCGCTGCTCATCGGGGCAAACCACATGGACCCCGGCTTCCTCGGCGGAATGCAGCCGGAGGAATCGCAGCGCGTGCGCCAGAAGCTCGACGAGTGGTGGGAGATCGTGGACCACGATTCGGCGCTTGAAACGATGCGCGACCTGCTTGAGAGCGGGATGCGCAAAAAGCTCAACCGCACGATGGAGCTTTTTTCTGTCTACCGCGCACAGGGGATGGAGAAGGGAATGTTCGACGAAAAGGCAATCAAAAAGAACCCCTCCAACAACGACAAGCTCCTGCCGCGCTGGAAGCAGTACGGCGACAAAACCTTTTTGGGCTGGGATCTGTGCCGCGCCATCTGTACCTCGATGTGGTGCTACGGCTGCGGCTATCTGAGCTTTGAAGAAATGATGGAGCTTGCAATCCCGGCAGGGCAGCTGCTCCAGAAGGAATTTTCCAGCTGGGATGACGTGATGGAGAGCTATCTTACCGGGCTTTTCATATGGATGGACCCAAAATCGAAGGGGGAGCAGCGTCCCTTCAAGCTGCGCTGCCACCTTTACCGTGTGCTGCGAAGCGCAAAAGGTCCGTTTGCAGCGATCCCGTTTAACACCCCGCTCACGATGCAGCTCTCCGAGCGGGAGCTGATGGCAGGCACATCCACACAGCACGAAGCATAAAACAAAAAGCCTTTTCGCAAGATGCGAAAAGGCTTTTTCTGTATCAGGGGGAAATTACCCCTTTTGATCACGCAGGAGAAAATCGAGCAGACCCTCACAGCCCTCCACGACGTCGCGGTAGGTCACGTCAAAATTCCCTGTGTACCACGGGTCGGCAATCTCGCCGCCGTGCGCGGTGAAATCGAGCAGTCCGCGCACCTTGTTCTGTGCATCACCGTCAAACAGGCGGCGCATATCACAAAGGTTCTGCCGGTCCATCCCAATCAGCCAGTCGTATCGGTCGTAGTCCGATTTTTGAAGCTGCGCTGCCGTTTTCCCAATGCAGGAGATCCCCACCTGTTTGAGCTTTTCGCGCGTGCCGCGATGGACGGGATTCCCCACTTCCTCCGAGCTTGTTGCGGCGGATGCGATCACAAATTCATCGATGAGCCCGCGCTTTTTCACCATATCCTTGAACACAAATTCTGCCATCGGAGAGCGGCAGATGTTCCCAAGGCAAACAAATAAAATTTTTGTCATTTTGACCCTCCTTTTTTCTACCAGTATACCACATTCCCCGCAAAAATTGCAGGGGTGTATCCGCTGTTTGTGCTCTGTGTTTTCCATTGACTTTTTTGATATCTTTGTATAATATATTGGTAAGAATACGATGTATCAGCAAGGGAAAACCCCCGATGCGAAAGGAGATAGAATGAGCAAAAATTATGATTACAGTGAGCTCAAGCAATCGGTTCTTTTCATCGCCAAAAAAGCCTTTGACGAGGGCTTGATGGCAGGCACAAGCGGCAATATGAGCATCTTCTGCCGGGAACAGCAAACCATTGTGATTACGCCAAGCTCCTACGACTACAGGATTATGGAAGAAAAGGACATCGTTGTCATCAATATGGACGGCACCATCGTGGAAGGTCATCTCAATCCATCTTCCGAATGGAGGATGCATGCAGAAATTTACCGCGAGGTGGAGCGGGTGAACGCCATCGTCCACACACACTCCCCCTATGCCACGAGCTTTGCCGTGGTGCATAAGGAGATCCCCGTCATCCTGATCGAAATGCTCCCGTTCCTCAACGGCAGCATCGAGGTCAGTCCCTACGCCATGCCGGGAAGTGCTGAGGTGGGACGCAACGCCGTGCCGATCCTCAAGCGCAAAAACGCCTGCCTGATGGCAAACCACGGCGTTGTGGCAGCAGGGGAAAGCATCGACCGGGCATACCTTGCCGCTGTATATACAGAAGATACCGCAAAAATCTATCACATGGCGCTCTCCGTCGGCACACCGGTGGAACTGAGCTATCAAGAACCATAAAAAGGAGAATCAGAATGAACGCAGTATATGAAAAACTTCTCACCTGCTACAACAGCATCAAGGATAAGATTCCATTTGAGCCAAAGGTTGCGCTCATCCTCGGCTCCGGTCTGGGCGACTACGCCGACGGCATCGAGGTCGTATCCACACTGAGCTACCACGACATTGAAGGCTTCCCCGTATCCACCGTCGCAGGGCACAAGGGGCAGTTCGTGTTCGGCTATGTGGATAAGGTCCCCGTTGTCATCATGCAGGGACGTGTCCACTATTATGAGGGCTACTCCATGCAGGATGTGGTGCTCCCGACAAGACTCATGAAGCTCATGGGTGCCAAGGTGCTTTTCCTCACCAATGCGGCAGGCAGCGTCAACATCGAATATGAGGCAGGCGACTTCATGATGATCACCGACCAAATCTCCTCCCTCGTTCCTTCTCCGCTCATCGGGCAGAACCTCGACGAGCTCGGTCCGCGTTTTTGCGATATGAGCGAGGTGTACGACAAGGACCTTCAGGAGATTTTGCGCACCACAGCGAAAGACTTGCAGATTCGCCTGAGAGAGGGCGTTTACATCCAACTCACAGGTCCTGCCTTTGAAACTCCGGCGGAGGTTCGGATGTGCCGCGCACTCGGCGCAGATGCAGTCGGCATGAGCACCACCTGCGAAGCCGTGGCAGCAAACCATATGCAGATG
Source organism: Oscillospiraceae bacterium (assembly GCA_020024285.1). GTDB lineage: Bacteria > Bacillota > Clostridia > Oscillospirales > Ruminococcaceae > Negativibacillus. Next base: position 276,700 of record JAHHTZ010000001.1, on the reverse strand, counting down.
AAGATCTGCGGCATTTCCTGCATCTCCAACCTTGGCTGCGGCATCCTTGACCAGCCGCTCTCCCACGAGGAAGTGGGCGAAACCGCCGCAAGAGTGGCACCGCTGTTTAAGAAACTGATTACAGAATCCATCATCCGCATCGGAAAGACCCTGTAAGGATCGGGAGGAACATAGATGAATCCATTGAAAAACGTAGTGGAAACCGATAACATCAAGCTCAGTGAGGACGGAAGAGCCGTTGTCATCATCGACCAGTCGAAGCTGCCGAACCTCACCGAATATCTGACACTCACCACCGCAGAGGAGCTTTACGAAGCCATCCAGCAGCTGCGCGTGCGCGGCGCACCTGCCATCGGCATCTTCGCAGGCTACGGGATCTACTGCCTTGCACAGACCATCAAAACGCAATCCTATGACGAATTTGCAAAAAAATTCCACGAATACAAGGAGTATCTCAACTCCTCCAGACCGACGGCTGTGAACCTGAGCTGGGCGCTCAACCGCATGGAGCAGGTGGTTACAGACCATAAAGAATCCAGCGTATCCGAGATCGTAGCGCTCCTTGGGAAAGAATGCCGCGCCATCCACGAAGAAGATATCGCGATGTGCCGCGCCATTTCCGAATACGGACTGAGCCTGCTCAAGGACGGGGACGGCGTCCTGACGCACTGCAACGCAGGTCCGCTTGCAACCTCCCGCTACGGTACCGCGCTCGGTCCGCTCTTCCTCGGAAAGGAGCAGGGCATGGAGTTCCATGTCTTTGCCGATGAAACAAGACCGCTCCTTCAGGGCGCACGGCTCACCTCCTACGAGCTTCAGCGGGCGGGCATCGACGTTACGCTCATCTGCGACAACATGGCATCCATCGTGATGAAAAACGGCTGGGTGCAGGCCTGCCTTGTGGGATGTGACCGCATCGCCGCAAACGGAGATACCGCAAACAAGATCGGGACAAGCGGCGTTGCCATCCTTGCAAAGCACTACGGAATTCCGTTTTATGTCCTCGGCCCAAGCTCCACCATCGATATGAGCTGCCCGACCGGGGCACAAATCGAAATCGAGCTGCGCGATCCGGACGAAATCAAGAAAAAATTCTACGAAAAACCGATGGCACTCGACGAAGTGAAGTGTTATAACCCGGCATTCGATGTAACAGATCATACATTGATTACTGGAATTGTAACAGAAAAGGGGATTTTATACCCTCCTTTTTGTGACAGTTTATCAGAACTGTTTCGATAATGGGAACAAACCATAGTCAAAAAACAGGGGATGTGGTATGATATAGGCATCCCAAATTTTTAAGGAGGATATTATGAAAAAGTTTACAAGTATTGTATTGAGCATGGTGCTGGCACTCACAATGCTGGCAGGGTGCGGTTCCAGCGGCGAAAAAACCCCTGAGCAGCCAAAAGAACCAGAAACCGCTCAGACCACTCCGGAGGCAAAACCGGAAGGCGAAAAAACACAGGCAAAAGAAGGACTCAAGATCGCAATCGTATCTTCTCCATCCGGCGTTGACGACGGCAACTTCAATCAGGACAACTACAACGGCGTCCTCAAATTCATCGAAAGCCATCCGGATGCAACCGTTACCCCGGTAAGAGAAGAAACCGGCGACACCGCTGCTGCAGTACAGGCAGTTGCAGATATCGTTGCAGACTATGATGTTATCGTTTGCTGCGGCTTCCAGTTCTCCGGCATCGGCAGCATCGCAAACGACAACCCAGATGTAAAATTCATCCTGGTTGACTCCTACCCAAGCGATGCAGAGGGCAACGAGATCGAATGCGAAAACGTATACGCAATGCAGTTTGCTGAGCAGGAAAGCGGCTTCTTCGCAGGCATGGCAGCAGCGCTCGAATCCAAAACCAAAAAGGTTGCAGTTGTAAACGGTGTTGCTTACCCATCCAACGTAAACTACCAGTACGGCTTTGAATCCGGCGTAAACTACGCAAACAAAAAATACGACACCAAAGTAGAAGTGGTAGAGCTTCCTTCCTATGCAGGCACTGACGTTACCGGCGCAAACGTAGGCGGTAACTATGTAGGCTCCTTCGCAGACGAAGCAACCGGTAAAGTTGTTGCAAAAGCTCTGATCGATGAAGGCTGCGACGTTCTGTTCGTAGCAGCAGGCGGTTCCGGCAACGGCGTATTCACCGCTGCAAAAGAAGCAACGGATGTAAAAGTGATCGGCTGCGACGTTGACCAGTTCAACGACGGCGTAAGCGGTTCCAACAACATCATCCTGACCTCCGCTCTGAAGGTAATGCACATGAACGTGGAAAAACAGCTCAACGCAGTTCTCGATGGCAGCTTCAAGGGTGCAAACGCTCTGCTGAAAGCAGACACCGATTCCACCGGCTTTGTAAAAGAAGAAGGCAGACATCAGCTGTCCGCTGAAACCATCGAAAAACTCGATGCAGCATACGCTCTCGTAAAAGATGGCACCATCGTTCCGGCAGCAAACTTCAACGAGATCACACCGGATAATTTCCCAGGCTTGGATAAATAATTTGTTATAGCAGAAAAAGCGGAGTGCTGTGAATGTGCATACTTATTGTATTTTGCGGCACTCCTTTTTGCTGTTCTGTATAGGTCTGAGCGAAAAAAGGGATTTTTTTCTGAGACCTGTAGAGAAAAGCATCACAAAAAGGGAAAGAGGGGAAAGAAAGCATGTCAGAGTATATTGTGGAAATGAACCATATCACAAAGAAGTTTCCGGGCATTATCGCCAACGATGATGTCACCATTCAAATCAAAAAAGGGGAGATCTATGCGCTTTTGGGTGAAAACGGTGCAGGAAAATCGACCCTGATGAGCATGCTGTTCGGGATGTACGAGCCGGATGAAGGAGAGATCATCGTGCGCGGAAAAAAGAAGAAGATCGTTTCTCCGCGCTATGCAACGCAGCTCAATATCGGAATGGTCCACCAGCACTTCAAGCTCGTCAGCAACTATACCGTGACGGAAAATATCATTCTTGGCATCAAGCCAAAATCAAAGCTCTGGGGCTTCCTTCCTTTTGTAGACATCAAAGCAGCAGATAAGGAGATTGCGGCACTGTCGGAGCGCTATGGGCTCAATGTCAACCCCACAAGCAAAATCGAAGAGCTCAACGTCTCCATCCAGCAGCGCGTCGAAATCCTCAAAATGCTCTACCGTGAAGCGGAGATCCTGATCTTTGACGAACCGACCGCCGTCCTGACCCCGCAGGAGATCGACTTCCTCCTGGAGATCATCAAGGGGCTGCGCGATGCCGGAAAAACCATCATCCTCATCACCCACAAGCTCGAGGAAATCAAGAAGGTGGCAGACCGCTGCGCCATTTTGTGCCGCGGAAAGCTCATCGATGTGCTGGACGTGCCCTCCACCTCCACCAAGACGATGGCAAACCTGATGGTGGGGCGCGAGGTTTCGTTTGAAACGGAGAAAAAGCCGCCGCACTTCGGGGACGTGGTGCTCGATGTAGAGCATCTGAGCGTGCGCGACCAAAACAATTTTGAAGTGGTGAAGGACGTGTCGTTTTCCATCCACGAGGGCGAAATCTTCGCCATCGCCGGCGTATCGGGCAACGGTCAGGTCGAAATCGCCGATGCCATCGCAGGACTTGCAAAAGCAAGCGGCGGGAGCATCAAGCTGCTCGGACAGGACATCACCCACGATTCCATCCGGGCAAGGAGCCTAAAGGGCATCTCCTATATCCCGGAGGACCGCCAGAGCTATGGACTTGTGATGGACTTTACGGTGGAGGATAACCTCGTGCTCAAAAATTATTTTGAAGAGCCATACTCCAAAAAGGGCATCCTCAAGCGCGACGAGATCACAAAGCACAGCCACGACCTCATCGAGCAGTACGACATCCGCAGCGGACAGGGCAGCAAGACCGTGGTGCGCTCCATGAGCGGCGGCAATCAGCAGAAAATCATCATCGCGCGCGAGATCGAGCAAAAATCTGCGCTGACGATCTTTGTCCAGCCGACGCGCGGTCTGGACATCGGCGCGATCGAGCATATCCACAAGCAGATCATCGCAGAGCGCGACAAGGGCAAGGCGATCCTGCTCATCTCGCTGGAGCTTGAGGAGATCATGAACTGTGCCGACACCATCGGTGTCATCTACAACGGACAGATTCAGAAAATCGCGGATGCAAAGGAATTGACCACCAATCAGGTAGGAGAATTTATGATGGGGGTAAAAGCGCATGAACAAAAGTAAAAATTCCCTGAAAAAATCATTCTTAAAGCTCATGGGGGACGAGAAGCGGCAGGCGGTTTCCATACCGCTGTTTGCCATCCTGCTCAGCTTGATCGTGGGGGCAGTCATCATCCTTGCACTCGGCAAAAATCCGCTGTCTGCCTATCAGAACCTGCTTCAGGGCTCGGGGCTTCTGCCCAAAGCCTCCTATGCGGCGCACAAGGGCATGATCACCGACTTTACGAGCTTCCTCAACGCATGGACCCCGCTGCTTCTGGCGGCGCTGGCAGTTGCCACCGGCTTAAAGGGCGGACTGTTTAACATCGGTGTGGCAGGGCAGATGCTCATTTCGGGCTTTGTTGCCACCATCACGGTGGGTTACAGCGACCTTCCCGCAGTCCTTGCCATGCCGCTTGTCGTTATCATCGGCATGGTGACCGGCTGTCTTGTCGGCGGATTTGTCGGGTATCTCAAGTACCGCTTCAACATCAACGAGGTGGTTTCCACCATTATGATAAACTACATTGCACAGTATATCATCAGCTTCTGCATCAATACCTTCTATGTAAACCCCGTTACCCGTCAGTCGCAGGCGGTTTCGCGTGCGGCACGTCTGACAAAGATGGATACTGTGGTGGGGGACTTCAAAATGGACATCCCATGGGGTATCCTCATCGGACTGCTGGCGGTGTTTGTGCTGTATTATCTCCTGAACAAGACGACCTTCGGCTATGAGATGAAGTCCGTCGGCATCAGCAGAAGTGCATCGCGCTATGCAGGCATCAACGTAGGGCGCAAAATGGTGATGACAATGGCACTTTCCGGCGCATTGGCAGGACTTGCCGGTGTGACCTATTACCTCGGATTCTTCGGCTCCATCCAGCCAAGGGTCCTCCCGGCGACCGGCTTTGACTCCATCGCCGTTGCCATCCTCGCAAACAGCAACCCGATCGGCATCATCTTTTCTTCCTTCCTGATCTCCGTCATCAGCAAGGGAAGCACCTATATGACCTCTGCCTGCGGCATCGAATCCGAGATCGCATCCGTAATCACCGGCATCATCCTGCTGTTCAGTGCGTGCGGCACCTACATCAAGTTCCGCATGAAACGGGCAAAGGACAACCTTGAAGAACAAGAGAGGGGGAAATAAGTATATGCAGCAAATCATATCAGAAGGACTTTATTTCTCACTGCCGCTTTTCATTATGGCAATCGGCGGCATCTACTGCGAAAAGAGCGGTGTGATCAACCTGTCTTTGGAGGGCTTTCAGGGCTTCGGCGCATTCATCGGTGCACTGGTGGCTGTCATCATCACAAACAATTTTAACGTAGGACCTGCTGTCCCGTACTATGCGTCCCTGTTCTTCGCAGCACTGGGAGCTATGCTCTATTCGCTGCTCTATGCGCTGGTGTGCATCCGCTTCAAGGCAAATCAGACCATCAGCGGCGTGGTGCTCAACATCCTTGCGATGGCGCTCACTGCCTTTTTGACAAAGTTTTTGAACAAAGCACTCTTTCAGGCAGCATCCGATAAATTCGTGCTCACCGTGTCGGAGCGCATCACCATTCCGGGACTTTCTTCCATTCCGATCCTCGGTCATGCCTTCGAGAATGTCTACCCCTTCGAGCTTATTATCGTCGTGGTGGCTGTGGTGGCATGGTATGTTCTGTATAAAACAAAATACGGCATGGACCTGCGCGCCTGCGGCGACAATCCGCACGCAGTGGATGCAGCCGGTACCAACGTGGGACGTGTCCGCCTGATTGCCATTATGGTATCGGGCGCGCTCTCCGGTGTGGCAGGCATCAGCTTTGCCTACTCCATCTCCGCAAACTTCTCGTCCAGCATCTACATGGGCTATGGCTACCTTGCCATCGCTGCGCTGATTTTCGGCAACTGGACCATCCTCCCGACGCTCTTTTCCTGCCTGCTGTTCGGCTTTGCGCGTTCCGGCGGATATTACCTCGTGCGTCAGCTGGAGCTGCCGAGCGCTTATTCCGACCTTGTGATGATCCTGCCGTATGTTTTGACGCTCATTTTGCTTGTATTCTTCTCGAAATACAACCGCGCACCGCGCGCATTGGGCGAAATCTACGACAAGGGCAAACGATAACAGAACACGAAAGGAGAGCTTCGGATGAAGATACGCATTTATAACGCAAGGATTTTGACCATGCAGGAGCCCCTCACCGTCAGTGAAGGGGAGCTCTGGGTGGAAGGCAGCCGCATCTCTTATGTCGGTGCAGAAAACGGCGAAGCAGCAGGAAAGATCGCATGGGACAGACAGATCGATGCAAACAAAAACCTGCTGATGCCGGGCTTCAAAAATGCACACACCCACTCTGCGATGACCTTCCTGCGCTCCTTTGCGGACGACCGTCCGCTGCTGAGCTGGCTCAACGAGCAGGTTTTTCCGATGGAGGCAAAGCTTGTGCCGGAGCACATCTACCACCTGTCAAAGCTTGCGATCCTCGAATACCTCACAAGCGGCATCACCGCAAACTTCGATATGTATTTCCACGCGGACAAGATTGCACAATCGTCGGTGGACTGCGGCTTTCGCACCGTGCTGGTAGCTCCCTTCAACGACTTTGTTTCCTCCCTTGAGGAAGTGGAAGAAAACTATGTGAAGTTCAACAACTTTCATCCGCTCATCCGCTATACGCTCGGATTTCATGCGGAATATACAACCGGGCGGGAACGCCTCGAAGGACTTGCACGTCTGGCGCATCAATACAAGGCGCCCGTCTTTACCCACAATTCCGAGAGCGAATCGGAGGTCCGCCAGTGCATCGAGCGCAACGGCATGACCCCGACCGCCTTCCTCAACTCGCTGGGACTGTTCGACTACGGCGGCGGCGGATACCACTGCATCCACCTGAGCGAGGAGGATCTCGATATCTTCCAGAAGAAGGGACTTGTGGCAGTCACCTGCCCCGGCTCCAACACGAAGCTCGCAAGCGGCATCGCGCCGATCCAAACGCTGATGGAGCGCAAGATCCCGATTGCGATCGGAACGGACGGACCTGCCAGCAACAACTGTCTCGATATGTTCCGCGAGATGTTCCTTGTCACAGGGCTTGCAAAGCTGCGGGAAAAGGACGCATCCGCCGTGGACGGGGCAGAGGTTCTCAAAATGGCAACCACAGGCGGCGCAAAGGCGATGGGACTTTCGGACTGCGACGTGCTTGCACAGGGAAAGCTTGCCGACCTCATCCTCATCGATCTGCACCAGCCGAATATGCAGCCGCTCAACAACATCGTTAAGAACCTTGTCTACAGCGGCAGCAAGCAAAACGTAAAAATGACGATGATCGACGGCAAGATCCTCTACGAGGACGGCGTGTTCCACATCGGGACCGACCCCGAAGAAATCTACGCCAAAGCCAACGAAATCATCGAATCGATGAAAGCATAATCAACAACCTTGTCCCGGATTTATCAACGGGGCAAGGTTGTTTCCTCTTGCATAATAAGGGGAAATCGCGTAAAATAAAAAGAATAATGAAAAATTGTGATACATTGCAGGAGGAAAACAATGATACCAAAACAACTGGAAAAAATCCTGCTTCAGGTTCAAAAGCCATCCCAGTACATTGGCGGCGAACTGAACAGCGTGGTCAAAAACAAGGAGGACGTCAACATCCGTCTGGCGTTCTGCTTTCCGGATAAGTACGAGGTGGGGATGTCCCATCTCGGCATGAAGATTCTCTACTCCCTCTACAACAGCCGCCCGGACTGGTGGTGCGAGCGTGTGTTTGCACCGGATGCCGATATGGAAAAAATCATGCGGGAAAACGACATCGCGCTCTACGGGCTGGAAAGCCTTGAGCCGATCACCGACTTCGATTTTATCCTCTTTACGCTTCAGTATGAAATGAGCTATACCGCCATTTTGAATATGCTCGACCTTGCAAAGCTGCCGGTGCGCTCGAAGGACCGCAAAAACCTCTTCCCGATCGTGGCAGCCGGCGGACCCTGCGCCTGCAATCCGGAGCCAATCGCTGATTTTGTGGACCTGTTCTTCCTTGGGGAAGGGGAGGAAGTCAACATCGAGGTGACAGAGCTTTACGCCAAAGCGAAGGAGGAGGGCTGGAGCAAGGAGCAGTTCCTGCACAAAGCCGCTCAGATCGAGGGCGTTTACGTTCCGGCGTTCTACGATATTTCCTACAAGGAGGACGGAACCATCGCTTCCGTGACCCCGAACACCCCCGATGCACCGCCAAAGGTGCAGAAGCGGATCATCCGCGAGCTGGACAATATATTTTATCCAGAGAGCTTTGTCGTGCCGTTCACAAGCATCGTCCACGACCGCGCCATGCTGGAGGTGCAGCGCGGCTGTCTGCGCGGCTGCCGCTTCTGTCAGGCAGGATTCATCTACCGTCCGCTGCGCGACAAGCACCACAACACGCTCGACAACAACGCAAAATGCCTCTGCGGTTCCACAGGCTATGAGGAGATTTCCCTGACCTCCCTGAGCACAAGCGACTATGAGGAGCTCCCGGAGCTGCTCGATGATATGCTACCGTGGACCTTCGATGAAAAAATCAACCTGTCGCTGCCGTCCCTTCGTGTGGACAACTTCTCAAAGGAACTGATGGAGAAGATCGCCAAAGTGCGCAAAAGCGGACTGACCTTCGCTGCCGAAGCCGGGACCCAGCGCCTGCGCGACGTCATCAACAAGAACGTCCAGGAGGAGGAAGTGATGGAAACCTGCCGCACCGCATTCGAGGGCGGCTACACCTCCGTAAAGCTCTACTTTATGATGGGACTTCCCACCGAAACGATGGAGGACATCGAGGGTATCGCAAACCTTGCACAGAAGGTGGTCGATCTCTTCTACAGCATCCCGAACCGTCCGAAGGGGAAGGGCGTCACAGTGTCCATCAGCTGTGCGTGCTTTGTCCCGAAGCCGTTCACTCCGTTCGAGTTTGAGCCGCAGGATACGATGGAAATGCTCCACGAAAAGCAAAAGCACCTCATGGCAAGCGTGAAATCGAAGAAAATTTCCGTCAGCTACCACGATGCCGATGTCAGCTTCATCGAAGCGGTGCTGGCGCGCGGCGACCGCCGCCTGTGCGACGTCATCGAAACCTGCTGGAAAAAGGGCAGCAAGCTCGACGGCTGGGACGAATACTTCGACCCGCAGCGCTGGTACGATTCGATGGCAGAGTGCGGACTGGACCCCGCGTTCTACGCCAACCGCCACCGCGCCTACGACGAGATCATGCCGTGGGATCACCTCGACTACTGCGTCAGCAAGGAATTTCTGGTGCGTGAAAACAAGCAGGCGCGCTCCAACAAAACAACGCCGCACTGCCGCCAGAGATGCTCCGGCTGCGGTGCAAATAAACTGGTAGGAGGAAGATGCTTTGCGTAAGATTCGCGTATTTTTTACGAAACTGGGACGAGCAAAATATATCTCCCACCTCGACAGCAACCGCTGCTGGATGCGCTCCATCAAGCGTTCGGGGCTGCCGGTGTGGTACACCGAGGGTTTTAATCCCCATATGTACCTCACCTTTCCGCTGCCGCTTTCGCTCGGCTATGAGAGCGTGTATGAATGTGTGGATATGCGCCTGATGGAGGAGATCCCCAACGAAGAAGTGGTGGCACGCTTAAACGACAGCCTTCCACAGGATATCCGCGTCCTGCGCTGTCAGGAGCCGGTGATGGATCAGAAGGAGATCGCATGGGCAGACTATGATATCTTCCTCGAAACACAGGAGCCACAGACCCTGCACGAGGAGCTCTCCGCCTTTTTGGGACAGGACGAGATCAAGGTGTGGAAAAAGACGAAGAAAGCCCCGAAGGAGATCGACCTCAAGCCGCACTTTAAGGTGCTCTCGCAGGAGGTGCGCGCAGAGGGCGTGTTCCTCAAGCTGCGCTGCACCACCGGCATCGAAACAAACATCAACCCAAGCTTGCTGTTCGAGAATTTCCCCAATGCACAGCGCATCGAAACCATCTCCACGCGCCGCATCATGGTGTACAACAAGGACATGGAATCCTTTGAATAGCGCCCTTGTGCCGAGAAAATCCGCCGATTGCGCCGGATTTTGATGCAATATCGATGATTTTTCAAGAAATTTCCCATGCCCTCTTGCAAAGAGAAAGGTGATATGGTATTCTATACAAGAATGCAATACCACTGTTGACCCTTTTGCCGAACAACACGGAAAAAGGGGGACAGCGAGGGTTGATGTACAATCTTCTGTTGGATTGCGACATTAAAGTGGGTATTCCTCTGGCAGCAAGGCGTATGAATATCTGAAAATTAAAGGAGGAAGTATCAATGGATGCTTTGAAACAAATTGCTCAATCTTGCATGAAAAACGAACTGCCAAAATTTGAGATCGGTGATACCGTTCGCGTAATGGTAAAAATCAAAGAAGGTAACCGCGAAAGACTTCAGGCTTTCGAAGGCACTGTAATCGCTAAGAAAAACGGCGGCGTTGCTGAAACCTTCACTGTTCGTCGCGTAGCTCACGGCTGCGGCGTAGAAAGAGTGTTCCCAATGCACTCCCCTAACGTTGCAGAAGTAACCGTTACCAGACACGGTAAAGTACGTAGAAGCAAACTCTACTACCTGCGTGACCGCGTTGGTAAAGCTGCAAAAGTTAAAGAGCAGATCCGCTAATGCATTAGAAAAGCACCGCTTTTGCGGTGCTTTTCTTTTTGCCTAAATCCGGATAAAATCCTTCCCCGTTTTTGCAAGGAGAAACGCGCGAAACTCCTCCGCACCGATGCCCTGAAGCTGCTCCTTGATGTAGACAAGCGCAGAATCCTCCCCCAGGATCAGGATAAAACAATCGGGAGCTTCCACAAGATCGAGGATTTCGTCGTAGCTCCACGCCATCGATTCCTGCACCTCCATCCGGTATCCTTTTAGACGATGATAGCACAGCAAACAGCGAAATTCAATCGGTGCAGGGGCCGCAGCCGGGAATATCCTTAGAAAATTTTCACAAAAACAAAGGGAAAAATCCCAAAAAACTGCGCAAAAAATAGAAGTGGAAAAGTGTAAAGCAAATCCCTTGACAGGCGGCAAAGTTTTGTGTATACTATCCCTTGTCAGTTGTAAAGGAAACCCCTTTACATCAGACAGCGGATGCAAGACAGAAAGGATGCTGCTTCATGGCAAAGGACCTGAAAATCTCCGTCTTACTGGACTTTTACGGGGAAATGCTCACCGAGAAGCAGAAGGAAGTGGTAGAACTCTACTACAACGAAGACCTTTCGCTGGGCGAGATCGCCCAGATCGCGCAGATCACCCGACAGGGCGTGCGCGACAGCATCAAACGAGCGGAAGCAGTGCTTCTTGATTTGGAGGAGCGCCTTCATCTGGCAGAGAAATTCCGTCAGGTGGAGGACGATCTTGAGCACATCATCGTGTGTGCAAGGTCGATCACCCAACAGGCGGAACAAATGCCTGAGGGAGCCCCCCTTGCTGCGCAGGCGCAGGAGATCATACGCATTGCTGACCGACTGAGGGAATAACAGGAAAGGAACGAAATCGACATGGCATTTGAAGGACTTTCAGAAAAACTCAATAACGCCTTTAAGAAGTTAAAGTCGAAGGGTGTTCTCAAAGAGGCCGATGTAAAGGAAGCCATGCGAGAGGTTCGCCTTGCCCTGCTGGAAGCAGACGTCAACTATAAGGTTGCGAAGGATTTCATCAAGCAGGTCACCGATAAGGCGGTCGGTTCCGAAGTGCTCCAGAGCCTCACCCCCGTACAGCACGTCATCAAGATCGTGCGCGACGAGATGACCGAGCTGATGGGCTCCACCAATTCCCGCATCCACTTTTCCTCCAAGCTCCCGACCATCATTATGATGTGCGGCTTGCAGGGCTCCGGTAAAACCACCCATTCCGCAAAGCTTGCAAAAATGTTCCGCAAGGAAGGACACCGCCCGCTGCTTGTAGCGTGTGACGTCTACCGCCCGGCGGCGATCGACCAGCTCAAGGTGGTCGGCAAGCAGGTGGATACCCCCGTCTTTGAGATGGGAACAGAAAACCCCGTGAAGATCGCGAAGGAAGCGATCCGCTATGCAAAAGACTACGGCCATGATATCGTCATCCTCGATACCGCAGGTCGTCTTCATATTGACGAAGCCCTCATGCAGGAGCTTCAGGATATCAAATCCACAGTCGAGCCCGACGAGATCCTTCTTGTCATCGACTCCATGACCGGTCAGGACGCAGTCAACGTTGCCGAGAGCTTCAACGATACCCTCGGGATCGACGGCGTCATCCTGACAAAGCTCGATGGCGATACGCGAGGCGGTGCGGCATTGTCCGTGCGCGCTGTCACCGGAAAGCCCATCAAATTTATCGGTATGGGCGAAAAGCTCGATGACCTTGAACCGTTCCATCCGGACCGTATGGCATCCCGTATTTTGGGGATGGGCGACGTTCTGACGCTGATCGAAAAGGCGCAGGGCGAGATGGACGAGGAAAAGGCACTCAAGGCAGTTGAAAAACTCAAAAACAACGAATTTGACATGAATGACCTGCTCGAACAGATGAAGCAGATCCGTGGCATGGGTCCGCTCGGTCAGATTCTTTCCATGATCCCAGGCGTTGCCGGCAAAATCGACGACGAGGAAGCACAGGCAGGCGAACGGGAAATCATGTATATGGAAGCCATCATCAATTCGATGACGAAGGCAGAGCGTTCGAACCCAGACATCATCAATCCGTCCAGAAAACGCCGCATCGCGGCAGGCAGCGGAACCGATGTTGCACAGGTGAACCGCTTGCTCAAACAGCATCGTCAGATGAAAACGATGATGAAGCAGCTCAAATCGATGGGCAAAAAGGGAAAACGCAAAATGCCGTTTTTCCCCGGAATGTAATCCTTGAGGTTATCCGGTCTGTATGACAGGCTCAGATACAATAAACCACAGGAGGTGAAAAGAATGGCTGTAAAAATCAGACTTCGCAGAGTAGGTGCTAAAAAAGCTCCTTTCTATCGTGTAGTTGTTGCTGATTCCCGTTACCCACGTAATGGTAGATTCATCGAGGAGCTGGGCACATATGATCCAAGCAAAAGCCCTGCTGAGGTGAAAGTAGACGCAGAGAAAGCAAAAAAATGGATCGCAAATGGTGCTCAACCAACCGATACCGTTAAATCTTTGCTCAAAGACGTCCTGTAAGGGATCTGCCTTCAAGGAGGTAACAACATGCAGGAATTGATTATTGCAATCGTGAGAGGTCTTGTGGACAACAAGGACGCAATCTCCGTAACAATGGATGAGCAGCCAAGAGAGGACGGTACCTTTGTGTACCATCTTCATGTTGCACCGGAGGATATGGGGCGCGTGATTGGCAAACAGGGCCGCATCGCAAAGGCGATTCGCACAATCGTTCGCTCTGCTGCCGGCAAAGTAGAACAGAAGGTCGCAGTTGAGATCGACTAATTTTGCGATTGAATAAGCAAATGAATGAACGGGAAAGCGTATGCTTTCCCTTTGTCATTATATGGGATATTTTGATACCACCCAAAAAATCGGGTGTAAAAAGGAGAGTATTCATGCTCAAAACCTATATTGATACAGGCAAGATCGTCAATACGCACGGGCTGCGCGGCGACGTGAAGATGGAGCCGTGGACCGACGATCCGCAGCTCTTCTGCGAAATCAAGACCCTGTATTTGGACGATCAGGGACAGCACCCGATCGAGATCGAGAAAGCGCGCCTGCAAAAAGGGATGGTCCTGTTGAAGCTCAAGGGCATCGATACCATCGAGGCAGGCGAAACGCTGCGCGGAAAAATCCTCTACATCCATCGGGACGACATTCCAATGGAGGAAGGGGAATACCTCATTCAGGACCTTCTGGGCTGCCGTGTGCTCGATGTGGACACGAAGGAGCAGTACGGGACCCTTGTGGATGTCACCCCCACCGGTGCAAACGATGTCTACCACATCCGCTTTGCAGACGGCACGGTGCGCCTGTGCCCGGTGATCCCGGATACCATCATCAAAACGGACGTGCAGGCGGGAGAAATCGAGATTCGTCCGCTCAAAGGGTTGTTCGATGATGAGGATTGAGATTGCAACGCTTTTTCCGCAGATGTGTGAGAGTGTCGTGGGGGAGAGCGTCATCGGACGCGCCTGCCGCGCCGGAAAGCTCGACATCCGCTGCCGCAACATCCGCGACTATACGCTCGATAAGCACCGCCGTGTGGACGATACGCCCTACGGCGGCGGCAAGGGGATGCTGATGCAGGCAGAGCCGATCTTCCGTTGCTATGAGGCAGTCTGCGCGGAGCTGGGAGAAAAGCCGCACGTCATCTACCTTTCCCCGAAGGGGACGGTGTTCACGCAGCAAAAGGCAATCGAGCTCAAGCAAAAAGAGCGTCCGCTCTTTCTGCTGTGCGGTCACTATGAGGGGGTCGATCAGCGCATCCTCGACGAAATCGTGGACGAGGAGATCTCCATCGGGGACTATGTGCTCACCGGAGGGGAGCTGGGTGCGCTCGTGATCGCGGATGCCGTGGGGCGGCTGTGCGAGGGAGTTCTCTCTGAGGAGGTCTGCTTCACGGAGGAGAGCCACTACAACGGACTGCTCGAATATCCGCAGTATACCCGTCCTCCCGTCTGGCACGACAAGGAGGTCCCGCAGGTGCTTTTGAGCGGACACCATGCCAACATCGTCAAATGGCGCCGGGAGGAGTCGCTCAAGGTGACGCAGGAGCGCCGCCCCGATCTGCTCAAAACTGCACAGCTTAGTGCAAAGGATGCGGAATATCTTCGTCACCTGCAAGCACAGGAAGAGAAAAATTAGGGACTATGTTGCAGTATCTGTCAATATTGTTGAAAACTTATTAGAGAATCCATACAAAGCAAGCAGGCGGAATCCCTTCCCTTTGGAGAAAAATATCAAAAAAATCAGGGAAGGTAAAACTTTACCATAATTATGATTGACGGCAATCTGAAATATGGTATAATAAAAGCATCAAACGGGGACACCGTATCATTTTTCACATCAATACTGATTTAGGGGAGTTTAAGGTTATGTTTGTTAAAGAGGTTGTTGTTCAAAACCAAGTAGGTCTTCACGCTCGTCCGGCTACATTTTTCATCCAGAAAGCAAATGAGTTCAAATCCTCCATCTGGGTTGAGAAAGAGGATCGCAGAGTCAATGCAAAGAGCTTGCTGGGCGTTTTGTCCCTCGGCGTGGTAGGCGGCACCACCATTCGCATCATCGCAGATGGTTCTGATGAGGAGCAGGCTGTAGAAGGTCTTATGCGTCTGGTTGAATCCGGCTTCGCAGAATAATCCATCGAAATCAAAAAAGCACCCCGCTTGTGGCGGTGCTTTTTTTATGTTACGGCAAATTCAATCCGAGGAGGGGAGCGGATGGATAATCCAAGATTGGGCTATTTGTCCGATAAGGCAAAAAAACTTCCCATGCAGCCGGGAATCTATATCATGAAGGATAAAAAAGGGGAGATCATCTACGTCGGAAAGGCAAAATCGCTCAAAAACAGGGTGAGCAGCTACTTCCGCAGCGTGGAAAAACACCTCTCCAAGGTCTACAAGATGGTGGAGCACGTATGGGACTTTGAATACATCGTCACACGAAGCGAGTTTGAAGCGCTCATTCTGGAGTGCAGCTTTATCAAGCTCCATACTCCAAAGTACAATATCCTACTCAAGGACGACAAGGGGTATCACTATATCAAGATCACACCGGGCGAATACGGGCGCATCGTCCCAACCCACCAAAAGCTCAAGGATGGGGCACGCTACATCGGACCGTATATTTCAAGCTACGTCACAAGCCAGACCGTGGACGAGGTGAACAAGGCGTTTTTGCTGCCCACCTGCAACCGAAAATTTCCGCAGGACATCGGCAAGGGGCGTCCATGCCTCAATTATCACATCAAACAGTGCATGGCTCCATGTACAGGGAGGATTTCCGTTGCAGAATACAACGAAGCGCTGGAGCAGGCGGTGGAATTCATCAAGGGTGACAATCAGGAGATTCAGAAAAAGATTCTGCAAATGATGTACGATGCCTCCGAGCGCGAGGAATACGAGAAGGCGGCGCGCTACCGTGACCGCCTCAACGCCATCAAAAACGTCGGAGCAACGCAGAAGGTGGTGTCCATCCGGTACGAGGAGGAGGACGTCATTGCCTTCGTGCAGGGGACGGTGAACTCCTGCGCCGTCGTGCTCAAGTTCCGCGGCTATAAGCTGGTGGATAAGGAATACTTCCTTCAGGATGTGGCAGAGGATATACCGGAGGCGCGGGCGCGCTTTTTGATGGAATATTATGATATGAAGGAAGAAGCGCCCAAAACCGTCGTTGTGGATGGGGAAGTGGAGCATTGCGCGGAGCTGGAAGAGTATCTGAGCGAAAAAACAGGTCATGCTGTTCACCTTCTGATCCCGCAGAAGGGTGACCAGAAGGAGCTCATCGACATGGCGCGCGAGAATGCAAGCCAGCATATTTCCGAAAAGACGCGCCGCACAAGCCGCGAGATCAGCGCACTGGACGAGCTGTCGCGCCTGCTGGGGCTGCACAAGATCCCGGAATACATCGAGGCATACGACATCTCAAACATCGGCAGCGAGGTCATCGTGGCAGGCATGGTGGTCTTTGACGGCGGACGTCCGCTGCGCGGCGCATACCGCAAATTCTCGGTGCGCACCGTGACGGATAAGCCGGACGACTATGCTTCCATGCGCGAAGTCATCGCGCGCCGCCTTGAACGCTACCACCAGCACAAGGACGAGGGGATCGGCTTTGGCAGAATGCCCGACCTCATCCTCCTTGACGGCGGACGCGGTCACGTCGGGGCAGTCAAGCCGCTGGTTCGGGAGATGGGCTTTGATATCCCGATTTTCGGCATGGCAAAGGACGACCGCCACCGCACAAGGGTCATCACCACGGAGGACGGGGAGCTTTCTGTGGCGTCCTACCGCGGGGCCTTCGACCTGCTCACGTCCATCCAGGACGAGGTGCATCGCTTTTCCATCGAATATTCACGCTCGAAGCACCGGACGAAGGGCATGGAATCCATGCTCAAAAGCGTACCGGGCATCGGACCAAAGCGTGTGCAGAACCTCTTCCTGCGCTTTAAGACCATCAAGGCGATGAAGGCGGCAACCATCGAGGAATTGGCGCAAACACCGTCCATGACGCACGAGGCAAGCACATCGCTGTATCGTTTTCTTCACGAAGCGGATGAAACGAATACTTGACAAGATGGAGAGAACCTTTCATAATATAGAATGAAATAACAGTCAGAAAGGCGGATAGCATGAGAGTTATTACAGGAATTGCCCGCGGTCGCAAGCTGACCACGCCGGCAGGATTGGATACCCGTCCTACATCCGATATGACAAAAGAGGCTGTGTTCAGCATCTTGCAGAATGTGGTGGAAAACAGCGACACACTGGACCTGTTTGCAGGTTCGGGACAAATGGGGATCGAGGCACTCAGCCGCGGCGGACGCAGTGCCACCTTCATCGACAGCGACCCCAAAGCAATCGCCGCAGTGAAGGAAAACCTCAAAGCGTGCGGCATGACAGAGCACAGCAAGGTATCCCTGATGGACAGCCTTTCCTATATACAGAATACCAATTCGAAATTTGACATTGCATTTTTAGACCCGCCCTACGGCAAACAGATGGTGGATGCCGTGCTGCCCCACGTTGCAGCCCGCATGAAGGAAGACGGAGTGATCCTGTGCGAAACCGAAAAGCAGGAGGTGCTCCCGCAGGAGGCAGGGGACTTTGCCATCGCGAAGGAATACCGCTACGGCAAGGCAAAAATCACCCTGTACCGCAGAAAGAAGGGCGAGGGAGAATGCGAGTAGCCGTCATTCCGGGCAGTTTTGACCCCATCACCAACGGGCATATGGATATCATCCACCGTGCATCGATGCTCTTTGACCGCGTGGTGGTGCTGGTGGTCGTCAATACAGACAAGAACCCCGCGTTCACACCGATCGAGCGGGTGCTGCTCATCGAAAAAGCAACAAAGGAATGGGACAACGTCATCATCGACTGCTACGACGGGCTTTTGGTGGACTATGTGGAGCGTGTGGGAGCGTGTGCAATCGTGAAGGGACTGCGCGCAGTTTCCGACTTTGAGTATGAGTTCCAGATGGCACTGTACAACAAAAAGCTCTACCCAAAAGCAGAAACCGTCTTTATGACAACAAGTCCGAAAAATATGTATCTCAGCTCAAGCGGCGTGAAGCAGATTGCGGCCTTTGGACGGGACATTTCCGATTTTGTCCCGAAGGTGATCTGCGACGAAATCATGCAGCGTTTGAATCAAAAGAAAGGGGAGTGATCGTCCATGAACATCGAAGAAATTTTGGAAGGATTGGAAGATATGCTCGAAGAAGCCTGGAGCCTTCCGCTGTCCGGGGGAAAATGTGTGGTAGATGTAGAGCGCATCCGGCAGTATTTGCAGGATATTCGTCTGAATATCCCTTCCGAGATCAAACAGGCAAAGCTGATCGTAACCGATCGAAACGACATCATCCAGCAGGCAGAAAAGCAGTCTGAGGCAATTTTGCGCAAGGCAGAGGAAAAAGCACGCATGATGATCGCGCGGGAAGAAGTGGTCAAGCAGGCGCAGGAGAAGGCGGCTGAGATCCTGTATCAGGCACAGAATGCTGCAAAGGAGATCCGCCATGCATCGCACGAGTTTTCGGATTCCATGCTCAAGCAGTCTGAGGATGCGCTGGCACAGGCGCTCAAAAGCGTCCACGATACAAGACAAGCCCTGCGCAGCACCATTCAAAAAAAAGGCTCCAACCTCCCGTTGGACCAGCAATAGGATACAAAAGAGGAGCGCATCTGCGCTCCTCTTTTTTTATCCTACAGCATCCGCTGTGCCACAATGACTGTATAACCATCGGTGTCATATGAAACACCGGTTTCCCGAAAACCGTTCTTTTTCCAAAAGGCTTCGCTGCGGCGATTGCCCTTGACCCAGCCCAGTCGAACCTCCTGATAATGCTGTGCTTGCAGATCGCTGCAAAGCTCCTCGATGATAAAGCTGCCGATGCCGCGGCACTGCATGGAGGCATCCACCATAAAAAAGCCGAGAAAAGCAGAGAAATCGGTTGGATAGGCATTGATAAAATCCATCACAGCAATCAGGTGCTCCCCGTCGAAAAAGCCAAGGTAATACTTATCCTCCATTGTCTTTTTTGGGGGCAGCGCACGAAGATCATGGCGGATGGTGTCGTGCGTCACAAAGGGCGGACAGAACTCATAGTATGAAGCGTTGTGCCGGCAAAGCTCATAAATACATTCAATGTCGTTCTCTGTGAGGACTCGGACACGATATTTGCTGGAAAAGGATGAAATCTCCATTGCTTTCTCTCCGTTCAGATTGAAATAGGGCAGAGGGATCGATCAAAAAACGCCCTCAAGGAAATACAACAAAGAAAAAAGGACACCGAAAATCGGTGTCCTTAAACATTCGACTATTCGCCAACGTATGGCAGGAATGCAACGTGTCTTGCACGTTTTACTGCAACGGTGAGCTGTCTCTGATGACGAGCGCAGGTACCGGTTACACGACGAGGAATGATTTTTGCTCTGTCAGAGAGAAATCTTCTCAGTCTTGGAACATCTTTATAATCGATTGTTTCGATTTTATCCATGCAGAATGCACAAACTTTTTTTCTTGGTTTTCTGGAACGTTTTTCCATTCTTTCCATGATACTTGACCTCCTTATAGATGTGAAATACAAAAATTAAAACGGAAGATCGTCTTCGTCGTCGATCTCCTGAAAATCCTCTACCGAGCCATTGGAATAGGTAACAGGAGCAGCCGGTGCAGCCTGATAGGGAGAGGGAGCAGGGGAAGACGCGTTCGAAGCAGAATTTTTGCTGTCGGCAAAGTAAGCGTTGTCCACGATCACTTCAGCAGCCTGGCGTTTATTCTGATTCTTGTCCACATAATTGCGGATCTGAAGAGAGCCTTCCAGAGCCATCATCCGTCCCTTTGTGAAGTAACGGGAGATGAACTCGGCGGTTTGTCTCCATGCAACACAGTTGATGAAGTCTGTTGCACGCTCTGCACCTTTGCTGGCGAAGCTGCGTTCAACAGCAAGAGAGAATGTGACAACAGATACGCCGTTTGGTGTCTGTTTCAATTCCGGGTCTGCGGTAAGGCGACCCATGAGAATTACACGGTTAAGCACAAAAATGCCCCCTTAATTAGTTCTCTCTTGTTACGATCAGGGTGCGGAGAACGCCGTCGGTGATTTTGTACACACGGTCAAGCTCTGCAGGGAAATCAGGAGCGCAGTTGAAGGTAGCGTATACATAGTAACCTTCGGACTCGTCCTCGATCTCGTAAGCGAGTTTACGTTTACCCCATTCTTCCACAGACTCAAGAGTACCGTTTGCAGAAATCAGGCTGGTGAATTTTTCAACCAGAGCTTTGAGTTCTTCCTCGGTACGTTTGGTGTTGAGGATCATGATGGTCTCGTATTTTTCGTTCAATTTAGCCATTTTAAAGCACCTCCTTTTGGACATTAGGCTCGACTCGTTTGAGTGGAGCAAGGAGTTACCGCACAAAGCGATAACATTAAAAATGATACTATGTTTTCTCTTATTTGTCAACCGCAAATCCAGCAATTTCTGTAAGAAAAAGGGACCCAAAACACAAAAAGAACTGTCATTTATAACAAAACGCCCCTTTCCAAAGCGAAAAAGGGCGAAAGGATCAGGCACCCATCATGATCTTCAGGGAAATGAGCAGAGAAATCAGGACAAGGCAGGCAACAAGCCCCAGCATTGCAAAGCATACTGCCACAGGGCTGACTCCGCCGCGCCGTGTGATGAGATGCTCAAGCTCGCTTGAGGACTGGTTTGGCACCTCCTGATGAATTTTGCGGATGCTGCTCATGGCGTGCTGATAGTAGAGCCGGTTGGCATTGAAGCCACAGATAATGTGTACTATAAAAGGAATATAACTGCACAGGGTCGCGATGGAAAGCAGGGTCTCCAGTCCGGTGGTATCGAAGGCGAAGGTGTGCATCAGCGCCGGATTTGCGATCACCTGCGGGGCGAGGTGGTAGGCAAGGACAAAGCTCGGGATGCGCGCTGCAAACATTGCAAGCAAAACCATGATGCCATAGCGGTGCATCTTGCGGTAGAAAAAGTACAGCGAGCCAAAGCAGAACGCCGACCAGTTAAACACAACCGAGGATGCGCGTGCAGACAGCAGCTTAAACAGACGCACAAAATAAAGGTAGTTGTTCTGCGTGAACCAGATGATCTCCCGCACCGGAACGTCCTTGACGGTCGAGTCAGGATCGATCTGCTCGAAAAGCGCCTGATACGCCTGCGCGCGCGGGTCGTCGCTGTTGGGACCGGATTGCTCCGGGTCCATATTGGAAAAAACCTGTCCGCACTGCTCACACGTCGTATTTTCTGCCGGATTCGGCTGACCGCAGACAGGGCAGATGATGACGGTTTCGCGCGTTACCGAGCGCGCCTTCACGTCGTTGGGGTTTTCCCAGTCCTTGTGCTGCCGATGCAGATCTTCCATCACACAGTGTCCCGTACTCAGATAGCATGCGCGGTGGTATGGCGCGCCGCAATCGGGACAAACCACGATATCGTCTTTTTCAGAAAGCTCCTTGCCGCAGATGGGGCATGGTACGCCTTGATAATTCATAAATGAAGTCCTCCTTCCCTCCGTATACCGGCCGTGCAGATGCACAGGGTACGAAGTTCGTTTACTTATTATAGCGTAAAAAAGGAAAAAAATCCACTAATTTTTTCAGCACAGCGCGATCGGGGAGAGAAAAAGGCGCACAAGAGAAATACACAAAAATATGATGCATCGGGAAAATTTATTGTTATTTATTTCAGGAAATCTTCCAAATTTGTGCAATGTTGTGCATTGTCACTACAATTTTTTGAAATCTCTCTGCAATTATTAAACAGAGATTGAACGATTATTCACAAAAACTTCATATTATATTTGGTATAATTGTGGTCGATGGAGTATGTTGTCCCATACCTCAAAAAATCATCCTTTGACAGATAAACCTCTGTGGCATCCCGCAGCTCTGCAAATCTTGCAGAAGAAAGAAAGGAATTTTAACCGTGTTAGATTTTATTAACGGATTCAACGCAACCATTTTTGTGCTCTTCACCCTGCTGTATTCTTACCAGATTGCTTATGTGGCAGTTGAGCTCTACCACACCAGACGCAAAAAAATGCGCATCCCTCAGGCAAAGCGCTACCATCGCTTTGCCGTCATCGTATGTGCGCGAAACGAAAGCGCTGTCATCGGGCAGCTGGTGCGCAGCGTAAAGCTGCAAAAATATCCGAAGGACCTTCTCGATGTTTTTGTCGTTGCAGATAACTGCACCGACGATACAGCGCAGATCGCACGTCAGGCGGGCGCCATCGTCTACGAGCGTCAGAACCGCCAGCAGGTGGGCAAGGGCTATGCGCTCAACTATGTGTTCCACAAGCTGGAGGACGATTACCCCGACCGCTACGAGGGCTATCTGATCTTCGATGCAGACAATCTGCTCTGTCCCGATTATGTTGCAAAGATGAACGACGTGTTCGATCAGGGCTATCGTGTCATCACAAGCTATCGCAACTCCAAAAACTACGACACCAACTGGATCTCTGCCGGCTGTGCCCTGTGGTTTTTGCGGGAAGCGCGCTACCTCAATGCGCCGCGCATGTGCCTTGGCACCAACTGTACCGTATCGGGTACCGGCTTCCTTGTGGCAAGCTCCCTCATCCGCGAGAACAACGGCTGGCACTTCCACCTGCTGACCGAGGACATCGAGTTTTCCATCGACTGTGCATCCAAAAGCGAGCGCATCGCCTACTGCCCGGAAGCGATGTTCTACGACGAACAGCCAATCACCTTCCACCAGTCATGGGATCAGCGCCTGCGCTGGTCGAAGGGATTTTATCAGGTGTTTGAAAAGTACGGCAAGCTGCTTGCAAAAAATATGGTCTGTAAGCACAGCTTCTCCTGCTTTGATATGTTCATGACGATCTCTCCGGCGCTGCTGGTTTCCATCTCCTCTGTCGTTGTCAACAGCTGCGCGCTGCTTCTGGCAGTCATCGATGTAAAGCACAACGTCGGCGTCGTATCCGCAACGATCAACGCCATCTGTGCATCGTGCTTTAACTTCTACTTCCTTCTCTTTGCACTGGGACTGCTTACTACCATCACAGAATGGAAAAAGATCAACGCAAGACCGATCAAAAAGATCCTCTATGTCTTCACCTTCCCGATCTTTATTTTCACCTATGTACCGATTGCGATTGTAGCACTGTTCCGCAAGGTCGAGTGGAAGCCGATTGCACATACCGTTTCAAAATCCATCGAAGAGCTGCAATGATCCCAATATGCTGCTGATTCGGCTCAAAACCCAATCGAAGGAGTATTATAAAAGAACCGTATCACGGACGTTCCGTCCGTGATACGGTTCTTTTTTCTATCGGGGAGAGCGACGCTGCAGCACCCTATACATAGCGCATCGATCAAGCCTGTTTGAGATGCAGGGAAATAAAAACAGAAACAGCATTCAAAATCAAAGCTGCCGCAAACGCAAGGAGCGGGATCATATCAGCAAGGTGTGGCGAAACTTCGGGAACAGCATTCCGAACAATTCCTCCTGCTGCAACGACAAGCCCCATAAAGGCAATAAAAACAAACCTGCCCTTCTGCGAGCCAAACTGAAACATAATGGGCATATTCACGGCAATCAGCAAAAGGCTGCCGATGACAGAAAACGAGACGAGGGAGAGGCTTTCATCAAGATTTATATGTAAAATCACAGCGGCGAGAAGCTGTGCTGCTGCAAACAGGAGGGCAGTACCTGCCATACAGAGATAGCCGAGCACATATTTGCTCAGAACGATGCTTTTCTTTGAATAGGGCATCATCACAGCAAGCTCATTCCACTTCGACTGTTCATCATAAGCCATCGCTATCATGGGAAGCATCGCTCCCAGCAGGATCGCAATGGAAGCCATGGATCCGCCGCCCACGATTGCCATAATAGGGATCAGCAGCAAATACAGCTTCATCTGTTTTGCAATCACAAGAAAATCCTTTCGCAGTAACCCTTTCATTTAATCGCCCTCCTTTGCAAGGAACAAGATAATATCCTCAAGCGTGGTTCGTTCCTGTGGGAACAGCCGGTTTATAAGCTCCCGTATAACCAACGCATCGTATCCGTAGCTTGTTTTCTTCTTTCGAATAACGGCTTCCTCCGGCAGTGCCTCAAGGTCGTCCCCGGCGAGCTTTACGACCGCATATTTCTCAAGCAGCACATCCTTTTCCTCACAAAGCACCAATTTACCCTTGTGAAGAAACGTGATGTAGTCGCAGATTTTCTCTAAATCGCTGATGATATGAGAGGATAAGAGGATGGAGTGCTCCTCTTCACGGGTAAAATCGTTGAAGACATCGAGGATTTCGTCGCGCACCATAGGGTCGAGTCCGCTGGTTGCTTCGTCGAGGATGAGCAGCTTGGGGTGGTGGGAAAGTGCCGCTGCGATGGCGAGCTTCATCTTCATCCCACGCGAATATTCTTTGATCGTTTTATCCATCGGAAGATGGAATTTTTGGAGATACCCCTCAAAAAGCGGCTGATCCCAATTTGTATAGGTATCTTTCAGAATAGAATTCAAATCGTTGGCATTCAGGACCTGTGGAAAATATGCTTCGTCCAGCACGACACCGATCTCCTGCTTGAGCTGGGTGAAGTCCTTTTCCTGATTGGACATTCCGAACACCGACACAGAGCCGCTGTCCGGCTTGACGGCATCCATAATCAGCTTGATTGTGGTGCTTTTTCCGGCACCGTTTTCCCCGACAAGTCCCATGATCGTGCCGTTTGGCACGGTAAAACTGATGTGATCCAACGTAAAGTCAGAATAGACCTTCGTTACATCATTCACTTCGATTGCGTTCATTTTATTCCTCCTCTGAGATTATTTTTACCATATCAAGGATGTCATCCGTTTTGAGATTGCAGCCCTGTGCAAGCTGAAAAATCGTCCGAATATGCTCCTCGATTTCTTTGAGATTTGCTTCCCTTAGGATCTGTGTGTTCTTTTTTGCAACATAAGAGCCCTTTCCGGCTGCGGAATAGATGTAGCCGTCTTTTTCCAGCTCGTCATAGGCTCGTTTTGTGGTGATGACGCTGATGCGCAGATCCTTTGCAAGGCTGCGGATGGAAGGGAGAAGCTCCCCTTCCTGCAGCTTTCCTGCGATAATGAGCGTTTTGATCTGGATATAGATCTGCTCATAAATCGGCTGGTTATTTGCGTTGCTGATGATGATTTCCATGGCGCTTCTCCTAAGTATATACTGTTTATATATGGTATACACAGTATATACTCTGTTGGAGCCGTTGTCAAGCAGGAATCTTTGCGTCAGGGCACAGGAGCCGAAAGGCTTGCGCGATTGATCTGCTTGACCATTCGAAAGACCTTCGGTATAATATGGTCAAATGCACTGTCCCCGCTGCATTTGCTGCACTGGGGTATGGTATAGGAGGGAACATCGTGTTAAACAACACGGGATTTGATCTATGGGCAGACGGCTACGACAAAAGCGTTGGGCTGTCCGATGAAAACAACACCTATCCTTTTGCCGGATATCGGCTGGTGCTCAACCGAATATACAACGAGGTATTATCGCATCCGGGGAAAACGGTATTGGATCTTGGCTTTGGCACAGCAGTCCTTTCATCAAAGCTCTATGAAAAGGGCTGCACGATCTTCGGACAGGATTTTTCTTTTAGAATGATCGAGCTGGCACAGGAAAAAATGCCGGATGCAAAGCTGTATCAGGGCGATTTTTCGCAGGGCTTGGCAGAGGAGCTGACGCACAGAAAATACGATGCCATCATTGCGACCTATTCGCTGCACCATCTGACGGACGAGCAGAAAATCCCGTTTCTCAAAAACCTGCTGTCCCTGCTTTGGGATGGGGGAGCGATCTATATTGGCGATGTTGCATTTAAGACACGCGCTATGTTAGAGGAATGCAGGATGCAGACCGGCGAGCAGTGGGACGACGATGAAATCTACTTTGTCTATGACGAGCTCAAAGAAGCCTTGGCGAACATGGAATTTGAACAAGTTTCCTATTGCGCAGGTGTCCTTTCCCTGGGGCGCTGATTTTTTACTGATGATGTGACAGCATAAGAAAACGGCAGAGCACTGTGTGCTCTGCCGTTTTTGGACGGAGGTTTTTACATATCGAACCTTCTTCTCGTTCTTTCTCTTCTTCCCGCTCTTCCTGTTCTTCCTCGATAAACATGATGACAAACACGATGAAAAGCAAAAGACAGGTCAAAAGCACGGCGCGCTCTTCGAGAAGGTGGGTAAAAACAGCACCCAGCACCGCGCCCAGAATAAAGCAGAGGATGATGAAGCAGTAGTTGCGCGCTCTGATGGCAGATTCGCAGTCTCCGCTTTAAAGCCACAGCACAAGATGCTCGGTGCCGGAGCGCAGGTTCCCTGTGCACATGGTGGTGGCAAAGGTGCTCCCGCGCACCTTGCGGAAGGTTTCCACCTGCATCGCGCAGATGAAGGAGATCATCACGTTTGCGATCATGTTCCAGCTTTGGGGCAAAAAGGCAATGAGAACGAGCAGCACAATTTCCTGAAGGACCACGATCTGCCTCCAATGAAACAGAAGGCTGGCGCGCCGCTTGTAATGCTGCTTGACCCGCTCTGCCACGATCACTCCCAGCACAAAGGCTATGATGGAGAGCACGTAATGCATTGCAGAACGAAGCTGACCCTCTGCCAGCTTCATCCCCAGCAAAACGATGTTGCCGGTCTGTGCATTGGCGAACACACCGCCGCGGCACAGGTAGGTATATACATCAAAAAATCCGCCGGACACTGCAAGAATGGCACCGACCGACAGGGATTCGGACATTTGTATGTTTCGAGTTATCAACAGATCATCCCTTTTTGTTAAGTTTCAAATCGTTCTTATTATAGCACGAAAGCAATCCCTGCACAAATCCTGAAGCCCATTTTTTTGTCGAATCCGCATTCTCAAAATTCAAAAGTATTTTTCTTTGACTTTTCTCAAAAAACAGGAACTCTGGACAGGGTTTTTCCTTATGATAGAGTATACCGCCTCTTCCACAGCGAGGAAGCGGGGCAGACGCACCGGTCTTATTTGTGCAGGGCCCATGTTCTTATGAACAGCGCAAAAAAAGATCGGAACCAAAAGACAGCGCCGAACATAGTATAGTTTGAAATTTATGTTTAGGAGGTCATTTGTATGTACGGTAATAAAGAAGATCCCCGCTTTACAGCAGGAAAACAGCCAGCCGCACAGAGCCTTCTGCCTTTTTTACACCACGCTTACACCAAACGATACCGCTGACAGAGCTTGAAGGATGGGGCGCAAGGAAGTATAATCGTAGTATAGCTGATACAGAACATGGGAGGACAAGCAAGTGAAATTCTTTCATCTGTCCGATTTGCACATCGGATTAAAACTGATCAATCGCGATCTTATGGAGGATCAAAAATATATTCTGAATGAAATCGTGCGCTATGGCGTGCAGGAGCAGCCCGACGCAGTCGTCATTGCAGGCGATGTCTACGACAAGGCGATCCCTTCTGCCGAAGCGGTGGAGCTCTTTGACTGGTTCATCACCGAGCTGATGTGTGCTCTGCCCGATGCAGTGGTCATGGTGATCAGCGGCAACCACGACAGCGCCCCAAGGCTCAACTGCCTGCGCAGCCTGCTCTCCCGGCAGCATCTTTATATGATCGGGCTTCCTCCGAGAACGCCGCAGGAGCACATCGAACGGGTGACGATGCAGGACGAATTCGGAACCGTGGATTTCTACCTTCTACCGTTTGTGAAGCCCTCCATGGCAAAGATGGTGGTGGGAACGCAGGAGGACGGGACACTCCTGTCCTACTCCGACACCATAGAGCGCCTCATCGCGCGCGAATCGATCGATACTACAAAGCGCAATGTCCTTGTCAGCCACCAGTTTTATCTTCCGAAGGGGAAAAGCGCAGACGAGATCGAGCGCATGGGCTCCGAGCTGTGTGTGGTGGGGAACATCGATGAAGTATCGGCGCAGGTGCTGGAACCGTTCGACTATGCAGCACTGGGGCATATCCACAAACCGATGAAGGTGGGCAGCGAATATTACCGCTATTGCGGGACGCCGCTTGCCTGCTCCGTCAGCGAAGCGCAGCAGCAAAAGGGGATCATCCTTGTAGAGCTGTCCGAGAAGGGGAATGTCAAAACAAGCGTCCTGCCGCTTTCCCCCCTTCGCGAGGTGCGTATCCTCAAGGGTCTGCTGGAAGAGGTCCTCGCACAGGCCTGCGACGATTACGTCACCGTTATTTTGACGGACCCCACCGATCTTGACGTGTTTGAGATGCAGGAGCGCCTGCGCACAGCGTTCCCCAATCTGCTGGAGGTGCGCCGCGAATTTCAAAGGCGGCTTGATTATACCATCGAGCAGGACGAAGAAATGACGCTCGATCCCTTTGCGCTGTGCTGTTCCTTCCTCAAGGAGATGACCGAGGAAGAACAAGAAATCCTGCGCGATATCATCCACGATGTACAGGAGGTGAAGTAGCATGAAGCCGATCCAGTTGACGATGGAGGCGTTTGGCTCCTACGGAAAGCGCACGACCATCGATTTTGAAGACCGAAGCCAAAACCTTTTTCTCATCACGGGCGACACCGGAGCGGGAAAGACGACGATCTTTGATGCCATCGTCTTTGCGCTGTATGGGGAGGCAAGCTCCGGCTCCAACAAAAAGGACGGCGTGGAGCTGCAAAGCCATTTTGTCAAGGAGAGCGTCAAGCCGTTTGTGGAGCTGACCTTTTCCGAGGACGACGGGGCGGTGCGCCGGGTGTACACCGTGCGCCGCGTTCCGCACCACATACGCCCCTTGAAGCGGGGGAGCGGCGTCACGGAGGAGAGCGAGAGCGTGACACTCTGGATGCCCGACGGAACAGAATATCCAACGAAGGAAGCCAAAGCAAAAATCGAGGAAATCGTGGGGCTGACAAAGAAGCAGTTCATGCAGGTCGCGATGATTGCACAGGGCGAATTTATGGATCTGCTGCGGACAAAATCGGACGAGCGCAAAAAAATCTTCCGCAAGCTCTTTGATACCCAGCTCTATGAGGGCATCGTCAACAAGCTCAAGGAGCGCTGCGCCGAAAAGCGCGAGCTGCTCAAACGGGAGTATGAGCGATGCCAAAACGATCTTGCAAATATCCGCATCCCTGCGGAATATGAGGGCAGGGAGCGCCTTGCCGCACAGATCGAAGCGATCCAAAATGCAGACGAGGGCAAAAAGCTGTCGTTTGCAAATCTCAGGGAAATTTCCTGCGAGCTCGATACCCTCTGCACCGTTTTGGAGGATTCCAGAGAGCAGGCGCAGCGCATCGAACAGGAGGCGCAGAAAAAGAACGAAGAAAACCGCGATGCCCTCCTTCGGGCGCAGGATCTGCAAACCGTGTTCGGGGAGCTTGCAGCAGCACAAAGGGAGCTTGCCTCCTGCGATGCCATGCAAAAAGAGATCGATGAGGCACAGGAGCTTGTTAAAAAAATCGGTGCTGCCTATGAGATCAAAAGCTGCTACGAGCGCTATGACGACATCAAAAAGCGGGTGTCCGAGCTTGAGGGCAGGCTTGCATCCGAGCAGGAGCGCCTTCCGCAGCTGCAGCAGCGCTCGCAGGAGCAGGACCGCTGCGAGGAAGCGGCAAAAACACAGCAGGAGCAGGAGCTTGCGCATTACACCGAGGTTTATGAGCGGGTAAAAAAGGCAAAGGACGATTTTGCGAAAATCAAAGAAGCACAGCGCGACTGCACCGCAAGGCAGGCGCAGATGCAGCTCAAAATAAAGGCGGCGCAGACAGCGCAGAAAATACTCGATGCCTTTTCTCAGACAGAGCAGGAGCAGCGGCAGCTGGAAGGGCGCTTGACCGAAGTACCTGCAAAGCTCGAACAGCTCAAAGCAAGGCTCATGCAGGCAGCCCGAATCAAGGAGCATCTTGACACCCTCAAAGCGATGTTCGAGGAACTGACAAAGCAGAAGGCAGCGCAAAAATCGACGCTGGAGCAATACGAAAAAAGCAAGCGAGAGCACGAGGAGAAATCCGTTGTATACGAAAACGCATACGGAAAATTTCTCGATGCACAGGCAGGACTGCTCGCGCAGGAAAAGCTCTGCGAGGGTCAGCCGTGTCCCGTCTGCGGCTCCATCAGCCATCCGAATCCTGCAAAGCTCGCGCAGGAGCACAGGGAGCTGACGCGGGAATTTCTCGATTCCCTCAAAAAAGAGGTCGATCTTCTGGCGCAGCGCCGCGAGAAAGCGGCTTCCGATGCGAAAACGGCAGCGGAGGTGTTTAAGCGCGACGAGGAACGTCTCGACGAGGAAAAGCAGAAGCTGCGCGCAGAAATGGAGCAGCACATCCCCGATCTGCCCGAAAAGATGAACCTTAAAATGCGCGAAGACTGCCTTAGAGAGTATCAGCAAACACTCAAAACGCAGGAGCTTGCCCTAAAAGAGGAAGAAAAGACGCTCCTTGCGGTGCGCGAATGGCTCGGAAAAGCCGCGGAAGAAAAAACCGTGCTCGAATCAAGACGAAACCAAACGCAGGAGGAAGCGCAGAACGCACAAATCGAGTACCAGAAAAGCAAAACCACCCTCCTGCACCTTGATACCGCAAAGGATTACCCCACCGAGTCGGCAGCAGACGATGCACTGCACGAAGCACAGCGCAAAAAAGCCGAACAGGATGCGGCATTCAACCGTGCAAGGGAGGATGCGGCGCGCGCACGGGAGGAAAAAAACAATGCACAAACGCGCATTTCTCAGCTTCTCGAGCAGCTCCCCAGGGAACGGGACGAGCAAGAGCGGCGCAAGGAGGAATACCGCATGATCCTGCGCGAAAAGCAGCTCTCGCAGGAGGAATGGCAGCAGCTCACCGTGCAGCATCAAAGGGAAGAAATGCAGACGCTCCAGGAGAAAATCGAAGTGCACAAAACAAGGCGCGATACAGCAAAGGGACGGCTCGATTCGGCGCAGAAATCGATCGGAACGCAGCAGCCCCCGCAGCTTGAAGAGCTAAGACAAAGGAGAGAAGAATCGCAAGCCGCCTTAGAGCTTGCTCAGGAAAAGCTCAAATCCTATCAATATAATGAAAGAAACCGCGAGATCCTCCAAAAGCTGACGGATCGGCAGCAGGAGCGGGAGAAAAACAGTAAGGAATACAGCACGCTCAAGGGACTGTACGACCTTCTGTCGGGGAATGTGACCGGCTCGCGCATGGACCTTGAAACCTTTGTGCAGCGCTGCTACCTCAAAAAGATCCTTCGTTCTGCAAACAAGCGGTTTGAGGAAATGTCAGGCGGACAGTTCGAGCTGCGGATGTACGACATCGAAAAGGCGGGCGAGGGCAAAAACCGCGGACTCGACCTGATGGTATATTCCAACGTCACAGGCAGGGAGCAGGAGGTGCGGATGCTCTCCGGCGGGGAGAGCTTTCTTGCGGCGCTGTCGCTTGCGCTGGGGATGGCGGACGAGATCCAGCAAAATTCCGCAGCGGTGCATCTCGACATGATGTTTATTGACGAGGGCTTTGGCGCATTGAGCGACGAATGCCGCAATCAGGCGGTCCGCGTCCTGCAACGGATGGCGGACGGCTCCAAGCTCATCGGCATCATCTCCCATGTGTCGGAGCTCAAACAGCAGATCGAAAATCAGCTCATCGTCACAAAAAACGAATCCGGCAGCAGCGTGAGATGGCAAATCAGCTAAAGCCCTAAAAGAAAACGGTACCATCATGCTTAAACATGGCGGTACCGTTTTTCATATCTGTACAGCAAACGTCAAGATTCCACCGTTTCCTCCTCTTCCGGTGTCTGTACGGTACAAAGGGTATCTTCGATGAGAGCATAAATATCCTGAAGGCGCGGGTCGTCCCAGCGGACCTTCGCTTTATCGAGCGTTTGGCGCGCAGCAGGATAGTCCTTGTGCGCAATATCAGCGAGCATTTCCAGCACGGCGATATTTCCGCCGTAGTATTTGTGATTGCGGTACGATGCAAAGAGCTTTTTATTTTTGGAATAAAGCTCCATCGCCTTGTCTGTCTGCTCGGTGCAGAAGTAGCAAAAGCACAGGTTGATGGACTGCACAAGCTGTGCCTGCGCGTTGAGCCGTTCCCCGGAAAGCTCCTCCAGGATTGCAAGAGCCTCCTCATACCGCTTGAGATCGAGATAGGCGGCAGCAAGGTTGAGCCTGCAAATGATTGCAGTGTTCCTGCTTTTTTTGCGCTGCGCCTCCGCGAGCTGCTCGTTGATCTGTTCGATGCATTCCTCCGGCTTTCCTTCCTGCATCAGCTTCATTGTGTGCAGAACCTTTTTGCGCAGCGGCATCGTGTAGAAAATATCGTAAAGGATGGCGCCCGCTACGATCAACACCGCCATAGCTGTGGTGCCGACCGAGAAAGCGTGTGCATCGATGTCAAAGAGGGAGCGGATCATGACAAGCGCAAATCCGATCAAAACCCCGATACCAAGTGCTGCTGCGATTCGCTTCATATAGAAACATCCTTTCTGTCAAACGCATAATATGATGTCCCTATTATAACAGAAGCAGGATGGCTGCACAATAAGCGCCAGAAATATTCAGAAGTTCCCGCACATACAATCGAAAGGGGAGAACATATCCTTACAACAAAACAGGAGGGAGGGCGATACAATGGACGAAGTGCCGATTGCGCAAAAAATGAACCTGACGCTGACTGAGGCCGCCGATTATTTTAATATCGGTGTCAACAAGCTGCGGGAACTGTCGAACGACGAGGACTGCCCCTTTGTGCTCTGGGTCGGGAGCAAGCGGCTCCTCAAGCGCAAAAAATTGGAGGAATACCTTGAAAATCAGTATTCCATCTAAATCAATATAAGGAAGGAATGAGCGATGGCAAAAAGACGAACAGACAGCAGGCGCAGAGTGCTCAAAACGGGGGAAAGCCAGCGAAAGAACGGCACATACAGCTTTCGCTGGACTGACGATCTGGGAATACGCCATGACGTGTATGCCCCAACGCTCGAACAGCTGCGTCAAAAGGAGCAGGAAATCCGCAAAAACGAGCGAAACAACGGGAAGGCACAGGGCAGGAACATCACGGTGGATGCGCTGTACCGCATCTGGCTCAGCCTCAAGCAGAACCTGCGCGCAACCTCCAGGGACAACTACTGCTCCCTCTATGAAAACCATATCAAGCAGCCATTCGGCAATCGCAGAGCACAGAGCATCAAAAAGTCGGAAATACAGTCGTTTTATCATCTGCTTTTTACACAGGAGGGCATCGAAGCGAACACCATCTTCTGCATCCACAATATCTTCCGCCAGATCCTCAACATCGGCGTGGACGACGGCTATCTTGTAAAAAATCCCTGCCACCGCGCACTGACCGAAATCAAAAGGGCGGCACAGGGGGGCAAAAAGCAGCGACCCTCCTTGAGCATCGCAGAGCAGAAGCGCTTTCTTTCCTATCTTAATACAGATGAAAGATCCCGACGATACCGCCCTGTTTTTACGACGATCCTCTGCACAGGGATGCGCGCTGGGGAAATCGGTGCGCTGCAATGGTCGGACATCGATTGGGATAAAAACTGCATCACGATCAACCACACACTCACCTGCTGCAGCTCGTCGCAGGGGTGGGAGCTGCACCTGCATGCGCCGAAAACACCGGCAAGCCAACGGAAAATCCAGATGATACCGGCGGTCAGGAGCGCGCTGGAGGAGGAGCGGGCGTATCATCGGGAGCATAACCTCCGATGCACCACGGCGGTGGATGGCTTGTGCGACTTTGTTTTTCTCACAAACAAGGGCACACCGCAGACGGACGCAAACCTCAACAGCGCGCTGCGCCGCATAACAGAACAATACAACCGCGATGCTGCCCAGCGCGGCTGCCCGCAGGAGATTCTGCCGCATTTCACCTGTCACATCCTGCGCCACACCTTTGCCACAAGGCTGTGCGAGCTTGGGGTGAACATCAAGGTGGTGCAGGAGGCGATGGGTCATGCCGATGCAGCCATGACGCTCAATACTTATGTCGATGTCAAGGAGGAGCTGCGCGCACAGGAGATGGAGCTGTTTGCAGCCTTGATCCCGTCCGCAGAGCTTGACGAAGGGTAAGATCATTTCACAGAAATTTTCCATATACGATAGACTTATTCCATAAATATCTTATATCATAAAAGCATCCCCTTCAGGAATCGCTCCGTGAAAGGGGACTGATGACCAAAGACGAAGAAAAGTGAGGAATTCAATATGAAAATCAGAAGAAATAAATTCTTTGCAGCAGCACTTGCAGTAGTTTGCATCGCTGCACTCGCAGCAGGATGCACCAAAGAGGAACCAAAAACAGACGAAACAGCCACACCGCCCACCGAGGAAACAACCACCGCACCGGACGGGGCTTCTGAGGAAAAGGAGGCAGTCAAGGACGGGGAAGCGGCTGATGCAAACGAAGCAGACCCAGCACAGCAGACAGCACTTATTTACGGCAAAGTAAAGGAAGTGATCGAGGAAGACGGCAAAACCAACAAAGTCGTCCTTGATACCGATGAGATCGGTGAGATGGTGCTGAATCTCTCGGACGATACCGTATGGATCGACAGCGAAGCAAAAACCGCATCCGACCCCAAAACACTTGCAGAGGGGGAAGAAATCTATGTGTTCCACAGCATTGCCGTAACAAATTCTCTGCCGCCGCAGACGGCTGCCTTTGCAATCATCCGCAGTGTCCCGCAGGATGCATCCTGTGCAATCTATATGACGGTGGATAGCGTGGAGCAGGACGGGGAGCAGGTCAAAATCTCTGCAAACTACGGGGAATATGAGGTGATCACCGACAAGGATACCGCCTTTTCTGACTACAAAACCAAAAATGTAGTAACAGCAGCGGACGTCAAGGAGGGCTCCACCATCGCAGTTTGGTATACAAATGTGGGCGAAACGTCAACAAATCAGGCAGATCATATCATGATTCTTCCAAATATGAAGTAGGATTTGATAAAATTTTATCAGAAATAAATAAATTTTTTGCGGCTCCCCTAAAATGTTTTCGCATTTTAGGGGAGTTTTTCTGCATAATCATAAAAAAGTATGAATGAATTACAAATAAACAGCGCAAAAACGGAAAAAATCACCATATAAATTGCGATTTCAATCAGCCCCTCGAAAAATCTCAAAGGGAAAAAGGACCAAATTTACTGTTAATTATTTGACAAATCAATCGGGAACGGAAAAACAGACCTCGCCATTTTTCGACAGGATGTGTGCAGCTCTGCTTTGTCATATTGCAAGAAGCAGGGGGCAGAAATTCATGATAGAATAAAATCAATAGAAAAAGAGTCTAAAAATCAAAGTGTAATTTATACAAAAAGCCAGAAAAATGAGAACGTGAAAAAAAGATACTAAAATGATAGAATATGCGAGTTCATGATACTTCATATGCACACATATGCACGGCAAAAGGCAGCGGGAAAACCGTATAAAACAGCGATTTGCACGCTTTGCAGCATCAAAGTTCCGGGGAAAATCAGAATGCATAAAGCCAACAAATCGCATAATAAAGCGATTTTTTTTGAACACTTCAAGATTTATTCATAGATATTCAGATAAATTACACACATTTATCGATTAAAACGGGGAACTGGTGTGAAATATTGACAAAACAAATGATATCTGCTATTCTATGAGGGATGAATATTGAAGCATCAAAAACGTGAGAAAAAGATATGTTTTTATAAAATATATTGCAATCACGTTAAAATGCGATGCAGAAAGCATCGCATTTCAATACCATCTGTACCGGGTGTTTTGCATCAGAGAGTTGAGAGAGGTGCAAAAGATCCGGTGGTCTTTCTAAGAAGACCGCATATGCAAAGGAGGAAAATTATGAACAAGACAACTTCCAGAGCGTTGGCGCTCATCATGGCAGCAGGACTCGCACTGAGTGGCTGCGGCGCAGAAACCAAACCAGGCGACTCATCTTCACAGGGCGGCTCGGATGCTTCCGCACAGAGCGGCACAGCTTCCAAAAACGAAATCAAAGAGCTCGTTATTCCAAGAAACGCTACCCGTGAACTTGAAACCTTTAACTTCCTCTACACCCAGAGAGCAGAGGACTTTGAGAACCTGACAAACCTGTACGACGGTCTGCTTGAGGCAGATCCTAAGGGTAAACTGGTTCCATGTATTGCAGAATCATGGGGAACAGAGGACAACGGTCTTACCTGGACCTTCCATCTGCGCGATGGCGTAAAATGGGTTGATGTCAACGGCAAAGAGAAGGCAGACTGTCTTGCTCAGGACTTTGCAACCGGTATGGAGTGGATTCTCAACTTCCATAAGAATGATTCCAACAACATTTCCATGCCGATAGAAATGATCAAAGGCGCAAAAGAATACTACGAATATACAAAATCCCTCAGCCCGGAAGAGGCAAAAGCACTCAACGCAGGCGATGGCTCTAAATTCCGCGAGATGGTAGGTGTTGCTACTCCAGACGATCACACCGTTGTTTACACCTGTGTGACCGAAAAACCATACTTTGACACCCTCGCTTCATACTGCTGTCTGTATCCATTCCCACAGGGCATGATCGATGAGCTCGGCGTTGACAATGTAAACGCCATGAACAACGAGAATATGTGGTACAATGGCTGCTACACCATGACCGAATACATCCAGGGCAATGAAAAGATCTTTACCAAAAACCCGCTCTACTGGGATACCGAGTCTCAGAGATTCGATCAGGTTACCATCAAAATGGTAGAGTCCTCCGATGTTGCATACCAGCTGTATGAAACCGGTGAGCTCGACTACGTTGATCTGACCGAAAGCAACGTGCAGACCATCAGCAAAGATCCAAACCATAAATACCATGATTACATGGTAGAGTCCATTATGGCAAAACATTCCTATCAGTTCCACTGGAACTATGCGAAGAACAAAGAGGACGGTACACCGGATGTCAACTGGAACACTGCAATTGCAAACGAAGCATTCCGCAAATCCATGTACTATGGCGTTGATCTGACCGAATACTACAAGAGATCCAACTCCATCAATCCTCTGAAGACAGAGAACAACTTCTATACCATGAAGGGTCTTGTTTATACCTCTGACGGTACAGACTACACCGACCTTGTAAAAGAAAGACTCCAGCTGGGCGATTACAACGGCGAAACAATGGTTCGTCTTGATTCTGCAAAAGCAGAAGAATACAAAAAACAGGCAAGAGAAGAACTGGAAGCACTCGGCGTAACCTTCCCGGTTGAGATCGATTACTACATTTCTTCCAAGAGCCAGACCGCTCTGGACGGTGCAAACGTACTGAAAAACTGCTTCGAGCAGAGCCTTGGCAAAGACTATGTTCAGCTGAATATCAAAACATTCGTATCTTCTGTAAACAAAGAAGTTCGTGACCCAAGAATTCAGTCCTTCATCGGCAACGGCTGGGGCGCAGACTACGGCGATCCACAGAACTTCCTCGGCCAGGAGGTTATGGACAGCGACAACGCTTGGTATGCACAGGCGTACTCCAATATCAACCTGGTAGAAGAAACCGAAGCTACCAAGGAACTTCTTGCTCAGTACAGAGAGTTTACTGATATGGTGGCAAAAGCAGATGCAATCACCGATGATATGGATGCACGCTACAATGCTTATGCAGATGCAGAGGCATACCTCATCGAGCACTGCCTCGTTATGCCAGAGAACTATGGACAGGGCTTCTGCCTGACCCGTTACAACATCCATGATAAGATCAATGGAGTTTACGGTGTATGCAACGAGAAGATTAAAAACTGGGGTACTTCTGCAGACGGCTATACTACAGAAGAAATGGAAGCAGCTCTTGCAGCCAAAACTGCAAAGTAGCGTAAGTAGGAAACGCATATGCTGAAGTACACAGTAAAAAGGCTGCTGCAGTCCGCTGTAACAGTTCTTATCGTAGTAAGTATCGTATTTTTGCTGCTCAGAATGCTCCCGACTGACTACTATTTCACAGAAGATCAGTTGATGAAACTCAGTGATGCGCAGCGTCAGGAGCAGCTGGAAGCAGTAGGCTTGTTAGACCCTCTTCCAAAACAGTTGTTCCGCTTTTATGGCCAGTTGCTTCAGGGCGACCTCGGTGAGTCCCGAAGAATTCAAAGCGGTGTACCTGTAGGAAAGGTAATCGGCAAGAAATTTGGTATCTCGATGAAGATGGGACTTATTTCCGTCGGCATCTCTCTGGTTCTGGGTGTTATCCTGGGCGTTGTTCAGGCAAGACACAAGGACCGTATCATGGACCACATCGGTACTGCGTACACCATTTTCGTAAACGCAGTTCCTCCGCTGGTGTCCTACTCGCTCATCCTGATTTTCGGTTCGCGAGTCTTAGGATTCCCATCGATGTATTCGACCCGTAATCCCGGACCATCCAGCATCCTGCCGATCGTATGTCTGTCCTTGGGCTCCATTGCATGGTATGCCCTCTGGACCAGACGCTATATGATCGACGAGATCAACAAGGACTACATCAAGCTGGCACGCGTAAAGGGTATGTCCACAAAAGACATCATGCTCAAACACGTTTTGAGAAACGCTTTTGTTCCGCTGGCACAATATCTGCCGGCATCCCTTTTGCTGACCATTGCCGGCTCCCTTCTGGTAGAGCGATTCTTCTCGGTACCGGGTATGGGACCACTGATGACAGACGCCATCAACCGTTATGACACCAATATCGTGCAGGCTTTGATCATTCTGTACGCATCCTTGGGTATTCTCGGTGTGTTCCTGGGCGACGTTTTGATGATGATCGTTGACCCACGTATCACATTAACTGACAAAGGAGGTTCAAGATAGTGGACGATCAGAATAAAGTAGTAGATCAGAAACTCGAAAACGAAGACGAACTCTTCCATTTCGTTGAATATTCTCCTGAAGCAGCTGAGATGATCGGTTATTCCGAATACTCTTACTGGAGGTCTGTTTTCCAGAACTTCCTGAAAAAGAAGTCTGCTGTTATCCTTAGTATTGTTTTCATCGCATTGGTCATCTTTTCCTTTGTTGCTTTGGCAATCGGCAAATATGACTATCAATCGCTTGTGCCGGACACCGGGAAGGCATTCATCCGTCCAAACGGGGAATACTGGTTCGGTACAGACAACATCGGCCGTGACTACTGGTGCCAGGTATGGTATGCATCCCAGACTTCCATCAAGCTCGCATTGATCGTAGCATTGGGCGAGTGTGCACTTGGCATCACCATCGGATGTGTATGGGGCTATGTTCGTAAATTGGACCGTCTTATCACGGAAATCTACAACATCATCAACAACGTTCCGATGATCATTTACATGACCCTGATCGCACTGCTGGTCGGTCAGAGCTTCACCATCATGGCTGTTTCGCTGATCCTGTTTGGCTGGCTTGTAATGGCACGAAATGTGCGCAACCTTGTGCTCATGTACCGCGATAGAGAATACAACCTGGCATCCAGAACACTGGGCACCAACATCTGGCGTATTCTCACCAAAAACATCCTGCCATACCTCATCAGCGTAATCATCCTGCGCTTGGCACTGTCCATCCCAGGTACCATCGGTATGGAATCCACACTGTCCTACCTCGGCTTGGGACTTGACATCAACACACCATCTTTGGGTATTTTGCTTAGAAATGCACGCGCTTATTTCTTGGATTATCCTTATCTGCTGGTTTTCCCGGCGGTTATCGTTTCCTTGATCACCATCACATTCTATCTGATTGGTAATGCATTCTCTGATGCTTCTGACCCACGAAATCACGTATAAAGGAACAGGAGGGACGCATAAATGGCAAAAGAACCAATTTTATCTGCTAAAGATGTGGAAATCCAGTTCAGCTTGCGTGGAAAGAAATTGACAGCAATCAGAAAATGCTCCCTGGACCTCTACGAGGGCGAAACGCTCGCCATCGTAGGAGAGTCCGGATCCGGCAAATCGGTATTTACAAAATCGTTTGTAGGTATGCTCGATGCCAACGGCAGCATTATCGGCGGCAGCATCATGTACGAGGGAAATGATATTTCCAAGTACACAAAAGAGGCACAGTGGCTCAACATCCGAGGCAAGAAGATTGCAATGGTAATGCAGGACCCAATGACCTCTTTGAACCCACTGAAAAAAATCGGAAAACAGATTCAGGAAAGCATTGAGCTGCACCAGGGACTCAAAGGCGAGGAAGCCAAAAAAGAGGCACTGGAGATGCTCAAGAAAGTAGGCATCCCTGACCCGGAACGCCGCTACAATCAGTATCCGCATGAGTTTTCCGGCGGTATGCGTCAGCGTGTTGTAATTGCGATTGCAGTTGCATGTCGTCCACAGATCCTCATCTGCGACGAGCCAACCACAGCACTTGACGTTACCATTCAGGCACAGATCCTTGACCTGATCCGCAACCTGCAGTCAGAACTGCACATGACCGTTATTTACATCACACACGACCTTGGCGTTGTTGCAAACGTTGCAGACCGTGTAGCAGTAATGTATGCCGGTCAGATCGTAGAGTACGGACTGGTAAACGAAATATTCTACGATGCATGGCATCCATACACCTGGGCACTGCTGTCCGCACTGCCTCAGCTGGGCGTGAAGGGCGAGGAGCTTCCTTCCATCGAGGGTACTCCGCCGAACCTCTTCAACACCATCAAGGGGGATGCTTTTGCACCACGAAACAAACAGGCTTTGGCAATCGACTTTGTAAAAGAGCCGCCATTCTTTGAAGTATCCGAAACACACAAAGCAAAGACTTGGTATCTCGACCCGCGTGCTCCGAAAATCGAGCAGCCGGAGGCTATTCGCCGCCTGCGTGAGAAAATGAGAGCAAGGGGGTAGTGACATGGCAGAACGTGAGAAATTGATTGAAATAAAAGACTTGCAGATCAGCTTCGGCAAAGGAAAAAGCAAGTTTGTCGCTGTAGACCATGTCAACTTTGACATTTACAAAGGAGAAACTTTTTCTCTGGTAGGCGAATCCGGTTCCGGTAAAACGACGATCGGCCGCGCCATCCTGAGAATCAACCCAACATCTGCCGGTGAGATCTATCTCAAGGGCAAAAAGATCAACGGCAAGATCCCGAAGGAACTCGACAAAGAAGTCATCCGTACCTGCCAGATGATTTTCCAGGACCCGATGGCATCTTTGAACGAGCGTGCAAAGGTCGACTACATCATTTCCGAAGGTCTGATCAACCACCATCTGTACAAGGATGAAAAAGACCGCGAGGAAAAGGTGCAGAGAGCTCTGCGTGAGGTTGGCTTGCTGCCGGAATTCGCTTCCCGTTTCCCGCACGAATTTTCGGGCGGACAAAGACAGCGTATCGGTATCGCAAGAGCACTGGTTATGGAACCGGAATTCATCGTAGCCGATGAGCCGATTTCCGCATTGGACGTTTCCATCCGTGCGCAGGTTTTGAACCTGCTCAACCGCCTCAAAAGAGATCGCGGGCTGACCTATCTTTTCATTGCGCACGACCTTTCTGTTGTACGATTCATTTCTGACCGTATCGCAGTTATCCACAAGGGACGCATCGTAGAGCTGGCAGAGGCAGAGGAGCTGTTCCTCCATCCGCTGCACCCCTATACAAAGGCTCTGCTGTCCGCAGTTCCAATGCCGGACCCAGAGGTTGAGAAGAAGAAAAAACTTCTTGTATACGACCCATCCATCCACGATTATTCTGTGGATCAGCCGGTTTGGGAAGAAATTCTGGAAGGTCACTTCGTATACGGCAACCAGAAAGAGCTGGAAGGATACAGAAAAGAAATCGAAGAGCTTGAGCGTGTATAGCGTTTCAAATTCTTCCCTTGAGAGAGCTGTCGGGAAACGACAGCTCTCTTTTGTTGTATCTGCTCAGATTCGGGCGAATCCTCCCGGAGATGATTGACAAAGCGTTTCGATTAAAATACAATGTACATATGATACAGATATCGGAAAGGGTCCTGAAGTAATGAGAAAAATCAAAGCAATTTATAAACCGTATATGATGCGCCCCATCATCTATAAAGCCGTCACCCGCTTCAGCGTCGGGCTGTGTGTTGCGCTGCTGTGGGATCGCTTTGTGAATGTTGACGGCTTTTATTCTATGGTGGAATCCTGCTTCTTCGTGGTAGGTATGTTCCTGTTTGTTGTGGCATGGCTGAGCTATCTCAAGCTCGACGGCATCAATCCGCACATCCCGTGGATCACAAAGAATATGCCGCACAACCGCAGCCACAGACGTCACCGTTCCAGAGATATCGTGGACTTTGTGGACGAAAAAATCATCTCCTTCGACGAACTCAGCGACGAGGAGCAAATCGTTGCAACCATCGGATGCAATGTGCTGGCAGGTGCCTGCTTCCTTGTGATGTCGCTGATTGCACTGTTTTTCTAACGAATAGTCTGCTGCAAAAGAACAGGGGAGAGCGCCCTGTAAAATAAAATGGATGGTGTGATTCCCACACCATCCATTTTATTTTACCTTTTTCAGATACTTTCGGTAGCCGCAATCGTTTTCCTGTGCCAAAGAGATCAGCCTTCCGTCTTGAATCATTTTTTCAATGCGCAGGGCGAACCATTCGTCCCCGATGCTCAGCTGATATTTTCCGATGAGATTTTCAATCAGGAACGCCTCATAAAATTCATCCTCCATCTGCGACAGCTCGTTTTCGATGAAAGAATCATAAAAGCTCTCCGGAACACTCTGCAAATCACCGTTGATGACAGCGCGCAGCATCGCATTTTGCCCTTGCAGCTGGTTCCACTTGATGGAACACGCAGTCAGAAACGATGGGAGGATCTTCTCCTCATAGGGAAGAAAGCTGTAAAATTCCTCCGGAGCAACCTCGCCCCACCCCAGATACCGTGTGAGGGTGCTGCCGTTTTGTACAAAATGGGGGAGCTTGATGGCAGTGATCGGGGGCAGGGCAGTCAGCCGATCCTGAAGCTGGGTCAAAAACCAGCAGATCCCGCAGACCTCGTGCGGAGCACTGCTGTACCAAATGCGCAGCGGTTCCCCCTGCGTGGCACGTCGGAGCAGCTTCTCGAAGAGATCACGAGAACGTTCCGCAATTTCCAATCGATATTCCAAATGGAAGGGATAGAGGGAAAAAAGCGCGCGAAGGCTCTCGATTCTCTCCTGAGAAAATCCATCCCCACGGATTTCTCCAATGCTGTAGTCATCACAAAAGCAGAAAATATCGGACGCAGCTCCTCCCAGCGAAACAGCATCTTCTCGGTGCACCCGGTCGGGCGGCGGACACGATGCGCTGCAGCATGCGCTACGGTCCGTTTCCGGCAGCACCAAAGCGGCACTGCATCCCTTGATCGATCGTTCACCGCAGTGCTGTGCAACCTTCAAAGCGCCTTCGCTGCTTTTATTGAACACAATTTCTAACATGTTGGCTCCTTTCGCATAAAATGCCTTGCTCAAATAGGTCAAGTATACCACATCTTACGCACGGAAGAGAGAAAAAATTGTGAACATTCGGCAGAAGCTTGCACCTCAATTCCACAAAAACACAGCATAAAAGGAAATATTGGATATCACACAGGAGAGGCAAAAGAAAAGTAAGGTTTTACTGAATAGAATTTAAGAAAAAATTTGTATGAAATGACAAAATATGTTTCAGAACAACTAAAAGCATTGTATAAGATAAAATTGTATTATATAATGGACACAAATCAAAAAGAGGAAGATTGGACGTTTTTGCTCCTCTCATTTTTCAGGGAACATTCCGTCCCTTTCATCCGACATCAGGAGGGTTTGTTATGGGAATTTTTGAAAGAGTGGGCGACCTGTTTCGCTCCAATGTAAACGATCTTTTGGACAGAGCAGAAGACCCGGAAAAAATGGTGAAACAAATCATTATTGATATGGAACAGCAGATCCGCGAAGCTACTCAGGCACTGGGTCAGGCAATGGCAAGCGAAAAGCAGGCTGCAAAACAGCTCGAAAATGCCAAAGCACAGGCACAGGACTGGGAAAATAAAGCAAAAATGGCACTTGGAGCAGGCAATCAGGAGCTGGCACGCAAGGCGCTGGCCAATAAAGTGACCGTAGACGGAAATATCCAGAGCTTCCAGGCTTCCTACGATCAGATCAGCGCACAGACCGCAGAGCTGCGCAGCAGAGTGGAAACACTCAAGGGCAAGCTTGAGGAAGCGCGGATGCGTCAGAACATGCTTGTTGCACGCGCACGCATGGCAGATGCTCAGAAGGACGTAGCAACCACCCTGAGCGGAACCTCCTCCGACAGTGCATTCTCCAAGCTCGATAAAATGGAGCGCAAGATCGAAGGAAAAGAAGCCGAGGCAGAAGCATTTGCATCCATGTCGGGCGACACCACCTTTGCAAAGGACGAGTTCAAAGAGCTTGCTCAGGACAGTGCAGTAGATTCTGAGATGGCTCGCCTGATGGCTGAAATGAACAAGTAATTCCTGCGCAGGTG
Source organism: Oscillospiraceae bacterium (assembly GCA_020024285.1). Classification (GTDB taxonomy): domain Bacteria; phylum Bacillota; class Clostridia; order Oscillospirales; family Ruminococcaceae; genus Negativibacillus. The sequence continues at coordinate 231,967 of JAHHTZ010000001.1, read as the reverse complement.
AGGAGGGGGAAAGCATGGAGATTCTGATTGGCATTGCGCTGATCGCGGCAGGGATCGCGATCGGGATCTATCAGTATCGCCGCAGCGGAGCACAGCTGCAGGAAACTTTGTATATGCAAACTTCCAGCATCAAGGATGCACTGGAAATCGTGGACGAGATGAGCTCGTCGGACCCGTTTTACCGCCATTATGTGGAGCTTAAGGGCAGCCTTGTATGCGACGCACCGCTCAACAGCCCATTTTCCAATCGGCAGGCAGCCTATTATACCAACCGCTGCCTGTCTGTTTCCGAAAAAACGAGGGTCTATCAGGACAATCAGGGAAACCGCCGCACACAGGTGACAAAACAGGAAAACGAGTTGAGCAACGAGCATCAGAGCGCTGACGCATATCTGCGTGACAGCAGCACTGATGTCCCGGTTTACATCAATTTCGACAGCTTTGGCGGCGACATCGACCTTATGGAGTGCTGTGACCGCTTTGAAGCGGCGGATTCCCCGTGGGCAAGCCGCTTTGGTTCCCGGTATTCAAACATGATGTACAGCGACGGACGCTTCCTCGGATACCGGCTGATCGAAAGCATCTTCCCGGTAGGAAGTCCGGTCTATGTATTGGGCGAGCTGCTTCACATGGGAGATCGCTACGTGATCGAAAAAGCGCATCTGAGCAAGAAGCCTTCGCTTCTCAGCTATAAATCGGAGGAGCAGATCGTACAGGACCACAAAAACAATCAGCTCAGCTCTGTCATTGTCGGCGGTGTGCTGGTTTTGGTCGGCATTGTGATGATCTTTACAAGCCGATAACACAACAAAATAAAACGCAGTTTTGAGAGGATGATCGAAATGCCAAGATGCAAGAAAATGATCCTGGAACAGCTGGAGGATACGCTTTTACCGGCGCTGAAGGTAAAAGCCGATCCCGACAAGGAAACCGATTGCCTTGACAGCAAGTTCGGCGGTGTGTTCTACCTGCCGCAGGGGGAGTCCATCCCTCAGAATCCGAACGGTGTACCGATGGAATTTTTGGTACAGTTAAACTTCTCAAAGCTGCGAGCACCGGAAGGATTCCCCAAAAAGGGAATCCTTCAGTTTTTTCTTGATACAGATTCAGAAAGTAAATTTTTAGCAGAAAACGAGGATGGCACCGTGCTTCGGGAGCAGTACGCTCTGCGCTATTATCCCGAACCCGATGCTGCGCTCCAGCAGCCCATCGGGGAGCAGGAGATCGTCATTTCCCGATTCGTTGTCACAGCGATCGTCGATACCAACAACAAGACACGCTTCGAGCTTCGCGATGGGGTGGAGATCCCGCCGGAGTTTCAGAGGTTTTCTCCCGGGCGCTGGCGCTACTGGCTCAAGGAAGAAGGATATATGTCAAAGGGTCGCCATCAGATGACACGCCTCAAGGGAAAGCTCCGCGCGACGAAAAAGCAGGAATATGCATCGTTTCAGCTCTTGAGCTACAAGTATGACAAGGAGTACATCGCATTGGACAGCGGATACGAGGGATGTTCCGCGCGCATCACACCGGAGCTGGTACGCACGGCGGGCTACAATCTGGGCGACTGCCCCGGAATGGACGCCTTTGCCTACGATTTCAACAACTGGGGCTGCAAGCTCGGCGGTCATCCGGCGATCCGCTCCGACGATATCCGCACCACTCAGCCGAAGCTCAAGGAGTATTCGGCGCTTCTCTTCCAGTACGACAATACAACGAAACAGGAGATGGAAGAGAATACCCTGTGCTTTTTCATCAAGCCGGAGGATCTGTGCCGCGCCAAATTTGACGATGTTATCCTCTGGCACCATAGAAACTGGTAACAAGTAAATCGATTCAGAAAAGGGACGTGATTTTCACTGAAACATCATCAACAGCTTTCCAATAAACAGGTGCTTCTTTCCGTTCTCCTGTCTGTTGTTCTCCTGGTGGTTTCGCAGCTTCTTGCACTGACACTGGGGAACCTTTTCGCCGGAGCAGGACTTCCTGTAAGCATATCCAACGTCGTCACGGCGGTGCTGTACGCGGGACTTGCCTACTTCGGCCTGCGGGGAATCTGCCAAAAAATCCTCAAAATGAGTATGGAGGACGTGAATATCCCAAAATTCAAGCTCTCTCCCATCTGGGTGCTGGCATCGTTTGCTCTGCCGGCTCTGGTGATCCTTCTCTGTGTCGGCGTGGGCGGAACATGGAGCGTCAACCCCTATGCTGCGCAGGACGTGATAAACATTGCATCAGGAGCCATTGCCTTTTTCGGATTGGCGGTGGGCTTTGTGGAGGAAGCGATTTTTCGCGGAGTCATCATGAGTACGCTGCAAAGACGCTGGAACCGCAAGGCGGCAATCTGGATTCCGTCCGTTTTGTTTGCATTGCTCCATCTGATTGGAAACGACCTTGACTTTTTGAGCATTGTGCAGCTCCTGATTGCCGGAACGCTCGTTGGGGTGCTGTTTTCCTTTATTGTGTGGGAAAGCGGCTCCGTCTGGAACAGCGCCCTTGTGCACGGCGTCTGGAACATGGCGATGATCGGCGGAATCCTGCACATTGGCAGCACTCCGGACAGCACCTGCGTTGTAAACTTTGTGCTTGGCAATCCGTCCTTTCTCCTGAGCGGAGGGGATTTTGGAATCGAAGCGTCGGTCCCTGCAATCATAGGATATACGGTATTTCTCCTGCTGGCGCTCTTTTGCATCCGAAAAAGAGGAAATGCTGTGCAAAATCCATAGGAAACTTCCGCATAACAAAGCGGTCATGCTGTAGGGCATGACCGCTTTTTCGTTGCAGTATTATTTTCGATATTCCATAATAACTGTGCGCTGTGGGTCACCGCGATCCACCTTTGCGAAAATAAAGCGATTTTCTGCTTCCTCGTAGGCGCAGCCGCACACAGGGTCCACCCCATATCCGGAACGCCACCGCAGCATCGCGGAGGAATCGATCGGCAGAGAGGAAAATTCCTCAAAGGAGAGGTTGCGAACGTTCCAGCCTTCCTTTGTCAGAACACGCTTTGCTGTATCATATTCGTCGCAGCACAGAACATCGCAGACCGAACGCATCAGAAAATCGGATAGTGTATCGTCCCAGACAGACCAGCTGGTCAGGCTGTCGTCCTCAAAATTCGCATAGACGGTGGGATCATTTTTGCTAAGGTCGCTCAGATGCAACGCAAACGTCACAATTCCTGCGCCGAAATCGCTTCCGATGTGAAGATAATCCTCCGCAAGTGTATTCCATTCTGCCCTTGGAAGCCGAAAGTAGGGATAAAATTCGCTTTCCGCTTCCCCTTCGTCAGGGTCGAGTCCTTCGAAATATTCCCGATCATCCTCGATCCATTCTTCAATAAAATCATACTGTGTGTGAAGGCGGGAGGGGTCCACCCAAAGATCCGACGTGGAAAAGAGCGGGCAGTTTGCAGCATAGCTTAAAAATCGGAAAAGGAGAGAGGGGAGCTTCACACCCTTTTCGCGCTCCACCTGCTCAAGAGCCGCAGCTCCCAGCGGTTCGGTGCAGCCCAGCTTTTGAATGATTTCGGTTGCAGTCAAATCATAGGTAAATGCCATTTTGAATTCCTCCTTTATCTCTGATACACCCAATATATCACACCGAAGCCCTCATTTCAAGCAGATTCAAACCGGCGCACAGAAGGGAAAAATCCCCGAACCGTTTTCAGGTTCGGGGATTTTTCGGAGTATATACTTTATGAGGAAGGAGTGGTCGAACGAAGAATCTACGGATTGTTTTTGAGCCATTCCATTGCGAGGTGCGCATAGGTGGCAGCGCTTACCGGAAGGGCAGATTCGTGGAAGATCGCCTTTGGATGGTGCTGCGGGTAGCAGTATCCTTCCGCCGGGGTACCTGCTGTTGCAATAAAGAACACGCTTGGTACCTGATTTGCGATATATGCAAAATCTTCCGAGCCCATGTTCTGCATGCATTCTCCCTGATCGTCGAGATCGACCAGGTTCACACCGTCAAGCTCCTTCATGTAGCCCTTGAGCTCGGCGTAAAGTGCCTTATTATGGAAGAGAACAGGGCAGCCGCTGCCGTATTCTACGCAGGCGGTCGCATTGAATGCAGATGCAATCGATGATACGATCGCGTTCATGCGCTCCTTGACCATCGTGCGGGTTTCGTTTTTCATGGTACGGATGGTTCCCGACATAAAGGCATCGCTTGGAATGATGTTGGAGGTCGATCCACCGTGCATCTGACCGATGGTGAGAACGATGTTGTCGGATGGGTCCATCTCACGCGCGTTGATTGCCTGAAGTGCCAGATGAATATGAGCCATTACGTTGAGCGGGTCGACGCCGTTGTTCGGTTGGGCACCGTGGCAGCCCCTGCCGGTGATTTTGATGGTGAACCAGTCCACAGCAGCAAATCTGGAATCTGCACCGGTCATGACGATGGTACCGGCGGGAATCGGCATATTGGTAAATACGTGGATTCCCATTGCGGCATCTACCTTCGGATTTTCCAAAACACCGCCCTCGATCATCATTTTGGAGCCGTCCATTGTTTCCTCTGCCGGCTGGAACATCAGCTTCACCATGCCCTGCAATTCAGACTCGTGGTTTTTGAGCAGCTGTGCTGCACCAAGAAGGTTTGCAGTATGGCAGTCGTGTCCGCAGGCGTGCATGTTCCCGTTGGTGGATTTGAAATCGAGGTCTGTCAGCTCCTCGACCGGCAGAGCATCCATGTCTGCACGAAGGAGGAAGCATTTCCCACCGCTTTTTCCCACTGTGGCAACGATCCCGCACGCTCCGATGCGTCGGGGCTCATAGCCCATTTCCCGCAGTTTTTCTTCCACAAAAGCTGCTGTTTTGGGAAGCTCCAGTCCCAGCTCTGGATTTTGGTGGAGGTGTCTGCGGTTTTCCAAAATCGTTTCCTTGATTGATAGGGCTTCGTCATACATACTCATTACAATCGCACCTTTCTTTTTATATACCTTACTGCAAAAACTGCAGCATCAATTCGATTTTGATTCGTTCCAGATAATCGGACCAATCGACGTCGATGAGTTCGTTGATTTTTTCGATCCGGCGGCGGATCGTATTGATATTGACAAACAGTTTATCTGCTGTCATGCTGTAATTCATGTTGTTTTCGAGATATACCCGAAGAGTCTGCAGGAGTTCTTTGTTTTTTTCTGCCTGCATCAACTGACGGAACTGCCCAAGCAGCTTTTTCAGCTCATCATCCGGAATATCAAGCCAGGTGAGGATGCCCAGATGGTCATAGTCAAGGATCTTCTGATCCGGACAGGCGATCCTGCCGATGCGCATGATTTTTCTGCATTTTTGCAGTGTTTCCCGCAGGGAGGAGAGCGCTCTGCCCTCATTGGCAAAGCTGAATGTCCAGGTGATCCCGTCAAACTTTTTCTGGAGCTTTGCATGATATTCTTCCAGCAGAGCATAAATATAGCTTTTCTCTGTATAGGGCAATTTTTTGATGTCGAGCAGGATCATCCCTTCTTCGCGAGAAAGAAAGGCAAGGCGTCCGCTGCGGTCGATGGTGCACTGGTGAAACATATCGATCATTTCATTGCGTCGGCTGCGGATGTCGTAGGTATCGTGGTTATGGCGCAGCAGGATGCACAGGTACTGCTGGTCAAAGGAGATTCCAACCTGGTTTGCCTGATAGGCAAGCTTATTGTAGTCCTGATCCTTTGCTTCCAACGCCATATGGATGAAGTTTTCAAAGCCAATGTTGCTGGCGTCCCTTGCCACCGAGATCTGCTCATAGATGCTCAGCAAAAGCATAAAGGTAAAGCGCATGAAGTACTCGTCGTAAAAATCGACGAAGCGCCGTGACTCCATCACACAAAAATACGCCTGCGGAACCCCATCCAACAGGATGGGGATGACGATCCAGCTGATGCGCGGTTCATCGATGGCTTCATTTTTGTTGATGAGGCGATAGCGCACCATGTGGATACAGTCACACAGAGTATGGGTGGTATGCAAAGAGACTGGATTCCAGTAATCTTCGTCCACCATTCCGTATTGCTCGCTCGTTTTCTTAAAGTTCGGCGAGCTGTAGTAGGCTTTGTTTTCAAATACATCATACAAAACAGCAGGAAACTCCATCTCGTTTTCCACCGTTTGAAGGATTCGCTGGATTTTCTGATCCTTGTAATTGCGGTTTGAGGTATTGAATTTGCTTTGCACATTGATGCAAAGCTGCTGGATGGCGTGATTCATCACAGCAACATTGACCTGATTGATCACTTCCATCCACGAATTGGAATACGGCATCGTGATGAGCGGAACGTTGTGGCTTTCAAACAGATCGATCAGCTCGGTCGGGATGGTCGTCAGATAGCGCTCCAGCTTGATGATAAGCGCCGCGTGGGACTTCCCAAAGCCGATCTTGAGGTTTTGAATACAGTTTTTATCCTTCGAAATAACGTATCCGTTTGTTAAAATCAGTTCCTTACCCAAGGTCCAGTTTGTGGAATCGGGTGCATCCCATACTGTTACGCCCTGGATCTCACGGTTGAGTCCTCTTTTTCCGGCAATCACCGTAAAATCCTTAAAAAATTCCTGACTCAGCAGATATCCAATCGTGATCCCCAAATTGATACACCCCCTGTTGATTTGACTCCAGCATATCATAAAACGCATCAGAAATGCAAATGAGAATTTTCAGAGGGACGATATCCTGCCTTTTGCAAAACGCAAGGATTACTCATGGTACATCGGGCAGTAGGAAACGTGGGCATCCTTAAATTCTTCAATGATTTTTGCTGTTTTTTCAGGCTGCGTCAGCAGATCGCAGGCAGTACCTGCAAGAACTCTTGCAGCGTACAAGGCAGATTTTTGCGCGAGGCTGCTTCCTGCCATTGCGGCAGACTGCCAGGTGTGCGGTGCAACGCCGAGCGGCCATGTGGCAGTGCAGAACATATTCATCGGCATCAGATAGCTCACATCGCCGGCATCACTGGATGCAGTCAGCGGATATTCCTTCCAGATGCTGCGGTGTCCCACGAAGGAGTGCATCACTTCAGCTGAGCAATAAGCCTGCTGATCCTTCATCACGTTGAGTGGGGAGACAGTGTCCTGTATCTTTTTGGCGAAGTTCAGTTCTTCCTCTGTAAATTGCGCAGGCTTTGCCTCCATCATATTCTCATAGGTCAAATCAGCAAATGCATGGTTTGGACGCATTTCACAGCAGCCATGCTGCAGCTCCATCTTCACCTGTGTTTCGGTCATAAGAGCAGCGCCCTGCGCGATCTTTTCGATGCGCTCTAAGATCGATTGTACATCCGCCATACGCGGAGCGCGCACAGCATACCATGCCACCGCCTTGCTTGGGACGATATTTGGGGGAAATCCGCAGTTGTCAGAGCTGTAGTGGATGCGGGCAGAGGAGATGACATGCTCGCGCAGATAGTTTGCACCCACGTTCATCAGCTCCACAGCGTCCATTGCACTTCTGCCTGCTTCAGGAGCAAAAGCAGCATGGGAGCTGATGCCGCTGAAGTAGAATTTGGCGTAAGCGCAGGCGAGGTTGCCTGCATCCACCACCATATTTCCCGAGTTGGGATGCCACGAAAGGGCAAGGTCACAGCCATCGAACATCCCATAGTATGCCATCTTCACTTTGCCGCTGAGCAGTTCCTCCTCCGGGCAGCCATAGAAGCGGACGGTACCGGGGAGCTTTTGTTCTTCCAGCAGACGCTTGATCGCAATGGAAGCAATCATCGAAGCAGTGCCCAGAAGATTATGACCGCACCCATGTCCGGGCGCATTCGGCTGCACAGCTTCCTTTTCGGCGCTCACCTTTTGCGAGAGGGCAGGGAGAGCATCATATTCTCCCAGCACGGCAATCACAGGATGACCGCTCCCATACTCTGCATAAAAGGCGTGCTCCATTTTTTCCTCATTTACAATCACAAAGCCCTCTTTTCGCAGAACCTCGCGCAGATATGCAGCGGATTTTTTCTCCTGACCGCCCACCTCTGGATTTTCCCAGAGGTAGCGGCAGGATTCGCTGCAAAGATCTTCCAGCTGATTGACGGTATCATAAACAAACTGTTTCGTCATAAACATGCCCTCCTTTGCCAAATTGGTCTATTGCTGTTTCTTCTCTTTTTTGTTTGTCAAAACTATGCCGATTGCAATGGAGGTGAATACGCACACAAGTGTGCCAAGGAAGTTTCTTGCACCTGGGATAAAGTCGAATACGCCGCCGTTGATGCCGATATAAAGCAGCACACCGATCGCAAGCATAATGACGGACAGCTTTTTCTGCTTGAGTGCAAACTGGATGAACAGCGCACCAAACAGCGCAGGGAGCAGGTAGTTCAAAGCAGAGGTGACAGATTCCGGCAGGCGGGAGAGGATGGAGCTTCCGGCGAGGACACCGATAGAAAGGATGGTAGTGTTGATGACGATGGAAACACCCATACCTATGGTTGCAATGATGGAGCCCTGTGGGGTACCGGATGTTACACCGGCTGCGATCTGAGCCATGCTGGCACAGGGAACGCGCATATTGGAGATGTTGCCGGAGAGGAACGCCATGTAGGTTCCAACAGGACCAACCACCGGATAGTAGGAGATCGGTTCGATAAACCACAGGAAGCCAAAGGAGCTTGCAGCGGTAACAAATGATGTCAGAAGGGCAGCGGGATTCGGCCACAGACCGTATACAAGCCCAAGAACAAGTGCGGGGGCAAAGCAGCAGATAACACCGAGAAGACCTGTGAACTTGCCGATTTTATGCATTTTCGGCATATATTGAAGGTCATAGTAATTTGTATTTGTTTCCATTGCGATCCTCCTAAATCAAAGCAGTGATGATCATAGCACCAAGAATGGAGATGGTGAGATTCCATTCCTTGAGCCAGCCGATGTTTTTCTTGTTTGCAAGATAGATCAATGATCCCATAAATGCTGCACCAAGCACGCAGGAAAGGGCAGATTTATCAAGACCTACGAGCTTTTGTGCCACCATCGCACCAAATACGCCAACCATTGCAGCACTGGAAATGAGAGCGAGCTTTGCAGGGTTGCCGCCGGAGATTTTGGTCTGCACCTTGTCCATCTTGTCTGCCGACAGAGAGGAAAAGATGATCCATCCAACTGAGCCGAGGATCATGGTCCAGACAGCCATTGTGAGAGCCTCTGAAGTCATCGGGTCAACGCCGAGCTGAACACCCACAGTGCTCGTACCGATGCCGGCAGCAAGGGACTCGAACATAACAGAACCGATGAAGGATAGACGCATCCAGGACATCGGACCGCCCACGCTTACCAAAAGGGAAAGCATCCCGCTTAATACAACAAGCGACGGACCGATCGAGGTCAGCGCGGAGCTTCTCACCGCTTTTTTCATCTGGTCTTTGGTAAGTCCTACCTTGGGTCCCGCTTGGAAGGCTTTCTTCGTGAAGATCACAGCCTGAGCAATAACAAGAAGCACCGCCAAGCCGCAGGCGATCCACATCGGGACGCTGTTTGCAATTTGCATTGGATTCATAACTTGTTCCTCCTTGAATTTTTGAGAAGATGTCGTTGTGATCCTATCTTATCGCAGAAACCATGCGCTTTCTATGTTTAAATATGACGGTTTGTGTCATATTTTTTACACAATGAAGAAATATGACAGAAATGCTCCATGCTTGTAAAAAAAATTTACAAATATGGAGCATTTTGCTTTGTTGATATGTAAAAATTCACCTAAGATGCACAAAGGGGGAGGAGTATATTTTCGCAGATTTTCCTTTTGCCGAAAAATTTTTGAGTGGGGAAGCATAAATCACAGGCAGAAAAAGCGGAACATATTTTCTGCCGATGCCCTCAATCAAGAAAATCCCTCTGATACAAAATCGGCTGTCCCGAAAGGACAGCCGATTAGAACAGGCAGCAATCGAGCGCTTATTTGCTCTTATTGTAATCTTCTGCCATTAAAATATTGAGCTTTGTGGGTGCCTTGGCACCGGAGCAGGTGGTGTGGGATGTATCCTTCAGGAATTTGAATCCGCATTTTTCCTGTACGCGATGCGACTGCTGATTGTCAAAATAGTGGCTGCACGAGATAAAGTCGAGGTGGACTTCCTCAAAGAGATACCGGATCACACGCTTTACTGCCTCCGGCATCAAGCCCTGTCCCCAATAGTCTTTGGAAAGAACAAAGCCCAGCGCACGTCCCTTTCGCTCGCGATACTCCTCCAATTCCGATTCCTTGTATTCCTCGATCCCAATCGAGCCGATCACTTTTCCCTGATATTCGAGCGCGAAGGTCTTTTTCTCCTCGATAAAGCAGTTGAGGATGATCTGGGTGGAAAGCTTGCTCTCATGCGGAAACCAGCCTGCCATCTGACCCACTCCGTCCACTGAGGCATATTCAAAAAAATCGTCGAGGTCGCTTTGCCTCCACGGGCGAAGGGTCAGGCGGTCTGTATGCAGAACTACATCAGAAACATCGATTTTTGCATTCATATCATCATTCCTCCCAATTCGATTTTGTGATTCCAAACCAGTATACAACAAAGGGGAGAGCAATACAAGAATCACGGAATAGAGCACAATCAGGACAGGCTTTTGAGAAAATCACAAAAAGAATCAAATTCCTCCGTAAATTCCCAGACTCCCTCCCCGTGAAACGCAAAATAAACGGGAGAATTTTCCCGGGAAATATCAAGGCAGAACGGGTCCCCGAAACGATTTGCAATGACAACATAGTTTTTGTTCCAGTCTTCGATCGGCTTTTGTGTACAGGGATTGTAGGAATATCCGTCCTGCCCCCGAATCAGGTCCTGTGCACCGTATACTTCCACAGCCCCATAGCCTTTGATCTTAAAATCTGCGTGGAGCGGGGAGGCTTTTTCCAAAAAGTCGCAGTAGTCTTTCGGCAGGTTCCAGCGCGCCCGGATCGACAGAAGATCCTCCGGTGCTGCCTTGATGAGCCAGTTTTTCGGGTGAGAAAAATCCTGATCCTTTTCGCGCTTTTTGAGCAGCTTCTTCTCCAGGCGGGCATAGAGCTTTTCCTCATTGGTTTTCGGCTCCTGCAAACATGCATGGCAGACGGGAAGAGGATAGCCCTCCCCAAGCGGGAATCCGCGTTCCTTCCATTCGCGGATGGCATTGTATCGAATGTCGGCTTCCGTCCAATTGCGGCACTCATACGGGGTATCGAGGTCAAACGGATTTTGAGAGCGCCTTGAAAGCTCCTTGACGATCAGCGCCTTGTGCTCAAGCGATTTTCCCGACGAGAAAAGATACTCCACCAAATAGGGAAAGGCGTTTTCTGCTATTGTTTTGGCATAGCCGAGGATGCCCCAAAACTGCTTGCCGTCCTCGCCGGATTCGATGCATCGTCTGAAAAAATCGGCATATTCTGTTTCCTTTTCCTGCACACAATCCAAAGCTGCCGCCGCAGCGTGCGAAGCAGAAAGCCCCGAATGGTGGTCTGCGTGCTGAACCAAGGCTTCTATGATCGCGCGGCGCTCCTCCTCGGATGCGGTGTGATTTTTCACCGATTTTCCGAGCGCGTTGATGAGATCACATGCAGCGCCAGCGTCCTGCGTTTCGGATAGCTTTATGATGTTTCTTTCAATGCGGTTCATTTGCGATACCTCCCTTGTCCCCTTGAGTATACCACAGAAGTGCAGGATTTTCTACCGGCTTAGAACATCCCATATTTCGTCATGTTTCTCCTTTTTCTGTTTACATCGCCGTTGGGATATGGTAAAATTGCGGTAAAAGCATCACAAAGGAGGCGTCCGTCTATGAAAAAACGATTGGCTGCATTGCTCATTGCATTGTGTGTCATTTCTTTGGCAGGATGCAAGGACAGCAAAACAGAGCCTGCGGCTCCGACAGCGGCAGCACAAACAGCAGAAGAAACCAAAGAACCTGCCCCAAAACCGCAGGATGATCCAAAGCCGGCGGAAGGCGCAGAGAAACTGAAAATACAAACAGAGCCCACCCAGAAGCCGCAGGACGATCCAAAGCCAGCCGAAGAAGGCGAGATGACCGTGGTCGGCGCCGATACCCTCGGTTACATATCCATCCCCTCAAACTGGACGGAAATGAAGGGCGACCTTTTGCAGTACAAAGAACCCGTCACCAACTCTGTTCTTACACTGAACCATGTTCTCAAAACAGAAATGCCGGAAGAACAGCGGAAAAATGTAACAGTACAGCTCTTTGTTGACAGCGTGAAAGCCTCCCTTGAAAAAGGCGGGATCACCAACATCAAGCAAACATCTGCAACCGTGAACGGGATCACCTGTCAGAAGCTGTGCGGCGATTATCCCGGACACAAAATGGCGTGTTGGTTTATCGATACCGATGATGTTTTGTACGTTCCAAGCGTAGAAGGACCGGAAAAAGAGATCGAACGTCTGGAAAGCTATGTAGAAAGCAGCTTTACCACAGAAAAACCGGAGTAATCTTTTATATTGTAAAAAATCTCCCTTTGAAGGATTCCTTCAAAGGGAGATTTATCTATATCGTTGCAATGGGGGAATAAAATGGAACAGATCTTGATTGTAGAAGATGACAGGGAACTCAACCGCGGACTGTGTCAGGCACTGAGAACAGAAAACCGTCAGATGATTTCCTGCACGAACATCCGATCCGCACGCGAGCAGCTCTCGTGCGGCGGGGCATCGCTCGTCCTTTTGGACCTGAATCTGCCGGACGGAAACGGGCTGGAGCTGCTGCGGGAGATCAAAGCGAAAAGCCCCGCGCTCCCGGTTGTGCTGCTCACAGCGAACGACACCGATCTTGACATTGTGGAGGGATTGGAGCAGGGGGCGGACGATTATATCACAAAGCCGTTTTCCCTGTCTGTTTTAAGGGCGAGGGTCAATACACAGCTGCGAAAAGCTCAAAACCTGCATCCGGGCGGGAGCATAAAAATAGACCATTTCACCTTCGACTTCGACCATCTTCAATTTTTCGTTGGGGATCAGAAGGTGGAGCTGAGCAAAACAGAGCAGAAGCTCCTGCGCATTTTGGTGGAAAACCGGACAGCGGTGCTCAGCCGCACCGACCTTGTTGACCGCATCTGGACGGATGGGGCAGAGTATGTGGATGAAAACGCGCTCTCCGTCACAGTCAAGCGGCTGCGCGACAAGCTCGGCGCGCACGACTATATCAAAACAATATACGGCATTGGCTACAGCTGGGTGAATCAAGATGAATGATTTGGGATGGATTTTCGGGCTGTGCGCCCTTTTTATCGCGCTGATCGTCATAATTTTTGACCGAAAACAGACAAAACGAACCATGCAGCGGATCGAACGGATGATCGAGGAGGTACAGCAGGGGAGCCTGATCGAAAAATCCTTTGACGAAAGCCGCCTTTCTGCCCTCGAAACAAGGTTTGCGGACTATCTGCGCGCCTCCTGCGTCAGCGCAGGCAATCTCTGTGCAGAAAAGGACCGAATCAAAACGATGATTGCGGATATCTCCCATCAGACAAAGACCCCGATTGCAAACCTCCTGCTTTATACCGAGCTTTTACAGGAGGAGGAGCTGCCCCAATCTGCCAAAAGCAGCGTAGAGGCGCTGCACCTTCAGGCAGAAAAGCTGCGCTTCCTGATCGATACCCTCATCAAGCTGTCACGGCTCGAAAACGGGATCATCACACTCTCTCCCCATCCGCAAAAGGTGCAGCCTCTGCTGCAAGCCGCCGCAAAGCAATTTGCTCCAAGGGCACAGCAGAAGGGGCTATTTTTACAGGTCGAACACACAGAGTGTTCCGCCGATTTCGACCTCAAATGGACCGGCGAAGCACTCTGCAACCTTGTGGACAATGCCATCAAATACACGCAGTCGGGCGGCATCACCGTCAAAGCCGTCGAATATGAGCTGTTTGTGCGCATCGATGTGTCGGATACCGGGTGCGGGATTGCGGAGAGCGACCAGGCAAAGATTTTTTCCCGCTTTTGCCGCCTCGAAAATGCGAGGGAGCAGGAAGGCGTCGGCATCGGGCTGTATCTGTCGCGCGAGATCGTGTCGCAGGAGGGCGGCTATATCAAGGTTACATCCAGCGGCAGGGAAGGCTCTGTGTTCTCGATTTTTCTTCCACGGTGCTGATTCTTACAATACTGTTAGAATTGGCGGTATGCTCGAAAGAATACAGAAAGATTCTTATGAGATAATCAAAGCATAAACGGAACGATTATTTCATGGAGGTATCGATCATGGAAATTTTACAGGCAAAAAATTTAAGAAAGATTTACGGCAGCGGAGAAAACGCAGTCCATGCGCTCGACGGGGTAGACCTGAGCGTCGAAAAAGGGGAGTTTGTTGCCGTGGTGGGGACCTCCGGCAGCGGCAAGTCGACGCTCCTGCACATGCTGGGCGGACTGGACCGCCCGACGGACGGAACCGTCATCATCGACGGGCACGATCTGTCGGAACTCAAAGAGGAGGAATGCACGATCTTCCGCCGCCGCAAAATCGGCTTCGTTTTTCAAAATTATAATCTTGTCCCGGTGCTCAACGTGATGGAAAACATCGTCCTGCCCATCCGTCTGGACGGAAGGGAACCGGATGAAGGATACCTGACCCAAATCATCGAAACGCTGGGACTCGCACAAAAGTTAGACAATCTGCCGAACAATCTTTCCGGGGGACAGCAGCAGAGGGTCGCCATTGCACGTGCACTGGCAGCAAAGCCTGCCATCATCCTCGCGGATGAACCGACCGGAAACCTCGACAGCAAAACCGGTCAGGACGTGATGGGGCTGCTCAAGGTGACAAGCCAGCGGTTTTCGCAAACCATCGTGATGATTACCCACAATGAGGAGATGGCGCAGCTGGCAGACCGGATCATCCGCATCGAGGATGGAAAAATCGTGGAAAGGGGGTAGGGGTATGCTGCACGTTTCCAACAAAGCCTGCATCCGCGATTTGTCGAAAAAGAGCTTTCACGCAGCCAAGACACGCAATATCATTGCAATTTTGGCAATTTGCCTGACGACCACCCTCTTCACCTCACTGTTTACGATTGGGATGTCGTTTAACGAAGCATTCCAACAGTCGAATTTCCGACAGGTAGGAGGTTACAATCACGGCGGCTTCAAATATCTGAGCGAGGAAGAATTTCTAGAGCTTCGGGACGACCCGCTCATCAAGGAGTGGGGTGTCAGCCGCGTCCTTGGGATGGGGCAAAACGATGCCTTTCGCAAAAACCACGTCGAAGTGCGCTGGTGCGATGATGCGGATGCCCATTGGATGTTCTTGGACCCCATCGAGGGCAGACTTCCGCAGGAAAACACGATGGAGGCTGCCACCGATCTCGAGGTGCTGCACCTTCTCGGTGTGGAGCCGAAGCTCGGTGCGCCGTTCACGGTTTCGGTGAATGTAGACGGAAAAATGACAGAGCAGACGTTCACCCTCTGCGGCTGGTGGGAAAAAGACCCTGTCACCGTGGCAAACCATATCCTCATCCCCGAGAGTCGGGTCGATTCCGTCCTTGCAGAGCTTGAGATCACCCTCCCGGCAAGGGATAACATGATCGGCAGCAGAAATCTTAGTGTGATGTTCCAAAGTTCTGCCCACATCGACGAAACCCTTCAGACCATCCTCAAAAACCACGGCTATCAGTCGGAAAACCAAAATGAGCCGCGCTATGTTCGCACCGGTGTGAACTGGGGCTATACAGGGGCGCAGCTCTCGCAGCAGGCTGATGGAGGCACAGTGCTGCTGATCGTTGTGCTGCTTTTGCTCATCATGCTCACAGGCTATCTTATCATTTATAATGTCTTTCAAATCTCGGTGGTGAACGACATCCGCTTCTACGGCTTGCTCAAAACAATCGGTACCACAGGAAAACAGATCAAGTCCATCCTGCGCCGTCAGGCACTGATGCTGTGCGTGTTTGGCATTCCGCTGGGCTGTCTGGTGGGCTGGCTCATCGGGGCGAAACTCAGTCCGTTCATTATGAGCCGCTTGAATGGACTCGCAGCAGATACCGTATCACTGAGTCCGTGGATCTTTGCAGGCTCTGCACTGTTTGCGCTTTTGACGGTGCTGCTTTCCTGCGCACGTCCGGGCAGACTGGCGGCAAAGGTGTCGCCGGTGGAGGCAGTGCGCTGCACCGAGGGCAAAAATCCCAAAAAGAAGCGGAAAAAAGGCAAGGGCAGCGTGTCGATCCTTCGCATGGCGTGGGGGAACCTTGGCAGGAACCGCGCCAAAACGATCATCACCATCCTTTCCCTGACCCTGTCTGTCGTGCTGCTGCAACTGACCACCTTGTTTACAAATGGCTTTGATATGGATCAATATTTGCAGGACAAGGCAATCTGCGATTTTATCCTCGCAGACGGGGGCTACTTTGACAACAATGTGTACACCTGGAGGAGTGGAAGCGGAGCGCTGCCGGAGGAAGTCATCGAGGATGTTTCGCAGCAGGGCAGCATTCTCGAGGGTGGACGCATCTACGGGCAAATCGATGCGATCCAGCAGTTTGCCCCGGAGGACTGGGTGCGCAGCGAGATGCTCCATTGGGGAAATACCGAGGAAAGCATCGACTACGATTTTTCTCATACCGATCATTCCGCCGATGGGCGCATCCTCAGTCCGGTGCAGACCTACGGGATGGAGCCGTATATCCTCGATAAGCTCTCCCTTATTGAGGGGAGCCTTCAGAATCTATACAAACCGCACAGCCGTGCCGTTGCCGCAGTTTACAATTTGGACGACTACAACCATCCGCAGATGGATTCCCATTGGGCAAAGCTTGGGGACACGGTGACGCTGCGCGTCCCACAAAAATGGGAATACTACGACCCCGAAACGGGAGAGGTCCACGAGAAGGCAGAGGATTTCGGAGAGCGTCCGTATATGGCGCGCCCCAGTGTCTATCACGACGAAACCTTTACAGTGGAGGCACTGGTCGCCGTGCCGCACAGCATCTGCTACCGCTATTATGGCACAGACGAATTTGTCCTCAGCGCAGACACCATGCAGGAAATCACAGGAAAATCCGATGTGATGCTCTATGCCTTTGATATGGAGGAAGGGTCCGTGCAGAGCATGGAGGACTTTCTTTCCCACTACACACAAAATACCAATCCGCGCTACGGCTACGAGAGCAAGCAAAGCTATATCAACGAATTTGAGAGCTTTCGCTCCATGTTCCTCCTGGTAGGAGGGCTCTTGTCCTTCGTGGTGGGTCTTATCGGGGTGCTCAACTTTGTGAACGCGGTTCTCACCGGCATCCTCACCCGAAAACATGAGCTTGCAGTCCTTCAGTCCATCGGCATGACCGGCAGACAGCTCAAGGCAATGCTCATTTACGAAGGACTGCTGTATGCACTCGGCTCGGTGCTGCTGGCAGCAGGGATCTCCCTCGGGTTAAATCCGCTTGCATCCGTTGTGCTTGAAAAAATGTTCTGGTTTTTCCGCTCCAAGCCAACGTTGACCCCGACCCTCATTACCGCCCCGATCTTTGCGCTGTTCGGCTGTCTTGTTCCGTGGGTGGTCTACCGCTTTGCCGCACGCGCCACCATTGTGAAACGCCTGAGAGAAGCGCAGCTATGATTCATAGGGAGAGAGGAGCCGCCGATAGGTAAAATCCATCCCCAGCGCGCCGAGCGGGGCAGTGATGAGGATTGCAAGCACAGCAACAGAGAGAACGATCTGACCGCAGGGCAGTCCCAGCGACAGAGGAACCGAGCCGATTGCGGCCTGAACGGTTGCCTTCGGGAGGTAGGCGATGATGCAGAAAAGGCGTTCTTTTTTGTTCAGCTGTGTTTTGAGCAAACAGAGGAGAACGCCGACTGCACGGAATACGAGCGCAATCAAAATCATCAAGGCACATGCAGCGCCTGCACTGACCGTGTAGCGGACATCGACCGCTGCACCGATGAGGACGAACAGGATGACCTCAGCGGCAAGCCACAATTTCCCAAACTTTTCACACAGCCGTTTCACCACAAACTTAGTGCTTCTGATTTTGAGGACACATGCCATGCTTACAACAGCAAGCAGACCGGAAACCGGAACGATTTTTTTGAGCCACAATTCCACGGACATTAAAAGGAAGGAAACACCCAAAATCACAATGACCTTCATGCTGTTTCGGATGCAGTGTTTTTGGCGGAATGCAGCTTCAAATAAGCACGAGAGGGCATAGCCTGCGGCACAGCCGAGCGCGATGCCGAGGACGATGGAAATGGGGATATTTGCAAAATCCATCAGATGTGCACCAGAGCCCTGCGCCATCCCGAGGAAGGTGGAAAAGAGCACCATGACGAAAATATCGTCGCAGGATGCACCGGCGAGGATGAGCTGGGGGATGCTCTTATTGGTTCCGTATCCTGTTTCCATCAGCTGGACCATGCGCGGAACGACAACAGCCGGGGAAACAGCGGCAAGCACCGAACCCATCACCGCAGCTTCGATCCTTGTGATCGAGAGCAGGGACGGCGCAAACAGGAAAAAAGCAAGAAGCTCAAAGCACGCAGGGACGCACGCCATCATCACGGCGGGGCGTCCCACTTTTTTGAGGTCGGCAAGGTTGAGCGAAAGCCCCGCCTTGAGCAGGATGATGACCAAAGCCATCTGGCGCAGCTCAGCGGAGATCGAAAGGATGCTGTCATCCAAAAGCCCCAAGGCACACGGACCCAGCACGACGCCCGTTATCAGCATCCCGATGATGCGCGGCAGATGCAGAACCTGGCACAGGGCAGCCATAGACAGCCCAAGAAGAAAAATGAGTGCAAGCGATGATAACATAAATAATATCCTCCTTTGGACGCAAAAAAAGCTGACGATTTCTGCGACCGTAAAATCACAGAAGTCATCAGCTCATCAAAGCGGTTTCGGTTTCCCGGGGGAGAACTTCATTCCCTGTGCTCATTATAGAGCCTGACGCAGCATTTGTAAAGGACCTGATTTTACTTTTGATGGATTTCAGGAAATATAGGTCAAAAATACCCGTCATTTTCGACAAGTTTTTCAAAATATTTCTATCTCTTTGGACATTAGGAAGAATTATGCAGAAAGATGGCGAAAATGGAAGAAAATGATGGACATATGCAACATATTGATGTTATAATGACAGTGTCTATCAAAAACAGATGCTGGGATGGATCTGTTTTTAAAATAGTAAAAAAGGAAAAAGGGGTCATCTGTGATGAAAAAAAGCATAAAAAAGGTGTTATCATCCGAATTACAGCAGCCACGCTGTCTGCACTGATATTTTCTGCAGTTGCAAACATCGGAATCATTAAAATCAAAAGAGCAGATCAAGAAAGTCAGGCTGCAGATGCAATCTTCGACAAGGCACGGTCAGCAGAGGTAGCGCACTACAACTGGTCAGGCATGCTGAGTGCGTCTTTGTATGAAGGTATGCCCTTTAACGGAAGCACGGATGAAACAAGCTGCGCACTGGGTCAGTGGCTCTATGGTGACGCAGGCAGCGACGACGAGCAGCTCCTTGCGCTGCGCAGCGAGCTTGAACCAATGCATAAAGAGCTGCATAAATCTGCAATCAAAGCGCTGGACCTGTATGCGGAGGACCCGGAGGCTGCTCAGGAATATTACCATCAAACCATCAGCAAAAACGTTGAAGCACTTGTTGCAAAGCTGGACAGTGTGATCGATCGTGCCAATGCACTGAGCGATCAGGGACTGGCAAACAAAGAACAGGCGATCTCGGTGATGCAGATCCTGATGATCATATGCTTCCTTTTTTCCTTGGTGTGCCTGCTCAATCTGGCGCTCTATGTTGTCAGCAACGTGCTTCGTCCGATTCTTGTCCTCACAAGGGAGACCCAGCCTTTGAGCGAAGGTCACCTGCATCTTGAGATGACAGAACACGACGACAATGAAATCGGCGTACTTGCAAAAACACTGGACAGCTCGCTCAAACGCATCGACCAGTATGTATCCGAAATCAACAACGTAATGTCGGAAATGGCGAAGGGCAACTTCAATGTTGATGTGTCCGTTGAATTTATCGGCGATTTCCGCACGATTCAAACTTCCATCGAAACAACAATCGATTCGCTGTCCCGTGCAATTTCTGAAATCAACAACGCAACCGTGCAGATCACAAACGGTGCAGAGCAGATTTCCGCAAGCTCTCAGACATTGGCACAGGGCTCAACAGAGCAGGCAGATTCTGTCGAGCATCTGATGGCAACGCTGGACGATCTGGCAGAAAATGCAAAGAAAAACGCAGAAGCTGCACATTCCATGCAGGAAAACGCACGTCAGACGGATGCACAGGTGTCCACAAGCAACGAGCAGATGGGACAGATGGTCGATGCAATGAAGGATATCCACCACGCATCAGAAGAAATCGGACGAATCATTTCTACCATCGAAAACATCGCATTCCAGACCAACATCCTTGCGCTGAATGCCGCAGTTGAGGCAGCACGCGCCGGCTCCGCAGGCAAAGGCTTTGCCGTTGTAGCAGATGAGGTGCGCAGCCTTGCAGGACAGTCCGACCAGGCAGCGAAGGCAACAAAAGTCCTGATCGAAAACTCTATGGACGCAGTAAAACATGGCGGAGATATCGTAAGAGAGGTTTCTCTGACCATGCAGAAAACACTGGCACTTGCAGCACAGTCTGCCAGCGAAATCGACAGCATTGCAGAAGTGGTGCGTGAGGAAGCACAGACGATCAACGACGTTGCACAGGGAATCGAACAGATCTCTGTGGTTGTACAGAACAATACAGCAAGCAGCGAAGAAACTGCCGCAGTCAGTGAAGAGCTGTTTTCTCAGACCCGTGTTCTGCACTCTCAAACTCAAATGTTCCAGGTTAAACAGTAAAAATCAGCCGGGGCTCTGCATTACAGCAGAGCCCCGGCTTTTTTATATGCATTAAGGAAGAAAGCGTGTTAATCGAGGATTTTGCCGTCCAAGGAAATGGTAACGACCTGCCACGGAATAAATTTTCCGCTGTTTTGCAGTGCTTTTTTGGTGGCAAGCTCCAAACCGCCGCAGCACGGAACCTCCATGCGCACCACGGTAACACTTTGAATGTCGTTGTTTTGGATGATTTGGGTGAGCTTCTCACTGTAATCGACGCTGTCGAGCTTTGGACAGCCCACGATGGTGATTTTTCCACGCATGAATTCATTGTGCATATTTGCATAGGCAAACGCGGTGCAGTCAGCAGCAATGAGGAGCTTCGCGTTGTGAAAATAAGGTGCGTTGATCGGCACGAGCTTGATTTGGCAGGGCCACTGACCAAGCTGGGAGGTCGGCGCGGATGGAATATGCGGCGTTGGGATGATATCTTCGATGCCGCGCGAAAATTGGTGCATCTGATGACCGGGACAGCCGGTATGTCCTGCGCGCGCCTGAAGCACAGCTTCTTTGTCGTACTCTGCGGCTTCGCGCTCCACAAAGGTGATGGCTCCGGTGGGACAGACCGGCAGACAGTCACCCAGACCATCGCAGTAATCGTCGCGAAGCAGGGTCGCCTTCCCGTTCACCATCCCAATGGCACCCTCATGGCAGGCGGTCGCACAGGCTCCGCAGCCATTGCATTTTTCTTCGTCGATTTGAATAATTTTACGGATCATTTTTCTTGCCCCTTTCCGGACCTTCTTGAATTTCTGACGTTAGTATACTATAATAATGGGAAAAAATCTGTTGTTATAACAACAAGGAGAAAAATATGAATCGAGATTTAACACATACCCAGCTGTTTCAGGGGATCGACGAGCAGGACTTGCCCTCACTCCTTCACTGCCTTGGAGCGGTCGAGCGTTCCTATAAAAAGGGTGATGTGATCTTATCCGAGGGAAAACCCACCGAGTGGATCGGCGTTGTGCTGTCGGGAATGGTCATCATGGAATGCAGCGACGCGTGGGGCAACAACAGCATCCTCGGAAGTGCCGCTGCGGGGTCAGTTTTTGCAGAAGCATACGCCTGTGTCCCGAATGAACCACTCTTTATTTCCGTATCTGCCGCCGAGGACAGCACAGTACTCTTTTTGAATGTAGGAAGGGTGCTGACGATGTGCAGCTCCTCCTGCGTCTTTCACGCTGCGCTCATCCGCAACCTCCTGACGGTTTGCGCCTATAAAAATTTGCAGCTCTCAAGGCGGATCTTCCATACCAGCTCAAAATCCATCCGCGGACGGCTGCAATCTTATTTTTCGGAATGCGTCAAAAAATCGGGGAGCACCTCCTTTGAGATTCCCTACAACCGCCAGCAGCTTGCCGATTATCTCAGCGTAGACCGCAGCGCAATGTCGAATGAGCTTTCCAAAATGCAGAGGGAGGGGCTGATCCAATACGAAAAGAACCGCTTCTCCATCAATCAAATGCACCGTCTGGAAGAATAGTCAGAGCCATTCACTGGATGCAGATGCGATACGTTCACAGAAAAAATCGTCCAGGATATTCCCAACGGGAAAAACGTGTGGTATAATGTGCGTGAGAGCGAACAGCATAGTACCTTCACAAAGTAGGGAGAGAGTTTGTCACAGCAACGGAATCAAATCTTGACAAATGAATCATCAAAGGAGAACTATGTTAGAAATCAAAGGTAAATACAACGAAGCAAAAATTTTTACAGATGTGGTAGACAGCAGCTCGATTGCACAGGTTCTGGAGCTGTGCAATCAGGAGTTCACAGCGGGAAGCTGCATCCGCCTGATGCCCGATATCCATGCAGGCTCAGGCTGCACCATTGGCACCACCATGACGGTGACCGATAAGGCAGTCCCAAACCTTGTCGGCGTGGACATCGGCTGCGGAATGGAAACGGTGCGCATCCGTGAATCGCACATCGAGCTGCAAAAGCTCGACAAGCTGATCTACGAGAAGATCCCGTCCGGCTTTGCGGTTCGGGATAAGCTGCATAAGTACCACAAGGAAGTCGATTTGAGCAAGCTGTACTGCGCACAGCACATCAACATTCCGCGGGCAGAAAAGAGTATCGGATCGCTGGGCGGAGGAAACCACTTCATCGAAGCGGATGTCGACGACGAGGGAAATATCTATCTTGTCATCCATTCGGGAAGCCGCCATCTTGGGGTCGAGGTAGCAAAATACTATCAGGAGGAGGGCTATAAACGCCTGAATCATGTGGATGACGCGTCGCTTGCTGCTCTTGTTGCACAGATGAAAGCCGACGGACGCCAGAAGGAAATCCAAAAGGAACTCAAAAAACTCAAAAATCTCAAGCAGACAAGCATCCCGAAAGCATTGGCATATGTATCGGGCAGCCTGTTTGAGCAGTATATCCACGACATTCAGATCGTGCAGGAGTTTGCAGCATGGAATCGTCAGGCGATGATGGATGAAATCGTCAAGGGGATGAAGCTGCATGTAGAGGAACAGTTCACCACCGTCCACAACTACATCGACACCGAGCATATGATCCTGCGCAAGGGCTCTGTATCGGCGCAAAAGGACGAAAAGCTCCTCATCCCGATCAATATGCGCGACGGCAGCCTGATCTGCCTCGGAAAAGGAAATGAAGATTGGAACTTCTCTGCACCGCACGGGGCAGGGCGGCTGATGAGCCGTGCAAAAGCGAAAGAGTCCTTTACAGTATCGGAGTTTAAGAAGCAGATGCAAGGGGTCTACACCACCTCGGTGGGACGCTCGACGCTGGACGAATGCCCGATGGCGTACAAAGGGATGCAGGACATTCTGGATAACATCGAACCAACCGTGCAGGTGATAAAAACCATCCGTCCGATCTACAACTTTAAGGCAGGGGACGAGGAATAGCTGCATTTGCACCCCCTGCAATTTGGACAGAGCTTTTCGCGCAGCCTGACGCAAATACGAAGAAAACCCCCGATGCTTCGAAGCATCGGGGGTTTTTTATGCTCTAATCTATTTTGCAATTTCGATGCAGACACTGGCGCCTGCCGTTTCGGTGTTGTTTTTGATTGTGAGGGAACCGCCGTGCATTTTTGCAGCTGCCTTTGCAAAGCTCAGTCCCAAGCCGTAATGATGATTTGCCCGCGAGCGATCCTCTGTGAAAAATCGCTGGTCTGCCTTCTCTAAAATCTCTTCTGAAAACCCTGCTCCAAAATCGACGACGCAAAAGCACACCACCGTTTCGCTTTCCCGAACATGCAGCTCGATCGAAGCTCCAGCGTCAGAATAGCGGACCGCGTTGTCCATGATGTTGAGGATCGAGCGCTTGAGAAGCTCGCAGTCCGCATCGATGGTACAGCATTTGCTGTCGTTTATCAGGCGAAACACCATCTTCTTCGGCTTGCATATTTTTTCCCCTTCAGCACAAACCACGCGAAGGAAATCGTGCAGGTTCACCTTCGTTTTGGCAATGGGCAGAATTTCGCTGTTCAGGGTTTGAATCAGCAAATCGAGGTAATTTTCGATGGTATCCGAGCCGGATTTGATGTAGGAGAGCAGCTCCTTTTCTTCGGGGGAGGAAGCGGATTCTTCCAGCAGCTCGGTGTTTCCCTTGATGACGGTGAGCGGCGTTTTGATATCGTGGGTCAGGGCAGAGAGCTGAAAGGTTTTCTCCTGCTCCTTCTCCCACTGTTCCTTGAGCGATGCGGACAGCGCCAGCCTGAGGCTGTCGATCGCATCCAAAATGGAGTTAAACTCTGCGATTTTTGTGGGAGTGATCTCAAACGTCAAATCCTGCTCTTTTATTTTTTCGGTGGCTGCGATGATGGGGGTGAGGCTGCGCTTTAATTTCCTGCCAAAGCGGGACGCGGTGATCCCCACGGACAGAACAATAAATCCAATCAGAAGGAATAAAACGAAAAATTCCGGATAAGGGATGATTTTATGCAAAACAGGGTTTGTGAAATGCGTCAGGATATCGTATTTTACAATCAGCAGCTGATGATTCTGCTGTGAGATCACCTTGTAAAATTCATAGTATTTCCGCTCGCCGCTGCGCAGAAAGGTCCGTGTTTCATGGATGTCCCTCTCGCTCATGCTCGCTGTGATCACAGTGCCGTCCTCACTCAGAAGGAGATAGCTGCAATATGGCGGCAGCATCGATTCATCAAACTTTTCTCGGAGAGAATCTTCGATTTGATTGAGCTGCACATCGCTGAAATTTGCAGGCAGAAGGATGCCCGACTGCAAAAATAAAGAAGCTGCAACAATAAGAAGAACGAGAAACGATAGAATGGCAGCGCCGAGAGCAATCAAATGCTGCAAAAACAACCGGGAGATCGAGCGCGCCTTGTTGCGCCTTATTTCCATTTATATCCCACCCCCCAAACCGTTTCGATGGGACAGCCTTCCACTTTGGAAAATTTACTGCGGATATTTTTGATGTGAACCCGAACGGTGGAAGCATCACTTTCCGAGTCGAAGCCAAAAATCGTTTCCAAAATACGCTCCAGCGAAAAGACCTGTCCCTTATTTCTCGCCAGCAGCTCGCAGATTTCGTATTCGCTTTTTGTCAGGGGAATCGTCACCTTGTTGACGGATACCGTTTTTTCCGACAGATCAAACATGCAGGAACCGGCAGAAAAAACGTGATGGCGGTCCCGATGCTCTCTGCGAAGGTGCGCATTCACCCTTGCCCGAAGCTCCGAAATGCTGAACGGCTTTTTGATATAGTCGTCGCCGCCCGCCGCAAAACCGTCGATGACATCCTGCTCCATCGTTTTTGCAGTCAAAAATAAAATCGGGCAATCGATTTCATCGCGGTATTTTTGGCAAAATGAAATCCCGTCAAGCCCCGGCATCATAATATCGAGAAGAAGCAGATCGATCTGCTTGAGTGTATTCGGTGCAAGCTCGTCTGCGCCGTGTTTTACGCTTACAAGATGACCGTCCCTTGTAAGCGCAGTTTCAATGAGCTTGCAGATCATAGGGTCGTCATCGATGACAAGGATATGAGCCATACGTCCTCCTATCGGTTAATCCTCTGCTTTTCTGCCCTCCCATCGGGAAAAACAGAAGAGCAGCGCTGCAAAAAACAGAAAACAGAAAATAACAATCATGATTACACCTTGTATCATACCATCTATCGCCCAAAAATCAATGCCTATGAGCTGATGCAAAAGCAATCCCTGCGAAAACCGTGCGGCGATCCCCCAGGGAAGAAAGCTCCAAAGCCCATCGCCCAACCCGGTCAGGAGCAAGGCGGACAGCAGGCTGCCGGCGACGCCGAGGCTCAAGCTGACCCCTTTGCCGAACAGAAAGGCAGTGAGATAGTGCAGAAGATATAAGGGTAAGACGCTCAGAAGCAGCAGGAGCGCTGTTGCAAAATAAAATGCACCATCAAACGGAGCAAATCCCAGAATATGAAAGCCGATCCCAAAGCCGAGCAAGGCGAGCAAAGAGGAAAACATCCCGGATAAAATCAAAAGAGTCAGCTTTGAGAGATGGGGCAGATATTTGGGGGAGGGGGTGGCCAGCAGATCATAAAATCCACCGGCTGCCTGATGAGAATCTGCCAGCATGGACGTGATGATCCCAAGGAGCACAGGGAATGCAATGGACAAAATTTGAATATATCCGGACAGTTTATCCACGGTGCTCCATGCACAAAAGGAATCGTACCATAAAAACAGGGAAAACCCAAGAATCGGGACGATCAAATGAAGGAGCAATAGGGGAGAGCGGCAAAAGCGGTAAAGATCAGCCTGAAGATTGCGATAAAAGCTCATCTATCTCACCTCTCTGCGGCGAAACCATATTGCGGTCAAAAACGAAAGAGCAAAATACAAAACAAGTGTTGTCAAAATCCCCGGAAAAAGAACGGAAGGATCACTGCACGGATGCCCGATTGGGACAGGCAGTCCGTTTGGCAAAATCCCAAGGATGACACACATGAGCCGCGACGGAATGGCAAAGGGGATAAGCCATAATTTGGTCGCGCTTACAAAGATACCAAACCCCATGTTGCAGAATAAACACAGCATGATGGACACAAAACAGCCGACTTTTTCACTGAGGAACAGAAAGAGAGGAATCTGCCATGCAAAGGTCAGGAAGAGAACAAGAGAAGCGATAAACATATTGAAAAACGCGATCGGAAAGCCGAACAGTACACCCATCAGCGATACAAGGAGGAAAAAAGTAAGGTTTGTAATCAAAAGCAGGAGTGTATTGAGGATGAGCTGCGCCACCCAGAGCTTTTCTTTCTTCACGCAAACAGAAAACAAACCGTGCCGATTGTGTTTTTTCTCGGAAGAATCACAAAACGCTGCCATCATAGAAAGTGTGCCCGGCAAAATCGCCGTATACCACCAGTTGAATGAACCCTCCACGAAGAAATTTCCGCCCATCAGAAAAAGGACGAGCGCAATGGTAACAACGGGACCCAGCCAAATCAGCTTGAGTGAAAAGCGGTGCTTTTGCTTGAGAAATTCGGATTTGAGAAAATTAGTCATGATTGCCACCTGACTTTCTCACAACGTCCAGAAAGAGAGACTCCAGATTTTCACTTTTCTCGATGGAGCCTTCATACCATAGCTTTCCGTTTGCGATGATGCCGATATCATCTGCGGTCTGCTGCACCTCGGACAGGATATGGCTTGATAAGATCACACTGATGCCCCTTTGCGGAAAAGATAGCATCAGCTCGCGCAGATCCTGGATGCCGATCGGGTCGAGTCCGTTTGTCGGTTCGTCGAGGATGAGCAGCTTCGGATCAGGAAGCAGCGCCAGAGCGATGCTGAGGCGCTGCTTCATTCCCATCGAGAATCGCCCCGCCTTTTTTCTGCCGGTATTTGTGAGTCCAACCGTTTCAAGAACCTCCCAGATCCTGCTGTCCGGCACACCGTACAGCAAAGCGCGGACCTTGAGATTTTCAAATGCAGTCAAATTTTCGTAGAGGGGCGGCTCTTCGATGGATGCGCCAATCCTCAGCAGGTCCTTTCGCTCCCAAATCTTTCCGTCAAAATAAATCTCACCGGAGGAGGGATTCACCATCCCTGCTATCATTTTGAGCAAAGTGGATTTTCCTGCGCCGTTGGGACCCAGCAGACCATAAATGCTGTTTTTGCGTACACTGATTGAAATGTTGTCGTTGGCTTTTTGCTTCTTGAAGTTTTTACACAGATTTTTTGTTGTCAAAATTGGTTCCATAAAAACACCTTCTATCCTTTGTGATATCAAAAGAATAAAAGATAATTATAAAGAAAGTATAAAATCCAAAAGGGAAGAACGCATACAAAAAAAGGCAGCAAATCCTTTCGGTTTGCTGCCTTTGGAACGATCGATGCTATTCTCCGATATGCGAAACAACCTTTTGCCCGGTTATTTTCATATGCTGCTTACGGTAGGTGTCGTTGTCCTTTTGCCTGAGCTGTGCCTTGATTTGACTCAGCTTCTTCTCCAAGGCTTCTTTCTCCTTGGGGGATTTTGCGGACGAAAGCTGCCCCATTACGTCACGCAGGGACTTTTTGAGTTTTTCGATTTCACGATCCACCGCATCGGTATTGATGGTGGTTTTTACGATTTGAGGTTTTTCCTCCTCACTGCTTTTTTTGGAAGTCCCTTCAAATTTTATGACAGGATTTCCGTTTTCGTCGCGTGAAAGCTGATACAACCCGGCGCTGTGTGCATCAGGCTGATGCTCGAAGGTGTCAAAGCGGCGTCGGTGCGCGAGGGGATCTTCTGTTTCTTCTGCCCGCTGCATCTTAACAGCAGAAATTCCCTCCTGCTTTGATGCTTTCACCTTTTGCTCTTCCAATTCTCGGATTTGCTTTTGGATCGTTTTGATCCGCTCCTCCTTTTCTTTGGGGGGCAATTCCTTATTTTCTTTTACTTCCTTGAGCTTCTTTTTGAGCTGCTCGATTTTTCGGTCGATGGAGGAGATCCTGTTCTGAGCGTTCGAGTGGACCTTCTGCGGTGCGGTGGGTCTGTGAAGCTGGATACTCACGATATTTTCCCTCCTTTATGATGGCAAGCCAAAATTATCAGGATATATGATCGATATAATAGGTATCGGCTGATTTTGATAAAAAGAAAGCATATTCTGAAAAAAGATTGGAGAACCTGCTGTAAAATATGCATCTTTAGAGAAATAGAAGGTCATCGCAAGATTTTTTCCCAAAATAAATCCGAGCTTCACACAGAAAAAATTTCAGATATTTCATTTTTTCTCTTGACAAATCGGATGGGAAGAGGTATTATATCATCAGGTTAACGAAAGCTAACTTTTATTTTTGGGAAACTGTTAGCTCTCCCTAACTAATCCTTCGTGAAGGGAACAGCATAAGCTCCCGTTCACGAAATAAGGAGGTCACACAATGCCGGAAGAACTGATTGTACAACACTGCGCCCCAACCTTGGCAGGCATCAAAGCAGGCAGCTTATTCACCTGCCCCTGCGAAAGCGAGCCGTCCATGTGCGAAGACATTCGCAGCTTGAATAAACGATTGGTTCCCAAAGGGATTCGTGTGCTGCCACTGAGATACTGGGATGACCGCGTTTTGCTTTATGTGTTCCGACCCACCAGTCTGGAACGTGCACTGTCAGACGAGATGGCATCCGAGATCCTCAAACGAAGTGGTTACCAGTGCAGCAGCTGCAACAACTGCATCGTTAATCTTGTGAAGAAGATGAAAACCTGCGACGAGTTTCCTCACGAGATCGGACTGTTCCTCGGCTATCCTCCGGAGGATGTTTCCGGCTTTATGGAAAATAAAGCCTGCGGCTACAAATGTGTTGGCTGCTGGAAAGTTTACGGAGATGAAAAAGCTGCCCGACAAACCTTTGCCAGATTCAAAAAATGTACGGAAGTCTACTGTTCCCTTTGGGAAAAAGGAAGAGATATCGAAGGACTTACGGTTGCAAGCTAAACCCGCACCGACCTTCCCTCCTTCCAAAGACGCCTCCGCACGGGTCGATCGGCTTTTTTTACTCATATATCCTACCTGTGTTAATATTGTCTTTACTCTTTACACTATTACCTGATGCTACCTGTAAAAAATATATTGTCTCTACACCATTACATCCCTGTTAAAACATTTTTCGACACCGTGAATTTGGCAGAAAGAGAGAGCCGTTTGGCTCTCTCTTTTTTTGTGCAAAAATCTTCGATTTGACATCGATTTTACAAAACTGCACTTTTTGATTTTACACACCGTTCGTAAAATTAGAATTGCAGAAAAGATAAAGATTCCAAAAAAGAAAAGGAGTAAATCACAAATGAAAAAAATTATGGCTATTTTGCTTGCATCTCTTATAACAGCAGTCGCAATGACAGGCTGCACCAAGACAAACACATCCTCCGTCTCAACAGACGGTTCCACCTCGATGGAGAAGGTGATCGGCGGATTGGGAGAATCCTTTGAAGCAGACACCAAAATTTCCGTAACCTACAATCCAACGGGCTCCGGTTCGGGGATCAAGGCGGTCAAGGAGGGCAGATGTGACATCGGACTTTCAAGCCGCGCACTCAAGGAGGACGAAAAATCGGACGGACTACAGGAAACAGTCCTTGCATACGACGGCATCGCCGTTCTCGTAAATCCCGAAAACGCAATCTCCGATCTTGATTTGGAAACCCTTTCCAAAATCTACACAGGTGAGATCACAAACTGGCAGGAGGTTGGAGGAGCGGATGCCGAGATCGTCCTGATCGGACGTGAAGCCGGCTCCGGAACAAGGGATGGCTTTGAATCCATCACAAAGACAAAGGACATCTGCAAATACCGTCAGGAGCTGACCTCCACAGGCGATGTCATCACCACTGTGGCACAAAATCCGGCAGCAATCGGATATGCCTCCCTTGCATCGCTCAAGGACAACGTCAAAGCACTCTCCATCGGCGGAGTTCTTCCAACGGAAGAAACCGTCAAGGACGGAAGCTACGCAGTACAGCGTCCATTCATGCTCATCACGAAAAAGGATGCGCCGCTTTCCGAGCAAGCGCAGAAGTTCTTCGATTATATGACATCCGAAAAAGCACAGAAGGTGATTTTGGCAGCAGGTGTCGTTCCAGCAAATTAAAAATAAGGAAGGCAAAACAGAATGAAGAAACGAAAACAGCTTTTTGAGCAGGTGATCCACGGGATTTTTCTGATGCTTGGGCTTCTCACGGTGGGCTGTGTGCTGTTGATTACCGTCTACCTGATTCTCTCAGGAATACCTGCTATCACACAAATCGGACTGATCCCGTTCCTCTTTGGGGAACGCTGGGCATCCACCGCTGCCGATCCGGCTTACGGCATCCTGCCCTTTCTCCTGACAAGCATCTACGGAACCGCAGGCGCAATCGTGCTCGGGGTCCCAATCGGCTTTTTCACCGCCGTATATCTTTCAAAGCTCGCATCTCCCAAGGTGCGCACCGTGATGGAAGCTGCAATCAGCCTTCTGGCAGGCATCCCATCCGTGGTGTACGGGCTGGTCGGGATGCTGATCCTTGTGCCCGGAATCCGCACGGTGTTTCACGTACCGGACGGAGCGAGCCTTCTCGCAGCGATCCTTGTGTTGAGCGTGATGATTCTGCCGTCCATCATCAAGGTTTCCATGACGGCACTCGATGCCGTACCGAAGGAGTACGAGGATGCTTCCCTGGCGCTGGGCGCAACACCCATCGAAACATATTTTCGTGTGTCGGTCCCTGCCGCAAAAAGCGGCATCGCAGCATCGGTTGTGCTGGGTGTAGGCAGAGCCATCGGGGAGGCGATGGCAGTCATCATGGTGTCAGGAAACGTGCCGAATATGCCGTCCCTCTTTGAGAGCGTGCGCTTTTTGACAACGGCGGTTTCCAGCGAAATGGCATATTCCAGCGGATTGCAGCAGCAGGCGCTGTTTTCCATCGCGCTGGTGCTCTTCCTCTTCATCATGCTCCTCAACGCAGCACTCAATTTTTTCCTGAAACGAGAAAAGGAGGCATAACCCATTGGATGCACAAATCACGAAAAAAAGAAAACGATACAGTCTGATGATGCGCACCCTGATGGGCGGAGCGGTCTGCTTCAATGCCTGCCTTGTCATCTTTCTTCTGACGTATGTTTTGGCAAAGGGACTGCCGAACCTCAGCTGGGATTTGATTTCGGGAAAGCCGAGCTACCTTACAGGAGAAATCGGCATCCTTCCCGATATCCTCAATACACTCTACCTTGTTTTGGCATCGGTTGCACTGATTTTGCCGCTCGGAGTGGGAGCAGCCATCTATCTGACGGAATATGCCAGCAACAAAAAGGTGGCTGCAATGATTGAGTATGCCGCCGAGGCGCTGTCGGGAATCCCTTCCATCATCTACGGACTTGTGGGGATGCTGCTGTTTTCCAACCATATGGGGACCTGCCTTCTGGCAGGCGCACTCACCCTTGTCATCATGAACCTGCCAACCATCCTGCGCACAACACAGGAGAGCCTGAAAACCGTTCCGCAGTCGTACCGCGAGGGTGCATTCGGACTGGGAGCAGGGAAGTGGCGCGTGATACGCACTGTGGTGCTGCCCGGATGTGTCGATGGGATCATCACAGGCTGCATCCTGTCTGTCGGGCGAATTCTGGGAGAATCGGCGGCGCTGCTTTTCACAGCAGGCTTTGCGCACACACTCAACGGAATGATCGACGGGCTGATGCGCCCCGGCGCGACCCTGACCGTGGCGCTCTATGTCTATGCCAAGGAGCAGGGCGAATTCAGCGTGGCATTTGCCATCGCAGCAATCCTGATGATACTCACGTTTTTTATCAATATCACGGCTTATTTTGCACAGAAATACTTCGCAAAAAGGAGAAGCATATGAACGATATGATTACGGTTTCTGACCTGTGCTTGTGGTACGGGAAAACACAGGCACTCAAAAACATCAATATTTCGATTCCAAAGCAGAGCATCACAGCTCTCATCGGTCCGTCCGGCTGCGGAAAATCGACCTTTCTCAAAACACTCAACCGCATGAACGACCTCATCCCCGATGTGAAAATTTCCGGAACGGTGTGCTGTGAGGGTGTCGATATTTTTGCTCCCTCCGTCGACGTCAGCGAGCTTCGCAAGGAGGTGGGGATGGTGTTTCAAAAGCCGAATCCCTTCCCGATGAGCATTTACGACAACATTGCATACGGACCGCGCACCCACGGCATCACGAATCGGGCGCAGCTCGACGCAATCGTGGAAGAATCCCTTCGCAGTGCCGCCATCTGGGACGAGGTGAAGGATCGGCTCAAAAAGAACGCGCTCGGACTTTCGGGAGGACAGCAGCAGCGTCTTTGCATTGCCCGTGCGCTGGCAGTACAGCCCAAGGTGCTTTTGATGGACGAGCCGACCTCTGCGCTCGACCCCATCTCCACCTCCCACATCGAAGAACTGACGATGCAGCTCAAGGAGAAATACACCATCGTGATGGTGACGCACAATATGCAGCAGGCGGTGCGCATCTCTGATTACACAGCATTTTTCCTTCTTGGGGAGCTGGTCGAGTTCGGGCGAACCGACGATATTTTTTCCCAGCCAAAGGAAAAACGTACAGAGGACTACATCACAGGGAGGTTTGGATAATGAGGAATCGGTTTGATGAACAGCTTACCTTGCTTCAGAAGGAAATGATCGAGATGGGGGCGCTGTGCGAGGAGGCAATCGCGCTGGCATCCAAAGCGCTCACCGAAGGAGACCGCGAGCTTGCCAAAAAGGTCCCGCCGCTTGCATCGCAGATTGATCAGAAGGAGCGGGACATTGAAGCGCGCTGCTTGAAGCTGCTCCTGCACCAGCAGCCGGTCGCTAAGGATCTGCGTGTCATTTCGGCGGCGCTCAAGATGATCACAGACATGGAGCGCATCGGCGATCAGGCGGAGGACATCGCGGAGATTCTTCCGCATCTGACAGGCTGCCCCATCGGAGCGGAGCTTGAGATCCGCGCGATGGCAAAATCCACGATCAAAATGGTGACCGAGAGCGTGGATGCCTATGTAAAGCAGGACGTCGAGATGGCGCAGGCAGTGATCGAGGACGATGACATCGTGGACGAATATTTTGACAAAGTCAAGCAGAATTTGATAGAATGGATTCAAAATAATCGTGGAAACGGAGAATACGCGCTCGACCTGCTGATGATCAGCAAGTATTTTGAACGAATCGGCGACCATGCAACAAACATTGCAGAATGGGTCATCTTCTCTGTAACCGGGATGCACAAGGAGGAAAAAGAATGATCTGGTGCGTAGAGGACGACGCTGGCATTCGGGACATTGAGCTTTATGCCCTGCAATCAACAGGGTTTGAAGCGAGAGGATACGAGGATGGGCTGTCTTTTTGGGAGGATCTCCAAAAGGAACAGCCCGATTTGGTGATTTTAGATATCATGCTGCCGCAGCTCAGCGGCACCGAGCTGCTGCGCAGGATGAAGAACAGCCCATCCTTACAGGAGATCCCTGTCATCATGGCAACGGCAAAGGGTGCAGAGTACGATAAAATACAAAGCCTTGATTTGGGCGCGGACGACTACCTTGTAAAGCCGTTCGGCATTATGGAGATGGTGTCCCGCGTGAAGGCGGTTTTGCGCCGCTGCAAGCCAAAGCAGGAGAGCAATTTGTTAAAGGAGGGCGATCTTGTCCTCAATCTGTCGGAGCATACCGTTTCCATCCGCGGGGAGCGCATCCCCCTCACCTACAAGGAGTTTGAGCTGCTTCGCCTCTTTCTCACACACCGCGGAGTTGCTTTTACACGGGACCAGCTGTTCCACGATATCTGGGGCGCGGAGTATTGCGGGGAAACAAGGACGCTCGATATGCACATCCGCACCCTGCGCCAGAAGCTGATGGAATACGGCGCACAGATCGAAACCGTCCGCGGCGTGGGATACCGCTTTGAGGGCAAGCGATGATCCGTAAAATCTTTTGTTCTATTTTTACTGCCGTTACCCTCATCCTTTTGACCACGGTTTTTGTGATTGCAGGCTGTGTCTATGGCTATTTCAGCGACATTCAGGAGCAGGAGATGAGCGATGAGCTGGAGCTTGCAGCGCTTGCGGTGCAGGAGATCGGTGCGCCGTACCTTGAGCAGCTCACAGGCGACCGCTATCGCCTGACCTGGGTATCACCCGACGGAAGTGTCCGCTATGATACGCAGGCGGATGCGCAGACGATGGAAAATCACCTCGAGCGCGAAGAGATCAAGGAAGCACTTCAGATGGAGCGTGGAACCAGCTTTCGCTATTCTGCCACTTTGACAGAAAAAACAAGGTACGAAGCCATAAAGCTGTCGGACGGCAGTGTCCTGCGCATCTCGGTCAGCCGGATCACCATGATCCGGCTCCTCATTGGGATGATACAGCCCATCGCAGTCATCCTTATTCTGGCGCTCATCCTTTCCGCATTTCTGGCGCACCATATGGCAGGGAAGGTGGTGGAGCCGCTCAACCATTTGAATCTCGAAGCTCCGCTCGAAAACGATACCTACGAGGAACTGTCCCCCTTGCTCCACCGTATCCATGCACAGCATCGGCAAATCGCAGAGCAGGTAAAAAATCTCAGGCAGAAAACCGACGAATTTACCCAGATCACAGAGCATATGCAGGAGGGGCTTGTCCTGCTCAACAAAACGGGGACAATCCTGAGCATCAACCCGGCAGCTTGCCGCCTCTTTGGGACAGATTTTCAGTGTGTCGGAGCGGACTTTTTATGCATCGAGCGCAAACCCGATCTCAAAAAGGCGCTGGAGGACGCGATGGAAACAGGACACAGCGAGGTACACGCAGCGCGGGGCGGGCGGGACTACCAGTTCGATCTGAGCCGCATCGAATCGGATGGGGCTGTACTGGGGATCGTGCTGCTTGCCTTTGATATTACAGAACAGGTGGACGCGGAGAGAAAACGCCGCGAATTCACAGCAAACGTGTCCCATGAGCTCAAAACGCCGCTCCAATCCATCATGGGCAGTGCGGAGCTGATAGAAAATGCTCTTGTAAAGCCGGAGGATCTTCCGCGCTTTGTGGGACACATCCGCAAAGAAGCCTCCCGCCTTCTGAGCCTCATTGAGGATATCATCCGCCTGTCAGAGCTTGATGAAGGGGGAGAACAGCAAAAGGAGCCGATCGCTCTGCATGAGATGATAGACGAAATCTTTTCCATCCTGCACGATGCCGCACAGGCAAAACAAGTCACACTTTCCGTGACAGGGGATGCCACGCTTTGGGCGCACAGAAGATCGCTCCACGAGATCCTCTATAATCTCTGCGACAATGCCATCAAATATAATAAGGAAGGCGGCAGGGTCGAGGTCGATGTACAGCAGTCTGCACAGCAGGTGCAGATTTGCGTAACGGACACCGGGATCGGAATTCCCTTGGAGCACCAGCACAGAGTGTTCGAACGCTTTTACCGTGTGGACAAAAGCCACTCGAAGCAGTCCGGCGGCACCGGACTGGGACTCTCCATCGTAAAACACGCAGTGATTGCGCAGGGGGGAACGATTTCGATGGAAAGCGTCCCAAATGAGGGGACACGTATGACCATTACATTCCCCTGTGACCCGTAGATAGTCTTACACCAAACAATACGCCAAACAAAACACCCGTCACACCGACCTGTGACGGGTTGCAACGGCTGCTCTTGCCATTCACAAAGCGTATGCACAGCAATACAGACTTATCAAGGGCATTTATATTATGTACGGTAATAATAACGGTTGTTGGTGGATCCTGATCATCATCCTGCTCCTTTGCTGCGGCGGATGCGGCGGATGGGGCGGCTGCGGCAGCATTTGCGGCGGCTGTGGCTGCAACAATGGCTGTGGCTGCAACAACGGCTGCGGATGCAACAATGGCTGCGGCTGCAACAACGGCTGTGGCTGCAACAATGGCTGCGGCTGCTGCGATTAGTCCTTCCGTCCAACAAAAGCCCTGGATTTTTGCAGGGCGAAAAAGAAAACGGTATGAGAGCTTCTCTCATACCGTTTTTTCTATGCAGAAGCCGCCGATTCCTGATACCGAATGGAATGGTACTGTACATAGAATGTTCCGTTTTCGTCGGTTTTCTCCGTCAGGATCATCTCTGCGGTGAGCGGCTCCAGCGGCGGCAGGCAGTTCAGCTGATTGCTCAGCAGAGCATATTCGTACTCCTGTGCACTGATCGGCCACTCGGAAGATCCATCATAAGCAAAGTATACCGAGAATACGGCACGAACGTTTCCGTCCGGCAACGTTTCTTTTTCCTTCAAAAGATAGAGGTTGGAGGAAAGGTCCCAGCCGGTGGGCAGAATATTCCCGCTACTCGGATTTTTTTCGAGCATTGAGTTTTCGTAAGAAGCAGGAACCTTCCCGAAGTATTTGAGCGATTCTTTCTTAAGCTGCTCGACGGGGAGCCCCTGCGCGTGGTCTGCGCCCTCAGTGTGATAAAAGGCGGAAAGATAGCTGTAGACAGCGATGCTCTGATCGGTGAGCGTATCACCATCTGCATTCAGCGCGGTCACAAACTGTCCATCGTGGGAAAAATAATCCCAGTACCGAAGCACATCCTCACTGTATGCGATCGGTTTCGTTTTATCGATTGGGTCATATGGCCAGGTGCTGTCTGGCTGTGTCGGCGGTTCGGCGGACGCTTCACTCTGCTGTTCAAGGAGGGCAAGGGCGTTTTGATACGATGCATCCCCAATACGATACCAGCGGATCTCGTCCTGATAGGCGATGTTTGCGATGCGCGGATTTTCATAAACGGTGACACGATACCCGTCCATAATGAGGAATTCGAGAGAGTCCGTTTCCCTCGGTACGGATACAGGGGCGGGCTGCTCGGTCCACGGCTCGCTATCAAGATATGCTCCGACCGTTTTTCCGCTCAGCGTTAGGGTCTGGGTGGAGCCATCCTGAGAGGAAACAGAGGAATGGACCGAAATCGTTTCCTGCTGTGCTGCGGCGGATGCCGCATTTTGCAGTGCGAGGAAGGACAGATCCGGCTCGTCCTCCTTCTGATTGGTGAGCAGGCACACCGCCGCGGTGATGCACACGATCACAGAGAGGAGGATGACCCAGAAGGAAGGCTTCTTCCAGGCTGCAATGTTTTTGATGCGCGCCTTGGCATCGGCTTCTCCAAACATGAGAGGAGCACCGGCAGAGAATTTTCGCCCTGTGGCAAGATTCAAAAGTGAGGTGCAGTAATCTGCCCGGATCTCGCTGCCCATTTTCTGCACCACCGCTTCGTCGCAGCTCATTTCCATATCCTTGCACAGGAGGGAGTACGCAAGCCACACGAAGGGATTGAACCAGTGGAGGCTCAGGGCGAAAAAGGCGATCAGCTTCACCACATGGTCAAAGCGCTTGATGTGCTGCTGCTCATGCAAAACGATGTAGCTTTGCTCCCTGCGGGAAAGGGAGGAAGGAAGATAGATTTTCGGATGGACAAGTCCCATCACGAACGGGGACTCGATGTGGTCCGCAATGTAGATGTTTCTTCGCTGCCGCAGCGCGCCGATGAGCTGATGCCGGAGCTTTCGGTAGGAAAGAAGTGCCCAAAGCAGCATCCCCACAATCCCTGTGACCCAGATCACACCCAAAATCGGAAGAACGGTGTTTTCCACGGTTTGCGGCTCGTCCAGTCCGTTCGGCTTTGTGACAACATAGTAGGTGTTATCGCTGAAGACGGGCTTGCGTCCGGCGTCGATGGCTTCCTGATACCGCTCGGAACGATCATGGATGATGTCAACATCCCCTACATAGCCCTGCGACCACTGCGAAACATATTCTCCGCTGCTGATCTTGTCGGGAATCACAGAAACGGGGAGAGAAAACGAAAACGGGCAGAGCAGACGGAATAGCACAACCGACCACAACAGATAGGAAATGATTTTCGGTGCTTTGCGCAAAAAGAGGCGAAGCAAACAAATCAGTAAAATCACGGCACTTGCAGTCAGGCTCATCTTCAAAATCTGCATAAAAAGGGAAACAAGCATATTGCTACCTCCTCATTTTGTCAATCATTGTTTGGAGCTCATCGATTTCACGGTCCGAGAGCTTTTTTCTTCTTCCGAATGCGGCAAGAAATGCAGGAAGCGAGCCGTCGAATGTTTCCTCCACAAATTTTTCGCTTTGCATGGCGTAAAAATCGCTTCGGGAAATTACAGAAGTGACAACACTGTTGTTGTTTTGAAAAATCCCCCGCTCGCATAAACGCTTGAGGATGGTGTAGGTGGTGGATTTTTTCCATCCAAGCTCCTGCTGTGCCATTTTGGTCAGCTGGGTGGATGCAATCGGCTCGTTGTGCCAGATCATATCGGCAAACCGCGATTCCACAGCGCCCAATTTGAGTTCACTCACAAAAATTCCCCCTTTTAGGTCTACAACCTGTAGATTCACCTTCATTCTACTACCTGTAGACCTCAAAGTCAATCCTCTTTTGGCAGAAAATGAAATTTTACCATTCTATATAAAAAGGAGAAGGTGGACAAACAAACTTTGACAATTGAGGTGCTGGGCTTTATAATAAAAGATATTCCCTAAAACAAAGTAAAATTGAGATAAATGGAGGAACGCTATGCTTCAAATAGAAGATTTAAAACAGGAACTGATTGCGCAGAAGCCTCGCTTAGAGGACCTTCGTGCGTCGATCGACTATGAATCCCTGCTCAACAAGAAGGAAGAGCTGGAACAGAAAGTGAGTGCTCCGGCATTTTGGGATAACCTTGAGGAGTCGCAGCGTGTGCTCAAACATCAAAAGGAAGTGGATGAGATCATCACGCATTTCGACGACCTGATGCGCAGATACGAGGACACCGAAGCGATGATGGAATTGATCGAGGAAGAAGCATCGGACGACGAAACGATGCTTGGCGAAGTAAAAACTGCCATCCGCGAGATCGACAAGGAGATCGAGGAGAAGAAGCTCGAAACACTTCTCAGCGGTGATTACGACCACAACAGCGCAATCATGTCGTTCCATGCAGGTGCAGGCGGCACCGAGGCGCAGGACTGGGTGGAGATGCTCTACCGTATGTACAACCGCTGGGCAGATGCACACCATTTCAAGGTGAAGGTCCTCGATTACCTTTCCGGGGAGGAGGCAGGCATCAAGAGCCTGACCATCTCGATCAACGGCATCAACGCATACGGCTTTTTGAAGTCGGAATCCGGGGTGCATCGTTTGGTGCGCATTTCCCCGTTTGACCCATCCGGCAAACGCCATACCTCCTTTGCATCCATCGAGGTGATGCCGGAGCTGGACGAAAGCACCGACATCGAAATCAAGCCTTCTGATTTGAAGGTGGACACCTACCGTTCCGGCGGTGCAGGCGGACAGCACGTCAACAAAACAGAGTCCGCCATCCGCATCACGCACATCCCAACCGGCGTGATCGTAGCAAGCCAGCAGGAGCGCAGCCAGCACCAGAACCGCGAGGTTGCGATGAAAATGCTCAAGGCAAAGCTCGTTCAGATCAAGGAACAGGAGCATCTTGAAAAGGTTGAGGACATCAAGGGAGAGCACAAGGAGATCGCATGGGGCTCTCAGATCCGCTCCTATGTTTTCATGCCGTACACGATGGTCAAGGATCATCGCACCGGCTTTGAAAGCGGAAACATCAGCGCGGTGATGGATGGCGACATCGACCCGTTCATCAACGCTTACCTCAAGGCATTGAGCCAGGGGGAGCTGCGCTAAACGAAGGGAAGGGAAACGCATGAACAGAAAAATCGCCGTTTTATGCATGATGCTCCTGCTTCTTTTTTCTGCCTGTAAGCAGCAGAGGGGATCGGTCTACGAGGTGCCCGCACCAAACGGCTCTGTCTTCACGGTCAATATGGAAAACAACACCATCACAGGCAGCAGGGAAGCGTATCACTTTGACTATCAGGACAGTACGATCACCTTCCGGTATCCAAACGGACAGGAGGCTTCGTGGACCCAGGACGAAAACGGGATCACGATCGATTACAGCGACGGCTTTGATGTCAACACCATGATGGACGTTTCTGTCTTAGCCAATATGCTTCCGCCGCCCGTGCAGGAAAAACCGCTTGTCGGCTTCCTCCTTGCGATGCTGAGCCTTGTGCTTGGAGCGCTGACGGTGATCTTCCCCAAAAAGCTCTGGTATGCTCTCGTTGGCTGGCAGGTAAAGGATATGGTCCCGTCCAAAACGCTGCTTTGCGTTTACCGCATCGGCGGGGTGGTCCTTATGCTTGTGGGGATCGCGGCTCTCATTTTCTAACGGCGGAAAGAAATTGTAAAATATCAAAAAATAGTTTACCAATATTTCGTTTCATGGTAGAATGGGACAAAAGGAGGGGAATTTGGAATGAAAAAACAAATTCGCAAGCTTGTCGTTTCATCGTTTCTTGTATGCTCCCTGCTGATGCAGGGACTTCCTGTACTGGCTGAGGACAGGACCTACAATGATAAGAACGATATTACAAATACAGGAGTGGATCTGAGCACCCCGGACGGACTGCATATCGCGCAGCCCAAGGAGGCAATCACCACAACAGCGGACAAATACTATATCACCGGAACATCCGACCCCAACCAGACGCTGACGATCGACGGAAATCCCGTGGAGGATGTCGGACGCTTCGGCACCTTCGGCGCGCTGGTTACGCTCGAA
This sequence comes from Oscillospiraceae bacterium, assembly GCA_020024285.1. GTDB lineage: Bacteria > Bacillota > Clostridia > Oscillospirales > Ruminococcaceae > Negativibacillus. Next base: position 190,593 of record JAHHTZ010000001.1, on the reverse strand, counting down.
ATGGGCAAAAACACCTTTACCGTCAAGAACGGAGCGCAAAGCGCAACCGTCACCATCACCCGTCAGCAGGCCCCGACGGGCGCAGCTACCACAAAGACGCTGACCAAGGCGTACCCGACCTTCAACGACATCGTTTATGCCGGGGAATATACCCTCACCTGCGTGGCACCGGCAGGAGCAAGCGTGACAGCATCGGTTGCCGGAAAGACAGTAACGCTCAATCAGACCGTTGCTGCAGCACAGACAGGGGTTCCCGCAAACTTTAAGGGGACTGTGATGCTCAAGGACCCATCCGGCGAAATGGACGAGCTTGGAAAAGTGACCTATACGATGACATATCAGGGAAACACCAAGACCTTCTCCTCCGCAGGAACAGTCACCGTCCTGCATAAGGATGCCACCCCAACGGTGGAGCTCAACCGCCACGCAGTATCCGTTTACGAGGAAGGAAATAAGAACAGCAGCTTTGTTTCCACCCTCAATCAGGGCGCGCAGGATAAACTTGTCGATATGAACGAAACGATGGCAAAGCTCTCCATGAACGGATGGGTGATGAAAGAATGCCTCTCCCTTGTGGAAGGAAATCCTTCCATTAAAAACAAGGTCAGTGCCTGCACCTACGATGTATCCGCAGGCGGGGAATATCTGACCATCAAAGGAACGGCTTCTTCCACCTTCAAGGCGTATATGGACAGCGAAAAGGTGTACATCAAGTTCTACAATATGTCGGGAGCAGGGGAAGTTTCCGCTTCAGACAGTGCACTGTTCAGCCGCGTTTCTGTTGCGGCAGAGGATGGCGCAACGATCTTTAAGTTCATGAAAAAATCCGCCAACAACCTCATCGGATACGACATCAACTACGACGGCGAGGGGGATATCACGGTGTTCTTTAACCCGATGCCGACACTTGACTCCAATGCAAAGCCGCTGACCGGCGTCACCGTTGCAATCGATCCGGGACACGGCGGATTTGATCCGGGCGCGCTGGGCGTTCTGGGTCAGGATGGACCAAACGAAAAGGATATCACGATGGCACACGCCATCGCAACGGTAAACCGTCTGGAGTCCCTCGGTGCCAACGTCATCATGACCGTTCCAACAGATCTTCCAAAGGACAAAAAGTTTGTGCTTGATGAGCGTATCGACCTGACCCGCAGCGAGGAAGCTGACTTCTTTGTATCGCTGCACTGCAACAGTGTTGCCGGCACGAAAAACGATCTGAAGGCAAAGGGCTCAGAGGTTTATTACTATGAGAGCTTCTCCAAACCGTTTGCACAGACTATGCTCAATAAGCTCTCTGCGTACACAAGCCGCTATCCGCGCGGCTCGTTCTACAGCACCTACTATGTCACAAAAATGACAGTTTGCCCTTCGATCCTGGTCGAGATGGGCTTTATGACCAACCCGATCGAATACGATGAGATGAGAAGCCGCGACAGCATGTTTAAGACAGCCAATGCAGTTGCAAACACCATCCTTACCTACCTTGAGGCATAATATCATAAAAATCTGAGTATTTGAGAGGAAGAGGGAAAAGAAAGCGACCTTTGCAGGGAAGTTTTCTTAAAATTTACGATTCCCTCAAAAACTCAGACAGAAATCGGTTGTGCCTTTTTGAAAATATGGTATAATAGGGATGGAATTACAACGACAGACCTGATTCCGATGTCTAAAAGCGGTTTTCTGTACCTTTGTCTGCACCGGCTGCACAAGGGCAGAACATGAAATATAAGGAGGAATCTTTTTTATGAATATGCCACAGCAAAACCAAACCACAGGAAGCCTTAAAATCTCTCAGGAGGTGATTGCTTCCATCACAAAGTATGCTGCTTGTGAAATCGAAGGGATTCATTCTCTGGCAGATTCCCGTCTGCCGATCAAATCCCTCTCAAAAAGCGGCATCACCACACGCCCGATCCTCATCAATCTCAACGACGATGTTGCGATCATCGATGTCAGCGTGATCGTGAAAGCCGGCTATAAAATCAGAACGGTTTCCGAGGAGCTGCAAAAAGCAGTAAAGGATGCAATCCAGAACATGACAGGGATCACCGTGTCCAAGGTCAATGTTCATATTGAAGGGATTCAGTTCCAGCAGGAAAGCGCACAATAAAAACCGTATACGATGTTTTCACTTTTTTATACGAAAAAATAACCGAAAGCCTCCTGTACAATTTGCAGTGAGGCTTTTGTTCTGCTATAATGGCAATAGGATATTACATGGGAAGATCATAAAATTGGGGGTTGCAATATGACAAGACATGAATCTCGACAGCAAGCATTCTGCCTGCTGTTTGAACGCATTTTTTCAAAGGCTTCTTTGCAGGAAATCATTGATAACGCAGCAGAGAGCCGCGATCTGGTCCTCAGCGACTATGCAATGGAGCTGGCACAAAAAGCAGATTCCAACGTGGAAGAGCTCGACCGCATCATCGAATCAAAGCTGAAAAAATGGAAGATCAACCGAATTTCCAAGGTGGCACTTGCCGTGCTTCGCCTTGCAGTCAGCGAGCTTCAATACGAAAAGGATGTACCGGTGAAGGTCATCATCAACGAAGCAGTTGAGCTTGCGAAAAATTTCTCCGGGGAAGAGGACGCTTCCTTTGTCAACGGAGTGCTGGGAGCAATCGCACGCAGCACAGATGCTCCGCAGGAGGAAGCGGAGGTCAACGCCTAATGGCACTGTTTGCAGGATTTGATACCAGCAACTACACCACATCGGTGGCATTGTATGACGATGTTTCCAAAAGGGTAGTGCATCAAAAAAAATTATTGCCTGTTAAAGACGGCGCATTGGGCTTAAAGCAAAGTGACGCTGTATTTCATCATGTAAAACAGCTCCCACAACTTGTGAAGGAGCTGTTTTTTGACGTGACAGAGCCGATTTGTGCCGTTGGAGTTTCCACACGTCCGAGAAATATGGAGGGCTCTTACATGCCCTGCTTTCTGGTGGGGAACCTTGCGGCAGAGCTGACCCAAAGCCTGCTCAAAATACCGAAATACGAATTTTCGCACCAGCAGGGGCACGTTGCGGCGGCGCTCTATTCCTGCGGCAGGCTCGACTTGCTCCGGGAGGAGTTCATCGCCTTTCACTTTTCGGGCGGAACGACCGAGTGTATCCTTGTAAAGCCATCAAAGGACAGCATCTTCACAACACAGATCCTTGCAGAATCGCTCGACCTCAAATGCGGACAGGTTATCGACCGCGTGGGAAATATGCTTGGGATGCCGTTCCCATCGGGAAAATACCTCGACGAGCTCTCGCAAAAATCGCAGAAAACCTTCCGCATCCGTCCCACCTTTCGGGAAAACGACTGCTGCGTTTCAGGGATCGAAAATCAATGCAAAACGCTCCTGCAAAAGGGAGAGGCTCCGGAAGACGTTGCAAAATTCTGCCTTGAATCGGTCTATGCAATCGTGGAAACGATGATTTCCCACGACCTAAAGCAGTATCCCGGACTGCCGCTTGTATTTTCCGGCGGGGTGATGTCCAATACTCTCATACGTCAGCGTGTCACAGAGCACTTCGGCGGCTTTTTTGCAAAGCCGGAGTTTTCATCCGACAATGCAGCAGGCATTGCAGTTTTAGCTTCGGTATCCAATCGATCTTAAAAAGGAGGCGGACAAACTATGGCACAGCAGTCCGTGCTGTCGGTTTCCCAGCTCAATCGCTATGTAAAGTCGGTGCTGGAGGGCGATTTTCGCCTTCAGGATCTTCTGATCTGCGGGGAAATTTCCAACTTTGTGAACCACTATAAAAGCGGGCACTATTACTTCACACTAAAAGAGGGAAACTGCGCAATCAAGGCGGTCATGTTTGCCTCCTATGCAAAGCAGATCCGTTTTACCCCACAGGACGGAATGGCTGTTTTTGTGCGTGGGAGTGTATCCCTTTATGAACGCGACGGAAGCTATCAGCTCTATGTATACGATATGCAGCCACAGGGCAAGGGAAGTCTTCAGGCAGCTTACGAGCAGCTTCTCGAAAAGCTCAAAGCAGAGGGTCTGTTCGACCAGTCGCGCAAGAAAGCGATTCCCCGATATCCGCAAACGATTGGGATCATCACATCCGATACGGGTGCTGCACTGCACGATATGCTCAATATCCTCAGTCGCCGCTATCCGCCGGCGCATCTGATTTTATATCCGGCTCTGGTGCAGGGCGACGGCGCGCCGGCTTCGCTGATCGGGGGAATCGACCACTTTGACCGGACAAATTCCTGCGATGTGATTTTGATAGGACGCGGAGGGGGCTCGCTCGAAGATTTGTGGGCATTTAACAACGAAGAGCTCGTGCGAAGGATCGCCCAATGTCGAATCCCCGTGATTTCCGCAGTCGGGCACGAAACCGACGTGACGCTCTGCGATTTTGCTGCGGATCTGCGTGCGCCCACGCCATCGGCGGCGGCAGAGCTGGCTGTTCCCGACGCACAGGTCCTGCTCCGTCAGCTCAACCAAACACAGGAGAACCTTACGAAAACGATACAGCGCCGCTTTTTTGAAGCGCAGCAGGATTTTGACACCGTTTCTCAGCGGGATGTGTTCAAAAATTGGCGCGAATATTTGGATAAAGATACAAAGAAACTGAAAAACCTTGCAGTAACTATTCAAATTTTTGGAAAAAATGATATACTAAGAAAAAGAGAGCAATTAAAATCGAGAATCGATCAGCTGACGCTGTTAAACCCGTGGGAGCGCCTGAACAAGGGATATTCCATTACAGAAACATCAGATGGGAAGATCCTGCATTCTGTAACACCCATAACCTGCGGGGACTGTATTTCTACCCAGCTTGCGGATGGAAGGATCATCAGCCGGGTGGAGCAGATTTTACCCGCAGCTAAAAAAGGAGAACAATAAATGGCAGAAAAATGGACGTTTGAATCCGCACTCAATCGCCTGGATGAGATCTCTGCAATTCTTGGGCGGGGAGAAACCTCTCTCGATGAAGCAGTGGAGCTGTATGCAGAAGCATCAAAGCTCATCTCGGTATGCAATAAAAAACTTTCAGCAGCACAGACAAAGCTTGAGAAAGTGATGCTTTCTCCCAAAGAGGAGGGCGGGGAATGATGGAATTTAAGACGGAGCTCAGCCTCTGTGCGCAGGAGGTTCAAGCTGCGCTCGATACCCTTGTTCCGCTGACGGACTGTCCGCAGCGCTCGGTGATCGAGGCGATGCGCTACAGCCTGCTCAACGGGGGAAAACGCCTGCGCGCAGCGCTTTTGCTGCACTTTTGCACCGCATGCGGCGGCAGCGAAGAGCAGGCGATGCCCTTTGCGTGTGCATTGGAGATGACCCATGCCTATTCGCTCATTCACGATGATCTGCCCTGCATGGACGACGACGACCTGCGCCGCGGAAAACCATCCTGCCATATCGCATACGGCGAAGCCACCGCACTGCTGGCAGGGGATGCCCTTTTGACCCACGCATTCACGCTGATGATGAAGCATGGGACATATTCTGCACAGACGCGCCTTGCGGCGATGCTGTGTCTGAGCGAGGCAGTCGGCGTGTACGGCATGATCGGCGGACAGGTGATGGACCTTGCAAACGAGCACAGAGACGACGTGACAGCCGAACGCTTAAAGGAAACCGATGGGCTCAAAACAGGGGCACTCATCGCGGCAGCCTGCAAAATGGGCTGTATTCTGGGCGGCGGCACACCGGAGCAGATCGAAGCGGCAAATTCCTATGCACAAAAAATCGGGCTTGCGTTTCAGATCACCGACGATATCCTCGACGTGGTCAGCACAACCGAGGAGCTGGGCAAGCCGGTGGGGAGCGACCGCGAAAAAAACAAAGTAACGTATGTCACCATCTACGGTGTGGACGGGGCGAAAAAATACTCCGAGCAGCTGCTCAGCGAAGCAAAACGGGAGCTTGAGAAAAGCGGACTTGATACACCGTTTTTGCTTGCAATGACAGATTACATTTTGTTGAGAAAGAACTAAGATATGAAAGAATTATTGGAATTTTTAACCTGCAACTATTTTATCAACGTATCCGTAACGGCATGGTTTTTTGCACAGCTTTTAAAAACACTGCTGACCCTGATCGTGTCAAAGGAACTTGTGCTGGAGCGAATGGTCGGCGCAGGCGGAATGCCAAGTGCTCATTCTGCGTTTGTTTGCTCGCTTGCAGTTTCGATGGGGCAGAAGGTAGGCTGGGAATCGCCGGAATTTGCGATTTGTCTTGCCTTTGCAGCAGTCGTTATGTACGATGCGATGGGCGTGCGCCGTGCAGCGGGAGAACAGGCAAAAATGCTTAACAAGATCGTTTCTGCCATGTCAGACAATTTTCGCATCGTGTTTGAAGTTGAAAATAAACACCATTTCAATGTATTTCGTAAAAGAACACATGATGATCCGGATGAGATCAAAACGAAAAAGGCAATGGACGACAACCGCGATCTGCTCAAGGAGCTGTTGGGACATACGCCGCTCGAAGTATTCGGCGGAGCTGTTTTAGGGGTCCTTGTTGCGTTTTTGTTCCCGGTGATGTAAAGGAGAAAGAAGGTGTAGCATGAACCATTCTATTTTGGAACACATTGATTCTCCCAAGGATATCAAGAAACTGACGGAGCAGGAGCTGCCGATTTTGTGCCGCGAGCTGCGCGAAACGATGATCGAAACGACCTCGCGCACCGGAGGACACCTCGCATCAAACCTTGGCGTGGTGGAGCTTACTGTGGCACTCCACCGTATTTTTGACAGTCCTCAGGATAAGATCGTGTGGGACGTGGGGCACCAATGCTATGCGCATAAGCTCCTGACCGGAAGGCGAAAACAGTTTTCCACGCTCCGGCAAAAGGATGGCCTTTCCGGCTTCCCAAAGCCTACGGAAAGTCCGCATGACGCATTTGTGGCAGGTCATGCCAGCACATCCATTTCCGCTGCCAGCGGAATGGCGCGGGCAAAAACGCTCCACGGCGACGAGCATACCGTCATTGCTGTGATCGGAGATGGGGCATTCACCAGCGGTCTGGCGTATGAAGCCATCAACAATGCAGCGCGCAGCGGCGACCATCTGATCGTTATTTTGAACGACAATGAAATGTCGATTTCAAAAAATGAGAGCAATCTCGCAAAATACCTCTCAACCATCCGTTCCCGTCCAAACTATTTCAAAATGAAGGATCAGGTGCAGTCTGTCTGTCACAAGATCCCGCTGATCGGACCCAGTGCAGAGCGTTTTTTGCTTAAAACAAAAAACATTATGAAGACGGTGATTTACGGCAGCAATTTCTTTGAAGATCTGGGCTTTCATTACTTAGGCCCGGTGGACGGTCACGACCTCAACCAGCTCTCTGTGGTGTTGAATCGGGCAAAAAGCCTCAAGCGTCCGGTCTTTCTCCATGTAAAGACCCAAAAGGGCAAGGGGTACTCGTATGCAGAAAAGAATCCCGGAGAGTTTCACGGCACACCGGGATTTGAAGTCGCAACCGGTGTGACAAAGGGAAAACCGGGTGCAACCAATTTTTCCAACGAATTCGGAAAATACCTGACGGAGCTTGCTAAAAAAGACGAGCGCATCTGCGCGATCACAGCCGCCATGAAATACGGCACCGGGCTCAATTTCTTTTCCAAGGAGTTTAAGGCGAAGGGGCGGTTCTTCGATGTCGGGATCGCAGAACCCCACGCCGTAACCTTTGCAGGAGGACTGGCAGCCGAGGGGATGCTCCCGGTCTTTGCAGTTTATTCCTCCTTTTTGCAGCGCTGCTATGACGGATTGATCCACGACCTTTCCATTGTAAGACAGCACGTCGTGTTGGGCATCGACCGCGCCGGGATCGTCGGTGCAGACGGAGAAACACACAATGGACTGTTCGATGTGGCGATGCTTCTCAATATCCCGAAGATCACGCTCTATTCCCCGGCAACCTATCGCGAGCTGCGCTGGGCGATGGATCAGGCGCTCTACCATGAGGACGGGGTCTGCGGGGTGCGCTATCCGCGGGGCGGCGAAAGCAGCAGCCTGCTTCCTCTGGAGGCTGAGAAAAACTGGACGCTTCTTCCTTCTTCCGAAAAGTCAGAGCAGACAGACAATTTGATCGTAACCTATGGGCGCATCAGCGCGGATGTCCTTCAAGCGGTAAAGCGGCTTGAGCAGGAAGGAACCGCAGTTTCTGTCTTAAAGCTAACCAAAATTTTTCCAATCGGGGAAGAAGTCATCAAAACGATGATGCTGTATCAGCACATCCTGTTTGTCGAAGAAGGCATCGAAATCGGTGGACTGGGTCAGTACCTTGGTGCAGAGCTGTTAAAGCAGGACTTTAAGGGACAATATCGGGTCCGTGCAGTTTCGTCCCGCTTTGTTCCTCAGGCAACCGTCGATGAGGCAACACAGCTGTGCCGCCTTGATGCAGCATCGATTGCAGAGGATTATCGAAAATATTTTTCTTCCAAATAAGTGGAATGATATAGGAGGAGTTCAAATTGAAAGAGCGTCTTGATGCTGCTCTGGTGCAGAGAGGGCTGTGCCAAAGCAGAGAGCGGGCGAAAGTGATGATCATGGAGGGGCTTGTCTATGTCAACGGACAGAAATCGGACAAGGCAGGAACTCAGGTCAAGGACGACGATCAAATCGAGGTGCGTGGAGAAACGCTCAAATATGTCAGCCGCGGCGGGAAAAAGCTCGAAAAAGCGATGAGCTGCTTCCCAATCAGCTTGGAGGGCGCAGTTTGCATGGACATCGGCGCATCCACCGGCGGCTTTACGGATTGCATGCTGCAAAACGGAGCCTCCAAGGTGTATTCGGTGGATGTGGGGTACGGTCAGCTGGCGTGGTCGCTGCGTACAGATGAACGTGTAGTCAATCTGGAGCGCACCAACATCCGTTATCTCACAGAGGAACAGGTCCCCGACCCACTCGATTTTATTTCTGTGGATGTTTCGTTTATTTCCCTGACCCTTGTCCTTCCGGTGGCGCACCGCTTTCTCAAGGAAGGCAAAAGCATGGTCTGCCTTGTCAAGCCGCAGTTTGAAGCAGGACGCGAAAATGTAGGGAAAAAAGGTGTGGTCCGCGACCCTAAGGTACATGAAATGGTCATCCGCAAGGTGGCGGATTTTGCACAGGAACAGGGATTTTCCATCCTCGGACTGGACTACTCCCCAATCAAAGGACCTGAGGGCAACATTGAATATCTGCTCTTCCTCGGAAAACAGGAGGGGGACACAGTCCTCAGCGAAGAAACCGTACAGAATGTTGTATCAGCAGCCCACGAAACTTTGTAGGGGGTGAGAGAAAATGAATTTTCTCATTATTCCAAATTTAGATAAGCGCAGCTCTGCCGAGTGTACAGAACGTGCCATCAAGATCCTCAATTCCAGAGGCTGCACCATCTATATGCTCCCGCGCCACATCAAAGTGTGGCACAATTTAGGAGTCATGGAATTTATCGAGGGAGAAAACGACAAAGAGATCGACATGGTATTGACCATCGGCGGCGACGGAACCCTGATACACAGTGCAGCCTTTGCCATCGCAATGGACAAGCCAATCGTTGGCGTAAACTCCGGACGCCTTGGCTTTTTGACGGAGCTTGAGCGGGACGAGCTCGATCTGCTGCGCCGTATCGTCAAGGGGAAATATGCCATACAGGAGCGTCTGCTCCTTAACGTGGTACATCATCACATCGATGGAAGTGAGGAACACTTTACCGCAGTCAACGATGCTGTCATCTGTAAGGCAGAGATGGCGTCCAGGGTTGCCGACATCGATGTGATCCTGAGCAACGGCTACATCAACAGCTACCGCGCCGACGGGATCATTTTTGCAACACCCACCGGTTCCACTGCGTATTCCCTCTCTGCCGGAGGGCCCATCGTCTGCGCCGGGATGCAGGCGATCACCGTGACCCCGATCTGCCCGCATTCTCTTATTTTCCGCTCGATGGTTTTCGGCCCGGAGGAGGAATTTACCATACAGGGAAAATATATCAACAATTCGGATGCCCTGATGCTGTCCGTTGACGGAAAAGATGCCGTCCATATCGATCCGGGCGACTGGCTGACTGTTTCCCGGGCAGAGCAAACGCTCAAATATGTTTCCATTTCTCAAAACAACTACTATAGAAAACTGACAGAAAACTTCTCAAACAGGAGGTAGCCGCATGAAGGTAAAACGTCACGCAAAGATACTGGAACTGATTTCCAACCAGCAGATCAACACACAGGAAGAGCTTCAGGCAGAATTGAGCAAAAACGGATTTCATGTGACGCAGGCGACGGTGTCGCGCGATATCAAAGAGCTTCGTCTGATCAAATCCCTGAGCAGCGATGGTGGCTATTATTATACAACACAGCAAAAAGAGAAGAAGAACGATCTCTCGTTCAAATTCCATACGATTTTTTCTGAGTCGGTCAATTCTGTGGATTATGCACAGAATCTCGTTGTGATAAAATGCTATACCGGTATGGCAAACGCAGCCTGCGCAGCGCTCGACTCCATCCAGTGGGACGGCGTTATGGGCACGATTGCCGGAGATGATACCATCCTTCTCATCATGCGCAATGAAAAGCTGGCAGAAAATATCATCAAGGATCTCAACAAGCTGATTCACTAAGGAGGACAAACGATGCTGTCCCAGCTTTACATCAAAAATATTGCAGTCATTCAGGAAGCATCCTTTGAGCTTGGCTCAGGCTTCAACGTATTCACCGGCGAAACGGGTGCAGGTAAAACGATGCTGATTTCTGCAATCAACGGCGTTTTGGGAGCGCGGCTGTCGCGTGATATCGTGCGCACAGGGGAAGAAACAGCGGAGGTATCTGCGCTGTTTACTGGGATAGAGGATTCCATCTGTGAAAAGATCCGTCAGCTGGGTTACGAAACAACGGAGGGTGAGCTGCTGATTTCCCGCGAAATCGGTGCGAAAAACACATGCAAGGTCAATGGACGCCCGGCAACACTGCAAATCCTGCGCGAAATCTCCTCCCTGCTGATTGACGTCCACGGGCAAAAAGACAACCACCGTCTGCTCGACCCGCAGTATCATATCGAATACATCGACAGCTTTGGAGAGCTTGCTCCGCTCAGAGAGCAGTATCATGCGCTCTATACCAAAATGAACGACATCGAAAAACGCCTTCGCGCACTACAGCAAAGTGACCGCGAAAAGGAGCAGAAAATCGCTCTGCTGCAATATCAGATCGGAGAAATCGAGGAAGCAGCCCTCAGCCCGAACGAGGATGAGGAGCTTCTTGCCCGACGGGATACCATCCGAAATGCAGAGAAGATCCTGAAGCTGGCAGCACAGGCAAAGGCTCTGGTGGACGGCGATGAGGACATAGACGGTGCATCCGGACTTTTAACAAAGCTCTCGGATACGCTCTCGGTGCTGTCGCGTTTTGTTCCGGAGCTGCGCAGTGCATCCGATCAGGTGACGGAGTTTTCTTATCTCATCAACGACATCGGGGGAGAGGTGGGACGCTACCTCGATCAGATGGATTTTGACCCGCGCTCGCTCGATGAGATCGAGGACCGGCTGGAGCTCATCCACAGTCTCCAAAGAAAATACGGTGCAACGATCGAAGAAATTGGGCAGTACAGGGAAAACATTCAGAAGGAACTGGAGGAAATTCAGTTTTCTCAGGAGCGAGTCGACGAGCTGATGCAGGAAAAGCAGGCGCTTCAGCCAAAGCTCGCTCAGGCAGCAGACGAACTGACGGCGGCACGTCATCAGACGGCGCGCCGCTTCCTCTCACGCATCCGGGAAGAATTGGAATTTCTCAATATGCCGTCTGTGAAGCTCACGATCAGCGCAGGCAGGTCGGACTATCGCCCCAACGGACAGGATGAGATGGAATTTCTCATCAGCTCCAATACGGGAGAACCGCCGCGTCCGCTTGCCAAGATCGCATCCGGTGGTGAGCTTTCCCGTGTGATGCTGTCGATCAAGAACGTGCTGGCGGAGAAGGACCGCGTCGGAACTGCCATCTTCGACGAAATCGATACCGGTGTCAGCGGAGCCGCTGCACAGAAAATAGGCAGAAAGCTGCAAGAGGTTTCGCAAAACAGACAGGTGATCTGTGTCACCCATCTGGCGCCTGTGGCTGCATGCGGCGATACACACCTTTTTATTCATAAGGAGGTAAAGGACGGACGCACCTATACGCAGGTCACGCCGCTCGATGGAGAATCACGCGTGGAGGAGATCGCCCGCATCGTCAGCGGAGAGGATATCACCGACACCGCACTGCAAAATGCAAGGGAGATGCTCAATTTGGCACATCAGAAAAATCCCTCTTGACAAATCAAGCATTGAAAGATATAATGAGCTACATCGGCAATGACGAGAACGAGTACCTGCAAAATCGTTCGCACAGAGAGCCTTCGGCTGGTGGAAGAAGGCAGAAGATTTGCAGCGAATACATCTCCGAGCCGCCTTCTGAACTGCTTTGCACAGTAGGAAAGGCCGCATAACGCCCGTTAACGCGTCAGGGTATTGCAACTGAGAATATCAGGGATGTACCTGCTGAGGCTGCGCTTGTGAGAGTGCAGTAAATAGAGGTGGTAACGCGAATTTTCTCGCCCTCTGCTTATGAAAAAATAAGCAGAGGGCTTATTTTTTCATCCTGAGATTCTATAATCGAAAGCAAAGGAGAAAAACAAGATGACATTGTACGAAGAATTGCAGCGCCGTGGATTGATTGCACAGGTGACAGATGAGGAAGAAATCAAAGAATTGATCAACACCGGAAAAGCAGTATTTTATATCGGGTTCGACCCAACTGCTGACAGCCTCCATGTTGGACACTTTATGGCACTGTGCCTGATGAAACGCCTTCAGATGGGCGGAAACCGTCCGATCGCTCTGATCGGCGGGGGAACCGGTATGGTAGGCGATCCATCCGGACGAACCGATATGCGTCAGATGATGACACCCGAAACCATCCAGCACAACTGCGACTGCTTCAAAAAGCAGATGAGCCGCTTCATCGATTTTTCTGAGGGAAAAGCGATGATGGTAAACAACGCAGATTGGCTGATGCGGTTAAATTATATCGAGCTTCTCAGAGAGGTGGGCTCCTGCTTCTCTGTAAACAGAATGCTCACCGCAGAATGCTACAAGCAGCGCATGGAAAAAGGACTCAGCTTCCTGGAATTTAACTACATGATCATGCAAAGCTACGACTTCTACATGCTGTTCCAGAAATACGGCTGCAACCTCCAGTTCGGCGGCGACGACCAGTGGAGCAACATGCTGGGCGGAACCGAATTGATCCGCCGCAAGCTCGGGAAAAATGCGGGAGCAATGACGATCACTTTGCTGCTCAACTCCGAGGGCAAAAAAATGGGCAAGACCCAGTCCGGCGCAGTATGGCTCGACCCGAACAAAACCTCCCCATACGAGTTTTTCCAGTACTGGAGAAACATCGATGATGCCGATGTCATCAAATGCATGAAGCTGCTGACCTTCATCCCAATCGAAGAGATCGAAGAAATGGAGCGCAGCATGGAGGGTGCACAGCTCAATCAGGCAAAAGAACGCCTTGCAGTCGAGCTGACCGCGATGGTTCACGGAGAGGAAGAAGCGCAGAAAGCATTGGAAGCATCCAAAGCACTGTTCGGCGGCGGAAGCGATTCCTCCAATATGCCAACCACAGCATTGACAGATGCAGATCTTATCGATGGAAAAATCCAGGTTGCAGATCTGCTTGTAAAATCGGGGCTGGCTCCTTCCAAGGCAGAAGCAAAACGACTCATCAAGCAGGGAAGCGTTGCAGTCAACGACGAAAAAGTAGAAGGATTTGACAGCACGGTTTCTTCCGAAGACTTCAAGGAAGGTCAGCTTATTCTTAAAAAAGGCAAAAAGAGCTTCCATAAATTTACCTTATAATACAATCGCATCAAAAGACAGACAGGGTCACGCGACCCTGTCTGTTTTTTATCAAAATCTTCTTGTAAGTTGATGCCAAATTGTGCTATACTTAAAAAATAACGAAAAAAAGGAGAATGAGGAAACTCCGAAGATTATGACAGAAAAGGAGCGATAAAATGAGCAAACATTCGATGACAGACATGACACAGGGCGATCCGCGAAAACTTATTTTGATGTTTTCCGTACCCCTTTTGATCGGTAATGTCTTTCAGCAGCTGTACAATATGGTGGACAGCATCGTCGTGGGAAACTATGTAGGGAAAATCGCCTTGGCAGCAGTAGGGAGCTGCTTTCCGATCATCTTTTTGCTGAGCTCTCTCTTTATGGGGCTTGGTATGGGTGCATCCATTATGATCTCGCAGTTTTACGGGGCAAAGGAACTGCAAAACGTTACAGATACCGCCAATACAATCTATACCGCAATGATGATCGGGGCGATCCCGCTGTCCATCCTTGGAATTCTTGTCAGCGGTCCCATCCTGAGTTTGACGCAGGTGCCCGCAGATACGTTTGGATCAGCGCAGCTTTATATGAACATCGTCTTTCTGGGCATGATCGGAAACATTGGCTACAATGTCAACGCCGGTATTTTGCAGGGACTGGGCGACAGCAAGACACCGCTGATTTTTCTTGTGATTTCCTGTATCATCAATATTGTTCTTGACCTGACCTTTGTCATCAATTTTGATATGGGGGTAGCAGGTGTTGCTCTTGCAACGATCATCGCGCAGGCGGTTTCCTGGTTTGTGGGGATCTACTATATCAATCACAAATATGATTTTCTTACCATACATCCGTTCAAATTTCGATTCCATAAGGAGCTGTTCCTGAAGGCGATGAAATTGGGTGTGCCATCGGGCATTCAAAATGCAGTTTTTTCCATCGGAACACTGGCGATCCAATCCCTTGTTAATTCGGGAGGCTCTGCGTTCATGGCAGGCTTCAACGGCGCAAACAAGCTCGATACCTTTGCCTTTATGCCGATTGAGAGCTTCAGCCGTGCCGTTACGACCTACGTCGGACAAAACATGGGAGCAGGACGTCTTGACCGCGTGAAAAAGGGAGTGCGCGAATCGCTGATCCTCTCCATCTCGATCGGCGTGAGCTTAGGCATCTTTGTTATACTGACAGGGCGCTATATGATGATGATGTTCAGCCGCGATCCGGCAGTGATTGATGCGGGTATGGCATACCTCAACCGTGTGCTTCCTTTCTATGCAATGCTTGCGACGCTGTTTATCTTAAACGGTGTGATGCGAGGAGCAGGCGAAAGCCTGATCCCGATGTTCTCTTCTATTTTGTCCCTGTGGCTTGCGCGTGTACCGGCAGCTTACATTCTCAATCATTTCTTTGGCAAAGAAGCAACCTTCTTCTGCTATATGATCGGATGGATTGTCGGACTGAGCATCACGATATACTTCTATAAAAGAGGGGACTGGCAGCGCCGCGCCGCGGGCATCGTCGGAGAAAAGCCGCCGACACAACCGGAAATGGAGGCAGAATAAACGGTTGGTAATTGTTGATAAAATGGGAATACTCCAT
This sequence comes from Oscillospiraceae bacterium, assembly GCA_020024285.1. Lineage (GTDB taxonomy): Bacteria > Bacillota > Clostridia > Oscillospirales > Ruminococcaceae > Negativibacillus. Next base: position 175,166 of record JAHHTZ010000001.1, on the reverse strand, counting down.
CGGGGTTGTTTCGGTATTTTGACGGATTCGAACCCTGTATGTCAGATTGTGTATGGAGCTGGCTTGACAGAGGCAGATTCAATTGTTATAATTTAGAAAAAATATCCAAGTGTTTCTGTGTTGTGTCTGATACAGAAAAGAATAGCGAATTGGGTGAAATTCCCAAACGGAACCGCCACTGTAAACGCATAGAATCCACATTAGGACGAAAGTCAGTCACTGGGAAACTGGGAAGGCTTGTGAGATTTGCCGAAAGCGTAAGTCAGGAGACCTGCTTGGATAGCGCGATGCCCCCTGATGCGGACTTTGTAGGAGAGGGCATATCATTTTGTTTGCATAAAACGGTTGCAGCATTCTGTGCTGCAACCGTTTTTTCGCATAAACACAACAAAATAAAGAAAGAAGGAGACATATAATGAAAAAATTATTGTCCCTGCTTCTGTCTGCGGTGCTGGTCTTTTCGATGGCTGCCTGCGGCACAGAAACAAAACCAGAAGAGAAAGTTGAGGAAGAAAAACCAGTGACAGACGAAGTTCCAGCAAAAACAGACTCTGAAAAAGGAATTCTGATGGTTTCTTTTGGCACAAGCTACAATGAAACAAGAGAAAAAACCATCGAAGCAATCGAAAAAGACGTAACAGCAGCATATCCTGACTGGTCTGTACGCCGTGCATTTACTGCACAGACAATCATTGACATTCTCAAAAAACGTGACAACGTTGAAGTAGATAACGTAACAGGTGCAATGGACCGCATGCTTGCTGACGGCATCAAAGAGGTAGTAGTACAGCCAACCCACGTTATGAACGGCGCAGAATACGACGATATGCTGGAAGAAGTTTCTGCATACATCGGCAAATTCGACACCATCCGTGTGGGCACACCGCTTCTCACGGAGAACGAAGACTTTAACTCTGTAATCAGCGCTCTTTTTGCAAACATTCCAGAAGTAAGCGAGAAAGACACCGCGATCGTATTCATGGGTCACGGAACACACCACTTTGCAAATGCAACCTACAGCCAGCTGGAACTGATGATCCACGGCGCAGGCTATGAGAATGTATTTGTTGGTACAGTAGAAGGCTTCCCATCCCTGGAAGAAGTGATGGCAGACGTTGCTGCATGCGGCGCGAAAAAAGTCATCCTCTATCCACTGATGGTCGTTGCAGGCGATCATGCTACCAATGATATGGCAGGCGACGAGGAAGACAGCTGGAAAACAGCCTTCACAGAAGCCGGCTACGAAGTAGAGTGCCGTCTGCAGGGACTTGGCGAAAATGAAGGTGTGCGCAAGGTATACCTGAGCCATGTAGAAAACGCAATCAAAGCAGAACCACTCAAAGCAGTGGAAGAAGCAAACGTAACAGCAGGTGAGGCAGATCCTTCCAACCAGGCACTTCTTGTAGTATCCTTTGGGACAAGCTACAACGAAACCCGCAAAGAAACCATCGAAGCAATCGAATCAGACATCACCGCAGCATATCCGGATTGGGAAGTACGCCGTGCATTTACCGCACAGACAGTAATCGATATCCTCAAGGATCGCGACAAGCTCGAAGTTGACAACGTAAAACAAGCAATGGAAAAACTGATTGCAGAAGGCTACGGCACCGTTGTCGTACAGCCAACCCACGTCATTCCGGGTCTTGAGTACGATGATGTTGTAAATGAGGTCGCTTCCTATAAGAAATACTTCAAATCCCTGACAGTTGGACAGCCTATACTGGTAGGTCATGAAGATTACGAAGCAGTTGTGGATGCAATCGCTGCAAGTGTTCCCGAAATGGCCGCACAGGATACCGCAGTTGTTCTGATGGGTCACGGCACACATCACATTGCAAACAGCGCGTACAGCGAACTGCAGAACACCTTCCGTGCCAAAGGCTATGAAAAAACCTTCGTAGGCACAGTAGAAGGTTACCCAACCATTGATGAGGTCCTTGCAGGACTTGAAAGCTCCGGTGTGAAGAAAGTAGTTCTTTACCCATTCATGATCGTTGCAGGTGACCACGCTTCCAACGATATGGCAGGCAGCGAGGAAGATTCCTGGAAGTCGATCCTCGAAAAAGCAGGCTATGAAGTAGAGCCACGCCTGCAGGGTCTTGGACAGAACAAAAATGTCCGCGCACTCATCCTCAAGCATCTCGCTTCCACCATTGAAAATCGTGGATCTGCGGCAGCAGAGCCTGCTGAAAAAAGCGAAGTTTCCTTTGCATTCACAGGCGGCAGCGGGAAAACCACCATTACCTGCGAAGAACTCAAAAGCGACAATCAGGCTGTAATTCAGTTTAGCAGCACAAAATACACCTACGTTCAGATCGGTGAAACAAAGTACATGAATGAGCGTCAGGGTGAAAATTCCACCTTCACGATTCCTGTTAACGTCAATGGCGTAACAGAAATCAGTGCAGAAACTGTGGCAATGGGTGAACCTCGTGTGATCGAGTACAAGCTGTACCTTTACACCGATGGCACCGATGCAGCCAAAGAGGCAGGCAAATAATCCTTTATCATCGTTTTCTTCCTTTTATAATATTGTACACTGAGCGACCCTTTTTCTCTCTCAAAGGGTCGCTTGGTGCAGTTTATGGAGTGTTTCAATCATGAAGTATCTTTCTAAAATCATATCTGTGCTTCTTACATTGACGATGCTGTCCGGCATCGTTTTGTCTGTATCCGCACAGGATCTGCCAGAGGATGGATTGTATACCATCTCGGTCACAAGCAGCTCGGATAAATTTATCATCGAGCATTGTGTCCTGCGTGTGCAGGATGGCAAAATGACCGCGACAATGACCATGAGCGGAAAGGGCTACGGCTATTTCTATCCGGGAACCGGGGCAGAAGCGGATGCGGCAGGGGAAGAAAAATGGTATCCTTACCGTACCGCAGAGAATGGAAACCATCAGTTTACCGTTCCGATCGAAGCGCTCGATCAGGAGATGAATCTTGCGTCCTACTCCATCCGCAAAAGCAAATGGTACGACCGTGTTGTTGTGTTTCACAGTGACACCATGAAGCCGTATCAGGAAATTGCAAAAGACGGGACCTACTCTGCACAAATCACCTCCAACACCCTGCACGATGCACAGTGCATCCTGACTGCAAAGGACGGAAAGATGACAGCAGCGATCACACAGGGAGAAGAAACAGTGGAAGCTGCGCTCGATTCCCTCGATGTGATGGTAAACGTGCAGCTTGCAGGAAAAGAGCACCGCCTTGCAGTGGAATCGCTTTCTCTGAAACCGGTCCGCTTTGTCCCAAAGGACGGCAGCTACCGCATCAAAGCAGAAAGTGACTCTCCGCTTTTCCAAATCAAGGAAGCGGAGCTTGTGGTGGAAAACGGAACCTTCACGGCAAAGCTCACCTGCGACCACAACAAATATGCCGCACTCTATCTCGGTACGGCATCGGATGCTCTGAAGGCACCGGAGGAAGAACGCTTCGGGATCGACGAAAACAACACCTATACGATTCCAGTTTCGAGCCTTGATCAGGAATTGCCGATCGCAACCTACGACCAGGAGAAAAACCGCTGGTATGACCGCACGATTTTGCTCCATTCCGATTCTCTCCTGGATGCAGACGGCAAAGCACCTCAGCTGGAGATGCTGCTGCCAACAGAAGAGGAAACCGAAAAAACCGAAGAAACTACAGAAACGACAAAACCGGCAGAAGCAGCGGACAAGCAGGATGAAGCCAAGGAACCAGCAGTGCAGGAGCCTCAAACAGCGCCGACCAACGCACAGGAAGCATCAAGCGATGCTGTGGTATGGATCATCCTTGGATGCATCGTGATGGCAGCAGTTGTTGGTTTGGTCCTCAGAAAGAGAAAAAAATAGGCAAAGAGAAAGGATAGACACAATGAAACGATTTTTAGCAGCACTTTTGATGTTTACCATGCTGTTGTCGGGATGCGGAGCAACCGAGCCGGCACCCGAGCCCGCACAGACAGAGGAGCAAACCGCTCAGGAGCAGCCAGAGGAAAGCAGCAATCCCAAAATTCCGGGACTGACCTACAAAGAGCCAATGAAGTTTGAATACGCCGTTTGCCTGACAGGCGACTACTATGAGGATGGCTATGTGGCTCTTTATCCGAACGATGGACGCAAATATCTCGTCGTTCCGGAAAACGGTGAGGTTCCAAGCGGCATCGACGATTATATCATCCTGCAGCAGCCGTTCGAGAACATTTATCAGGTGGCAACCGCTGGGATGTGCTTCTTTGACGCAATGGACAAGATGGATGCAGTCCGCCTTTCGGGTACAAAAGAGGACAGCTGGTACATCCCGTCTGCGGTAGAAAAAATGAAATCCGGTGATATTTTGTACGCAGGCAAATACTCTGCACCGGATTACGAGTTGATCTGCGCAGAAAAATGTGATCTCTCCATCCAGTCCTCCATGATCTATCACAGCCCGGAAACACTGGAAAAGCTCGAAGAACTGAATATTCCTGTTTTTGTGGATCGTTCCGGTTATGAGGATCATCCGCTCGGACGCACCGAATGGATCAAGGTGTATGGTGCATTGCTCAACTGCCGTGAGAAGGCAGAAGCCCTGTTTGAAGAGCAAAAGGCAGAAATCGAGCCGCTGAAGGATTTGCCGTCGTCAGGAAAAAGCGTGGTATATTTTTATGTGCAGTCTGACGGAGCAATTTCTGTAAGAAAAGGCAGTGACTATTTTGCAAAGATGATCGATATTGCAGGCGGAGAGTATGTGTATAAGGATTTGGAAGACGGAACAGCCTCCTCTTCGGTTTCGATGACGATGGAAGAATTTTACGCCACCGCCAAAGATGCAGACTATATTCTGTACAACAACATCATCGATCACGACATGAAAACAATGGAACAGTTCCTCAGCAAAAGCCCGCTCTTTGCCGACTTTAAGGCTGTAAAAGAAGGAAATGTATGGTGCACAGGGAAATATATTTACCAGGCATCAAACCTTCTGGGTACCGTGATCAAAGACATCAACCTGATGGTCAGCGGAGAAGAGGACATGTCAAAATACCATTTTATCTATAAATTAAAGTAATCGATGCATTACTTGCAGGGAGCCAAAGGAGAGAAAGTGAAATGAGCGAAAAAAAGTATTCTTTCTTCCAGCATCGGGAATGTGAATATTTCCCATGCCACAAAACAGCACATCCGGAAACCTTCAACTGCCTTTTCTGCTACTGCCCGCTGTATGCATTGGGCGAGGACTGCGGCGGAAATTTTACATATACAGAAAAAGGGATCAAAAACTGTACCAACTGTATGGTTCCGCACAGCCCAAACGGATACAAGTATGTGCTCTCCAAATTCCCGGAGCTTGCAAAGCTGGCGCAACGCAAGGACTCCTAATTTATGAAAAAATCCTCCATCTTAGTCGATGGAGGATTTTTTTGTCTTGTGTTAGAAACTTCGGAAAGGGGATATCGCGAAAGAGTGAAGGCAAAGATTCTCATCAACGGATGAATAAAGCACCAAGCTGATAAATTGCAAGGGCCATCAAATAAGCGGTCCCGGTTCGATAAAGTGCCGCAAGAACGGCGGCGCGCCTGCTGGTGCCTTGCTTAGAGGATACGGGGATATGCGCAGTCGACAAGGCGGCAAATACGAGGAAGGAAAATGCAGAAAGCGGTGTGAAGATACTGTGAAGGGCTGTGCTGAGGTGTTCGCGGCTTCCTGCACCGGTGAGGATGGACAGGGTGCTGACCACAGATTCTTTTGAAGTCAGATTGGAAATCAGTGCAGCACAGGCGCGCCAGTCATGAAATCCAATCGGGGCAAAGATGGGTGCAATCACAGAAGTGATGGATGCAAGGATACTGGACGAAGGGTCAGCGACCGGATGAAACTGCCAATCAAAGCTCTTCAAAAACCAAATCAAAATCGATGCTGCGAGAACGAACGTGAATATCTTTTGAAGAAACCGTTTCGCCCTTCGAAGCATCTGTTCAAGTACCTTCCGAAGCGAAGGGATTCGATAATCCAAAAGCTCTGTCGCCGGAACATACTCCCCCTCAGCAAGCGTAAATCGAAGCAAACGCTCTGTCAAAAACGCTGCGATTATGCTGAGAAAACAAACAAACACAAGAAGGAGCGGCGCATATTTTGGGAAGAAGGCTGCGGCCATCATCCCGTAAAGAGGCAGATTTTCCAGGGCCGAAGATCGAGGCGATGACGTTGAGGATGCACAGCGTCTGCGCTTGGAAGAGGATCGGGCAAGGGCAGAAGGCTTTCCCCAAAAGCGATCCATCATACAGGAAACGCGCGATAGATACCCCACCTCTTCCAAAAGAGAGAGCAAGAAGGAGAACACAAGGATGGGCGGGAGAAAGAGGAGCAGGCTGCCAATGCCGGCGAAAATCCCATCAATAAGCAGCGCATGGAGCCAATCGCTGACATTGAGCTCGATCATAAAATTAGAAAGAGAATTTATCATTGCATCAGTACCAAACTGAATGATAAATTGCAGCTTGCTCCCAACCGAGCCGAAGGTCAGGTAGAAGATGGGGAGCATAACACACAAAAAAACAGGGATTCCAACGAACGGATGTGTGAGCAGGCGATCCAATTTTTGAGAATGAAGGCTTCTTCGCGGCGGACAGTGCTGCATCACACCATCCTTGCAGGTGGTTTTAAAAGATTCAGAGTGCATATGGAGAAGGATATCCTTTCGATTTTTATTGATCTAAAAGAAATTGTTTGATAGCATACTGTCCTGATAAACATCCAATGAAGCGCCATTGCTGCAAAGGAGAAATCAGGGAAATAACTTATACAGCATACTCCGCCGTCAACCTTTTTGTCAATGTCAGGAAAAAATCCATTGTGTAAAAATAATGTGAAGAATCAAAATATGCCGCAGTTTTTTGTATGGAATCAAGAAAAGAAAAAGTGAGATCAAAGTGCAATACCATGAAATATAATAATATAACAAAATAGAACAATATATTTCAAAGAGAAAAATATGGATATCGCAGATGTAAAAAGTTATTGTTTTGTTCAACACCGTCAACCTTGTTAAATTTTCTTCACATATGGTTGCTCTTTGTACAATAATGCTGTAAAAATAGTTTGTTATTTAACAGCCGAATCCATAGTAAATATGCATCAAAAAGAGATGACAAATTTTGCAATATGGTAACAAAATATTGCAAAATATAAAATACTTCTTGACGCAATTTTACACGATATGTATAATGAAAGAAAAAATAAACTTTGTTTCAATCATGGATTTTTAAAGGAAAACTTGATAAATCAAGGAACATTGGAGCAGGGTGTTAATAGAACAAAACAATGGAGGTACGATTATGCTGAACCACTACTCTGATGACAAGATCCTGGAAATCATAGAGAAAAATGGTGCCTGCAAAGAGAACCTGCTGGCAATTTTGCTGGAGCTTCAGGAACACTCCCCCGAAAACTACATCGACGAACGAACCGCTAATCTCGTTGCAGACCGTGTTGGTCTTTCCCGCATCCAGATGTACGACATCCTCACATTCTACGCAATGCTGGAAACAAAGCCGCGCGGCAGATGCATCATCGAAATCTGCAATAACGCTCCCTGCTATGCATCCAAATCCGATCGTGTTGTTGCTGCGTTGGAGCGTGAGCTTGGGATCACAGTGGGAGAAACGACCCCGGATGGTCAGTTCACACTGCAATTTATGCCATGCTGCGGAAACTGCGACATCGGTCCGGTCATCCGCGTGCAGGGACAGGTATACGGCAATCTCACGGAGGATAAAATCAGACAGATCCTTGCGCATCTGCACAAAGCATAGACCCACCCAAAGGAAAGGAATGATATTATGTCAAAAGCAGTATCTTTATTGACCAAACGCTGCGGCAAAATCAACCCACAGTCTGTAGAAGATTATGTGTCCATGGGTGGTTTCCAGGCATTAAGAAAAGCAATGACGATGGAAAAAACAGACATCATCAATGAAATGCTGGATGCAAACCTTCTGGGACGCGGCGGTGCAGCATACCCTGCGGGCAAGAAATGGAAACAGCTCTACGAAATCGAAGGTACACCGAAATATATCGTCTGCAATGCCGACGAAGGGGAACCGGGTACCTTTAAGGATAAGATCCTGATGCGCGATGACCCGATGAGCGTTATAGAGGGCATGATCATTGCAGGCTATGTCTTTAACTCTCCGGAGGGCTATATCTACATCCGCGGAGAATACCGCAACATCCAGAAGAAATTCCGCGAAGCACTGATAAACCTTGAAAAAGCCAATTATCTCGGGGAAAATATCCTCGGATCAGGCTACAACTTCAAGGTGCATATCGTAAGCGGCGCTGGTGCTTATATCTGCGGTGAGAACTCCGGACTTCTCAACTCCATCGAATCCCGCACCGGACGTCCCCGTGTAAAGCCGCCGCACCTTGCAGAAGTCGGTCTGTTCAACAAGCCGACCCTTGTAAATAATGTAGAATCCTTTGCCGATGTTCCTCTCATTTTGAATATGGGCGGAAAAGCCTTTGCAGAGCTTGGTGCAGAAGGGGACGGAGGAAGCAAGTTAGTCTGTCTGTCCGGCAACTGCAACAAACGCGGGACCTACGAGATCGGGCTTGGCTCTGTCACACTGCGCGACCTGATTTACGATGAAGAATTCGGCGGCGGCATCAAGGACGGAAAGCAGCTCAAGTTCTACCATTTGGGCGGACAGTCCGGACCGATCGGCTTCCCGGAACAGCTCGATACACCGTACACCCTCAAAGCCCTGAGAAAAGAAGGCTTGAGCGTAGGCTCCGGTGCAGTCGTTGTTTTGGACGAAGAAATGTGCATCATCGACTACCTCAAAAAGGTTTCTTCCTTTTTTATTCATGAAAGCTGCGGAAAATGCACCCCATGCCGCGAAGGGAACCGCCATGTATTCAATATTCTCAACAAGTTCTCCAACGGTACTGCAACCGAAGAGGATTTTGAACGCCTTCACAATCTGTCACAGACGATGGCACTGGCATCGTCCTGCGGTCTTGGTCAGTCTGCTACCACAGCGCTCGATTCCTGCTTAAAGCACCGCAGAGCCGAATTTGAAGCACATCTGCGCAAAGAGTGTCCCGTTTGCTTCCCAAAGGATAAGGAGGGTAAATAAATGCATATCGATCCGAATAAAATGATTACCATAAAAATCGATGGGATTCCGGTAACAGTACCCTCCGGCACAACCATTATGGAGGCTGCTGCAAAAATCGGCATCAAGATCCCATCCCTGTGCCACCACCCTGATTTGGGTGTGCGCGCATTCTGCCGCGTCTGTGTGGTAGAGGATACCCACAGCCGCCGCCTGAAAACAGCCTGCAACAATCTGGTGGATGAATGCGGCGATGTTTACACCAATACGGAAAAAGTCCGTCAGGCGCGAAAAACCATCCTTGAGATGATCCTCGCAAACCACCCGAAGGACTGCCTGAGCTGTCCAAAGAGCGGAAAGTGCGACCTTCAGGATCTCGCCCGTGATTACAACCTGAGAGAGAATTCTCTGGAATACGTCTTTAAGCGCATCCCGAAAGAGGACAGCAACCCTGCACTTGTTCGCGATATGAGCAAATGCGTGCGCTGCGGACGCTGTGTAGAAGCCTGTCAGAATGTACAGGGAACCGATGCGATCGGCTATCAGAATCGTTCCATCCATTTCGCCATCGGAACAGCCTTTGACAAACCGCTGGATAATACCACCTGTGTATACTGCGGACAGTGTGTTGCGGTATGTCCTGTGGGCGCACTCAACGAAAAGGACGACACAGAACGTGCATGGCAAGCGCTGCACGATCCTGATCTGCATGTTGTGGTACAGGTTGCACCGGCAGTTCGTGTTGCGATCGGTGATGACTTCAACCTGCCGCATGGTTCGGTTGCAACCGGTCAAATGGTAGCCGCCATTCGCAGACTCGGCTTTGACCGTGTATTTGATACCAACTTCTCTGCTGATATTACCATCATGGAGGAAGGCGCAGAGCTTCTTGACCGACTCAAAAACGGCGGAACCCTTCCGATGATCACCTCCTGCAGTCCAGGCTGGGTAAACTATGTGGAAAAGGTTCATCCGGATCTGCTGCCTTACGTTTCCAGCTGCAAATCCCCGCAGCAGATGTTTGGTGCCGTTGCAAAAACATACTATGCAGAAAAAATGGGCATTCCAAAGGAAAAAATGTATGTCATTTCCATCATGCCATGTATTGCGAAAAAATATGAGTGCCAGCGTCCGGAAATGAACGGAAGCGGTGTGCAGGACGTGGATCTTGTTCTGACGACCCGTGAGCTTGTAAAAATGCTGCGTGAAAACGGAACCGACCTGACCAAGATGCACGAAGAGGAATTTGACAATCCGCTCGGACTTGCAAGCGGCGCAGGTGCTATTTTCGGCACATCCGGCGGCGTTATGGAGGCTGCTCTGCGCACGGTTTACGCTACTGTGACCGGTGAAGAGGCAGGCGACCTTGATTTCGCAGCAGTTCGCGGACACGAAGGCATCAAAGAAGCATCCCTCGATATTGGCGGAACCCCTGTGAAGGTTGCCGTTACAAGCGGATTGAAAAATGCGAAAATTCTGCTCGACAAGATCCGTGCAGGGGAATGCGACTACCAGTTCATCGAAGTAATGTGCTGTCCGGGCGGCTGTGTCGGCGGCGGCGGTCAGCCATTCCGCACGACTGCGGCAATCAAATCGAAGCGTATGGAAGGACTGTACAAAATCGATAAGAAATCGGCTTACCGTCAGTCCCATAAAAATCCGGAAATCCAGACACTCTATCGTGAGTACCTCGGAAAGCCGAACAGCGAAAAGGCGCACCATCTCCTTCATACACATTATGAGGACCGCACCCCAAAATAAAGCAGAAGAAAAGGCAATGCATATTTGATGCATTGCCTTTTTTTCGCCGGATTTTTCCCGCTATATTTTGCAATTTCAAAAACCTGCAATCCAACCGAAAGAAACGCTCGAACAGGGGGAGCAGCTGCATGTGCAGCTGCTCCCCCTGTTTTTATATTACAGAGTATATTCAAATGATGCAGACTGGAGCACTTCTTTATGTTCCAGACGGCACAGACGCAGATCGACGCTCTTGAGGTTTGGAATTTCAAGAAGCAGGCGGCAGTCCGAAAAGTTCGTATTGAATAGAGAAAGAAGCTCCAATGCGCTGCACTTTGGCAGAAAGGAAAAATCCTCCACACAGATATGCGACATGGTCAGCTTTTGAAGATTCGCCATCAAAGCGATGGCAGACCAGTCCTTCATCTTATAATAGTAGGGCTTTGGCAGCGGATATTCCCCTGCAGGGGCAAGGTAGGCAGAGCGGGTGTGCTCATACTTATAATCCACCGTTTTCTGGTTTGCCTCCAGGGTGAGATGCTTGATTTTTTGGAGAGTACTCTCCCATTTGGAGCGGTTGGAGGGCAGATGATGGAACTGATGCAGCACAGCCAAAGCAATCATTGGATGGATGGGGATACCGTTTTCCGGTGCAGGAGCATTGATATGATAGTTTGCCACATCACGAAAATCCAATTCCAAACGATAGGGGCGTGGAACACCCGGAACCGTGGGATTGATTTCTTCGTAAAAAATCGCATTCAAAGTCCGGCAAACATTCTTGTGGATGTTGTACATCAGGCGCAGACTGTGATACTGCTTTATGTCCTTTTCTTCGTAAAGGCGTTTTTCCGCAGTAGAAAATTCATCCCGAATGCGTGTAAGCTCATTCTTGAGAAGCGGATCACTGATGGTTGGAGTTGTCAGAACCGTTTCCTCAAGAAGCTCAAGATTTTCCCGCTCCCGCAGGAGCCCGATCCAGAGATCGAGATGCTGCGCCACATCCGGAAATTTAGAGAAAATTCCAAGCAGATATTTTACATCCTCAGGGTCCTTGCCGTCTATCATCCAGCGAACCTGTCCAAGGCTGACAGCGCCGCTCAGCTGGAGGATGTGCACGGCGCAGCGCTGCGCTGCGCAAGAAAGCTGCGGAAGACGTTCCAATATGCGGCTCCGCCAGACTTCGATGAGGTGCTGCTTTTCGTTCTCGAAGTGGAGGATGGAATAATTGATTTCCTCCACGACGCCATCATAATATCCTGCGTCCCAGCGATCCTGCAGATATTGATAGAACAGTTTGGGGTCGGCACGAAGGAGAAGCTCCAAAAAGCCCTTGACCGACGGTTTGTTGATGCGTTCACGGATCACACGCTTAAGAAATTCTACGGTGCCCTGCGAAAAGGAAGGGAATTTATCCATGCTGTGGATTGCCAGCAGCTTTTCCTCCTCGGTCTGTGCCTGTTCGTAGTATTCGCGCAGCTCCTGCTCATCTCCGTCAAGATAGGTTGCAAACCAGAAGATGTTGTACCCGCTGGATACTTCGCGCAGCCAGCGCTCATACCAGGATATAAAGCTCTGCTCTCTGGGAAAGAAGACCCAGCCGCCATCGTATTCGATGTAAACGACGCGTCCCCGGTTGGGACCCGTTACCAGCAGATAGGTAAAGTAGGTATCTCCCTGTGAACCGATGGGGATGCAGCCGCACCGCCAGTTTTCATCCTCATCATCGAACTGCTCTTCGTCCGTTTCGGGAGAGAGAAGGGGGATTTTCTCCGGCTCAACGTCCCATGTGAGCCAGCGCTCCACATCTTTTAGAGAAAACAGACCGTAAAACGGACCTGCGCCGCCGTTGCCTGCCTCAAGCAAGAATGTGCGGTAGTCATCGGGAAGCGTGACCCCGATTTTCTGCTCGAATTGCTCCACAGCATCGACGGAAACCGGGGGATTCCACTCGTAGTGATGAGATTTTGCACCAAAACGCTTGCACTCTGAATCGGCAGCCTTTGATTTTTCCAACAGCTCCTTTAATTTGGGGAGAGGAAACGTGTCTAACATGATTGAGCCCTCCTTCGATTGTTCTTCCGATCAGATTATACCACCCTTCGACAACTTTTTCCAGTCGATAAGATAGCCTGGTTTTCAAAACAAAATATAAATATTCGGTTCTATTGGGAGGAAGCGACCTCATAGAATGGAGTAACAGGAAAGGAGGGGGAAGGATGGAAACGGATAAGCCTTTTCAAAGTGCAGTGCTGCAGCTCCCCGGTTGGTTTCAGGCGATGGCAGAAAAGCTCCCGCCCGAGGAGCAAAAACAAATTTCGGAAATCCGCCTATGGGCAAATCAGCCCATCGTATGGATGAAAAGGGGACGGTGCTTTTTTTGCAGCGACCGCCGATTGACAGATTATCCAACAGGAAAAGAGAGGGTCCTCACAAAACAGGAGCTGATGGACTGCTTTTACAGTATTTGTCACGATTCCGTACATACAGTCCAGCAAGAGCTGTGTCAGGGCTTTGTATCCCTTCCGGGAGGGCATCGCGCCGGCATCTGCGGAACAGCGGTCCATCATCAGGGAGAGCAAACGGGGCTGCGGGACATTTCCTCCATCAATCTTCGTATTGCGCGCAGCATACCCGGCTGTGCGCAGGAGCTCTATCAAAAACTGTTTTCCGGCGGACGAGCTTTGAACGGGCTTTTGATTGCAGGCGCACCCGCTTCGGGAAAGACGACGGTGCTCCGCGATTTGGTGCGCATCCTGTGCTCCGGCAAGGAAACACGCTGCCATATCGTTGCAGTTGTGGATGAGCGTGAGGAACTCAGCGGCGGTCATGACCTTGGCATCACATCGCATGTGCTGCGAAAGATCCCAAAGGAACGGGCGATCCAGCAAGCATTGCGAACGCTTGCACCGGAGTATATCGTCTGCGATGAGATTGGAACAAAAGAAGAAGCGCAGCTTCTTTCTCAAGGACTCAACGCGGGAACGGGATTTATCGGGACCATCCATGCAGGCTCTTGGCAGGAGCTGCTGCGCCGCCCCTCGTTCCGCGCTCTTTTGGAGCAGCAAGCGCTTGATGCCGTTGTTTTGCTGTCGGATCGATCGCAGCCGGGGAAAATCGACCGAATCATAAAATTGCAGGAGGTGCAGAGGAATGATGCGTGCTGCGGGCTGTGCCCTGATTTTTCTGTGGGGGACGATGATCGGATGGAGCAGACGGGAAAAAATGGTGCAGAAGCTCAAAGAGTGGGAGGAGTTTCAGCATTTTCTGCAATTTATTCAGGAGGAACTCTCCCTGACGCTTTGCAGCAGTGAGGAGCTCCTCAGGAAAGCATCCGAGGTTTGTTCTTTTTCCATGATTGAGTACTGCTTGCAGCAGCCGGGGGGATCTCTGCAAACAAGATGGAAGGAGGCAGCCCAAAAAATCGATGACGAAAAGCTACGCACAAGGATACTTCAATTTGGGGAGCGCTTCGGGACTGCATCCTGTGAAGCGCAGCAGGAAAATATCCGCTTTTTGATGCACGAGGTGCAGGGGGAAATCCAGGAACAAAAGCAGGTGCTTTCGCAGGAGGGGCGTTTGTCCTGTTCCCTTGGGATGCTGTGCGGTGCAGGACTTGCGATTTTGTTTCTATGATTCTAAAAACAAAGGAGAGAAAAAACAGTGGACGTGGATTTGATTTTTAAGATTGCGGCAATCGGGATCATCGTTTCTGTCTTAAATCAGGTGTTGATTCGCTCGGGGCGGGAGGAGCAGGCAATGATGACAACGCTTGCCGGACTGATCGTAGTTTTGATGATGATCATTACACAAATCAGTATTCTGTTTGATACAGTGAAATCTGTATTTGGGTTATAGCCATGAATGTGGAAAAAATGATTGGTTTTGTGCTGATTTGTGTGGCGATGATTGTCCTTCTGCGCCAGCACCGACCGGAATTTGGCGTGATGCTTTCTGTTGGGGCAGCAGGAGTCCTTCTCCTATGGGTAACCGGAAATATCTTCCCGATCATAGAAGAAATCATAGAACTATCGAATCAGACCGGGATAAACAGCGAAAGCTCTCAAATCCTGATAAAATCCCTTGGGATTTGTTTTTTGACTCAGACGGCAATCGATACCTGCAAGGACGCAGGGGAGAGCGCATTGGCGAACAAAGCGGAGCTGGCAGGGAAGGTGGCTGTCCTGTTTTTGGGGTTGCCGCTGCTGAAAAAACTAATTGAAACAGCACTCATGCTGATTTCCTATTAGGAGAAAACAGATGAAACAGATTCTATCCTTTTTTCTGAC
The DNA here is from genome assembly GCA_020024285.1 of Oscillospiraceae bacterium. GTDB lineage: Bacteria > Bacillota > Clostridia > Oscillospirales > Ruminococcaceae > Negativibacillus. The sequence goes on along the minus strand of JAHHTZ010000001.1, from coordinate 160,049 downwards.
AAGCCTTTTGCTGTTCTTGCTCTCTGTCCCTTGCGCCGCACAGGAATACGAAGAAACAGAGGAGGAGCAAAGCCGGGACTTTGTGGAAGAACAGCTCCACGATTTGGGAAGAGAATTTGAGGACACTCTCCCTCCGGAATCAAGGGAGAGCCTTGAGGCGCTCGATTTAACCGAGCTCAATCTTTCCGCGATCCTCTCCCTTACTCCGCAGGCATTCTGCCATGCGATGAAAACAGCGATCGAAAATCAGTGGAAAATGCCGATTCATACAATGGGTAAGATTTTGGGCATCCTGCTTTTGTGTACGCTCCTCTTCACGCTGAAGGATTCTCTGCTGCACAATGGGTTAGACCGTATTTTTTCGGTCGTTTCGGTTGTCTGTATGCTTTCCCTGATTGCAAAACCTCTGACAGAGTGTATCTCAAAGGGAATCGACAGCCTCTATCACTGCTCGCTCTTTTTGCTTTCTTATATCCCGGTATTGAGCGGTGTCCTTGTTGCCAACGGGCAGGCGGCAGCGGCATCCGGCTACCATTTTCTGCTGTTTGCTGCCTGCCAGATCGTTTCACAGCTCTCCACCAGCCTGTTTGTGCCGCTGCTGGGTATCTACTTTTCATTTGTTGTGATTGCAGGTGCATTTCCGCAGATGGGGTTGCAAAACATTGCGGGCGGGATCAAATCCCTTTTATCGTGGGGACTCGGAGGGGTGACCACCATCTTTGTCGGGCTTTTTTCGCTTCAAACGCTGGTCACTTCCAACGTGGACAGCCTGACCATGAAAACCTCAAAATTCATCTTGGGCAATTTCATTCCCGTGGTAGGCGGAGCGCTATCGGATGCCTTCAGCGCAGCACATGGATGCGTCACCCTTGTAAAAAATACAGTGGGGACCTTTGGGATTCTGGTCGCGGTCAGTACGATACTGCCGATTTTGCTTGAGGTGGTCTTGTGGTACCTTCTGCTGTGGCTGACCGCTCAGATCGGAACGATGCTGGGGGTAAAGGAAGTATCCTCCGTGCTCAAGGGGGCGGCCGATACGGTTTCTATTTTGATGGCGATGCTTCTCTGCTATGGGCTGCTCCTGATTATATCGACAGCCATCGTGATGATTTTAGGGAGCGGGAGGTGAGTACTGTGGGAAATTTGCAGCAATGGGCAGTTTCGCTGTGCGGTGCAGCCGTGGTCGGAGGGGTGATCTCCTCCATCGCGTCCTCCTCCGGAATCGGAAAGGCAGTCAGGATCCTTGCATCCCTGATGTTCCTCTGTACGCTGATTGCACCCATTGGTGGAATTTTTTCGTCTCACGAACTGCCGGCTTTTCAAACAGAATTCGCATCCAATATCCTGTCACAGGAAATCGAAGAAAATGCCCAAAACTTTGCATATCTATTGGCGCAGAGCAATATAAATGAAATGATCAAAAAAACATTGTCCGATCATCAAATCTATCCAGAGGATTCGCAGGTCGTTCTAAAAAATGAGGATGGAAGTATCGAGATCCATGCAGTCCTGTATTTTTCATCAGATCAGGCAATTCAGGAGGAAACAATAAAAAATCTGATTCGGCAAACCATCGGAGTCGAGGTCGAGTGCCAAATCAGGTAGGAGGATAACACACCATGGAACTGAAAAAAATTTCAGATTCGGTTTTATCGTACTTTTCCGATACACAAAAGCGCAGCAAACTACTTGTTTTTGCAGGAGTTCTGGGGATGGTGCTCATTTTGCTCTCCGAGATCCTCCCCTCCAAACAGGAAAAACCGATTTGTGCAAGTGCCACTCCAGTCAGCAACGAACAGTATGTTCAGGAGCTGGAAAAGAAGCTGTGCAGCCTGGTAGAGCAGATCAGCGGAGCGGGAAAGGCGCACGTTATGGTCACTTTGGAGCAGGGAACAGAATATGTCTATGCAAGCGAAAATAAGAAAGTCCTGGACGAAACAAAGAGCCGGGACGGGGAGGAAAACAGCAAGATACAGCAAAAAGATAACAGCGAAAGCAAAATCGTTGTGATAACCGAAAAGGGAACCAGCCGCCCCTTGGTGGAAACCAGCAGAGAACCAAAGGTCAAGGGTGTGGTCGTGGTATGTGAAGGGGGGAGTCGTTCTGTAGTAAAAGAGCAAATCACAGAGGTACTGACCACTGTGCTTGGAATCCGTACCAACCAGGTGTGTGTGGCACCAAAGGAGTAATCCGAAACAGAAGGAGGAACTTGTATGAACATGATCGTCGGGAAAAAACAAATCATCTTAGCCTCTCTTGTACTGGCATTGGGGATCGCTGTCTACTTAAATTACCAGTTTGCCAATGTGGACGGAGATTTTGTCCTCAGCTCAGGTCAGGCACAAACAACAGAGGAAGAAAACTACGGTGACGCAAAATTTGTTGACAAGAAGGGGGCAAATGATGCAGAAAAACTTGCAGCAGTAAACAGCGCAGAATATTTCTCTCAGGCGAAGCTGACACGCACGAAAAGCCGTGATGAAGCGGTGGAGGCGCTCAAGGTGATGCTTGCAGACAAAGAGCTGACAACAGAGCAAAAAACAACCCTGACAACACAAGCCACAGATTTGGCAAAGGCGATCGAAATAGAGGGCAAGATCGAAAACCTGATCAAAGCAAAAGGCTTCTCTGAATGTATGGTGTATTATGATGCTCAGAAGGTGGACGTTGTGCTGAAAACAGATGGGCTTTTGGACAACGAAGTCACACAAATACGCGACATCATTTTGCAGGAAGCCAATGTCCCTGTGCAGAATATTTCCATTGTCCCAATTCAATAAAAGCAGGCGGAAAGGATACAGCATCCTTTCCGCTTTTTGCAGGGTGATTCCGAAAATATACAAAATTAGGAGATATAAACTGTATATTATAACGAAAATATTTGGATAAAATAGTCAACATGCTTAATAAGTATTAAAAAATGGTTCGTTATAAGCCTGTCAATATTTATCTAATACAAAAATATTAGAAAATATTGGCGTATTTGTATATTTTTTTCCACTTACATAAAAAATAAATTTTGCATACAATCTTGCACAAATAGTACTTTGGTGATACAGTAAACGTGTATGATATTTTCATATATTTGTGGAGGAAAACGTGTAGCAGTTGCGTTTAACTCTTAAAACAGCTGTTGTGATCCACAAAAATATAGCAAAATAACCGGGAGGGAAATACAATGAGAGAGATTAATGCGAAGGACATTACAGCTCAGGTAAAACGTCTTTGCATGGAGGCAAATTCCTATCTTCCAGGAGATATCAAAGAAAGAATTTGCAGCTGCCAGAAAGATGAACCATGGGATCTGGCAAAAAATATCCTGGGTATCATCAAAGAAAACTACGAAATTGCAGAGGAAAAATACGTTCCGATCTGTCAGGATACCGGCGTAGCCTGTGTATTTTTGGAGATCGGTCAGGATGTTCATGTCAACGGCAATCTGGAAGATGCCGTAAACCAGGGCGTGCGTGAGGGCTACATCGAAGGATGTCTTCGTAAATCTGTTGTAAGAGATCCTTTGGACCGTGTAAACACAACAGACAACACCCCAGCTATGATCTACTATGATATCGTTCCAGGAGAGGGATTCAAGATCACAGTTGCACCAAAGGGATTTGGCAGCGAGAACATGAGCCAGATCAAAATGCTCAAACCATCCGATGGTTTGGAGGGTGTAAAAGCATTTATTCTGAAAGCGGTAGAAGATGCAGGTCCAAACCCATGTCCACCAATCGTCGTTGGTGTAGGCATCGGCGGCACTTTTGATAAAGCTGCACTCCTTGCGAAAAAAGCACTGATGAGAAATACAAATGTTCGCAATGCAGATCCTTTCTATGCAGATCTTGAAAATGAGATGCTGGAAAAAATCAACGCACTCGGCATCGGTCCACAGGGCGTGGGCGGCAAAACAACTGCTTTGGCTGTAAACATCGAGAAAATGGCAACACATATTGCCGGACTTCCGGTGGCTGTTAATATCAACTGCCACGTTACCCGCCACAAAACAGCAGAACTGTAATTTAAGAGGAGAAGGTTATTATGGAAAAACGTGTAACAACTCCACTTACCCTCGAACAGGTAAAAGATTTGAAATGTGGAGATAGTGTATTGATTTCTGGTGTGATCTACACCGCCCGCGATGCAGCTCATAAACGTCTTTGTGACCTTGTTGCACAAGGAAAAGAGCTTCCGTTCGATCCAAAAGATTCTGTGATCTACTTTGTAGGTCCGGCGCCTGCAAAAGGCGATCAGGTGATCGGTTCTGCCGGACCTACCACCAGCTATCGTATGGATGCCTATTCTCCAACCATGATCGCTCTCGGACAGAGAGGCATGATCGGAAAAGGGAAACGCAGCCCTGAAGTTATCGCTGCAATGAAAGAGCATGGCGCAGTTTACTTCGGTGCAATCGGTGGAGCCGGAGCACTCCTCTCCAGATGCATCAAAAAAGCGGAAATCATCGCTTATGAGGACCTCGGAGCAGAAGCGCTCAGACGTCTTGAGGTTGAAGATCTTCCAGCCTTTGTTATCATCGACTGTGAAGGAAACAACCTGTACGAAAGAGGAAGAAAAGAATATCTCGAATCTCTCCATTAACTCATAAAACGGGGTGGGAATGAGTCCCTGTTGTTTACAGCGCCATTCTCCACCCCCCGTTTTATGTATTGCGTGATTGTGTTAAACAGAAAACTTTGACAAGAGGTGCAGCAAGAATGGAAAAGAAGAAGTTAGTCATTGGCGTAATTGGCGCCGATGTCCATGCAGTAGGCAATGCCATTTTGAACCGTGCATTCCTGGATGCAGGTTTTGACGTTACAAATCTGGGTGTTCTGGTACCACAAGAGGAGTTTATTCAGGCAGCTGTTGAAGTTGGTGCAGATGCGATTATCGTTTCTTCCTTGTATGGACAGGGAGAGATCGACTGCACAGGCATGAGAGAGAAATGCGAAGAGGCTGGTCTGAAGGGGATTCTCCTGTATGCAGGCGGAAACCTTGTTGTAGGTAAGGTTCCGGAGGAAGAAATCGTAAAACGCTATAAAGCTCTGGGCTTTGACCGAGCATTTGGTCCCGGCACAGATCCTCAGGTTACCATTGCAGCTTTGAGAGAGGACCTAGGTATTCAGTAAAGCGCTTGGCTGTACGAACCGAAGTTAAAGAGGATGATGGCAATGAAAGCGGTATTGTTAATTGATTTCGGCAGCACCTATACAAAGGTTACCGCTGTTGATGTAGATACAGAAACAATTTTAGGGACAGCACAGAGCTATACCACCATTGAAACAGATATCATCAATGGGCTCAACAATGCGATTGTCCTGTTGAGAGAGAAAATTGGAGATATTTCCTTTGAGGAGCAGTACGCATGTTCCAGTGCAGCAGGCGGACTGCGGATGGTTGCGATCGGACTGGTGCCGGAGCTGACTGCAAAAGCTGCAAGACAGGCTTCGCTTGGCGCAGGGGCAAAGGTCATCAAAACATACTCGTATGAATTAACGGAGCATGATTTGGAGGAGATCGATCAGATCAATCCTGATATTTGCCTTTTGACAGGCGGCACAGATGGCGGCAACAAGGAGAATATCATCTTCAATGCGAAGATGCTCGCAAAATCGAAACGTAATTTCCCAATTATTATAGCAGGCAATCGAAATTGTGCAGACGAATGTCAATCAATTTTGAAAGACAAGCAAACAGACATTTGCGAAAACGTGATGCCTCGTCTGGATATCCCCAATGTGGAGCCGGTCCAGAATAAAATTCGCAGTATCTTCCTGGAACAGATCGTCAAAGCGAAGGGGCTGAGCAACGCAGAACAGCTCATCAAAGGCATTTTGATGCCAACTCCGTCTGCAATGCTTACTGCGATGAAATTATTGGCAAAGGGAACCAAAACAGAAGAGGGGATCGGAGATCTCCTTGGTGTGGATCTGGGCGGAGCTACAACCGATATCTACTCCATGTCCTTCGGCCTTCCGTCAACCGGAATGACTTCTCTGAAGGGTCTGCGGGAGGAATATGCCAAGAGAACGGTAGAAGGTGACATCGGTATGCGCTACAGCATTCATGGCATTGTGGATGCAACCGATATTGCGCGTGTTGCCGAGCTTTCCGGTTTGGAGGAAGAACGCTGCCAGGAACTGATCCAGTATTTATCCGTACATACCGACGTTGTCCCAAGCGGCGGAGAGGAAGAATTGGAGAAACTCGACTATGCATTGGCTTCTCTTGCGATTGAAACAGCAGTAACTCGTCATGCAGGGCGTTTGGAGCAGTTCTATTCTCCTATGGGCATCAGCTATATGCAGACAGGCAAGGACTTGACTCAGGTAAAAACGGTGATTGTAACAGGCGGTGCTTTGATTCACACAAAACGCACAAGCAGTATTGCTGCCCACGCATTCTTCAATCCTTTGGACGCCTTCTCCTTAAAACCAAAAGAAGCCGAAGTATTGATCGACCGAAAATATATTCTTGCTGCCATGGGATTGCTCAGCACAGTATACCCGGATGCAGCGTTAAGAATTATGAAGAGGGAGTTAGTGAAAGATGGAACTGGAAATTAAGAACAAAAAATGGTCGGATGACGAATTTTATAAAGTACGCGAAGAAGTTCTTACTACCTGGGAAACAGGTAAAGAAGTAAATCTGGAAGAAGCAATCGCATATCAGAAATCCCTTCCGGAGCACAAGATCTTCTCTGCAAAGCTCAACAAGGCAAAAAAAGAAGGCATTACCCTGATTCAGCCGCGTGCCGGTGTTGGCTTGATCGAAAACCACATCGTGCTGCTCAAACACCTTCAGGATGCCGGTGAAGCAGACCTTCTGCCAACCACGATCGACTCCTATACCCGTCAGAATCAGTATGAAAACTGTGCAGAAGGTATTCGCCGCGAAAAAGAGGGTATGGCAAATGGTGACTTCCGCCCATTCCTGAATGGCTTCCCGGCAGTGAACCACGGCGTTCATGGCTGCCGTGAGGTGGTAAGTGCAATCGACACCCCATTGCAGGTCCGTCATGGTACACCGGATGCAAGACTTCTGACCGAAATCGCATACGCAGGCGGCTTTACCTCCTACGAAGGCGGCGGTATTTCCTATAACATTCCATACGCTAAAAATATTCCGATCGAGCAGACCATGAGAGATTGGCAGTATGTTGACCGCCTGACCGGTATCTATGAGGAAGCAGGCGTTCAGATCAACCGTGAGCCATACGGTCCGTTGACCGGTACTCTCGTTCCGCCTTGCATCTCTCATTCCGTAGCAATCATCGAGGCACTCGCCGCTGCAGAGCAGGGTGTCAGAAACATTACCGTTGGATATGGTCAGCTCGGCAACCTGGTTCAGGACGTTGCTGCGATCCGTACTCTGGAAGAACTGACAGAAGAATATCTCGCAAAATGCGGATATACCAACGTCAATGTTACCACCGTACTCCATCAGTGGATGGGCGGCTTCCCGGCAGATGAAGCAAAAGCATTCGGCGTAATTTCCTGGGGTTCTGCTGTAGCAGCTTTGTCCAAAGCAACAAAGGTTATTGTGAAAACTCCGCATGAGGCTGCCGGTGTTCCAACCAAGGAAGCAAATGCACAGGGTCTGCGTTGCACAAAACAGGTTACCAATATGCTCTTTGAGCAGGTACTGACCGGCGCAAAACTGGAAAAAGAAAAAGAGATCATCAAAGCAGAAACAAGATGCATTCTGGATCGCTGCTTCGAACTGGGTCATGGAGATATCATCCTTGGCGCAATCGCTGGCATCAACTCCGGTGTAATCGATATCCCGTTTGGTCCTGCAAAATGCAATGCAGGTGTAATGCTTCCTGCTCGTGACAATGATGGTGCTGTCCGCATCCTCGAAGTAGGCAACCTGCCATTCACAGACGATCTGAAAAAATTCCATCAGGAAAAACTGGAAGAACGCGGAAAAGTTGAAAACCGTGCAGTTTCCTTCCAGATGGTTATTGATGACGTATATGCAATCAGCAAAGGCCGTCTTGTAGGCAGACCTCGTTAGTCCTGCATGTTTTATTGTATCATTTATCGGAAAAACAGAATGCCCATCAAGCGGTATTTTGTATAATTAGAAGGGAGATTTTTAAAATGAAAATCGTAAACGTAGTATGCGCACCTGGACGTACCGGCTTCTATTTCGATGACCAAAAAGCAATCAAATGTGGTGCTGAATCTGACGGAGCAGCATATATCGGCAAAACCATGACCCCTGGCTTTACATCCATCCGTCAGGCTGGTGAATCCATCTCTGTTATGCTCGTTCTCGAGGATGGACAGATTGCATGGGGCGATTGTGCAGCTGTTCAGTATTCCGGAGCAGGCGGACGTGACCCTCTCTTCCTTGCAGAAGACTTTATCCCTGTAATCGATAAATACATCAAACCTGCTCTCGTTGGCAAAGAGGCAGACAACTTCAGAGAGCTCACCAAAATGATGGAAGCAATCGAAGTTGACGGCAAAAAACTTCACACTGCTATCCGTTATGGTATGTCTCAGGCAATTCTGGATGCTGTTGCAAAATCCAGCAAACGCCTGATGTGCGAGGTTGTTGCTGACGAATACGGCACCACCGTATCCGAAGAACCAATTCCGATCTTCACACAGTCCGGTGACAACAGATACGAAAACGCAGACAAGATGATCCTGAAAAATGCTCCGGTTCTGCCACACGCTTTGATCAACAACGTGGAAACAAAACTGGGCAAAGATGGTTCCAAACTGAAGGACTATGTTGTTTGGCTGAGAGATCGTATCCTGAAGCTGCGCGCAGCTGAAAACTACAATCCGGTTCTCCATATCGACGTATATGGCACGATCGGTCAGGCATTCGGTGATGAAAACTACACCGCTATGGCTGATTACATCGCAGAACTTGAAGAACTTGCAAAACCATTCCACCTGAGAATCGAAGGTCCAATGGATGCTGGTTCCAGAGAGAAACAGATGCTCTGCCTCAAAGGTCTTACCGAAGAAATCGACAGACGCGGCATCAATGTTGAGCTGGTTGCTGACGAATGGTGCAACACACTCGAAGATGTTATCTACTTCTGCGACAACAAAGCCGGTCATATGGCTCAGATCAAAACACCGGACCTCGGCGGCATCAACAACACCATCGAGGCAGTTCTCTACTGCAAAAAACACAACTTTGGTGCATACCAGGGCGGTACCTGTAACGAAACAGACCGCTCCAGCCAGGTTTGCGTAAACTGCGCAATGGCTACAAAACCAGACCAGATCTTGGCAAAACCAGGTATGGGTGTTGATGAAGGCTTCATGATCGTTTACAACGAAATGAACCGCATCATGGCTCTCAGAGCTGCAAAAAAATGCTAATTAGATCAAGCTCTAATAGCCTATAATTCACACCAATAGGGATTCTGTATAGAATCCCTATTGGATTATTATAAAACCAATGAATGGGAGAACCGTATTTTATGGGAAATTACAGCCATTTGTACAGTGTGTTTTTTGCTCCGCGCGGCAGCTATCGTATGGGCGAGCTCGGCAAGGATATCGCACAGCAGTATCTCTCTACGCAGGATAAACTGATCGGAGTTATAGGGGATGCCGGTTCCGGAAAAAGCATGCTGGTGAAGGGGATGTTCCCCGGACTGGAACTCACAAATGACGACGAAGGCGTAAATATTCGACCGCTTCCCTTGCTTGAGATGCTGGACGACCCTCTGGGGGGCGGATTCAGCAAAAAGGGGTTTTCTCTGTTTGCAACCCCCCACACTTATCATGTTGATATCCGCTTTGAACAGGGATTTACACAGATCCATGAGTTGGCAAAGGCGATCGTCGCTGCAATTCAAAAGGGAAAGCGTGTTGTCGTAGAGCATTTTGAACTGGTTTACCCATACCTCAAGATGGAGGGCAGCGACACACCGATCAATGCGGACATACTCCTCGGCGTGGGGGAAGAGGTTATCGTTACACGACCAAATCTTTTTGGACCATTGCCGAAAGATATTGCGGATATTGTGTACAAATCCATCAGATATCGCAAGATGGCACACTCAGCAGAAGACTTGACAGAGCATTTTCTTTACCATTCCTTCCATGAGGAGTGTGAGCATGCAGATGTAAAGCATGGGTTCGTTTTGTGCTTTCACGAAAAGCCAATGGTTTCTTTGGAGCGGCTGGAACAGAAAGTGAAGGATGCGATTGCACAAGATTTGCCGATTTCATTTTGTGATGATGAGCACATAACAATAGGAGATGTAAAGCAGCATTGTACCGGACCTCGAAATCATGTAAAAAGCACCGGAGAGATCGAAGGCTTTACGCTCATAAAAGATATTCCATACGACCCGATTTCAAAACGCTATTTGATTGTTGGCTTGGTTGGACACAATGCTGAGGTCAAAATCGGTGATGATTTGGATAAGATTGAGCAGATGCACTGATACTGCATCCTGTTTCATCAGATTCAGACCGTCGTGTCTTGCGGCACCGTGTTTGAAATCGTATCTATGACAGAAAGGAAGCAGCATAATGGAAAAAGGTTGCATTCAGCTTTATTACGGTGATGGAAAAGGGAAAACAACAGCAGCAATGGGTCAAATCGTCCGCTGTGTAGGTCACGGCTTCAAGGTTTTGGTTTATCAATTCCTGAAAGAGCCAACCAGCGGAGAAGTTGATATCATTCGCAATCTCCCAAATGTAGATTATATCGAGAATGAAGGACAGATCCCATTTCTCTTCAATATGACACCGGAACAGAAGGAATTTTTTACCGAAACCTTCCGCAAAAAATTCAAACAGGTGCAGGACCGCTATTATTCCGGCGAGTATGATCTGGTTGTTTTGGATGAGGTGATCGATGCCTACAATCTGGGTACTCTGCCAAAAGAGGATCTGCTTGAAATGATGGACAAGCGTCCCGAACACACAGAGCTTGTCATCACAGGTCATCAGTATGGAATGAATATGGATGAATTGTTTGAACGTGCCGACTATGTTACAAAGTTTGTAAAAGAAAAACACCCATTCGACCTTGGCTTGCCATGCCGCGTGGGCATTGAAGAATAAGAGTAGGTTTGGAGGAATGATGCAGAATGAAAATTACATCGAATGCAGTTGCTGGTACTTTGGAGTCCAGCGATGTCTATGTAAAGGTTGAGCCAAACGACAGCCTCGAAATTTCAATTGAATCTGTAGTTTATAATCAATTTGCAGAGGAAATCAAAGCAAGCGTTCTCAAGGTTTTGAAAGAAATGAATGTGGAATCCGGGAAAATTTCTGTCAACGATAAGGGCGCGATTGACTGTGTGATCCAGGCTCGTGTTGAGACTGCCATCAAACGTGCAGGAGGTTCCAATTAACTATGAGAAGATCAATGTTATTTATTCCGGGCAATACACCAAACCTTCTGATGAACGGCGATGTATTGGGTTCTGACAGTATCATCCTCGATTTGGAGGACGCGGTATCTCCGGCAGAGAAGGACTCTGCTCGCATCCTTGTCCGCAATGCACTCAAACACCTGCATTATAAGGGCTGCGAAATCATCATCCGCATCAACCCGGTGGATACAGAGTATTGGATGGACGACCTCAATGAGATCATCCCATTAAAACCGAATATGATCATGCCTCCGAAGGTAAACGGACCGCAGGACATTAAAACGGTATCGGAATACATCGGAAAATTAGAGGAAAAGCTCGGCTTTGAAAAAAATACCATCAAGCTGATCCCTTTGATCGAAACAACATTGGGTGTTGAAAACGCATTCCAGATTGCAGGCTGCGATGAACGCGTCACAGCAATGTTCCTTGGCGGCGAAGATCTCACAGCCGATTTGCGCTGCAAGAGAACAAAGGAAGGAAACGAAATTTTCTACGCCCGCTCCAGAATGGTATGCGCAGCAAGAGCCTGCGGTATTGATGTGTACGACACTCCGTTTACGGATGTAGATGATATCGAAGGTCTGTATCAGGATGCACGATTTGCAAAGAGTCTGGGCTTCTCCGGAAAAGCATCCATTTCCCCAAGACACGTTGAAGGGATCAACGAGGTATTCAGTCCAACACAAGCCGAGATCGACTATGCTCATGAAGTAATGGAAACGATCCGAGTTGCAAAAGAGCAAGGTAAAGGCGTGGTATCTCTGCGCGGAAAAATGATCGATGCGCCAATCGTAGAGCGTGCACGTCAGGTCATCGAGATGGAAAAAGCAATGTTTGGGGGCTTGGAAGACGATGAGTAAATTATTACAATCCATAAAGGACGCAATAAAACAGTGCGATTTGAAGGATGGGATGACAATTTCCTTCCATCATCATATGCGCAACGGGGACCATGTTCTCAACATGGTAATGGACGAGATTGCCCAAATGGGAATCAAAAACCTGACCGTCAATGCAAGTTCCATCTTCGATGTGCATGAGCCAATCATCGAACACATCAAAAATGGGGTTGTTACAGGACTGGAATGCAACTACATGGGCGGCAAAGTGGGCAAAGCTATCTGCGAAGGCATTCTGGAAAAGCCGGTTATTTTCCGCAGCCATGGCGGACGTGCATCCGACATGGAAAAAGGAACCTCTGTGATCGATGTTGCCTTCATTGCAGCACCAACCTCTGACAATATGGGAAACTGCACCGGCAAAGTCGGAAAATCAGCCTGCGGTTCGATCGGTTATGCTTTTGCAGATGCCATGAACGCGAAAAAGGTCGTTGTCATCACAGATAATCTTGTAGAGTATCCATTGGTCGATTTTTCGATTCCGGAAGTCTATGTAGACTATGTTGTTGCAGTTGATCAGATCGGTGATCCGGCAGGGATCGTCTCCGGTACCACCAAGATCACAAGAGATCCGGTCGGATTAAAGATGGCAAGCTATGCAGCAAAGGTAATCGATGCATCCGGTTTGCTCAAGGATGGATTCTCTTTCCAAACAGGTGCAGGCGGCGCAACACTGGCTGCTGCAAAATATATCAAAGAAATGATGCTGGAAAAAGACATTCACGGCAGCTTTGGTATGGGCGGAATCACAGGCTATATGGTCGATATGCTGGAAGCCGGCTGCTTCAAGGCATTGCTCGATGTTCAGTGCTTTGACCTGAAGGCAGTCGAATCCATTCGCTCCAATCCAAAACATATGGAAGTTTCTGCAACGCAGTACGCCGGTGTCAGCGGAAAGAGCGCCGGGGTAGACAGCTTGGATGTTGTACTCCTTGGTGCAACACAGGTTGACCTTGACTTTAACGTCAATGTTCACACCGATTCCAACGGCTACATCATGGGTGGCTCCGGCGGACATTGTGACACCGCAGCCGGTTCCAAACTTTCCATCATCATTGCACCGCTCACAAGAGCAAGGCTTCCATTGGTTGTAGATCACTGCCTGTGTGTTTCAACACCGGGTTCTACCGTCGATGTTGTTGTTACACAGCGCGGCATTGCGGTCAATACAAAATATGGGAAGAATGCAGATTTGAAGCAGAAATTGAAGGATGCAAAGCTCCCTGTTGTTGAGATCGAAGATCTGAAGAAGATGGCAGAGGATATCGCCGGCGTGCCAAATCCGGTGCAGCTGACCGATCGTGTTGTTGCAAACGTCATTTACCGTGACGGTACATTGCTTGACACCATCAAAGCTGTAAAATAAAACGATTCGGGAAAGTGAAGAAAGAAAACCTTCACTTTCCCTTTTTATTGCGCCCTCTTTGGATACGAGGGATTCTATGGGGGAAGTTTATGGATTACAATAACTTTTATGAAGAGTTCGGCGAGCCATTCGCTGGACGGAAAAAGAAAAGGTTAATAGAATTTCTGAAAAAGTGCGAACTGGATTATGATGAACAAATAGAATATACGGTAAACCTTGTGACATCGGAAGGGGAGATTGCTGCCACTGGTTCTCTCCACCAAAACGTTCTCAAATGTATCGCAGTAGACGAAAAGTATCAGGGAATGGGACTGTCGGCAAAAATCGTGACGTTGCTGATGAATGAGGCAATGAAACGCAGCAGGGAGCACCTCTTCCTTTTCACAAAGCCAAAAAATCAAAGCATGTTTTCCGATTTGGGCTTTTATGAGATCATAAAGACCGATCACATTCTCTTGATGGAAAACAGAAAAAACGGGATCAGAGAATATGTATCACAGCTCAAGCGTTCCGAAGGAATGGGAACTGTCGGCGCAGTTGTTATGAATTGCAACCCTTTCACGTTGGGGCACCGCTATCTGATCGAACAGGCGGCATCACAATGCGATGAGCTTCATATCTTTGTCCTGTCGGAGGATCGAAGCGCCTTCCCGGCGGATGTGCGATACCGTTTGGTGCAGGAGGGCACCAAGGACCTCCCAAATGTTACATTGCACCCGTCCTCGGACTACCTGATTTCATCTGCTGTTTTTCCGACCTACTTTATCAAGGATAAGATTCAGGCAGAGGATATGAATTGCGAATTGGATTTGATGATTTTTGCCGAATACTTCGCAAAGGAACTGAATATCAAAAAAAGATTTGTCGGAAGTGAGCCCCTTTGTAAGGTAACAAACAGCTACAACGAGGCCATGAAGCGCGTCCTCCCACTGTATGGGATCGAGCTTGTAGAAATCCCGCGGACAGAAATCGACGGAACGCCGGTCAGTGCATCTCTGGTGCGAAAGTATATGGCGGATGGGGATTTTTCGAGCATCAAAAACCTTGTGCCAAAAACAACATACCAGTACATCTGTTCCGAGGAGGGAAGAAGATTGGCCGAGAAATTGGCGCAGCAGAGGGAGCGGAATGAATAAGAAAACCTTAACAGCGCAGGTCCTAAAGGAAGGATATCCTGCATCTCTCCAGGAAATACTGGACGCCCGCGAACGCAGGGTACAAAGGCAGCAGGCGTTTCTACAGAAAAACAGAACCCTGATTTCCTTTACCCTAAATATTGCAGGGAACATAAAAACGGCCCCTCTTTTTGAACAAGCCTTTGAAGAAGGGGTAAACAGGATCGTGGAGCAGCTGCATCGCAGCCGATGCGACATAGAATCAAAGCAGGAGTATCGGGAACCTTGGGGGTATGAATTTTATGCAGTAACGCCCACTGATGCCATAAAAATCAAGAAACTGATGGTCGAAATCGAAGAAGGCTGTCCGATTGGGCGCTTTTTTGATATTGATGTAATGACAACGGAGCTTCCAAAGGTGAGCCGCAAGGACATTGGCGAAAAAGGGCGAAAATGCCTGCTCTGTGACGATATGGGGGCAGTGTGCGCAAGAAGCCAAAGACACGCTCTGTCAGAAATTCAGGAAAAGACAATCGAGATACTTTCCGACTTTTTTGCTGAAAAATTTGCACGAAATGTTGCATCAAATGCCTGCCGAGCATTGCTGTACGAAGTGGGAGTAAGCCCGAAGCCGGGTCTTGTGGATCGGTTCAATAATGGATCGCACCGTGATATGGACATCTTTACTTTTTTTGACAGTACAGCCGTTTTGACTCCATATTTCCATGACTTAGTAAGACAGGGGATCGAGCTTTCGAATCTTTCAGCAGAAAAGCTCCTACCCCATCTTCGCTATCCCGGAAAGGAAGCAGAGGAATCTATGAGGAAGATCACCCACGGTGTGAATACACACAAGGGGATCATTTTTTCCCTCGGCATTTTTTGTGCTGCGTTTGGGTGGTGCTATGGAAGAAAGATTTCATCCGATACGGAGTCTGTTTTTGATGTAGCCAAAAACATATGCAGCACACTGATGGACGACTTTAAGAACATAGAAGAACAGACCGTTTCTTCCGGGGAATCACTTTACCAAAAATATGGAATCACTGGGATACGTGGACAAGCAATCAAAGGATTTTCGGAGGTTCGGGAAGTGGGGCTTCCTGTCCTAAAGCAGCTCCTTTGCAAAGGCTTCTCCTATAACGATGCCGGCGCTCTGACGCTTCTGCATCTCATCTGCAGCACAGAAGATACCAATATCATTTCCCGCTCCAATCCCAAAACGTTAAAGGAAGTGCAGCTTCAAATACAGGACAGTCTGCATGAAATGGAGGGGAATATGGAACGAATTGCTTCCCTGGACCATCACTTCATAGAAAAGAATATCAGTCCGGGAGGCTGTGCAGATCTGCTCTCCTTAACATGGTTCTTATACTTTATGGAGCAAGACAGCATATAGCACAAAGCGACCCTGCAAAATCTGTAAAATCAGATATTCTTTTTATTACTAAAATTATCCACAAAGCTGCAAGAATATGGTATAATTATGGTGCTGCTTTTCGGTTCAACGATAAAGCAGTACGAAAAAATGTAAAGATGGTGATGAGATTGAAACCAATTATTGGATTGACCGCAATGTACACAGAGCTTGATGGGATGAAGTTCTTTAAGACAAACGATGCCTATGTTCAGGCAGTTCTTCGTGCAGGGGGGATTCCCGTCCTGCTTCCTGTAACCACCACGATCGAGGAATACGAGCAGTATGCCGAGTCTTTGGATGGGCTTCTGATTCCGGGAGGAGCAGATGTATCTCCTTCCTTCTACGGCGAGGAGCCGGTTCCGGAGGTAACGGTAATTCATCGAAACGATGATGCCTTTGAGTTTGCTCTGGTCCGCAAAATGGCGCAGTTAAATAAACCGATCCTTGGAATATGCCGCGGACATCAGGTCATCAATGTTGCCTTTGGCGGTTCCCTGTATCAGGATCTTCCAAGCCAATACGGAAAGAAACAGTGCCACTGCCAGTCCAGCACAATCCGTTCAGAGCCATTTCATACCGTTACATTAAAGCCCGAAAGCCGAGTTGCAGAAATCTTCGGAGATACCGTTCTGGAAACAAACACCTTCCATCATCAGGCTGTCAAAGAAGCTGCACCGTCCTTCCATGTTGTTGGCACAGCAAAGGATGGTGTTGTAGAAGCAATCGAGCACGAGAGCAAATTTATTGTCGGTCTTCAGTGGCATCCCGAGGGGATGGCTGTGGAATATCCACAGTTCCAGAAGATTTTTAATGCACTTGTTGCAGAAGCAGAGAAATGCAAAAAGTAATGCTCTGCCAATATTACGCATAAACGTCTGTGTATGAGAAGGCATCCGTATCTGAGATTCGGATGCCTTTTTGTTTGATTTCAGCGTCCGCAATGCAAGGAGAGTCTTTGCTATGTCCGGGGAATCAAACAAGCTCCCTCAGACCTCACACGGGAAGCAGCGTTTGCGTAAGGGAATGCAGGAGGCTCCTGCTGCGCGCAAAAAAATTGAAAATCGGGGGTTGACTTTTACACTCTGTTGTGATAAAATTCAAAACAACAAGAATATACGGATAAATTCATTGGACGGGAACAAGTAATTTTCAGTGATTTTTACAGAGAGGCAGTGGCTGGTGAGAACTGCTGAATAAGCTGAAGATGAAATCATCCCTGAGAAGCAAGCTGAATTGCAGTAAGTGCGCCGGAGTTAAGCCACGTTAAAGGTGAGAGCATTGTTGGATGCGTAAGAGAAGCTGAGAGTAAATCTCTCGGAATTTAAGGTGGTACCGCGGTTTATAATCGTCCTTTTTTATAAGGGCGATTTTTTTATTGCAAAATTTTTGCACAGGGTCCTTTCGAATTTTAAGGAGGAAGAAAAATGAAATTAGAAAAAAGTAAGATGCTGTTGTTGAGCTTTATGTTGTTTTCGCTGTTTTTTGGGGCAGGAAACTTGATTTTTCCTCCATTCCTCGGACAAAATGCAGGAAGCAATATGCCTTTGGCAATCGCAGGATTTTTAGTTACCGCGGTAGTTTTGCCTGTGCTTGGTGTAGTTGTGATCGCTAAGTTCGACGGACTGGAAAAGCTCGCACAAAAGGTCAATTCAAAATTTGCTGTGATCTTCACAATTTTGATCTACTTGTCCATCGGTCCTGGACTTGGAATCCCAAGAGCAGCATCTGTGCCTTTTGAAATGGCAATCGCTCCTTACCTTTCCGAAAATGTTTCCGCCGGACTCATGATGCTTGCATATTCCACTGTATTTTTCCTGCTGGCAGGCTGGTTCGCAATGACACCAAGCAAGCTTATGGAGAGAATCGGTAAATTTTTAACACCATCCCTTTTGCTCCTTTTGACTTTCGTGTTTATCAGCTTTCTTTTTAAGGGCAATACTCAGGTCAGTGTTCCGCAAGCCGACTATGCTTCCGGCGCTGCTGTAAAAGGCTTCCTGGAAGGGTATCAGACGATGGATGCAATCGCTGCTTTGAACTTTGGCTTTGTTATCGCTGCAACGCTGAAGGGACTCAAGGTGAAGGAAAACAAAGAGATTGTAAGCTATACTGTAAAAGCAGGTATCGTTGCAGGCAGCATTCTGACAATGGTTTACCTGATGCTTTCCTACATGGGTATGATGAGCTCCGGTGTTTACTCCATTCAGGAAAACGGAGCATGGACACTGCGCTGCATCGTTTCTCAGCTGTTCGGCCATCCGGGAGCAATCCTGCTTGCTATGATCTTTACTCTGGCTTGTCTTACAACCTGCATCGGTCTGATCACCTCCATCGCTCAGTTTTTCTCAAAGCTGACTACGAAATTCAGCTATCGCAGCTGGGTATTCCTCATCGTTGGATTCTCCTTTGCAATCTGCAATCAGGGCTTGAACACGATCCTCAGCATCTCGGTACCTGTACTGAATATGATCTACCCGGTATCCATTGTTTTGGTTGTGCTTGGACTGTTTGATTCTAAACTCAAAAATAACCCTTATGCATATCCGGCATCCATCACAGCAACAGGACTTGTAAGTGTCGTTTATTCTCTGGATCAGATGAAGGTTCCTCTGGGATTTGTAAAGAACATGTTTTCTATCCTCCCGTTTTATTCCCTTGGAATGGGCTGGGTCACAGTAGCTTTGGCAGCAGTAGCAATCAGCGTGGCTGTGTGCAGCATGAAACAAAAATGTTCTGTCCCTTCTGAAGAGGTTTAGCAGAAGAGGAAACAAAAGGCTCGTATCGTTTTGATACGAGCCTTTTTGCATGGCAGATTATTTTTCAACCTCAGACAGGTACTGAATGATCGAGTCTGAAATAAGACAGGAGGTTTTGTAGATTTCGATTGGGTCGATAATGCGACCATAATCTTCAGGGCTTGCGATATTGCCCGGAAGGATGATGGCAGAACGTGCCAGAGGAACTTGGACAATCGACAGATCGTTGCTCGAAAATCCGCCGGGGGTCACGCGCAGCCGCCGAACGAGCTTGTGATACAGGAGGTATCCGAAATCACGCGACAGCTCGTAGTTGCTGAATACCTGCAAACCGGAATCCTCACGGACATCATCCTTTAATTCCGTAGAATTCAGATGAAATGCAAGGAAGAAATCAGCTTCCTTAAAGTCTGAATACAAGACCCGGTCCTCCTGCGCCATGATGGTATCATCGGCCCGCGTCATATGAACTTCTGCACCCAGAAGTTCCAAACGGTGGCGCAGAGCCTGCGCATAGGCGAGTGTGATGTCTTTTTCCGGCAGCCCCTTTTTTCCAAGGACACCCAGAGCACCGGTATCAGCTCCACCGTGTCCGGGATCGATCACGATGCAGAGATTGGACAGCGGTTTTTCGGAGCTTTCGAGTTTCGGGGGAGTCCTGCACTCAAGCACCATATTCCCGTTTTGGTAGGAAACGTGATATCCCCAAAGGATTTCGGACGGATTCAGACGAAACTTGATGGTCAAAGCTCCGTTTGCTTCATCCGGTTCCACAGAGATTTCCTTAAAGAGCCTGCTTGAGAGGTGGGAGAGCGTTTTGGGCATATTGGAAAGGTTGTAGATTTTTAGTGTTAAAACACCGCTTTCCTTGGCGAAGGATACATGATACGGAACACCCTCAAGTCCAAAGAAAATCAGATTCTCCCCGCGCTCATTCGTTTGGATGGCAACCGTTTCCATCGACTTTTCGATATCAACAAATCCCTCAACAATGGATACATCACTTCGGTGGATGTACCCTCCCGACTGAAGGCGGAAGAAGTTGTTGTTTGTCAGAGAGGCAAAGTCCGATGCACCGGCTGGAAGATTTCCGATGGCGGTATATTTTGACGGAGTATGGTAAACATGGCCAAAAGAATTATCCACTCTCACGGCAAGGCGGCTGCTGCTGCCCACAAGATAAACCTCCCCCGAAGAACGATACTTCGAGGTGAAATCTTGATACGACAGGGTGTAGCTTACCTTTCCTAAATTTTTTGTGAGTGCATGGTCAGAGCTCTCCGGATGGATCTCAATGCTGTATTTGACGGGTCGCCCAACATCTTTTTCAGTCAGCTCCTTTTCCGGAGAAAGAAGGTAAGTATTTCCCTGGAAATGTGCAGTAACAGTTCCTCCATAGGGAGCAATGCAGGATAATTTTAATCCGCTTCCTTCGAAAAGGATCTCATCCTTTGGAGGAAAAACCGACTGGGGAAGGATGTCATCGATCGCATAAGGAGCAGAGCTGATTTTTCGTGACATATAGATCATCAGCTTCTCATATTCGTCCCCCTGTCTGAATTGAAACGAGTTTGCGCCGCGTTCGAGTGGAACATAAACGCTGAAATACCCATCCTTTGAAATGTTCTGGACCGGCTGTTCGTTGATAAAAAGAGGAAGGTTCGGGTCGCATTGTCCTGTAATGCAGTAATTGCGGAATGCTGTAAAAATCAGGGGGTCTGATGCAGCGAGGACGATTTTACCGGATCGATTTGTTCCCTTTTGATTGTTGATTTTAAAATCCGGGATCGAATTGAGCTCCTGAGAAATGAACGACGCATAGGGCAGGGTATCGCGATAGGAATCTAATATAAATCCACGGCTGCCCGTCAGCTTGTTTGCAAAGATTTGATAATTGAGCTCCCGTTTATCACCAAAAATCAAAGGTTCTGTGAGCGGAGCCTGTACCTTTTTTGCTATGTTTTGTGTAACAAGCACGGTTTTGCTGTGCTTGGAGAGATCCTTCCATCGGGAAAGATAGCTTTGATAATTGTCCGGGGAGGAAACGGAAACATCCATCACCGGAACGATATAATCCATCTGTTCTGCAACAGAGGAAAGAAATTGCTGACCGGAGGGGGAATCGATCAAGGCGTGCGACGCAGAAACACCGACGTACAGTTCGGGAGAGGCTTGCTTTGCAGCCTCGGCGCACCGGACAATCATCTGTTCAATATGTTTTAGATCGTGTGGATTTTCGGATGTACCGGGGAAATCGATCTGTGAAAACAAAATGCCGCTGATTTGGTATTTGTCTGCCAGTTCCTTGACTGCGTTGACCCAATAGTTTTGCACCGAAGGATTGGAGGGGTCAAAGTATAAGCTGTCCCCCTGTGTAATAAACCAGTCCGGGTGCTGGGTCACAGGACTTCTTTTGCTGTAGCTATCGGTCACTTCCCCGGCGTAAAAGGGAGAAATGAGAGCAAATACATCAAGCTTCTCCTTTTTTGCCTTTTCAATCATAATTTTAAGGGGATCGGTGAAGGAAAAATTGCCTTCTGACAAACACATATAGCGGCTTGCAGGCAGAAAGCCGGAACGATACATCGCGTCTGCGCGGGGAGAAACCTCGAAAAACAAGGTGTTGTAGTGATATTCCTTTGCAAACTCAACGATTTTTTTCGCCTGTCCATGCAAATCCGCTGTGGTATCTCCGGAATTGTTTGGATAGTCCTGATTATATAGGCTGCGGACAATGATCCCGCGCATGGGACTTTGATCGGATTCAAAAAATTCCGGGGGCGTTGAGACCGCCTGATCCTCGGAAGGGAACTCATTGCGCGAATTTTCCGCCACACCTTGCAGCGGAAAAATCGAATGTACTGTGAGAAACAGTATCAAGATCAAAACAAAATGTTTCATTTCATCACCCTGTATCGCTGTATGCACTTCAAAAAACGTGCTGTAATATAATAAGTTTACCAAAAAAGGCAGGAAAATGCTACTGTTTCTGAAAGGCTATTTTATTTATTTTGAGAGGGGAGCGGGAATGTGGACAGGCATATGCTGCACATACCGATCAGACATAATGTGATGAGCGGGGTGTTGATATCATAAATGGATACAGGAACAGCATCAGGTCCAAATACAGCGAGCGGGAGAGGGATCAGGTGAAGAAAGAGGTTTGTAAATCCAGCTGCGAGGGCTCCGTGGAGCACCCTTCCCAAAAACATGATTCGAACCGAATAGGGGATATCCTCAAGAAGCTGCATCCGTTGAAAGAGGACTGATAATCCGCCAAATGCAAGAAAAAATGAGAGATAGCTCAAAGCAAAGGGAGAGGATGAACTAGAAAGCTCCACACAGCCTGTGGTGATCTCCAAGAATGCGCTCAGGATGGAGGAGTATTGTGAAAGCACCGGAAATTCGTGCAGGATCGCGCTGATTGCACCAAAGAATACAACAGATCCGCACATGGGGACCAATGCAGTCGATGAAAATGCGACCGAGTTTACCAAAGCTGCACCATAGGAATCATGATGCTTTGAAACAGGAAGCTTGCACCGCTGGCGTTCTGCGGGACAACGCAAAGCATAGTATATGCCTGTGATCCATCCCAACACAAGGGCAGAGCATACCTGGGATAAATAAAGCAGCAAGCCAAGCACCTGATTGTGGAGGAAGGTGCAGCCGACCGTGATAATCACAAACGAAGGAGCGGGGCAGCAGCAATACAGCAAGAGCTGCTGACAGATGGGGGCAGTGATTTTCTTTTGCTTATAGAGATCGTGGACAATTTTCGTCCCGATGGGGTATCCGCCCAGCAAGCTCATAAAGACTGCAATCCCTGCTTCTTTTGGCAGATGGAGCAGAAAGGTGACTGGATAAAAGAGCTTCGAGAGGAGATCGCCTATTTCTGTAGCAGACAGGAATGCGGTCAGAACCATGAAACAAAACAGAGAAGGAATGAGCCCGTTTGCACATAGAAGCAGGGAACGGCGAACCGAGTCCAAAACAATGTCGCCATGCATGATAAAGAAGTATCCCAAAATCACACATAAGAACGTGATCCCTGCTTTCAAAAGATACTTTGTCATTTTTCTGCGAGGTCCTTCTTTGTTTAACATGTTACACCATACCCTTTCCGTTGCTGTGTGCTTAGAAGTTATTTTGTAAAACAGTCTATGAAAGGAAGAAAGAAAAACATTCATTCAGATCGCGTGTATCGTAGGATAATTTAGGGCGCACACTCATATGATTCATTGAGAAATTGTTTAGAAGGCAGGGGAAAGCGCGTGAAGAAGAAACGGAACGAAACATCAGGCGAGCGAAGAAAGCTCTTCAACGAGTCGATCACCATTCTGAGCAGCGTTTTGGATCGACAGCCTCGTATGGAGTTTAACGGAAATCGTGAAGTGATCATTGAAGGCTCCACCGGAATCCTTGAATATACGGAAGAGGTGGTCCGCATCAATACACAGGAATATGTATTGCGATTTCAGGGACGGAATATGCAGGTTCGCGCGATGACATCAGATGGGATCATCATATCGGGTTTTATTCAGAAGGTAGACTTTTTGTCATAGTATTGATTGGTTGGGAGGACAGCAGATGTTTTTGATCCATTGGCTTCGTTTTTTGAAAGGGAGCGTACATTTTGAGGCATCCGGACCGTTTTTGGAACGCTTTTTGAATCTTGCCGCAAGAGAAGGCATCCCCATTTGGAACGGAAAATTTGAAAATGGTGTTTTTTCGGGGGAAACGATTGCCAGCTCCTATAAAAGATTTCATTCGCTTTCGCATAAAACACACATCAGCCTGAAAATCACAAAGAGAAAAGGGCTTCCTTTTTATCGGATTCGCTATCGTAAGCGTATGGGAGCTGTGATGGGTGTGGGGATCTTGATTCTGTCCATCCTGCTTTCAGGGCAGTTTGTCTGGAAGGTTGAAGTTCACGGCAATAAACGCATCCCAACCAATCAAATCGTGGAAGCGGCAAAGGAACATGGGGTTCGTGCAGGGGCATACAAAAAGGGAATCGATGTCATCGCTGTTGGGGAACGATTGAGCGTTGAGTTTGAAGAAGTTTCGTGGGCAACTGTGAATCTCATCGGTACTGTCGCACATATTGAAATCATCGAGCGGGTAATGCCTCCTGAAATGCTTCACGATGACAGCCCGTGCAATGTTGTTGCAGAACGAGCGGGACAGATCGAATCGATTGAGGTGTACGAGGGCGAAAAAATGGTGAAGGCAGGGGACACTGTGCAGAAAGGCGATATTTTGGCAAGTGGAATCTTGGAGGATAAAAAGGGGAGGAGTCATCTAAAACACGCAAGAGCAAAAGCGATCCTTTCCTTTTCCGAGGAAAAGAAAATAGAAATTCCACTAAAGCAAACCGAATACGTCGTAGAGGGCAAGCACCAAAATTACTATTCTCTGCACCTTGGAAAGGTTCAGATCCCGCTCAGCCTGACCCCCAGCCCCAAGGGTGAGGTGCTGCCCCGTGATGCGGATTCCTCAGATCAATTCGATATCCTGCAAAATGAAAACGGAACATGGACGAGATGGGAAAAAGAAAGAAAATTCTATGTTTTGGATAAACAGCTCCCGTTTTCTCTGATGATCCGGCAGTATACTCCCATTTCCCAAAAGACATTTCAATTTACACCGGAAATCGCAAAGCGCAGAGCGCTTCAAAAAGCAGCAGTCTTAGAGCGTCAAATGAAGGAGGAAGGGATCACAATACACAATCGCAGCCTTCGCGGAAATGTTGAGGGAGAAAAATATTGCCTTAACGCAGTATATCAATGCACGCAGGAATCCAGTAAGGAGGAACCGATCCTCATCGAAAATCATGAGGTGGAGAAGTAAAACGGGATGCGAATATTTTTGGTAAGAATAAATGAAAACAATTACAAAATTTTGAGTAAATTTTTTTTATTTCTTTACAATAAATATGGAAATATGGTATACTATAATATAAATATGTAGAAATTGAGTGAATAAGAAGAAATCCTTTGCTGAGGTGATAAGAAATCGAACGGATATTAAATATCGAAAAAATTGAAGATGTTGTAATGCTGTTTGGGAACTACGACAAAAATATTCACATCTTGGAAGAGCAGTTTCAAGTGGAGATCCTCTGCCGCGGAACTGAAATCAAAATTTCAGGAGACGGCGAGCAGGTGGAGAAGGCGCAGCGCGCAGTAAACACTTTGCTGGAGATGATACGAAGAGGTGACACCCTCTCAGAACAGAATATCTTTTATGTTGTTTCGATGGTGAATCAGGGGACAGAAAGCAGCCTGAGCCAAATCAACAACAACTGTATTTTGGTAACTGTAAAGGGAAAACCTGTAAAAGCAAAAACACTCGGTCAACAAAGCTATATTGATGCCATCAATAAAAATACCTTGACCTTTGGGATCGGACCTGCCGGAACAGGCAAAACATATCTTGCGGTTGCAATGGCGGTCCGGGCGTTTCGTGATGAGGAAATCAGCCGCATTATCCTGACCCGTCCCGCAGTGGAGGCTGGCGAAAAGTTAGGCTTCCTTCCGGGAGATCTTCAGGATAAGGTCGACCCTTATCTTCGTCCGCTGTATGATGCATTGTTTGAGATGATGGGGCCGGAAACCTTTCAAAGAAATCTGGAAAAAGGAGCAATCGAAGTTGCTCCTTTGGCGTATATGCGCGGACGCACCCTGGATGATTCCTTTATCATTCTGGACGAAGCGCAGAATACAACCCCGGAGCAGATGAAAATGTTCCTGACTCGACTGGGTTTCAACTCAAAGGCAATCATTACAGGAGATATCACACAAATCGACTTGCCGAATTCTAATCGTTCAGGCCTGATTGAAGCAGTAAAAGTATTAAAAAAAGTAGATGATATCGCAATTATGCGTTTAACAGAACGAGATGTTGTGCGCCATAAGCTGGTGCAGGATATTATGAAAGCATATGAACGGTATAACAACAAGGAGGGCAATCGCTAACATGGAAAGTGTGAAGGTGTATATTTCAAATCGACAGAATTCTGTAAAAATACCAACGGGGATTCGTTTGCTGGTTCGCCGCTGCTGCAGCGCAGTTTTAGCAATGGAAGAATTTCACCAGCCGGCAGAAGTAAGTGTCAGCTTTATTGATAATGAGCAGATCAAACAGCTGAATGCCGAATTTCGCAACAAGGACGCAGTCACCGATGTTCTGTCCTTTCCTTTAGGAGAAAACGGAGAATACGACCTCAACAACGAAACAGGCGCCTATATTCTGGGCGATATCGTTATTTCTGTTCCTCGTGCAATGGAGCAGGCAGAGCTGTATGGTCACTCTCTCCGCCGCGAGATCGGATTTTTGACAGTACATTCCATGCTGCATCTGCTTGGCTACGACCATGAGAATGAAGGTCTGGAAGCAGTTCGCATGAGAGAAAAGGAAGAGCTGGTGCTGAACAAACTTGGATTGCAGCGCGATGCAAGCTATGTATTAGATGAAGAATAAATCCTTTTGGAGGGCATTTTTCTATGCATTTGAGGGGATTGCTCAAACAATAAAACAAGAGCGGAATTTTCGCTTTCATCTTGCAGCAACCGCCTATGTTCTCTATTTTGCGCGTTTCTACTCCTTGTCCAAATCGGCTTGGGGTGTTTTGCTCTGCATCATAGGGTGTGTGCTGTCAGCAGAATTATTGAATACTGCAATCGAACAGGTCGTCGATTTGATTGCAAAGGGGAGGACGCCAGAGGGGAAGCTGGCAAAAGATGCTGCGGCAGGTGCCGTTTTGGTGCTTGCACTGGTGAGCGTTCTGATTGGCATATCGCTGTTTTGGGACCCATCTGTCATAGGAAATGTGATCGCATATCATATACAGCATCCGTTTCTCGGAGTTTTGCTGCTGCTTTCCGCGATTGCAGCCTATTGTTTTGTTTTTAAATGGGATCTATTCTATAAAGAAGATAAGGGAGATTAGTATGACAACAAGATCGGCTTTTGTGGCTATCGTTGGAAAGCCCAATGCGGGGAAATCATCTCTGCTCAATTTGTTGGTTGGAGAAAAAATCGCTATTATTTCGGACAAGCCACAAACCACAAGGACAAGGATCACCGGAGTTTTGACAGAAGACGAAACTCAGCTGGTTTTTATTGATACACCCGGATTGCATAAACCAAAAAACAAGCTCAGTGAATATATGGTCAAACAGGTTGGAGAATCCATTGCTGATGTGGACTGTGCTGTTCTTGTGTCGGAGGCGTTTGGAGAAATCAGTGAAGCCGAAAAAGAATTGATTGCCAACATCAAAAGCATGCACATCCCTGCTATTTTGGCTTTGAACAAAATCGACCTGCTTGCAGATAAATCCACAATGCTGCCGAAGATGGCGGCATTTCAGCAGGAATTCGACTTTGAAGAGGTCATCCCGATCAGTGTCACAGAGAAGGATGGCATCGACCTCCTGATGAAAGCCATTAAAAATCAGGCTCAGGAGGGTCCTCATTTCTTCCCGGATGATACCCTGACCGATCAGCCGGAGAAGGTGATTGCTGCGGAGATCATCCGCGAAAAAGTCCTCCTGAATATGCGCGATGAGATCCCGCACGGAACAGCGGTCATCATCGAGAAGATGAGAGAACGCCAAAACAACAGCAATATTATTGATATTGATGCAACCATCCTGTGCGAAAAATCAAGTCACAAGGGCATGATTATCGGAAAGCAGGGAAGTATGCTCAAGAAGATCGGAACACAGTCCCGCATCGAGCTTGAGAGCTTTTTGGAGTGCAAAATCAATCTCAAATGCTGGGTGAAGATTCGGGAAGATTGGAGAAACAGTTCCTTCGCGATCCAGGATCTTGGATTTAATTAGAAATCAGCTTATATTGTCCTGTTTTCAGGGAATACTTTCTATCATATTGCAGGAAAGGGTGTATTCTCATGAAATCAGCACAAAATGCGTGGAATAACTTTGAAGCGTCGGGAAAAATTGAGGACTATCTGAAATATTGCGCACAGGCACATCGAGATACAGAACAATCAGAAGGAGATGCACAATATGCTGCTCTCAACAGACGGGATCATTCTGCGCAGCAGAACATTGGGAAACGATGACCAAATCTATACCATACTGACCAGAAAAAAAGGTGTCATCACAGCATTCGGACGGAATCGAAAAAAAATAACAAGGGGGATGGGCTCTGCACTTGAACTGTTCACCTATTCGAATTTCGTTCTGTTTTACAACAAGGAACGATATACAATCGATCGTGCGGACAGCAATAAGGTGTTTTTTGGGATTCGAGGCGATATCGAAAAGGTATCGCTCGCTTCCTATCTCTCGGAATTGCTGATAGAGCTCGCGCCGGAGGAAGGGGAGGAGTCGGAGGATTATCTGCGCCTGTTCCTCAACAGCCTTGCTATGCTCGAACACGGAAAGCGCAGCGTCCACTTCATCAAGCCTCTTTTTGAATTGCGGGTTCTGTCTATGGCAGGATATATGCCGGATTTATTGGGGTGTGTTTCCTGCGGCGAATGTGAGGGGCGGCAGCTCTGGTTCCTTCCCGAAAGCGGATCGATCGTTTGCGAAAATTGCCGTGCTGCTTATAACGGGCAGACGCAGATCCAGCTGACCCCCGGTGAATTTGCGGCGATGCGCCATATCATTTATTCGCCGATGGAAAGCCTGTTTTCGTTTACCTTGTCAGACGAGGGGCTTCGGCGCCTTTCGTCCATCACAGAGTATTATCTGTGTCATCAGCTGGGGAAAACCTTTGTTTCTCTGGAATTTTATCGTACGCTGCTTCCTCAGCAGTGATCAACTCAGACCATTGCAGGAATGGAGGATAAACATGTATCATTCCGAAAAATACTTTCGTGCGCTGGAATTAGATAAAGTGCTTGAGCAGCTTGCCAATCAGACAAGCTGTGAGGACAGCCGCCGCATGGCACTGAATCTTCGTCCGGCAAACGATTTTTACGAAGCAAAAGCATTGATGAAGAAAACGTCAGATGCTTATATGCTGTCCGCGCGCTACACTGCGCCAACCATCCATAAGCTCAAAAACTGCAATGATGCTTTGGCGCGTGCAGAAAAAGGCTCCAATCTTTCTCTGGGAGAATTGCTCCAGGTCGCTTCTGTGCTGCGCAACATTCGCTCCGCAAAAGATTGGCGATCTCGCTGCGATGCCAGCCGAACATCACTGGATGATCTTTTTGAGCTGCTTTGCCCAAACAAATCCCTCGAAAACCTGATCCACAACGCAATCGTTTCAGAGGAAGAGGTTTCGGATGCTGCAAGCAAGGAATTGGGCGAGATCCGCAGAAAAATCAATGCAGCACAGCTGAGAATCCGTGACCGTTTGGATAAAATGATCCACTCTCCGGCTCAAAGCAAGTTCTTGCAGGAAACCATTATCACAATGCGCGACGGACGCTTTGTGGTCCCGGTAAAAAGCGAGTATCGCTCTGAGGTAAAGGGACTTGTACATGATACATCCGCCAGCGGCGCAACCATCTTTGTAGAGCCAATGGCAGTTGTAGAAGCAAACAACGAAATAAAGGTCCTTCAATCGAAAGAAAAACGCGAGATCGACCGAATCATTCAGGAGCTGTCACAGGAGGTTGGCGTTTACGCCCACTCTATTATAGAAAGCTATCAATATCTCCTTGAAATCGATTTGTATTTTGCAAAGGCTGCACTTGCATACAAAATGAAGGCATCTGTCCCCAATCTGGTGGAAACAGGGGAGATCGAACTCAAAAAAGCTCGCCATCCCTTGATCGACCCGGAAAAGGTTGTTGCGACAGACATCATGCTTGGCAAGGATTTTGATACCTTAGTGATCACAGGACCGAATACGGGTGGTAAAACCGTTACACTCAAAACGATCGGTCTGCTCACATTGATGGCAATGAGCGGCTTGATGCTTCCAGTCAACGACAACAGCACCATCTCCTTTTACAAGAAGGTATTGGTTGATATCGGGGATGAACAGAGCATCGAGCAAAGCCTTTCCACCTTCTCAGCACATATGACCAATATCGTATCCATTATGGAAGAAGCGGACAGCGACAGCCTGATTTTGCTGGACGAATTGGGAGCCGGCACAGACCCGGTAGAGGGTGCAGCCTTGGCGATATCCATTTTGGAACGCCTTGCCATATATGGTGCAAAAATTGCAGCGACTACCCACTATGCAGAAATCAAAATGTATGCGCTGCAAACGCCAAGAGTACAAAATGCCTCCTGTGAATTTGATGTAGAAACGTTAAAACCAACCTATCGCCTTTTGATCGGTATTCCGGGTAAATCCAATGCGTTTGCAATCAGCCAGAGATTGGGACTGCCGGAGGATATCATTGAGAATGCACGAGAAAACATTTCCAGTGAGAACAGCCGCTTTGAGGACGTTATTTCGCAGCTGGATGCAGCCCGTCAGGAGCTGGAAAAAGAGCGCGAAACTGTGTCAAAACTGCGTGCAGAGCAGGAGCAGGACAAGCGCGAATGGGAAAATTACAAGGTCCGTGTCAACAAGGAGATGGAGCAGGAGCTGCTCAATGCACAGGAAAAGGCAAATCGAATCGTTTCGTCTGTAAAAGCAGAATCAGAGCAGCTGCTTGATGAACTGGATGAGATTCGCAAGCAAAAGGAAAGTGCAGAATTTTCGAAATTGGTTCAGGGCGCAAAAGCAGGGTATCGCTCCTCTATGAATAAACTGGTAGACAAGGCAAATCCTGTGATTCAGGGAATGCAGGAAGAATACCATCTGCCGCGTCCTCTGAAAAAGGGAGATACCGTCTTGATTGCACAGCTTCAGCAGGAAGGAACCGTGCTTTCTGAACCGGATCATTCGGGAAAAGTTTTGGTGCAGGCCGGGATCATGAAAACGAAGGTTTCGATTGAGGAGCTGCGTCTTGTAGAGAAGAAAAACAGCGTCACGCTCAATGGTGCAGCAAGAAAGCAGTCATCCAGGCGAAATGGTGCAGTTTCCAAATCGATTCAAAGCCGAAGCGAACGAAACGCCAATACAGAAGTGGATATGCGCGGCATGAATGTTGAAGAAGGCTTGATGCTTCTTGACCAGTACATTGACAACTGCGTTTTATCCGGAGTGAAGACCATTACGGTGATTCACGGTAAGGGAACCGGCGTTCTTCGTAAAGCGGTCCAGACCCATTTGAGGAATCATAAGATGGTTCGCACCTTCCGTCTCGGTGTATACGGCGAGGGAGAATCCGGTGTCACCATCGTTGAACTAAAATAAGAGTAAAGAAAACAGCCTTTCATAGCAATATGAAGGGCTGTTTTCCGATATGCTTTTAGAACGGGGGCAAAGCACTTGCTTTCTGATGGCAACGCATTTCTCAGATGTATTTTTGTACACGAATCCGACATTTTTCTCCAAAAATATTACAAAAATACAATTTTACACTATCTTTTTTAAGGAAAATGGGCTATAATATATAGGAATTAGAAAAAAGGGGGATTTTAATATGGTTAATGTTTCTAATTACAAAGACTATCTTTTTGATACAGCAAAATCACTGTTCGCAATCGACAGCCCAAGCGGTTATTGCTTTGCAGCAACTGAAGCAGTTCGCAAAGTTGCAGAAGGTCTGGGTTACTCCTTTGAGCGCAACGAAAAAGGCTGCGGCATCATCACGGTAGACGGCGTAGATAACAGCCGTACCATCATGCTGTCCGCACATGTTGATACACTGGGGCTGATGGTTCGTTCCATCACTCCAAAGGGTGAGCTGAAATTTGTTTGCATCGGCGGCCCAAGCCTCCCAACTCTCGATGGCGAATACTGCAACATTATCACAAGAGATGGACGCGTTTACACCGGTACCATCCTTTGCCAGGACGCTGCAAAACACGTTCATCCAAATGCTGCTACCGCTCCTCGCGACGAGGATACCATGATCGTTCGCATCGATGAGCAGGTTCACAACAAAGAAGACGTTTTGAAACTCGGTATTTCTGCCGGCGACTATATTGCATACAACCCAAAAACCGTTGTTACTGAGAGCGGCTTTTTGAAATCCCGCTTCATTGATGATAAAGCAAGCGTAGCATGTCTGCTTACAATGCTTAAGATCATGAAGGAAGAGGGACTGAAACCAAAAAATAAATTGAAAATCTTTATTTCCATTTATGAGGAAGTAGGTCATGGTGCATCCTATATCCCTGATGATGTCAATGAGATGATCGCTGTTGACATGGGCTGCATCGGTTTGGATCTTAACTGCACAGAGTATGATGTTTCCATCTGTGCAAAAGACAGCGGAAGCCCATACGACTATGATATGACAACCCGCCTGATCAACCTTGCAAAAGAGAATAATCTGAAATATGCAGTTGATATCTACCCAAGATACGGTTCTGATGTAGGTGCTGCACTCAGAGGCGGTCACAACATCAAAGGCGCTTTGGTTGGACCAGGCGTTGCAGCTTCTCATGGTATGGAACGTACTCATTATTCTGGATTGGAAAACACCATCCAGCTTCTGATGCTGTACCTCGGCTGCTAATTTTTCACAGAGCAATACTTTCGTAAAAAAGCTGCTGTTTTACAAGTCTGTATAACAGCAGCCCTTTTTCTGCTGACAAATAAAAAAAGCTGGACGAATGTCATAAACGATGTACTGCACCGCATAGCCTC
Organism: Oscillospiraceae bacterium; assembly: GCA_020024285.1. Lineage (GTDB taxonomy): Bacteria > Bacillota > Clostridia > Oscillospirales > Ruminococcaceae > Negativibacillus. Next base: position 127,484 of record JAHHTZ010000001.1, on the reverse strand, counting down.
TAATGACTTACAAAAAGGCGGTGGTAACAGTATGACGGACAAAAATAAGACTGCAATCAAAAAAATGATTGCGACCTGTCTTGCAGTCGCTTTGTTTTTTTGCGGAATTTGGGCAATCATCTACGATTATGGCGAAACAAAATCTGTATTTGTACCATACTATAAAAAGCCGAAAATAATCCTCGATGCAGGGCACGGCGGATTTGATGGAGGTGCTGTTGGACTTCATAATGTGGTGGAAAAGGACATCAACCTTTCGATCTGCCAAAAGCTGCAGGAGATCCTGACTCTCAATGGATTTGAGGTGATTATGACCCGAGAGAGCGATGAGGCAATCGGAGATCCCACCCTCAACACTCTCGGAGAGAAAAAGAGATCTGATATGTATCGCCGTCGGGAAATCATGGAAGAAAATCCTGACGGACTCTTTCTCAGCATCCACCAAAATAAATTTGAGGAAGCATCCTCCAAGGGGTCGCAAATATTTTATAGTGTAAACAATCCGGATTCCAAACGCCTTGCAGAGCTTTTGCAGACAGGGTTTCGTGAAAACCTCCAGCCGAAAAATCAACGTCAAATCAAAGAAGCCGGAAAAGAACTGTTTTTACTCTACCATGCACAAATCCCTTCTGTATTGGTAGAATGTGGGTTTTTATCGAATGAAGAGGATTGCGCTAATCTAATGGACGAAGAGTATCAAAATAAAGTGGCTTTTTGTATTTACTTGTCTTTGATGAATTATTTTAACTCGTAAATTATATAATGAGAACGGATGTGAAAAAATGATTTACCACTGTTCCAATCCAAAATGCAGAGCAGTGATAGAAGGGGACGGGATCGAATTTTGCCCCTCATGCAACCGCAAGCTGATCCCAATGAGTGAGGAAGAATTGACCGGACGCGATTGGAGCTCGTTGGGTGTCTTTTGGATGAGCGCTTCCCATATCGATCACGATCGGTGCTATTCCTGTTTTCAAAAGGCAGCCAAAGAGGGGGACGCTTGGGGGATCTGCAACTTAGGGTGGTGCTATGAGGATGGAATCGGTGTTGAGAAAAATCCCGAAGAAGCGGTTTGGCTTTATCGACAATCCGCGCAAATGGGATACGTTCCGGCAATCTCCAACCTTGGAACCTGTCTGGAACGCGGATTTGGAACACCTGTTGATTTGAAAGAGGCGGTGGACTGTTACCGAAAAGCGGCAGAGCATGGTTTTCCCAGAGCGCAGCGCCTGCTTTCCGCATGTTACCATGCGGGCAGGGGTGTTTTCAAAAACGAAAAAGAATCCGTCGCATGGTTAAAAATGGCGGCGATGAATGGGGATGAGGTCGCCCAAACATGGCTTGGAGCACGGTATGAAAAAGGAAACGGCGTATCCAAAAATTTGGAGAAGGCGTTTCGCTGGTACAAAAAAGCGGCGAAATCCAATTATTCTGTCGCACAACTGTGTCTTGGACGTTGTTATCAAAACGGAATCGGGGTTGTACAAGACAAGGAAGAGGCCGTGCGCTGGTTTCAGATCGCTGCTGGCAATGGCGAAGCAGAAGCGATGTATTACCTTGGACGCTGTTATGAACTGGGGGACGGTGTTGCAGCAGATGAAGAGAAAGCTGCAAACTGGTATTTTTGTGGAGCAAAGAAAAACGAACCCGCCTGCCAGTGCAATCTCGGCTGGTGCTATGAGGTAGGATATGGTCTTCCCAAAAGCATGAAACGAGCAGCGTATTGGTACCATGAATCTGCAAAGCGCGGCATCGCAGGCGCACAATGCAATCTCGGCTGGTGCTACGAACACGGGGAAGGCGTCGTACAGTCGTGGGAAGAGGCAGCAAATTGGTATTTGCTTTCTGCCAAAGGAGGACATCCAAGGGGGATGCACTGTACTGCATGGTGCTGCCAAAACGGAAAAGGCATGGAAAAGAACATCCAACAGGCGATTTCTTGGTATGAGAAAGCAGCAGAGCTTGACTATTCTGCTTCCCAATGCAATTTAGGATTGTGCTATGAAAAAGGGATCGGTGTCAAGAAGGATATCAAGCAAGCAATCTATTGGTATCAACGGGCGGCACAGCAGCAGGAATGGGATGCGGTATGCAACCTTGGACACAGCTACATATACGGGATCGGATTGGAAAAAGATCCACAGCGCGGAATCCAGCTGTACATGGATGCCGCAGAAGCCGGATTCCCACGCGCATTTTGCAATCTTGGATGGCACTATGAGAACGGACAGAGTGTAGAACAGGACTATCAAAAGGCAATAGCCTATTATAAAGAAGCTGTCAAGCGAAACTTTATGCCTGCCATCAACCTTCTTGCAGCCTGCTATCAGGATGGAAAAGGGACGGAGAAGGACGAGGAAAAGGCGCTGGAGCTTTACTATCAGGGAGCTGAAAAAGGAGACTCAAATTCTCAGCTTGCTCTTGGAAAAATTTTGGAACAGCGAGGGGAATTGGATCAAAATTCTCAAAAAGATGCCATTACATATTATAAAATGGCAGCAGAGCAGGACAATCAAAAAGCAATCTTCGAGCTTGCACGCTGCTTATATTATGGAATCGGTCTAAAGCAGGATCAAGAGAAAAGCGAAGAGTTATGCCAAAAGCTCCTCTCTGAAACATCGGAGGAAAACATCAGGCAGAAGGTTCAATCGCTTCTGAACGAAATGCAAAAGCATAAAACCTAAAAAAGAGTCAAGGTATTGATACCTTGACTCTTTTGCTGTCTTTACAGACATGTTAAATACCGCGGAACGAAAAAGTAAAGCTGTGCTCTTGTTCTAAGTTGAAGCGATACTCCGGAAGGACCGGTGCGCCCCAGCTATTATCACCGCCGACACCCATCTGGAAGAGGCTCGCCGTGAGGACGGTCCGATGGATATCCGGTAAATCGTAGGTGTGACGTGCATTCTCCAATTCGTGGGAGGTGTAGGGGAGGGCAGAAAACTCAAACGGTGCTCCCGATAATTGCAGACCATGTCCTGTGGAATCCATGATATTGACCCAACGCGTCCCGGTATGATTTCCGCATTCCTGCGGGATCACATACGGTGATACTTCGCCTGACACAGTGGAAGTATGAATACCCAGACGAGCACCTTGTTCACGGTCGCAGTAGGTTTCCTTCGGACCCTTTCCATACCAGCAGATGTTATGGTATTCCGGGAAGGTTTTCAGTTCAAATCCAAATCGTGGGAGCTCCGGCAGACCTGACTGCGCCTGCATCTTCATTGTTACCTCAATTTCTCCATCACCAAAGACCTCGTATGTTACAAAGCAGGTGGATTTGGGGCAGGTTGGGAGGTCGTAGTGATAGTGCAGGAGGACAGAATGCTCTGTTTCTTCACATGATTCAAAAACAGGCAGAGCATAAAGGCTTGCCAATTTCCACTGACCATCATGGAACGGCATCCGATTTCCATAATCATTGTCTGTCGGTGCACGCCAGAAGGTGGGATTTACAGGGTATTCCAGCAATTCCTTGTTTCCCCAGCGATAGGACCAAAGAGAAAATCTGCTTAATCCGAAAATAGCATGGAAATGCTCTCCATGTACACCAATGGTATATCCGCACCGCTCAACAATCGGTTTTTCTGTGCAATGAGGCTTTGGAAGATATTCTGTAAGGGCAGCCTGTCCAAAAGCGACCTCGTGTCCTGCGTTTGCCCAATCGGTTGATGCCTTCAATACAAGGGAAGCGTTCAGCACATATTCAAAGCCTTCTGTAAGGGTTGGGAGAGTGATCGGGATCATTTTTGTTTGAGTGCATGGAACATCAACGGATTCAACTGTCTTATAAATCACATTGCCATCCTTGAGCAGCTCCACCTGAAGCAGCAGATTTTCCGTACCCACAAAGAGATGGCGGTTGCGGATCAAGATACCCTCTTTGGAAGGGGTGATCGTGAATGGCTGATAGTTAAACTTGATTTCCTGCATTTTAGGGGATTCCTTGCGATCTCCGGTTACAAAGCCGTTTACACAGAAATTGTAGTTTGTCGGGCGATCTCCAAAATCTCCTCCGTATCCAAGATAATCTTTTCCATAGCAGTCCTTCAGCATCAAGGATTGATCGAGATAATCCCAGATAAATCCGCCTTGGAACAATGGTTCCTGATCCATCAATTCCATATATTTATGCATACCGCCGTTGGAATTTCCCATTGCGTGGGTATATTCGCAAAGAAGGAACGGTTTGTCGCGGTGTTTTGAGAGGAAGTCCTTTACTCCTTCTGCGGTAGTGTACATTTGGCTTTCCACATCGCTGATATCATTGCAGCGGCGATCGTTGAATACACCCTCATAATGAACCGGTCTGTTGTCATGCTGACGATAGAAATTCGCCATTTTCCGAAGGTTTTCACCGCCGTAAGACTCGTTGCCGCAGCTCCACATGAAAACACAGGCATGGTTTTTGTCACGCTGCATCACAGAATTTGCGCGGTCGATGATGACATCTAGCCACTGTGGTTTATCATTTGGAATCGTATTCTCATCGTGTCCGACAAACCCCGGCTTTTGCCATGTTCCGTGCGTTTCAAGATTTGCCTCATCCATCACATAAAGACCGTATTCGTCACAGAGGCGGTAGAATTCTGTTTGGTTTGGATAGTGTGAGGTGCGCACAGCATTGATGTTATTCTGCTTCATGTTGCGAATATCCCAGAGGATTTCTTCTTTGGAAATTGCTCTGCCTTTGTAACAGCTGAACTCCTGGCGATTGACCCCGCGAAGCTCAAGGCGCTTTCCGTTAAAATAGAGGATGCTGTCCCGAATCTCGATCTGACGAAATCCTACCTTTTCACGAACAACCTCCACAACACGATCCTCACTGATAAGCTGCAATTCTAATGTGTACAAATTGGGTTCCTCTGCACTCCACAGGGAAACCTTGCCCACTTCTACAGTAAAATCGGCAGAATCACTTTCGAACGAAGCGATTTTTGTGCCATCTGAGGAAGAAAGAGAACCTAAAATCCTGGATGGGGAAGCAGAGCAGCGCAGGCTGCAGGAAAGGGTGCCTTTTTCCAAAGCGGAATCAAGCGTTGCTTTTACAGAAAGGTCCTCAATATGGATTTTGGGGGTTGTAAAGAGGAAAACATCGCGGAAAATGCCGCTGAATCTCCAGAAATCCTGATCCTCCAGCCAGCTTGCACTGGTGAAGCGAAACACCTGAACAGCCAGTTTGTTTTTTCCTTCCTTTATATAAGGGGTCAGCTCAAATTCGGAGGGAGTGAAGGAATCCTCACTGTACCCGACAAAATGTCCGTTGAGCCAGAGAGCAAATGCATTTTCTACTCCCTGAAACGAGATGCGTACCGTATCCCAATCGGGTTTATCGAAATAGGTCACATAAGAGCCAACGGGGTTATATCTTGTTGGGATCTGTCCGGGCTGGATGCTTTCATGCCCATCCCATGCATACATGGTATCCAGATAACGCGGCTGGTCAAATCCCTGTAACTGAATATGTCCAGGGACAGTGATATCCTGCCAATGGGTGCAGTTATAGTCCGGATTTTGAAATCCGGGAATTGTCTGGTCCAAAGAACGTGCCATATGAAATTTCCACATGCCGTTTAAGGACATTTGGCAGCTCATTTCTTCGGAATTTGCTTCTTCTACAGAACGGTAGAATTTGTGGTCTGAGTGTGCAGGTAAGCGATTGATTGCAAAGATGGTGGGATCAGAGAGAATCGAATATTCAAAGTTTTCCATATAATAGCCTCCAAAACTCATAATCTTACCATTTAATATACCATAACAATCAAGGAGCTGTAAATGGCATCAAGCACTTTTTGGAGATAAAAAAGGCTTTACAGGATCGTATTAATCCTGTAAAGCCTTTTGCTTCGACTTCGGGATTAGAACAAAGCGTTGATTGCATCTACGCCGATCTGAACCTGTTCCTCTGTGAATTTTACCTGATCTTCCTCGGACATTTCCTCATCTGGGAAGGCACCAAGGAGAACAAAGAACGCATAGTCGCCGTTTTTCATTACCTTAGAGCCCTGCAAACGCAGAATATTCATTGGATAGGAGTATGCAGAGTTGATCTGATTCTGACGGTAGGTATTTAATGACTCTACCAGACTATCCACTTTGCCTTCTTTTGCCTTCAGTGCAATAAAGGTGTCAACATGTGCACTGATCATCGGTCCTTCTGCATAGAAGGAATCTACATCGTCCATATTGATCCCAAAAACATCAGAAAGCTGTTCCGAAGGGATTTCCATGGAAGGGATGTAGTCTTCGCCGTATGCTTCTTTTACAGCAGCTACGATCTCATCGAGGGTTGGTTCCTGTTTTTCTTCTTTGTCCCCATCCTGTGCTGCATCATCAACCTTGTTTTCTTCTGTTGCAGTATTATTTTCAACAGGGTCTTTGGATTCTTCTTTTTTGCCGCATCCTGCAAACATGCTCATTGTCAGTGCTGCAACCAGCAAGAGAGTCAACAATCTTTTTTTCATAATTTTTACCACCAATCTTTAATTTCATTCAATCATAATAACAGAACATTCCATACGCTGCAGATCTGTTACGATTGAATAGTGTCACCAAAGCTGCAATTTACTGCACCCAAAATTAAAATTGACAAAATAAATAGATGAGCGAAATCTATAGATGAAATTTATAGCTGTAATATACAAAATGATTGAAATGGATTGTGCAATAAGGTATAATAAAAAGAAAGAAACACGAAAAAGGAGCAAAACGATATGGAATTGGTAAATGCAATGGGACTTGCCTGCCCAAAGCCTGTAATTTTGGCAAAAAAAGAAATCGACGCAGGAAAAGGGACCTTTGTTGTAGCAGTAGATAACGACATCGCGGTCAAAAATCTTGAAAAGCTCGCTCAAAGCCAGAACTACACCACTGCAACAAGTGAGGTGGAAGGCGGTTATCATGTAACCTTTAACGGAACAGGGAAAGCGGTTTCGCAGGCAGAGCAGTCCAATCACAAGCAGCCAAATAACTGGGCACTGTTTGTCAACAAAGATTCGATCGGTACCTCGGAAGGGGATTTGGGTCCATCTCTGATGACAATGTTCTTCTACACTTTGACAGAATCGAATGAGCCGCCGCGCTATATTCTTTTCATGAACGAAGGGGTTCGCCTTCCATCCGAAAATGAGCAGGTAGCAGAACATTTGAAAACCCTGCAGGAAAAGGGAACAGAAGTTCTTGTTTGCGGAACCTGCCTGAAATTCTATGATCTCACAGACAAGCTGATGACAGGCTCGGTAAGCAACATGTATGATATCAGCGAAAGAATGCTTCTTGCGGATAAGGTCATTACTTTATAAAAAGGCGAATGGCAGACGATCTGCAAAGCAGAAACAGACAGCATCCAGACTCGATTGGGATACTGTCTGTTTTTATATTCTGTAAATTCCCTTTTTCATATCATCGTCTTTTTCTATCCTCATCTTCATGGTATAATGTGAGTGACGCCTTTTTCGAAAAGGATACACAACGATTATTTAGGGAAGGGGAGAGAAATCAGTGGCAAAGACAAAAACATATTATGTCTGCACAGAGTGCGGGAGCATCCAGCCTCGATGGATGGGGAAGTGTCCCGAATGCAACAGCTGGAATACGTTAGAGGAGAACGTGGAGATTCCTGCTGCAAAGGGAGCTTCGCCTTCGTCTGCAGCAGCATCCGTCACTGCGATCCGTACACTCAAGGAAATCGATTCATCCGAAGAAAATAGATATACGACGGGGATGTCGGAGCTCAACCGCGTACTGGGAGGAGGAATTGTTCCCGGCTCGGTGATCCTTTTGAGCGGTGATCCCGGTATCGGAAAATCAACGCTTCTGCTTCAAATCTGCCAAAGTATTTCGGACAATGCGTCCATATTATATATTTCAGGAGAGGAAAGCCTGCGCCAGATCAAGCTGCGGGCAACACGCTTGGGAGTTTTGACGGAGAATCTCCATCTTGGCGCAACAACCAACATCGAATCGGTGATTGAAGCGATTCACCAGCTCAAGCCCAATATTGTGATGATCGACTCGATTCAAACCATGAATCACTCTGCAATCAATTCCTCTCCGGGCAGTGTTACACAGGTTCGGGAATGCACACAGCTTTTGATCAATGCAGCCAAAACGATGGAGATCCCGATTTTCATTGTCGGTCATGTCAACAAAGACGGAAATATCGCCGGTCCAAAGGTTATGGAGCATATGGTGGATGCTGTTTTGTACTTTGAAGGAGAACGAAATCTCAGCTACCGCATTTTGAGAGCAATCAAAAACCGTTACGGCTCTACAAACGAGATCGGCGTTTTCGAAATGCAGGAAGGCGGGCTTGTCGAGGTGAAAAATCCTTCCATGGCATTGTTGGAGGGAAGACCGCAAAATGTATCCGGGACCTGCGTTTCCTGTGTGATGGAAGGCTCTCGTCCGATATTGGCAGAGGTTCAGGCACTCGTCAGCAAAACGGGATTTTCCGCTCCGCGGCGTACTGCGACCGGCTTCGATTACAACCGTGCCGCGCTGATCATTGCTGTATTGGAAAAACGGTGCGGCTATTTCTTCGGAAACCTTGATGCCTACATCAATGTAGTGGGAGGTTTGCGTCTGGATGAACCGGCAGCCGACCTTGCAATCGCCCTGTCGCTGACCTCCAACCTTCTGGATCGACCGATTTCAGATGATATTGTCGTGTTTGGGGAAATCGGTTTGGCAGGAGAAATTCGAGCAACCAACCGTGCAGCTGCTCGAATCAAGGAGGCAGAACGCCTTGGCTTCAAGCACTGCTTGTTGCCCAAACAATGTTTGTCCTCCTTAAATTTTGAACCTAAGATCCACCTGATCGGAGTCAGCAGTCTCACGCAAGCCATTCAATCTGTTTTGGGGTAAAGGAACTGCATCTTTTACCGACACAAAATAAGGACAAGCACAAGATAGATGCTGGATTTGCGGAGTACCTTTGAGCTGGCAATATCCATCCTTTTGATGGCGGCATAATTGGGCGCAGGGCAGCATGTTCATAAAACCATTTCCTTTCACAATAAAGTGCTTTCTTCTGTATTATTCCAGAAATGGTATCGGGATATACATGTTCTTTTTCTCTGTTAAGGAAACAAAGGAAAGAATAATCATGTATCCTGACAGGAATAATAAGCATGAAAACGGAAGGAGAGAGTGCGATGTTAAAACGTGTGCTTCTATTGATCAATGCACCATTGCTGATTCTGTCTATAGGGCTGCTTCCACAAGCTATCATAAACAACACAGTGCAGGCAGAATTTACATTTGTTGATACAAAGCAGATTGCAGAAAGAGTGCGTGCATATGGAGAAGTGTGTCCGGGGGAAGAGTATGAGGTTTATCTTCCCAGTGCTGCCGTTGCGAAAAATGTTTTTGTGTCTGTCGGAAATCAGGTGAAGAAAGGCACTGTTTTGGCATCTGTGGATCAATGGCTTGATCATGCAGCGGAAGACGGAGCTTCTGTTCTTGATGATAAGGTGCTGATGGCAGCGGCAGAATATGGTGTGCTCCCTGAGGACATCCTGCCATCCTTCGCAAATCACGATGCGCCAGCCCATGCAAAACAGTCAGCCGTTCAAGCAGATTCAAAAGTCTATGCACCTGTTGATGGAATCGTCACGGAAGTCAATTTAAAAAGTGGTACTGCACTCGATTGCAGAAAACCGGCTGTTCGCATGGAGATCCCAAACACAAAATCCGTCCGTCTGTTCCTTCCTGAAACAGCAGCACAGCATGTTTCTATCGGAGATCCTGTTGTTATAACATCCAATTCCTTCCCCAATGTCTTGAACGGAACGATTCGGGAGATTGGGGAGAGCGCAAAACAAAGAGAAATGACAGGAGGGCGGGAGGTTGATATCCTCGTTGGTCTGCTCGAAAATACTTCACGCTTGAAGAATGGTTTTACCGTCGAAGGCATGATTCAGTTAGAAGAACCGCGATGGGCAAACATCATTCCATATGAGGCAGTGCATCAGGACAAAGCCAATCAGGAATACGTTTATCTGTATGTTGATGGAAGAGCAGCTCGAAGAAATATTACAGTGAAAAAAGAATTACCCGATGGAGTCGAGGTTGAAGATGGCTTAGACGGAACGGAAACGCTCCTTGTTTCAGAGGAAAAGCTGCACGAAGGCGAGCGGATCATGCTGAAGGGAGAATACCATGGATAACAGCAATTCCGTTTTCACTTATCTGAAGGCTGCCGTTTGGAACGGAGCCCGCACACTCATTCGGCGTCCTTTTCAAATTATCATTACAGCAGCATCAATAGCGATTGGTGTTGCAGCAGTGATCCTGACCATTCATGCCGGGATTGCCGGGGAAGAACTGCTTCATCAGGAAATGAATGCGATGGGCTTTGGAAATCTCCTGATTTCCGCGCCAAAAGGGAAGGATGGAATGACACACAACGATATATCGCTCCTTCAAAAGCAGGAACATGTATCTTCCATCACCCCGATCGAACCGCTCTACACACCGATTTTTCTCCGTCATCGCACAGCCAAAACGATGGTTTGGGGGGTCAATGACGATGCCCCGGATACCGTTTCCATGAAATTGCTCTATGGGCGTCAGCTAACAAAGGATGATGTATTTCGCAGTCGCAATGTGTGCATCGTTGATGTAAAAACAGCACAAAACTTTTACAAGCGAAACAATATTGTCGGAAAAACAGCAGAAATCCTGATAAACGGGAAAAAACAGGCATATACGGTTGTAGGCGTTGTGGAGTCGGGAGGCGCGCTGTTCCAAAACAGCTTTTCTCAGGTTGTTCCGAATTTTGTTTATATACCCTATACCACCATGTTGGAGCAGCAGGGAAAAGACACAACAGAGCAGGTTGCGCTATCACTCGACAAGACCATCGATGCAGAAGCGGAAGGCGAAAAAATAGAATCGATGCTGAATGAAATGCATCCGGTATCCCATTTTTCGGTTCAAAATCTTGCAGCACACCAGCAATCCTTTGCAAGGATTCTGTCTATCGTAACAAAGATCATTGGAGGCATCGCTTCCATTTCCTTTTTTGTTGCCGGAGTTGGAATGACGGCGATCATGACGCTGATTGTAAAGGAACAAACGCGAGAAATCGGCATCAAGAAGTCCCTCGGCGTACAGCGCAGTGCAATTTTACTCGAATTTTGGATGCAGGGCTTCATCATATCATCATTAGGCAGCCTGATTGGGATGCTGTTCAGCGCAATATCCCTTTTTTCAATCAATCAAATCGGAATCCCGGTTTTCTTCCATTTCGAAATTGCTCTGATCTGTGTCCTGCTTGGCTCAATGATCGGGTCGCTTTTCGGTCTGTGGCCGGCATGGAAGGCGAGCAAGCTCGATCCAAAAGACACACTTTCCAGCAACTAAAAATCAGAAAATAGGTGACATCAATGATAAACTGCGATTTTCTGCCAGAACCCCATATTCCAGGTGCACCTGTCAGCCTGTGCGCCATAGGGGAAGGGTATGAAGCGATTTGCGAGAGCTTAGAGAAACAGGATATCGATATTCTCACGATCCCATTCTCTGATGATATTTCCAAACCGGTTTCATGCCATCCTGATCTGCATTTAGGGGTTCTGAGCAGAGATACTGTCTTGATCTCAGCTCAGGAATGTGAGCTCTCTAATTCCTTAAACAAGCAAGGCTTTGCTGTCAAAACAATTCCGGCATTAAAACCAAACTATCCCGAGGAAGCAGCACTCGATTTTTTAATTCTGAAGGATGTTCTGTTTTGCAATCGCAGAGCACAATCGTCAATAATTTTACAATTTAGGGAATTTTATCAGAAGCAGATTTTGGTAGCACAAGGCTATGTGAAATGCAGCACAGCCGTCGTAAATAGGAATGCATTGATCACCTCTGATCCATCCATTGCGAATGCCGGAAGAAATCACGGCTTTGATGTTCTGCAAATTCGTCCCGGCTACATCGAGCTACCCGGATACGATACCGGATTTATCGGAGGCTGCTGCGGATTGATCGCAGCGGACCGCATGGCATTTTCCGGAGAGCTATCCTGTCATCCGGATGGAAATGAAATAAAAACATTTTTGAAAAAGCACAAAATTGATTCGATTTCATTGCAGCGTGGTCCGCTGCATGATATTGGCGGAATCATACCGCTCAAGCAAAGGTGTTGATTGAGTTGAAATTTATCAAATCCGCACTCATTACATGGTATCAACAAAAGCCCCCTCCCTTTATTTCGCTAAATTTATATTTAGCGAAATAAGTTTATTCGAAAAAAGACTCCTTCCCTTTAGGAAAATTAAAATAAATCAATGTCGAGGTTGATGATTTATGAATTCTGAAATTTTGAATGATTGTCCGGAATTGCTGCGGCAGTTTTTATTTTATATGGAAACGATCCGAGGCAGATCGCCAAGGACGGTATCAGGATATTACATCGATTTAAGAACATTTTTGCGCTACATAAAATCCACTAAAATCCTCAAAATCATACCGCACAACGATGAAATGTTCCACTCGATGAAAATAGCTGATATTTCCACAGAAACGATCTGTAGTATCAATTTGCTGGACGTTTATGAATACCTGCACTTTGTGATGGACGAGCTTGAAAATAAATCGGCTGCGCGGGCGCGAAAAGTAAGCAGTATTCGCAGCTTTTACCACTTCATTACAACAAAAACAACCTATTTGCAGGATGATCCGGTAAAAAATCTGGAATCCCCTGCCCTCAAGAAAGAGATGCCAAAATATCTAACCTTGGAGGAATCGTTGGAGCTGCTCAACTCTGTAAAATCAAAATTCGCACAACGAGACTATTGCATCCTAACGCTGTTTCTAAACTGTGGGATGCGTGTATCCGAATTGGTTGGAATCGATCTCGAAGATATTCGAGATGATACCTTAAAGCTGTTGGGCAAAGGCAATAAGGAACGGATCGTCTATTTGAACGAGTCCTGCAAGGACGCAATCGAGGAATATAAAAAAGTGCGCAAGGTTCCGGAAAATGCTTCTCGTTCCAATAAGAAAGCTCTTTTTCTGTCAAACAAGGGAACTCGTCTTACAACACGCCGTGTAGAACAGATCGTGGATGAAGCGATGCGTCAGGCTGGTCTTGCAGGACGTGGATATAGCCCGCATAAATTGCGCCATACCGCCGCAACATTGATGTATCAGCATGGCGGCGTGGATATTCGAGTCCTAAAGGAAATCTTAGGTCATACAAATATCGGTACAACCGAAATCTATACGCATGTATCAAATCAGCAAATTCAAAACGCTGCCAACAAATCACCGCTGTCCAAAGTGAAGCAGAAGAAAAAAGATGCAAACTCTTGATTATTTGAGGTAAATAGGATAATCTATAATAGAAGAAAAATGACTTTTTAAAAGAAGGATGTATTTATGGAATTAAATGAAAAAGCCTTGATGGCAGTAGATGCTTTGGAAAAACAGTATCCCGAAGCAATTTGTTCTTTGATATATGAGCGTCCCTATGAGCTGCTGATGTCCACCCGTCTGGCTGCACAATGTACGGATGTTCGGGTAAATATCGTTACGAAGGATCTTTTCGCAAAGTATCGTTCCCTTGAGGAGTTTAAAAATGCTTCTTTGGAAGACGTTGAGAATATCATAAAAAGCTGCGGACTCTATAAAACAAAAGCGAGAGATCTCATTGCGATGGCAACCATGCTGGTCGATGAATATGATGGTATTCTCCCCGATACTGTGGAAGAACTGACAAAGCTCCCCGGAATCGGCAGAAAAACAGCCAATCTCGTTGTCGGAGATATTTTTCATAAGCCGGCTGTTGTATGCGATACCCACTGCATTCGCATCACCAACCTCCTCGGCTTGACAAAAGGAAAAGACCCATACAAAGTAGAGATGCAGCTGCGCAAAATTCTTCCGATGGACCGTGCAAACGATTTTTGCCATAGATTGGTTCTTCATGGTCGTGACACCTGCGTGGCGAATCGCCCCAAATGCACTGTCTGTTGTATGAAGAGCTTTTGTACATATGCTCTTGAAAATAGTGTCGAATAAGAAAAGGCTCATGGGAAACCATGAGCCTTTTTTCAGAAAGAATTACGTTTTTCGGATCAATTCTGTTTTGCACTTAGGGCAGGTGATGCAGATCCTCCCCTTCCCTTTTGGAACACGCAAAGTCTGATGACAGTTTGGGCAGGTGAAGTAACGATAGCTTGCACGATCACGAAACCGTTGTTTTTGAAGCGAAACCGATTTTTTTGCCCTTTGCCATACATTCATAAAATATGCATTTTCCTGCCAGCGTCGATTGATATTGCGGGAATAAGTCCTGAAAATCACATAAAACATCAGTGCACTTGATAAAATCGATAAAAAGTACCAGTGCTTAAACGAAGAAAAGATTCCGAGAATCACAGAACCTATCATAAGTGCGATGGATAGCTGATCTACCCCATATCGCCCAATCATGAAATTACGCAGCCATTGTCGAATCATAACGATGCTCCTTTGATTAGATGCTATTCTGTATCATAGTATAACATCTATTCTGAAAAATTTTTAGCATAAATTGTAAAGAAACAATAAATGCAAACACTTCTTATCTTGCAGAATATAAATGATTAAAAATTGGAAAAAAGGCTTGATTTTTATTGAGATATAGTATAGAATGAGTAAGTCAGATATTTTGCTTGTGTAGCACAGTCGGTAGTGCAGCTCATTCGTAATGAGCAGGTCGCCTGTTCGAGCCAGGTCACAAGCTCCAAAATACTCCTGAATCGGTAAATTACCTGTTCGGGAGTTTTTGTTGTATCAAATACTTTGAAAAGGAGCAACAACCTATGGACGATAGCTTTTACACCTTTCCATCCACAAGAGAAGAGGCATTGACAATGCTCTACCTTGAAAATCAAGACCTTTCCGGCAAAACACCTGCACAGATCCATACTATGTATTGGGAAACCATAAAAGCAATCCGGGCTGACTATACAGAGAAGAAGCAAAACGGATACAAATTCAGATAACTCCCCTGCCCTGCTTCAGAAAACAGCGATAAAAATGAGAGCCGAAAGGCTCTCATTGCTTTTAAATGTCCCAGGAACATTGGGATTCGAGATGTTGGCACAATTCTTCCAGATATTCCTTTTCTATTTCTGTAAATCGGTCGAATTCTGCACTGTCGATGTCAAGAACTGCAATCACGCGACCGTTATGGTGGATTGGAACAACAATCTCAGAGCGGGATGCACTGTCGCACGCGATATGTCCCGGAAATTCCAAAACATTTGCGACGATTTGTGTCTTATCCTCTTGAACCGCTGCTCCGCAGACCCCTTTTCCAACAGCAATTCGACGGCAGGCTGGTTTTCCCTGGAATGGACCGAGAACCAGCTCCCCATTGCGCATCAGATAGAATCCGCACCAGCTGATCCTTTCAAGAAACTGCCATAATGTCGCCGAGGTGTTGGAAAGATTCGCAATCAGATCGTCTTCGCCGGCGGTAATCGCTTTTGTGCGCAAGAGAGCACGACGGCACTGTTCTTTTGTATCGATTGTTTCGGAATTCTCAAAGAGCTGATTTCCCCATCCACTCATGCCTGTTCCAATATTATTTTCGAGCATATCGCTCCTCCTTTTTTAGCTTTAAGCGTAGAAGAAAATCCCAGTGTGCTTCAATATTCACACTGGGATTTTTTACACAGGGAAAAACCGCTATTTCCCCTGCATAGTACATTGATTTTAAGAAAACATTCCTATTTGGAAAGCATTTTCTTTACATTTTCTACGATGTTTGCTGCGCGCAGTCCAAATTCCGTAATAAGATCGCCGCCGGGACCGGAGTGACCAAATACATCCTGAACACCCATTTTGAGAACAGGTACCGGGCAATTTGCAGAAACTACATCACAAACAGCAGAGCCAAGTCCACCGATTACGGAGTGCTCCTCCACTGTGATGATTTTGCCGGTTTCTTTTGCAGCCTTGCAGATCAGTTCTTCATCCAATGGCTTGATTGTATGGATATTGATTACTCTTGCATGGATGCCTTCTTTTTCAAGGATTTCTCCTGCTTGTACAGCTTCTGCTACCATCAGACCTGTTGCAACGATGGTGATATCATTTCCTTCACGCAGAGTGATACCCTTTCCAAGCTCAAAATGATAGTTCTGTTCATCATTGATGACAGGAACAGCCATACGACCAAAGCGCAGATACATCGGGCCAACATATTCGATTGCAGCACGAACAGCAGCTCTTGCTTCCACATCATCAGCCGGGTTAACGATCACCATGCCCGGAAGGGTGCGCATCAGCGCAATATCTTCGCAGCACTGGTGTGTTGCGCCGTCTTCACCTACAGAAATACCTGCATGAGTTGCACCGATTTTTACGTTAAGGTGTGGGTAAGCTACAGAGTTGCGGATCTGCTCGAATGCACGTCCGGCGGCAAACATTGCAAAGGAGCTTGCAAATGGAATCATTCCGCAGGTAGAAAGACCTGCTGCAACGCCGATCATATTTGCTTCTGCAATTCCGCAGTCAATAAAACGCTCTGGGCAGCATTTTTTAAAGGTTCCTGTTTTGGTTGCACCAGCCAAATCTGCATCCAATACTACGAGATTTGGATATTCCGTGGAAAGCTCCGCCAGTGCTTTACCATAGCTTTCTCTTGTTGCAATTTTTACGGTATCTGCCATAATTATGCCTCCAATTCTGCCAAGGCGGCTTTTAATTCGCTCATAGCAACTTCGTACTGCTCATCATTCGGTGCGCTTCCGTGCCATGATGCCTGATTCTCCATGAAAGAAACGCCCTTGCCTTTTACGGTTTTTGCAATGATTGCAGTAGGCTGTCCCTTTGTTGCTCTCGCCTCTTCAAAAGCTGCTTCGATCTCATCAAGATTATGTCCATCGATGTTGATTACATGGAAATTGAATGCTTTGAATTTTTCATCGATAGGATATGGAGAACATACATCTTCAATGCTTCCGTCGATCTGCAAGCCGTTGTTGTCAACAACGATGCAAAGGTTGTCCAGATGATTGTGACCTGCAAACATCGATGCTTCCCATACCTGACCTTCCTGAATTTCACCGTCACCGAGAACAGCATAAACACGGAAGTCCTTCTGCATCAATTTAGCTGCTTTTGCCATACCGCATGCAGCGGAGATGCCCTGTCCGAGAGAACCGGTGCTCATATCAACACCTGGGATGTGCTTCATGTCAGGATGTCCCTGCAGTCTGGAGCCGATTTTGCGGAGTGTTTTCAATTCCTCGACTGGGAAATATCCCTTATTTGCAAGCGCAGCATACAATGCCGGTGCAATGTGCCCTTTGGAAAGCACAAAGCGGTCGCGGTCTTCTTTTTTCGGGTCTTTTGGATCAATGTTCATTTCCTTAAAGTAGAGGTAAGCAATAATATCTGCTGCAGACAAAGAGCCACCCGGATGACCGGATTTTGCACAATGAACCCCTTCAATTGCGCCCATACGGATTTTACATGCAGCCAACGACAGTTCTTTTTTTAACGTCTGGTTCATGGTTCGTCCTCCTTAAAATATCAATTATGTAGAAATACAACGAGGCATTCTTTCTGAAATTAAACGATGTAATTTCCCCACTGATTCTCAACATTTACAGTATATCATTTTTTATACCAGTATTCAACCAAATATTTCAGATAAAGACTTCCCTGAAAAAATCCCATCCTTATCGCTTGAAAATAAGGATGGGATCATATTATTCGATCGGATGCAGGGTTGCAAGAAAACGAGAGAAATAGTCTGGAAGCGGGCTGTCAAAAAGCATCTCCTCTTTTGTGATTGGGTGGATGAATCCCAATGTCTTTGCATGAAGGCATTGTCCTCCCAGCTGTTTGATGCATTTTTTCGGACCATAGACAGGGTCGCCTGCGACAGGGTGACCAAAATGCGCCATATGAACGCGGATTTGATGAGTCCGCCCTGTTTCCAGTTTCAGCTGAAGATGGGTAAATCCCTGATAGCGCTTCAAAACCTTATAATGAGTCACTGCGCTTCTTGCATTTTCATCGGTGGCTTTTAGTACAGCAATCTTTTTCCGATCCACCGGATGACGCCCCAACGGAGCATCTATCGTTCCGAAGTCACTTCGAAACCCTCCGTAAACCACAGCCTCATAGTAACGCTGCATGGAATGTTCTCGCACTTGGGATGCCAAACCTTCGTATGCTTCATCCGTTTTCGCAACAACGAGAAGGCCGCTCGTATCTTTGTCGATACGATGAACGATCCCCTGCCGAAAATCACCGTTGATGCAAGTCAGCGGTCCGCAGTGATGAATCAGTGCATTAACAAGGGTCCCTGAGGGATTTCCAGCCGCCGGGTGGACAACCATATTTTTCGGCTTGTTGACCACCAAGATATCGTGGTCCTCATAAACGATATCCAGCGGGATATCTTCTGCACAAACTTCCAATTCCTGAAGCTCTAAAACAGGAAGCTCAACCTGATCCCCTGCCTTCACCTTGTAGTTCTTTTCAGAGCAGGTTTTTCCGTTGAGCAAAACTACGCCGCTTTCCAATAGCTTCTGGGCGGAGGAGCGGGTTTGCTCCTCAAAAGTCTCGGAGATCCATTTATCAAGACGGCTTCCTTCGGATTCCGGTGTCACGATTTGAGTTCTATTCATTCTCATCAGCTCCGCCATTTTGCGAAGGATCTTCCTTCGTTTGCTTCTTTTTCTTTTCTTCCTTTGGTTCCAGGAAGATGAGGTAAATGATAAAGAGTGCCGTTCCGATCACAACACAAATGTCTGCGAAATTAAAGACCGGAAAATTGATCAGGCGAAAATCGATATAATCTACAACGATCCCTCCCGGACGGAAGATACGATCGATCAGATTTCCGATTCCCCCAGCAATAATCAGAGAAAATGCAGAAACGATTACAGGGTGGGTCATAACTTTTTTCAGAAGGATGTAGAGCATTACCAAAAGCATGGCAGCTGTAATGATAATCAAAAAGAATGTCTTTCCTTCCAGAATGCTGAAAGCAGCCCCTTTATTTTCGCGGTACGTCAGATGCAGCACATCTTGAATCAGCGGAATCGTTGGGATCAGCTTCAAACTGGATGCTGCCCAAAACTTGATTGCCTGATCTATGATGATCAAAAGAACAGCGATTGCCAAAGAGAGATATACAAACATTCACATTCTCCTTTTATAAAATAAAATAGCGGCGCAATCAACTTGCACCGCTATAGGAACAATTATTTGCTTAAAATTTTGCTGCAGCGTGCGCAAAGGGTTGGATGTTCTGGGTCAGAACCAACCGTATCACTGTATACCCAGCAGCGTTCGCATTTCTGTCCGTCTGCCTTTGTAACAGAAACAGCCAGTCCTTCTATCGAACCGGTAGATTTTTCCGGTGCTGCATCAACAAGCTCAACCTTAGAAACAATAAACACGGTTTCCAAAATCGCAACATTTTCCTGAAGGAATTTCATCTGATCACCGGTGCAGGTCAAGGTCACTTTTGCTTCTAGAGCCTTACCGATTGTTTTAGCAGCGCGGGCATCCTCCAATACCTTATTTACATCATCACGGATTGCATGGATATGTTCCCATTTCTCCATAAATTCCGGAGTTTCTTTGGAGATGCCGCCTTTTGGCATTTCATTGAGAACAACAGATTCTGCATTGAGATCTTTTGTTTTCGGGATGTACTGCCAGATTTCATCGCATGTAAACGCGAGGATCGGCGCGAACAGCAAGGTCATATCTCTCAAAATGCGGTAGATCGTTGTCTGAGCTGCACGACGAGAAACAGAATCCGGAGCTTCAACATACAGACGATCCTTGATGATATCCAGGTAGAAGTTGGACATATCAATGGTGCAGAAGTTATGAACTGCATGATATACGAGATGGAAGTCGAAGTTATCATATGCTTTGTTGCACTCTTTGGCAAGGTTGTCCAAAGTAGCCAGAGCCCAGCGATCCAGCTCGGTCAGCTGATGATCTTCTACGCAGTCTGTATCCGGGTTAAAGTCATACAGGTTACCCAAAATATAGCGGGCGGTGTTGCGGATCTTGCGATATACCTCAGAAAGCTGTTTGAGGATATCCGGAGAAATACGAATATCAGAATGATAGTCGGAGGAAGCAACCCACAGACGGAGGATATCTGCGCCGTAGTCTTTGATGATTTCTTCCGGAGCGATACCGTTTCCAAGCGATTTATGCATGGTACGGCCCTGAGCATCGACTACCCATCCGTGTGTGCATACATTCTTATAAGGAGCAACGCCTTTCCATGCAACGGAAGTCAGCAAGGAGGACTGGAACCAGCCGCGGTATTGGTCTGCACCTTCAAGGTAGAGGTCGCATGGCCACTTCATGTTCTCGTTTGTGCTGAGGACAGAAGCATGTGTTGTACCGGAATCGAACCAAACGTCCATAATGTCGCTTTCCTTGCGGAAGGATTCACAGCCGCATTTTTTGCACTTTGTTCCCTTTGGCAAAATATCTGCTGCTTCATGGGTCCACCATGCATCGGAGCCCTCTTTTGCAAACAAGTCTGAAACTGCTTTGATGGATTCTTCGTCCACATGCACCTCACCGCACTGTTCGCAGTAGAAGATCGGGATCGGAACACCCCAGATTCTCTGTCTGGAAATGCACCAGTCGGAACGGTCGCTGACCATATTCTTGATGCGGCCTTCGCCCCAAGATGGGATCCAGTTGATGCCTTCGATTGCTTTCAGAGCATCTTCTTTGAAGTCCTCCACAGAGCAGAACCACTGTTCTGTTGCACGGTAGATGATTGGATTTTTACATCTCCAGCAGTGTGGATACTGGTGGATGATCTTTTCTACTGCAAACATATGACCGGATGCAGTCAAATCGTCTGCGATTGCTTTGTTTGCATCGTTTGTGGAAAGACCTGCAAATTTTCCGGCAGCTTCTGTCAGAACGCCGTTTGCATCAACAGGAACTACGATTTTGATTTCCGGGTAATTGTTGACACAAACTTCAAAGTCTTCCACACCGTGTCCGGGCGCTGTATGAACGCAGCCGGTACCGCTGTCCAAGGTTACATGATCTCCCACGATAACCAAAGAATCGCGATCCATGAATGGATGCTTGCATACCATGTATTCGAGATCTTTGCCGGAGAGAGAACCGCAAATTTCGTATTCTTCAATGGAAGCAGCCTTCATGGTCGTTTCGATCAATTCGCGTGCAATTACATAATACTCGCCGTTTGCTTTTACAAGGCAGTATTCATATTCAGGGCCTACACAGATTGCCATGTTGCCCGGAAGTGTCCATGTGGTGGTGGTCCAGATCACAAAGTAGGTTTTGCTCAAATCAGCACCAAGTGCTGCCAATTTTCCCTTATCATCTTTCACATCAAATTTTACATAGATGGACAGGCAAGGATCTTCCTCATACTCGATTTCTGCTTCTGCCAATGCAGTGGAGCACTCAGGGCACCAGTAAACCGGCTTCAAGCCTTTGTAAATGTAACCTTTGGTTGCCATTTTCCCGAATACTTCAATTTGTTTTGCTTCAAATTCAGGTTTCAAGGTCAAATATGGATTATCAAAGTCACCCAGCACACCAAGACGTTCAAACTGTTTTCTCTGGGTATCTACATAATGAAGTGCAAATTCCTTGCAAATCTTTCTCAATTCAACAGGAGAGATATTGTTGGATACCCCTGCTTTTTTGCGAGCCTTCAGCTCGATCGGAAGACCGTGGGTGTCCCAACCTGGGATATACGGAGACTGGAATCCACTCATGTTTTTCTGACGAACAATGATATCCTTGAGCACCTTGTTCAAAGCTGTTCCCAAATGAATATCGCCATTTGCGTAAGGCGGACCATCGTGCAGAACATAAAGCGGTTTCCCCTTATTGTTTTCTACCATCTTGTGATAGAGATCCTGTTCCTGCCATTTTTCGACCATACCTGGTTCACGCTGTGGCAAGGCGGCTCTCATGTTAAAATCTGTTTTCACAAGATTTAGTGTTTTGTTATAATCTTGAGCCATGATTTACCTCTCCCTTTATTTTCGTCTATAATCTACTCATCTTACTGATGGATTATACTGAATGGTGCTTTTTGCGGGAAAATACCCCGTTTTTCTTGCTGTCTTCTCGTTCCACGTCAAATCCTTCCCCGAATTTCAGCTGTCCGAACTTAGAGCTGACTTCCGCGGACGGAGTCGGGATCTCAGAGAAGCTCATTGCTGCTGCGGATGTGTCCTCGTTGTCCATTGCAGAAAAGTCGAGCTGTACATCTGCTGCCTCCTCAGCGGGGGCTGCCTCTGGTACCTCCTCAACCGGAGCAGGATCTTCCGTCGGAAGCACAGTATCAACCGCAGAAAGCTCCGGATTTGGATATTCCGGAAGCGATGTGATCAAATCGAGGTGCTGACGATACATCCCCAAAAGACGGTTTTTGAATTTTGTGACCTCTTTTTTCATGGTAACAAGTGCAGCCTGCTCGATTTGGATTTGGCCCTGAACATCCTCCAGGATTTTTGCCGCTTGTCCGTTCGCCTCACGCACAATGACCTCTGCTTTTGCTTTTGACTCACGAATCACGCTGTCCCCCAGCTTTTGCGCTCCAATCAGCGCACTGCGCAGGCTGTCCTCATCTTCGCGGTACTGCTCTATTTTAGAAGCAAGCACTTCAATTTTTTTCTCCAACTCCAATTTTTCTGCTTGAAGAAGACGAAATTCGTCTGAAACTTCTTTAAGGAATGCTTCTACTTCATCCTGACGAAAGCCACCCATTGCCTTATCAAAATGTTTGCTTGCAATGGAATCAGGAGTCATCATAGTAAAACCCCCTGTCCTATCTAAATACTTATCAAGAAGATTGTTGCATAATCAACAATATTTATGGCAAAGAAGATGGAGCCGACCTTTTTTTGACGTTCCACCAACGCTGCTCAAAATAAAGCGTCCGTATCCACGGATCGAGAAAATGTCCTTTTCCAAAACAGGATGAGCCGGTTCTTCGGATTCAAAGAAGTTTACGCTGACCTGTTTGTTTCGGATCAGCTGCACTGCCTTTTCCCTGCTTTGATTTGTCAGCAATGCAACAAGACAATCGAGCCTCAGGGAACTCACCGTCCCTGAGATAGGCTGCAATTCGTATGCTTTCGGCAAAATATCGGGCAGCTCCGGTTTCACCGATACTCCCACACGCCCCACCTTTGTCAGCTCGTTGAGCACAAGGCTGTACGCAGGTTCTATGAGATAAAGAACAGCATATCGTTCTCCAATCAGAATATCACCGATAAGCTCTCGTTTGATATTGAGTCCCATCAGTGAACCTAAAATATCCTGATGGCGCGGCTTGTCCTGCTCCCGATAATACATAGTGACCGGAAAGATCGGAAATTCCTCCTTCAAAGGCTCCTGATACTCGGGAAACAGTCCTAAAATTTTACGGCCTGCCTCATCAAATCCTCCATATAACAGAAAATTCCCGAATACAGATTGTTTCAGGAACTTTTCTGCCAGTGCTTGCTGTCGTTCATCAAGAAAAGAAGTAAAACGAACACACCAATCACGTTCTACGGCATCTATCTTATCACTGATCCGGTCGTATAATAATTTTTCTTCATCTACAGGCATTAGAAAATTACACCATTGCTTTCGAGTTCATCTAAAAGATCGCCCATAATATCCACGTTATAAGGAGTAATGATGTAGGTGTTGTTTGCAACACGTTTCATCTGACCGTTGTTTGCATACGCTACCCCGCACAGAAAATCGATCAGGCGGCGAGATACATCCTTATTTGTAGATTCGAGATTCAATACAACCGTCTTTTTTGCGTTCAGATGGTCTGCAATGGAGCAGGCATCTTCATAGCGCTCTGGTTTTACCAATACAACAGCCAACTGAGTCGTTGCGTGGACACTTACTACCTTGTTCACTTTCCGATCATTGACAGAAGCTGCAAATGGAGAATCGGCGGCTGGAAAAGTTTCCCCTTCTTCCATTTCGTTTGCGTCATCCTCGTTGTCATAATAATCGTTTGCCGGTATTCCGATCAGGTTTTTTAATGTATCCTTGAAAGCCATTTTTAAGTAATCCCCTTTTCTAACTTCTAAAACCAAACATCGCCGTTCCGATTCGGACAATATGAGAGCCATATTTGATTGCATACAAATAGTCTTTAGACATTCCCATGGATAGGATACCCATGCTAATATTATCCACGTTTTTCTGCTTTATGTCAATAAAGAGATTGGACATTTTGTGAAAATAATACTCACTTTCTTTGGCAGATGACGTAATGGGAGGTATTGCCATCAAACCTTCTACCGAAAGATTCGGTAATTTGGAAATTTCCTGAAGAAATTGGGGCAATTCCCCAGCGGAAACGCCAAACTTACTCTCTTCCTCCCCGATATTCACTTCCACCAATACCTTCATCACGATCCCGATCCGTTTTGCCTGCCGATCGATTTCCTGAGCAAGGCGCAGGCTGTCCACAGAATGGATCATAGAAACCTTATCGATGATTTGCTTTACCTTGTTCGTTTGCAAATGACCAATAAAATGGATCTCGACCCCTTCCTTTTTATAGTCATCATATTTTTCCAGCAGCTCCTGCACCCTGTTTTCTCCCAGCAGGTGAATCCCGCTGTCAATTGCCTCATTCACTCGCTGCGTATCTACATTTTTTGTTACAGCCATTACAGCAATTTCATCCGGTGACCTGCCGCACTCGATAGCAGCCTGTCGAACAGAGTGAAGGATCTCTTTTACATTGTCTGATACCGAACTAATTGATTTTTTGTCCATCCTCCAGATTTCCTCCATTCAAAATCACCTCATCAAAACGTTTGAGACAGTTTTTGTCTTCCCCAATCCCTTCACAGAGAACATAGCTTCCCTGATCTCTTATAATGCTGATTGGCTTAAATCGGACGATCGCATCGCGTTCCAATACATAAACACCGATTACACTTTGTTCATAGGACAGCGCTTCCCGACTGACCTTCAATCCGGAGTAGGTTCGGAATGTGATATCAACCGATTGCCGGCGAAGCGTCAGAAGATCTTCGTTGATATCCTTGCACTGAAGCACAACAAGAGAACGCTCGTCCTCTTCCTCTCCGATGATTCGATAGATCTTTGCATCTACGGTTTCCCCGGAGGCAAACCCAAAATCGAGGATTGCATGGGTATTCTGATAAAACTGCTGCATCTGCTTTTGCGGAATCGAAACAATAAAATACCAGTTTTGATTTTTGACGATCTTACCTACATATTCTCCCTGACGGCTTGCATCGATACGCATCATTTCATCAAACATCTCTACCGACAGATCCGGCAGCTTATCGATTGTATAGATGTTTTCAAATCCATCGATATACTTTGTGAAGTACCCTTCCGAAGGGGTTTTGATTGACTTTTGTGCTTTTTCAGTATTTTCCTGTAAATAAGCGAGCTGATTTTCCAGGTAATCGATTCGCTTATCAAAGTTGTCCCCTTTGCGCAGAGCTACCTGCTTTTTGTTGAACATAAAAGCAAGATCCTCCTTCAGCGCGGGAAGGCCAACTACGATGCCGCTGTTGTTGATTGCGGTGAGCTGGTGCACTTTTTCATTGATTTGATTGGAGAGCAGCTCAATGTTGGAGTGGTTTGCAGAATGCATATCCTGAATTTTACGAAGATTTTCCAATTCAGCAGACACCTGTTCCGCACGCTGCTTATTCTGTGCAGACTCTTCTGAACTGTAGATATTCGCCAAAATGGAATGGGTCCCAACCTTTTCTCCGCTGTCGTAGTTGTAAACCAGGATTCCGTCACTGACCAGAGGAACTGTAAGCTCATCCCGCAAAACAAAACCCTCTGCACGGATGGTATCATGCACTGTATCATACTCTGCCGTTTGCGTCTCAAATTTTTTTGTATTCAGGCGTGTGATGTGGTAGCCAAGATAAGATAAAAAAAGCAGTCCCACCAATCCCAAGATAATTCGTGCTTTTGTGTCATAATTTCTCATAAACGGACTTTCTTTCTCCCCTATCCTTTATGTTATAGCCACAGTATATCACATTTTCAGGGAAGTGGATAGATATTTCTTAATATTTTCCATAAATTTACATTTATTCTCGTAATCATCGGGGTAAAACCATTGGATCATCGGATTGCGGCGAAACCAGGTCAGCTGTCGCTTGGCGTAGTGGCGGCTTCCGATTTGTATTTTTTCGATTGCCTGTGTTAGGGTTTCCTCTCCATTGAGATATCCAAACATTTCCTTATAACCGATTGCCTGTGATGCTGTGGGAGCATAACCATGCTCCAGCAGCCAGCGGGCTTCCTCTTCCAATCCGTCTTCTACCATATTCAAAACACGCTGATCGATTCTCTCATACAGTTTTGCTCTGTCACGATAATTTAGGGCGAGATAGCAGGGAGCATACGGGGAGGGTTCGCTGCGGGATTCTTCCACTTGCTGTGTCTTGGTTTTTCCGGTATCTTCGGTCATTTCGATTGCACGGATGACACGTCCGACGTTATTGGGGTGGATCGATTCTGCAGCCTTCGGATCTAATTGTGCCAGGAGATTCCAAACACTTTGGTTCCCTTCTTGTTCTGCCTGCTGACGAAGCTCTTCCCGGCGTTGGGGGTTTGAAGTCGTTTGAGAAAACTGAATGTTGCAGATCAGCGAATCAATATAAAGTCCTGTACCGCCTACAATGACCGGGAGCTTTTTGCGCCGGTGAATGTCCAAAATGATTTTGCGGGCTTCTTCTGCATATTCTGCGACAGAAAACGGCTGTTCTGGGGACAGGAAATCCATAAGATGATGTGGGACTCCCTGCATTTCTTCCTTGGTGGGCTTCGCTGTTCCAATGGACAGATGCTGATAAATCTGCATTGAGTCGGCTGAAACGACCTCTCCGTCAAACCATTTACATATCTGAACACCAACATCTGTTTTCCCTGATGCAGTAGGTCCTGCTACCACAACAACCGGGATCTTTGCCTGATCTTTTTCAAAGTCCATAAGAAACAACCTTCCTTATTATTGTATCCGTCCAAACATTTTTTCGATTTCCCGCCGAGTGAGCGTCCGGGCAATCGGACGACCATGCGGGCAGTATTTCACATCCTCATTTTCCCGAAGCATACGGATGATTTCTTCCAATTCCAAAGATGTGTTTTTATCATGCGCTTTGATCGCACTGCGGCATGCAATATTGTGCAGCAGTCCGTCCAAAACCTCCGGGGTCAAATCGTGATGGTGCAGACAGAGCTTATGAGCTGTTTCTTCCACGATCGAACTGATATCACATTCCGGCAGTGCAACCGGAATTGCCCTGACATACAAATCAGCATTCCCAAAATCCTCTACTTCAAATCCAATGCTCTCATATACTGACATATTACCGGAAACTGCTTCATAGTCCTCTTGACTTAAATGGACAAGGATCGGGCTCAGAAGGAGCTGTCTGTCCTTTGCAATATCGATTTTTTTGAGGCGTTCAAACAGCAGACGTTCGTGTGCCGCATGCTTATCGATCAGGATGAGTTCATCCTTGTTTTCCAACAGGATATAGGTCCCAAACAGCTCCCCAATCATACGGGCATTTGTGTAGGGATTTTCCTCTGTGTCCGTATCCCCAAGCAAGGAGGCTGTGTTATCCTGAGGCTCTGTGAGTGGATCGTGCTCAGGCAGATCCACCGATTCGCTTGGATGTGCCTCCCTCTTATCCACCTTCCCCTCCATACATGGGGGAAGCTCCTCCTTCCATTCCTGCGTATTCGGGACGAAGCTCTGACGGGCTGGCTTTGGAGTTACCTGATACGGAACACCGTCATCATGCAGGGCAAAGGGCGAGGAAGCATTCTCTTTGATGCCGGAAATGCTTTTATGCAGATTTGACAACGAGGTCCGTACGGCAGGGTTTGGGGTGTTTGTATATGAATATTCCTTAGATGGTTTTGCCTGCTTTATCGGTGTATTTTCCTTAATCTGCGGTACTTTGAGGCCTTCGATCGAAGTCTGGCTGCTGCTTTCTGACAAGCCAAGGGAATAATCGTATTGCTTGAGTGCAGATTTTACTCCATAATATACGGCATCAAAAACAGCTTTTTCATTTGAGAAACGAACTTCTATTTTTGCCGGATGAACATTTACATCGATTTCCTGATAAGGAATATCCAGATTCAAGACACATGACGGAAACTTTCCTACCATGACAGAATGCTTGTATGCTTCCTCCAAAGCTGCCATCATTGTTTTACTGCGAACAAAGCGGTTATTGATGAAGAAGTTTTGCATGGTTCGATTGCCCCGGCTGCTTGTAGGCTTACAAACATAGCCGGATGCATGGATTGCATCGGACTTATAATCAACAGGAATCATTGAGGCAGCAAAATCGTGCCCCAAAACTGCATGAATGGCAGAT
This sequence comes from Oscillospiraceae bacterium, assembly GCA_020024285.1. Lineage (GTDB taxonomy): Bacteria > Bacillota > Clostridia > Oscillospirales > Ruminococcaceae > Negativibacillus. The sequence continues at coordinate 99,084 of JAHHTZ010000001.1, read as the reverse complement.
AAGAGATTTCCGTCTCCAGGGGAATGCAGCTTTACCTGCCCATCGCGTATGAATTTAAACGAGATTTCCGGATGAGAAAGTGCCTCCTTCTCTACGATTGCCGCCACAGAATTTGCTTCTGAATTATCCTTTTTCAGAAATTTCATGCGGGCAGGGGTATTGTAAAACAAATCTCTGATAATGAATGTTGTTCCAACAGGACAGCCGATTTCTGTATAGTCCTGCTCCTCTCCTCCGTGGATCTCATAGTATGTTCCTTCCACGCAATCATGCGTGCACGTCATCATTTCCACTCGGCTGACCGCTGCAATGGATGCCATCGCTTCCCCGCGAAATCCCAACGTCGCGATCTGTTCCAGATCGTTTTCCTGAGAGATTTTACTGGTGGCATGGCGATGGAAAACCAGCGGAACATCCTCCGATGCAATCCCGCAGCCATTGTCGCTGACCCTGATATAGGTGATCCCGCCATGCTGAATTTCAACCGTTATTAAGTCGGACTTTGCATCAATGGAATTTTCAAGCAGCTCTTTGATGACGGAGGAGGGTCGTTCCACCACTTCTCCCGCAGCAATCAATTCGGCGATTTGTTTATCTAAAACATGGATATTTCCCATCGCATTTCCCCCTTTCCGTTACATCAGATTTTTTAGCTCCTCAAGCAGCTGAATCGCCTGAATCGGTGTGATTTTCTCAACATCTATTTCCCGCAGGCGGCGAATGACCTCAGAATCGTCCGACTGTATCAGCATCATTTGTCCTTCGTTTTCCTCTAATTTTTTCTGCTTGTTCGTTTTGATCCTTGCTGCAACCGGATTGCCTGTTTCAAGTTCGTTCAAAATTTCCTCGGCACGCTTTACGATTTCATTTGATATCCCTGCCAGCTTGGAAACATAGATTCCATAGCTCTCATCGGTTCCGCCCCGCACGATCCGTCGCAGGAAGATGATATCGCTCCCCCTCTTCTTTACTGCGATGTTGTAATTCTTTACACCATCCAGCAAATCCTCCAGCTCTGTCATTTCGTGATAATGTGTTGCAAAAAGGGTTTTTGCTCCCAGCTTTCGCTTGTTTGCAATAAATTCCACAACAGCACGCGCAATGCTCATCCCATCAAAGGTAGAGGTCCCTCGACCAATCTCATCTAAAATCAGGAGGCTTTTTGATGTCGCATTTTTCAAAATGTGAGCGACCTCACTCATCTCTACCATGAATGTCGACTGCCCGGAGCTCAAATCATCCGAAGCCCCCACACGGGTATAGATTCCGTCCACGATCCCGATGCTTGCGCTTTTCGCCGGAACAAAGCTTCCGATCTGCGCCATCAAGGTAATCAGTGCAACCTGCCGCATATAGGTCGATTTTCCTGCCATGTTAGGACCTGTGATAATAGCAAGACGATCGTCGTTGTTGTCAAGGTATGTATCGTTTGAAACAAAGAGCTGCGAATCGATCATGCACTCTACAACAGGGTGACGCCCCTCTTTGATATCGATGATTCCGGAAAGATCTACATTCGGGCGGCAGTAATTGTTTTGGATCGCTGCCTGTGCAAACGATGCATAGACATCAAGCTCTGCAACAGCAGCTGCGGTACGCTGGATGCGGATGAGCTTTTCGACGATTTTTTGGCGAATATCATCGTAGATTGAAAGCTCCAGCGAGGTGATTTTTTCACCTGCTTCAAGGATCTTTTCTTCCAGTTCCTTTAATTCAGGTGTGATGTAGCGCTCGCTGTTTGTCAGAGTTTGTTTTCTGACATAGTGCTCCGGGACAAGCCCGGTGTTCGATTTTGTTACCTCTAAATAATAACCAAAAACATTATTGAACCCGATTTTCATGTTTTTGATCCCTGTTTTTTCGCGCTCCTCTGCTTCTATTTTGGCTAACGTGACCTTCGTATTGTGGACAATTTCGCGGTATTCATCCAGCTGCTCGTGGTATCCGGGCTTAATAATTCCACCATCGCGGATCACCGCCGGCGGATCGTCTGCAATCGCGGAATGGATCAGGTCATACAGATCCTCCATACCATCGATATTATGATAAATTTCCTGAAGATAAACGGCAGAACAGTTTTGGAGCTTCGCTTTGAGCGACGGAAGCTTTTGAGTGGTAAATTCGAGGGATTTCATCTCCCGCGGTGTTACGTTGCCGTACACAATGCGCGTCATCAATCGTTCGAGGTCATAAATTTCAGACAATCCTTCTGTGAGCTCTGATAGAAAAATCGAATCCTTTGTTAATTCTTCAACTGCATTCAATCGTTTGTTGATTGCGGTGGGATCAATCAGCGGCTTTTCGATGGTGGCACGCATTTTTCGCTTGCCCATTGCTGTCTTCGTTTTATCCAAAACCCAAAGCAGTGTTCCTTTTTTCTCTCCGCTTCGCATCGTTTGAGTCAATTCAAGATTGCGCCGCGCAATCATATCCAATGTCATATATTGGGTATCTTCATAAATATCAAGTTTTGTCAGACAATCCATGCCGTGATGCTGCGTTTCGTCCAGATATGAGAGAAGCCCGCCCAAAGCAAAAACAATCAGCGGTTTGCAGTCAAGTTCCAAATCTGACAACGATTTTCCCTCAAACTGTTTCTTGATCCTGCTTACCACTTGCCTTTCTTCATAGACTTCGTCCTCCAATACATCGCACAGGCATTGAATGCGGTCGCGCATAAATTGGGCGATTTCTGTCTTTTCAAAAAAATCCGTATTCAAAACAACCTCGGACGGCATAAAGCGCGAAAGCTCATTTTTTAGCTTTTCAAGACCGTCCTCATGAATTTCTGTACAATGGATCTCGCCTGTGGAGATATCGCAAAAAGCCAGACCGCAGGATGGACCCTGAGAATAGGCAGAGCAAATGTAGTTATTTGTGCCTTCATCAAGCATATTGGATTCCAGGACCGTACCCGGAGTGATCACGCGTGTGACTTCACGTTTTACAATCGTAGAGGCTTTTGATGGATCTTCCATCTGGTCACAAATTGCCACTTTGTAACCTTTTTTCACCAGGCGCGCAACATACGACTCGAAGCTGTGGTACGGAACTCCGCACATGGGCGCACGTTCCTTTAGGCCGCAGTTTCTGCCTGTTAGGGTCAGCTCTAATTCTTTGGATATTTTTATGGCATCATCAAAAAACATTTCATAAAAATCACCGAGGCGGAAGAACAAAATGTGATCCTTATGTTTTTCCTTCAGTGCCATATATTGCTTCATCATTGGAGATAATTCAGCCATATGTACCACCTTTCCATGCAATACGTTGATAGAAAAAATCAGGAAGGAGACCGTAGCCGGTTCCCCTTCCTGATTAAATACCAATTAGTGGCAGCCGCCGCAGGAAGCGCAATTTCCTCCGCAACCTTCGTGATGTTCGATAAGATCTGGGTTTTCGCCGTTTACACTGCCCATCAGGATCTCATTGACAAACGTGATCATTGCATCAACTTCCTGTTTTGCGTTGTTGAACTCTACCATATGGCTGTTGTTCATAACATCCTGGTACATTTCTTTGAGCTCTCTGTCCAGTTCAGTCAGACGATCTACATTGCGGTCTTCCTTATTGATTTCGGTGCTCAGTTCAACACGTTTCATGTTGAATTTTTCAATCAGCTCCTGCAAGGTCTGATCTTCGTCGTTTGCTTTTTTTGCTGCATCAAGGCGCAGATAGCGAGCATCCTTCTGAATTTCCTTGCCAAGCTGTCTTGCCATTTCGATAATATCCATGGTTATAATCCTCCAATAAAAATTTATATATTGTATTCCGGTATTGCACGGATCAATAAACTACGATTTGTCGCACAAGTTACCCAATAAAACGGCTCTGCGTCCCTGTGTGATCTGTACCGTGCAAAATGTCCCGATCCGTTCGATCGGAGCTGCAAATTTAACAAGCAGTCCCTCGTCGCTGTGTCCCATCAGGAAGCCTTCTTCTGAGCTATCTGGATTTTCGCCGAGTACACGCAAAAGTTTTCCCTCATAAGAGCGATTTATTTCTTCGCTGATCTGGTGCTGCAGGTCGATCAATTCATTGAGCCACTTTGCTTTTTCAGAATCTTTGATTGGGTCATCCATCAAAGCAGCCTTTGTCCCATCTCTTTTGGAATAGATAAAGGTGTATAGTCCTAAATATCGAACTTCCTTTGCAAGAGAAACCGTATCTAAAAACTCGTCATAAGTTTCTCCGGGAAACCCTACAATAATATCGCTTGTGAGTCCGATTCCCGGCACTTTTTCTTTTGCATATCGGATCAAGTCCAAATACTGCTCTCTTGTGTAATTGCGGTTCATTTCCTTTAATATGCGATTGTTTCCGCATTGAACCGGAAGATGAAGCTGCGGACAGACCTTTCCACATTCAGAAATTGTATCAATTAGTTCGCGGGAACAGTCTTTCGGATGGGATGTCATGAAACGGATGCGAAAATCACCCTCGATCTTGTTAAGACGCCGAAGCAGCTCCGAGAAAGAAAGTGGCTCTTCCAGTCCCCTCCCGTAGGAATTGACATTTTGCCCTACCAAAAGGATCTCCTTGTATCCATTTGATACAAGCTGACGCACCTCATCAATGATATGCCCTGCCTCTCGGCTCACCTCACGTCCACGCACATAGGGAACGATACAATAAGAACAAAAATTATTGCATCCATACATGATTTGAACAGAAGCCATAAAATCAGATTCGCGCTCCACCGGAAGATTTTCCATAATGAAGTTATCTCGTTCCTGATTTTCGATCAGTGGCTTTTTCGATTGCAGAACATGCAGAAGAAGCTCCGGAAATTGATGTGCTGCATACGTTCCGAACATGAGATCAACATGGCGATAGCTTTTTCTGATTTTATCCGTGATCCTCTTTTGCTGCATCATGCAGCCGCAAAGAACGATCAGCATATCGGGGTCTTTTTCCTTTAGGGACTTGAGCTCACCGATTTTGCCGAAAAGTTTTAATTCAGCATTCTCTCGAACAGCGCATGTATTGTACAAAACGAGATCTGCTTCTTCCTTGGAATGTGCAAACCCATACCCCATCTGGTGGAGAAATCCTTTTAATTTTTCGCTGTCAGCGGTATTTCCCTGACAGCCATACGTATGGACATAAGCCATCGGCTGACGCAGATACTTCTCTTTTAAAAGTTTTGACACCTGCTGTGCAAAGTTTTGCTGACTTTTCAGTTCTTCGCAGGCTTTCCAATATGATGTACTTTGGATCGCGGCTCATCTCCCTTCTGTTTCCCCAAAATAGAAAAATTCAATTTACATTATACATAGTTTCTGTTTTTTCGTCAACAACCTGCTTGCTGTGACTGTGCTTTGCAAATATAGCATACAGCATCCTGATGTTATGCTGTTTTCATTACTGCGTCAAAAGGGCTGCCCCTATGATCCCGGCATCATTTCCAAGCTGTGCTGCAACGATTTTTGTTTTGCGCTTTGAAAAGCGCCCAAATGCATATCGATCTACAGCTTCATTGATTGGTTTTAAGAGGGTATCTCCCTGTTTGGAAATTCCTCCCCCAAGGCAAATAACTTCCGGCTGAAGCGCATTGACAATATTCACAATGCCTTCAGAAAGGTATGCGATGTACTCTTCCACAACCGCCTTTGCTTCCGGATCTCCTGCATGCATCGCATCAAATGCTGTCCTGCCGCAAACGTTGTTAAGATCCCCATCGACCATCTGCCACATCATGGTATCTTTATTTTTTTCCATATGCTCACAGGTAGTTCGAATCAGTCCGGTGGCGGAGGCATAGGCTTCAAAACAGCCCTTTCGTCCGCAGCTGCATTGCCGTCCGTTTGCTACCAATACATTATGCCCAAGCTCCCCGGCTGCATATCCATATCCGGTATAAATTTTGGAATCTATGATGATCCCGGAACCAATTCCAGTACCCAAGGTCACAGCGACCATCGAGGAAGAACCCTTTCCCGCCCCGGCAGCAAACTCTCCGTATGCTGCTGCATCGGCGTCATTTGCAAGGAATACCGGTTTTTTCAAACGCTCCTCAAGATAGGCTGACAGCGGTGTATCCTGAAATGGAAGATTGCTTGCAAACACAATAACACGTTCTTTTGTATCTACCATTCCGGGAGAGCCAACGCCGATGCTGTCGATTTTGTCCCACGACAGCGCATTTTCATCCACCACTTTTTTGCAGCATGCTGCAATGTCATCGCATATCTCATTCCATGGACGATTGGCGTTTGTTTTGCATGTAACGCGATGCAGGATCTCCTTCGTGATTTTATCTACAACGCCGACTACAATGTTGGTTCCGCCAAGATCGACTCCAATACAGTACCCCATTTTCCACCCTCCTGAAATTTTTTCGTTTTGCAGGGGCTATTTCTCAAAATCACGATAAAGAAGACTAGGCTGTATTCCGGTGTTGTTTTGATATTTTCCGCTGTCATATTTATCGTAATCGCCCTGAAGTGCATGATAATAGATTTGGCATATTTCCACATTCGGATAAATGCGAATCGGCTGTACACAGAAAATCTCCAAAGTCCAATACCCTGCAAAGCCAACGTCGCCGAATCCTGCGGTTACATGAATAAATAAGCCAAGGCGCCCTACAGAAGAACGTCCCTCCAGCATAGGTGCAAATGACTCTGTTTTGGTGTATTCATTCGTCCTCCCAAGATACAGCTTTCCCGGTTCCAGAAGCAAGCCCTCCTCGGGGATCGTGATTTTATGCGTTGGATTTGGCGTTTTCATATCCAGCACGGGGGTATCGTATACCAAAAGCTCATTGTGAAGCGAAAGGTTGTAACTGTTTGGATTGATTTTTTGAGGGTCAAACGGCTCGATGACGATCTCTTTTCCCATGTGGCGCAGGATTTCTTTTCCTGATAAAATCATAGATGTTTCTCCTTCGTTTTTGCAAGCAAAGTAAAATTCAGTGCGGATGCAGCTTATGTTATCTCAAAGGGTCAAAGCAAATGCTGCTGCAATGCTGTTTATTCCTCAGATGTGCTGTCATTTCCTTCAAAGTGGATCTGCAAAAGCTGATCGAGATTTTCTTCCGATAATGCTTCTTCATCCTCTTTGATCGGAATATCGATGGTGTTTTTTGAATCTTCTTCCTCAAAAACTTCCGGATCTTCCTTTTCCTGCTCCTGCGATGGAAGGATCGTTTTTTGCGCTTCCTCCATCATAGATTTCAGATGACGCTCTTTCTCTTCTATTTCCTTTTCGAGGGAATCAAAATGTTTGTTGATCAAGTTGACAGAGCCGTTGAGCTGATTGCGCAGATCAAAAAATTCCGCCTTGAGCAGCTGTGTCTTTTCGTTTGTTTCAAGAAGATTTTTTTGTGCATCACAGAGGATACGGTATGCCTCCTGATTTGCTTTATCTTCGATGTTCTTTGCCTGTTTTTGTGCATCCTCTAAAATACGATTTACACCCTGGCGTGCCTCCAGGATCATTCCTCCAATGGATGCTGCGGCTTCATCGTATTTTTTGCTCTTATATTCTACAGAGTCAGCCTTTGTTTTGATGATCCGGTTCTGTTCCTGCTGAATCAGGAGCTCCCGCTCCTTTTCTTCTATCGTTTTTTTCTGCTGCAGGATTTGATTTTGGAGCTTTTCATGTTCATTGAGGTGCTCGGTGTAGCGCTGCTCTTGTTTTTCCAACTGTTCTGCATAGAGGTCTTTTTGCTTGTTGTGTTCTTCCTCTAAGTTTGCTGTATGTTGTTCCATAGACGCAAGATCGTTCTCAAGGCTGAGTTTGAGGCTGTTCAGCTGATCGATCTGCATCTGATAATCCTTTTCTTTTGCTGAAAATTCCTGATTGATCTGTTCGATATACTGAAGTACTGCTGTCTTGTCAAATCCATTGATGGAACTTTTAAAATTTACTTGTTTGTCCACCTGATATCCCTCTTTCAAAATTCTATTATTTGCGCTCTGTCATTCTTCGCGCTTTTGGTTTTCTTTTTTCGTTATTATACCATTTTACACCATAAAACGCAAATATTTTACTCCCTCTTTTAGACAATTTACGACTGAAAATGGACTTCATGCCATGCAAAAAGCAGGCAGCAACAAGATGATTTCCTTGATGCTGCCTGCTATTGTTATGCAATTGCGAAATGAGTTAGAATTTCAGACGTGCAATATAGGTATCTGTTAAAAAGCTCGTAAAGTTATAGAGAACAAATATATCGTCAAATTCGTTTTCCGATAAAATCTTGCTCATATTCATTGGGATCGAGCGGGGATCGATGACCCATATCTCATCGTAGTTGTAGGTGAGGAATGGGATCATCGAATTTGCAAAGGAATCCTTGATAATGAGAAGGCGCGTCGGTTTGTCTTTTTTATCTGCATTGTGCCCTGATACGATTTGAGCCAAACCGCTGTTCCCCCACATGAACGCCGCATATTTATCTCTTGTATCAAACTGCCCCATCTGATAGAGGCTGTTTACTTTGAGCATTGGGATCTCGTTCCATTTGGTCACTTCGCCCTGAGCGTTCAGCTTTTCGTCGCGAACATCGGTGACAAACTGGTAGGAATCCACAGGTACATCATACCATGTGATGGTATCTGAGATTGCTCCCGGTTTTTTGCATTTGTTATAGTAGCTTCCATAAAAGCCTTCAACCTCGTTCCCCTTGAGCGCATCAAGGGATACCGGAGTGAGTCCTTTCGCCTCGCAGTAATCGCGATAGGCATAGTATGCACCGAGCGTCGTCCAGTGATGGTCTGTGCGATAATAAATATACTCGTCCTGATGGCTGCGCAGTGTGTCCAGGAAATTGAGGTAGGTTATATTTTGATTGGGCGTGAATTCGCTGTAAATCTCCGGGATCATTTTTTCCTGATTCGGCATCGAATCCAATCCCACATACATTTTATCCTGCATCACAGCGTAAGAGTTTGGTGCAATGGCAAATGTGATTGGGAGGTCATACTTTTGCAAAAACTCGTTCATCCATTTTTTGTTGCGGTCGATTTGGACCCGGTTTGCAGTATTCATTCCGGCGTTGCTGTTTGGCTCTGGAATGATTTGCAGTTTTTCGAAAAGATATCCGTCTTTTCCGTAAATGATATTGTTGTTTTCTACCTTTCCAAGACCGATTTCTGTCACTGCCTTGAGCGTGATCCATTGATCTCTTGCAGGAAACTGGTCGTTGATATATTTTTCATATGTTGTGCTGTAAGAAGAATCCAAAAATGACGCTATGGTAAAATCCGGCTTTTGCTGCAATTTGGTATTTTCAAACTCAGAGCGTGCCCGATCCGGCAGGATCAAATCTGCGAGGAAGAAGCCCATAACAAACAAAGCAAACAGCCATACCAGTGGATAATGGAGCAATTCTTTGAATTTCATCCTGTTCTCCCTCCTTAGAAATTAAAGTATAAAAACGGATTGTAGCTTGAGTCAACAAGATAAGCAACGGACAGAAGCATCACAACGGCAAGAAAACCTGTTTTGAGAAGTTGATGGTGTCCCCATTTTTCGTATGCTTTCTTCAATACTGGCGTGGAGAAGAATGCTGCCAGCACAAAAATAACGCTGTAGTTCTTCAGATAGTAAAGCCAATCGGTTCCTCCGGTAAAATGGAACATCTTTGTAAAGAGCAGCTGAAGCTGTCCCATATCGGATACTGAAAACAGCGCCCAGCTCACTACGATAATGGAAAGCAGGTAGATATGCGAGAATACCTTGCTTTTTTCGAGCTTGTCCAGATAAAACCATTTTTCCAATATGAGAAATACCCAGAAATACAGTCCCCATAAAATAAAGTTCCAGTTTGCACCGTGCCAAAATCCGGTAAGGAACCAAACGATGAAAATGTTCAGGAAGTTTCGCGCCTTGCTGCATCGATTCCCTCCCAAAGGGATGTATACATAATCGCGGAACCAATGTCCCAGGGTCATATGCCAGCGGCGCCAGAAATCGGTAACACTTTTTGCGATGTACGGATAGTTGAAGTTTTGCGGGAAGACAAATCCGAGCATACGCCCAAGACCGATTGCCATCAAAGAGTATCCGCTGAAGTCAAAGTAGATTTGGAAGGAATACGCCAAAACGCCCAGCCATACAAGCGGTGTGGATACATTGGCAAAGCCGAGATTTTGGATTTCTGTCCAAAGTGAACCGATGTTGTTTGCAATCAGCACCTTGCTTCCCACACCCATAATGAAAAGGCGAAGACCATCGTCGATCATCTCGAGTGTGATGGTGCGTTCCTTGAGCTCCTTGTTGATGTCGGCATATGTTACGATCGGACCGGCAATCAGCTGAGGGAACAGAACAACAAAGGCACCAAAATTGATGATGTTATCCTCTGCCTCCACCTTTCCCCGGTATACATCGATCGTGTATGACATCGTCTGGAACGTATAGAAGCTGATGCCAAGCGGGAGCTTCTCAACGAAAAATCCTTCCCAGCTTGTCCCAAGCAGGGCATTGATGTTGCTGACAAAGAAGTTTGTGTACTTAAAGAAGAACAGCATCCCAAGGTTGATGCAGATGGACATCAGAAGAAACAGACGTTTTATTTTGGGATTGTCATGAAAACGCTTGATCCCCTGACCCGCTGTGTAATCCACAATGATCGAAACGATCATAATGGGAAAATATTTTGGTTCACCCCACGAATAGAAAACCATACTCAAAATCAGCAGGGAAAGATTCCGCAGTTTTTTGGGTGATAAGTAATAAATCAAAAACGCAATCGGCATAAAGCGAAATAGAAACAGTATGCTGCTAAATACCACAGGTTCATCCTCCTATCAATCTCTTCTTATTCACAGACAGACGCGTCCTGATCCGTCAGGGCGCGTCTGTTTCGGTGCTATAGACTAAAAATATCGGTCGATAATTTCTTGAGCACGCTCCATTTCCTTATCGATGCCTTTTTCCGAATCACCGGCAATGATAAAGAAAACATATGGGCCTTTTTCTATGATTTGTGCATTCTGCGCCTTTTCGAGCTGGTCTGGGAGATTTTGTTCAAAGTTCTTGACTACCGCCGCTTTTCGGTCTTCCAGTGCTTTGATGACTGCGTCCTTCTTTCCGTCCTTTACCTTAAAGACGAACAGGTGGTCAGCAGAGGTATCAACAACCGAATACTCTCCATAATACTCTTCCAAATCCTCTGGATTGATCCCGAATACATTTTTCAATGTATCATCATCCAGTTTGCGCGGCATGGCAATGCCCAGCTCCTCACCCAATTTGAGAATGATATCTTCAAGCTTTGTGCCTTCTTTGAGCACTACATTGCTGTCTGAGTTCATGTCCGGCATTGGGTTTGTATCTTTGCCGGGCTTTTCTGCGTCATCGTCCGGCTTCTTATCTTCTGTCGCTGGCGGAGCAGGTGTCATGTTTGAATTGTCCTTCTTCCGTCCACATGCTGTAAGTGCACTTGTACAGAGTGCAGCTGCAAGAAGCAGTGCCAATAGATTTTTCATCTGACATAACCTCATTTCGTTTTTGCTGATTCTATTTATGCAATAGAACATTATTATTGTGTGCCAAAGCGAAATGATTATTGCATCATTGAAAAAAATAGAACAATTTCTTTGCTTATGAAAGCATTTTCAGAAACTCTTCCTCGCTCAGGACAGGGACATTCAATTCCTGCGCTTTTGTCAGCTTGGAGCCGGCTTCTTCCCCTGCCACTACATAGGAGGTTTTCTTGGAAACAGACCCGGAGACCTTTCCGCCTTCTTTTTCGATCATTGCCTGTGCCTGAGAACGCTTGAGGGTAGGGAGCGTCCCCGTCAGGACAAATGTCTTTCCTGCAAAGAGATCCCCTGCTTTTTCAATCAGACAATTCATATTTAAATTATCTTCTTTTAGGCGCTCGATCTGCTCTCGGTTTCCATCCATTTGGAAGAACGTTTCCACATTCTTTGCCATGATAGAGCCAAAGCCCTCTATTGTTTCGATTTCTTCTGCGGGAGCCTGCATCAGCTGATCCATCGTTTCAAATTTCTTTGCAAGCAGCACAGCCGCTTTTTCTCCGATACCGGGGATTCCAAGCGCAAAAACCAGCTTGGATAAATCATTCCCTTTGGATTTCTCGATGGATTTGAGCAGATTTTCTGCGCTCTTTTTGCCCATGCGCTCCAGATTTGCAACATCATCTAAAGAAAGGCGATAAAGATCCGCCGGGGAATGTATCAGATTTTGTGTCAGAAGATTGTCGAGGATCGCCGGACCCAATCCATCGATATCCATTGCGTTGCGTGAAGCAAAATGAATCAGGTTGCGCCGCAGCTGTGCGGGGCACTGGATATTCGGACAGCGGACCGCCGCCTCCCCTTCCTCGCGCACCACCTCTGCACCGCAGGACGGACAAACCTTTGGAAGGACGAAGGTTTGGGCTCCATTGTGTGATGAAACAGCCACAACCTCCGGGATGATCTCCCCTGCCTTGCGCACAATGATGTCGTCCCCGATGGCAATCTCTTTTTCTGAAATAAAGTCCTGATTGTGCAAAACGGCGCGGGACACCGTGGTACCTGCCAGCTGAACCGGTTCAAAAACCGCAGTAGGAGTAAGAACACCGGTTCGTCCAACCTGAACTTCAATATCCAACAGGCGGGTGATCTTTTCCTCCGGAGGATATTTGTATGCAACTGCCCACTTCGGGAATTTTGCCGTTGAGCCAAGGAGCTCGCGCTGGTCAAAATTATCTACCTTGACGACCGCTCCGTCAATGTCATAGCCAAACTTACCGCGGCTGTCCCCGATGCGTCGAATTTCTTCGATCACTTCGTCGATCGTTGTAACCGCCTTATAGGATGGGATCACATGAAAGCCCAGTGATTTCATATAATCAAGGGATTCCTTATGCCCTTCCAATTCCCTGTCCTCCAGCTGCTGAAGGTTAAAAACAAAAATATCCAATCCGCGCTGTGCCGTGATTTTCGGATTTTTTTGACGGAGAGACCCCGCTGCCGCATTTCTTGGATTTTTGAACGGTTTTTCCTCTGCCAGTTCCTGCTGCTCCACAAGCTTCTCAAAGCTCTTTATAGGCATGTATACTTCTCCGCGTACTTCGATGAACGGCACATTTTCTGTCAATTTGAGCGGGATGCTTTGAATCGTTTTTAAATTTGCAGTGACATCCTCACCCACAAAGCCATCCCCTCGTGTGGAGCCGCGCACCATAACGCCATCCCGATACTCCAGCGAAACAGACAGTCCATCGATTTTAGGCTCAACGATATAGACAGGGTTTGCGATTTCCTCCCGAACCTTGCGGTCAAAATCCCGAACCTCATCTTCTGAAAATACGTCCTGAAGCGATCCCATCTGAACTCGATGTTCCACCGGGGCAAATGAATTTTCTGCCAGACCCCCTACGCGGTGTGTGATCGAATCCGGTGTCAGAAGCTCCGGAAATTCCTTCTCCAAATCGATGAGCTGATGCATCATCCGGTCAAATTCATAATCCGACACTTCCGATTCGTTGAGGACATAATATTGGTAGCTGTATTTTTCTAATTTCTCTCTCAAATCCTCCGCTGTTTTTTTTGCATCGAGAAAGTCCACTAAAAACACATCCCTTCAAATTCCTTGATATTTTAACATGATAGATTCAACTTATCCTATGTTTTTTCAGTGTAACATAGTTTTCCCAAAATGTCATTATAATTTCGCATTCGAATCTGCAGCAAAATTACTTTTACCGTATTGTGTAAACCAGTTTGGAACATCCCCTACGATCACTGTTTGCGCAATGAGAAAATCGCTTTTTGTAACAGCATTGGAGGAATATCCGGGAAGGATTGCCGATACCTTGACCTCCACGGTCAGGATCACTTCGTGTAAAACCTGATTGATGCCTGCCTGCTCGATTTTATTTTTGATCTGAACATCGGCAACACCCATTGGGGAGAGTCTGATCGGGATCATCGGTCCGCGTCCGGAAAAAAGCTCGCTGCCAAGCAGCGTTCCCAACGGAACCTCCACGATCTGGTTGTCGATGGAGTTGAGCTCATCTAAAATACGTCTGCTGATCCCGGTTTTGATTGCGTTGACCTGAAGAACGTTGAGGGATACTGAGGTAATATTCTCGTTTTCATCCCGGATGAGCGTTACGATCGAGGATTCCGGAACATGCTCCAGCTCCTTTGAAACAGCCTCGTTCATCAGCTGCGCAGCATAGATGTTGGCTTGAAATGCAGCTGAGGTGCGGATGATCGGTCGAATCTTACCATCCAGCAGGACAAGGAGAATCAAAGCTATCAAAAGGATGACCGCGGTACGAAAGCGCCAGTTGACCCGTGTCCCCATTTGTCGTTTCCAGTGCCGCATATGATCTCCCCCGTTCTGTTTTACTCTTTCCTTCCATATTATGGGAGAGCACCTTCTTTTATATCATAAAGATAAAAATACCTCCGACAGCACCTATGGCAAAATCGGAGGCATCAAATTCATATTGCGCTGTTAACGATGAAACAGCTTCTTTGTCTGGTATTTTGGTTCACAGGTCAGCTGGATTCCGAGCTTTTTATAGGTTGTATTATCCACCTGTGAAAGAATAACGGAGGAGTGTGCCTGACATCCTTTGAGTTTCTCCAGCTGCTGCATAGCAAGCTCTGCGGTTGGATTTGTTGCAGCGCTGATTGCAAGAGCAACAAGGATTTCATCTGTGTGAAGGCGGGGGTTGTTGTTTCCCAGATGCTGTGTCTTGAGGTCTTGGATCGGTTCGATAACGATTGGAGAAATCAGGTGCATTTCCTTTCTGATCCCTCCCAGTGCTTTCAATGCATTCAGGAGTGCTGCCGCCGATGCACCCAGCAGGGATGAAGTTTTTCCGGTGACGATCCGTCCGTCAGACAGCTCGATGGCTGCTGCCGGAAGTCCGGTTTGCTCCGCCCGCTCCAATGCCGGCTCAACCACTTTTCGGATCTGTGTATCGATGCCAGCCTTTTTCATCAGCAGCTGGATCTTATAGACTGTTTCACTTTTTCCCATACCCTGACGCAGATCAACAAGGGATTGATAATACCGGCGGACAATTTCCTGCCGGGAGGCTTCCCGGCAGACCTCGTCGTCAATGATGCAGTTTCCGACCATATTGACTCCCATATCCGTTGGAGATTTATAGGGGCTCTCGCCTGCTATTTTTTCAAAAATCGCGTTGAGTACAGGGAACACTTCTACATCACGATTGTAGTTTACTGTTGTTTCCCCATAAGCCTCCAAGTGAAACGGATCGATCATATTTACATCGTTGAGGTCTGCAGTTGCAGCTTCGTATGCGAGGTTTACCGGATGACTGAGTGACAGGTTCCAAATCGGGAATGTTTCAAACTTCGCATAACCGGCTTTCACTCCGCGTTTGTATTCGTGGTAGAGCTGAGAGAGGCAGGTTGCCATTTTCCCGCTTCCCGGACCGGGAGCGGTAACAACAACAAGAGGATGTGTTGTTTCGATGTACTCATTTTTTCCGTATCCTTCATCGCTGACGATCAGAGGAACATTTCCCGGATATCCCTCGATTGGGTAATGGCAGTACACCTTTACCCCAAGGCTCTCCAGACGCTCCTTGAAATTATCTACCACACTTTGTGCCGTATACTGGGTAATAACAACACTTCCCACAAAAAGCCCAAAGCCCCGAAAGGCATCGATCAAACGCAGAACGTCCTGATCGTAGGTGATGCCCAAATCCCCACGGACTTTGGACTGCTCAATATCCGATGCACTGATCACAATGACGATTTCCGCATCATCCTTTAGCTGCATGAGCATTTTGATTTTGCTGTCAGGCGCAAACCCCGGAAGAACTCGGGAAGCATGGAGGTCGTCAAAAAGTTTTCCTCCAAACTCCAGATACAATTTGTTGTCGAATTGGGCGATTCGCTTCTGGATATGTTCTGACTGCATTTTCAAATAACTGTCGTTATCAAAGCCGACTTTGCTCATTGCATTGCCTCCGTATCTTTTAAAACATAAAATAACCACCGACAGCAGGGTCTCAGGCTCCAATTTCGGAACACGATGCCAGCAAAAAATCTCTGTCTTAAAAAATTTTCCCGTTGGCACCTCGCTGCAATCAGCGGTAGCTCACTTTCATCACTTAACTAATTCAATATTATACTTGTTTTATTTTCTCATTACAATAAAATTTACATATTTTTTCGTCTTTTTCAAAATTTCTGCAAAAGCGTCAAAAAACGATACGTTCCCCCAATGCCAACTGGTTATTTATTTCATCTTTTGTTGCAGAAAGAAATTTTAGAGTTATAATAGAATCAAATCGATTTTAGAATGTATTTTTGCTCTCGATCAAAGGAGGTTTGACGATTATGCTTGATATCCCGATTCCCGGACGAAAGACCCTGCACTTATGTCATGCTGTTTTGGATTACAACGGAACGATTGCCGTCGATGGAGCCATTCCGCAGGAAATGAAGGCTCTGCTCAAAAAGGTCAACGAGGTTTTGCCCATCACGGTCGTTACTGCGGATACTCACGGCACTGCTCAGAGAGAATGTGAATCCATTGGAATATCGTGGAGAACTTTTCCGCGGGAAAATGCTGCACTCTTCAAAGAACAGATCGTGCAGGAGCTGGGTGCTGCGCAAACGGTTTGTTTTGGGAACGGCTTCAACGATATAAAAATGTTTGAAATCTGTGCCCTGGGCGTGGCTGTCTTAGATGCGGAAGGGATGTGTGCAGCGCTCCTCCCCCATGCGGATATCCTTTGCCGTTCTATGGAAGAAGCGCTCTCTTTGCTGCTTTACCCCAAACGCATTCAGGCAGATTTGAGGACATAGATCCCTTTTTTCGTATTTTAATGCAATGAAATAGAAATATTGTCTTGATTTTCTTCGCAATCATGGTAATATGTAGATTATCAATTTTATTTTGTGAGGGATCTTTGTTATGAATGCACCCATTGCTTTTTTGCTTTTCTTTGCATTTCTTGGATTATTTGATAAAATTCGCAACAACAAATGGGGACTCGCCGAAGAGCTGGACAAGGGACTGACTACTATGGGTTCTCTGGCGTTTTCCATGGGAGGTATCTACTGCGCTGCGCTTTTATTGGGAGAACACCTCTCCCGGTGGCTGGAAACACATCATCTGAATCTGCCCTTTGACCTTTCCATCATTACATCAAGTGTTCTTGCCACAGATATGGGTGCCTATACGATTTCTTCTCAGATCTCTGCACAGCATTCTGTGGTCGTTTTTTCCGGCATCCTGCTCTCCTCCATGCTTGGAACAACGATTTCGTTCACCCTGCCGGTTGCAATCGGCAGTACAAGCAAGGAAAACCTGTCCACTTTGATGCATGGATTTGTGTATGGAATCATCAGCATTCCCTTCGCTCTCTTTTTCGGTGCGCTGGTGATGAGGATGCCATCTGCTCTTCTTTGGAAGAATCTCCTGCCGATCATTGTGATCTGTACGCTTCTGTGCGTTTCTATCATCAAAGCAAAGTCCTTGACCATTCGCATTTTTTCCGGTTTGGGTACCTTCATCCAAATCTTAAGCTGTCTTTTGTTTGGACTGATCATCTTTGAAATTTATCGCGGAGAAACCATCCTGTTCGATATTTCTTCCATTCACGAAATTTTGCTGATCGTCTTAAAAATCTGCACCATCGTTTGTGGTTCCTTTGTATTTTCAAAATTGATCCTGCGCTATTTTATGAATCAAATTCTGTTTTTTGCCCACAAGCTCAAAATAAATGAATTTGCAATCATCGGACTTCTCCTCAACTGCGTTACCAGTATTTCCATGCTTTCCATTTTCGATAAAATGGATAAGCGAGGGCAGATGATGAATGCTGCTGCCGCTGTTACCGGCTCCTATTTTCTGGGCGGGCAGTTAGCATTTGTTGCAGCGATGGAAAATGGAAGCATCTTAGCGTATATGGCTGCAAAGATCCTTGGAGGGATCATCTCTATCGCGATCGTATCGTTCTTTTGCCCTCCCGTCGAAGAATAATGCAAAATACCCTTTCCTTGCAAGAAGCAGGAAAGGGTATTTTTATAGAAAGAATGTTCAAATTGCTTCAATGATGTTTCATTTTATGATATAATGAAACATTATTAAAAGGAGGTCTTGGGAATGGATAAAAATTCACCGGATTTTCTGGAAGAATCCCAGTACTTGGAGAGGACCAAGGAAGTCCTTTCGCAGGCATTGAAAAACGAGCAGGCATCGATCGAACTACAGGACGAAAGTCTGATCGAAGCAAAAAAAGAATGGCGGGAAAACACCCACTTTGGAAAATATCTGGATGCCAATCAGTATATGGAATCCATTCAGGTGAAAGCATCCACGCAATATGCCACAGCAAATCGAATCAGGCAATACGCCGATTCCCTGCAAAGTCCGTATTTTGCACGCGTGGATTTTAAGGAAACAGGTTATCCCTGTGAAAAAATATACATCGGGCTTCACTCTGTTGCGGACGAAGCAAGCTATGATACTTTGGTATATGACTGGCGTGCACCGATCTCCAGCATTTTCTATCGCTATGAATTGGGCGCTGCACAGTATTCTGCACCTGCCGGTATCATTTCCGGGGAAATAACAAAAAAGCGCCAATATGAAATCAAGAACGGTGAGCTTCGATATTTCTTTGATTCCAGCATCAATATTCAGGATGAGATCCTGCGGGATGTTCTCTCTCAGAACGCTTCTCCCACAATGAAAAATATCGTAGAAACGATTCAACGAGAGCAGGATGAAATCATTCGCGATACTGCGCACGAGGTATTGATGGTGCAGGGTGTCGCCGGAAGCGGAAAGACATCCGTTGCACTTCACCGCATCGCGTATTTGATGTATCAGGGGTTAAAGGATACCTTGTCTGCCCAAAATATCATCGTCCTCTCTCCCAATACATTGTTTGGACGCTATATTGCCAATGTGCTTCCGGAATTGGGGGAGGAATCGATTCAAAGTATCACCTTTGAAGAAATTTTTCATAAAAGCCTTTCCTGGGATGGAACGCTTGAAAGCAAAAACGACTACATCGAGCTGCTCACGTCCCCTATTTCAGAGGAAGAAAAACACAAGCACCGCTCCGGCGCTGCCTTTTTCACCTCCCCTGTTTTTTGTTCGATCATTGAGCGCTATCATGAATATGTGAAGGGAAACATTCCCTTTGAGGATTTATGTTATAATGATCAGGTTCTTATTTCCAAGGAGGAGATGAGGGACTTCCTTTACAGCAGCAACCGAACACTTCCAACGGAAAAATCCTTGCAGCTGGTATCGTCCCGCATCTGGGATGCCATCCATCAGGAGCGGAAAAAGCGCCTTGAATATTTTGTTGCGTTATATCGCCCGACGAACGAACACCGTTATGATTACCGCACCTATGCACGATACAAGTCCATCAAGGAAATCACAGAGCTAAAGCATCAAATCCAAAAATTCACGACCTTAGATTACAGCAGCCTCTTCCTTGAGCTTCTCAAAAACAAACCTCTGTTTTTGCAGATGGCAGACGGGCTGAAGCTGCCGGACGATTGGGAAGAATATGTCAATGCCGCTGCAAAAGCGATGTCGGAGGGTCATTTGGGATATGGTGTTTCCCTCTCGCTGCTCTATCTCAAAAACCGATTCAGCGGGAATTCATTCCCTGCCATTCGACAGGTTGTCGTAGATGAGGCGCAGGACTATGATCCGCTCCATTTCCATCTTCTTGCTTCCCTGTTCCCCAATGCTCGTTTTACGATCCTTGGGGATGTGAATCAAACCATTGAAAAGGAAGTGTCTTCTCATTTCTATGAGGAGACTGCAAAGGCACTCGGAAGAGATTCCTCCCTCCTTTTGACAATGAATAAGGGCTTTCGCTGCTCCTGGGAAATCAACAAGTTTTCGGAACAGTTCCTTGAAACGCCATTCCCTGTGGAATCCTTTGACCGCCACGGTCCTCAGCCGCAGATTCACAACGCCTCTTCCCAGAAGGATTTGGTGAAGCAGCTTGCCGCTTCGATCCACAGCTGCAAGCAGGATGGTTTTTCCTCCATTGCAGTGATCTGCAAAACGATGGAACGTGCAAACCAGCTCCAGCAAAAGCTGGCACCCTATGTGGAGTGCAAGGTCATTTCTGACCACAGCAATACCATTTCGGGAGTATCCATCCTGCCTCTGTATCTTGCGAAAGGGCTTGAGTTCGATGCTGTGATGATCGATGAAGCAAACGCAGAAAATTATCATACAAATTTTGATAAAAAGCTATTGTACGTTTGTTCCACTCGTCCGCTGCATCGTTTGGAGTTATTCTACACCGGTACACTCAGTCCGCTGATTTCGGAATAAGTACAAAATAAAAAGAGCAATACAAATCCTTTGAGAAAGGTTTGTATTGCTCTTTTCTTCGTTTGATTGCTGTATTAGAAGTCCGCAGAACCTGTTGTTCTTGGGAATGGCAGCACATCGCGGATATTCTGAATTCCTGTAATATACATGATAAGACGTTCAAATCCTAAACCGTAGCCTGCGTGATGGGTTCCGCCATAGCGACGAAGGTCAAGGTACCAGGAGTAATCGTCCTCATGCAGACCAAGCTCATGAATACGATCAAGAAGAACATCCATACGTTCCTCACGCTGGCTTCCGCCGATGATCTCACCGATCCCCGGAACAAGAAGGTCTGCTGCGGCAACAGTTTTCTTATTATCGTTTAGACGCATATAGAATGCTTTGATTTCTTTTGGATAGTCGGTTACAAAAACAGGCTTTCCGTATACCTCTTCGGTGAGATAACGCTCATGCTCGGTCTGAAGGTCAACACCCCAGGAAACCGGATATTCAAATTCTTTGCCGGATTCGGTGAGAAGTTTTATCGCATCGGTGTAGCTCAGACGAACGAAGTCGGAATCGACGATATTCTGAAGGCGTTCCAGCAAGCCTTTGTCATAGAACTGATTGAAGAATTTCATTTCATCCGGGCACTGTTCCATCACATATGCAAGAACGTATTTGATCATATCAGTGGCAAGATCCATATAATCGCTAAGATCTGCAAATGCAATTTCCGGCTCTACCATCCAGAATTCTGCTGCGTGACGACCGGTATAGGATTTTTCTGCACGGAAGGTTGGTCCAAATGTATATACATTAGAGAAAGCCATTGCCATGCATTCTGCATTGAGCTGTCCGGAAACAGTCAGGCTCGTCTTTTTGCCGAAGAAATCCTGGCTGTAATCAACAGAACCGTCTTCGGTCAGCGGCGGGTTTTTATCGTCCAGTGTGGTTACGCGGAACATTTCTCCTGCACCCTCACAGTCGCTGCCTGTGATGAGCGGGGTGTGTATATAGACAAAGCCGCGCTCGTTGAAGAATTTATGGATTGCAAACGCTGCAACAGAACGCACACGAAATACCGCGCTGAAGGTGTTGGTTCTTGGACGCAGGTGCGCGATCGTGCGCAGGAATTCGACAGAGTGGCGTTTTTTCTGAAGGGGATAATCCGGTGTGGACAAGCCTTCGATCATGATTTCTTCTGCATGGATCTCGTAAGGCTGTTTTGCTTGTGGCGTGAGAAGCAGTGTTCCCTTTACAATCACAGACGCCCCGACGTTCAGTTTTCCAACCTCATTGAAATTTTCTACTTTATTATCTTCAAACACAACCTGAAGATTCTGAAAAGCTGTGCCATCATTCAATTCAATAAACCCAAGATGTTTGGATGTACGAATGGTACGAACCCAACCAGCTACGGTAATAGTTTGGTCTGCATACTCTTTTGCTGACGCAGACAGGGTGCGAAGTTCTACGCGCTGCATAGTAATAGCCTCCTTACAAGATTTATAAACCATTATAGTACAAATAATAGGAAAGAATCAAGCCTATTTGAGTTGTCTGCCGCATTTTTTGCAAAATTTATGGTCTTTTTCTACTCTCTGCCCGCAATATGGGCAATAGAAGCATTGCGAGTCGTCCAGATTTTGGGTGTGGGAAACGGGGTCCCTGTATCGGGGGTCCCAAGGGTCCCTCTCCTCCTTCTCATCGACAATATCATAGAGGGACATCCTGTCCTTTCTCTTTGCATTTTTATAGCATACAACCGCATTGTAAATCGCTTCAGCCACAAATAAAACGCCAAAGAGCGGGAAAATAAAGGAAATGATGCCGCCTCCCGATGTCATAACGATGGATGCAATCGTCCAGATCACACCAAAAACGGCTGTGAAAATCGAGGAGATCATACTATGTTCAGAAGGTCCGCGTCCGGGTTTGATGCTTTTCATGTTATTCCTTCCTTTCGCTGATAATCTTGTTTAGCACTGTGAGAAACCATTCATTTTCCTGCTCGGTTTTGACAGCGATGCGAAAATACCGTTCGTCCAGCGTGGGGTAGTTTGCACAGCTTCGAATCAGGATTCCCTGCTTCTTAAATTCTTCCTTCAAGTCGATGGATACATCGTTTGGAATCTTAAAAAATATGTAGTTCGCCTTTGGCTCCCATACTTTGAAGCGGGCTTTTCGCAATCCGTCGCTCAAGGTTTTTCGCTGCTTTTGAAGGTAGCTTCGCGTTTTTACGGTCCATTCGCGGTCTTTCGCTGCGGCGGTTCCGGCAGATTGGGCGGGAATTGAAACCGACCATGCCTGTCCTGCATCCAGAACCTTTTCATTGATTTCTTCATTGCTGCAAAGGCTGTATCCAATCCGCAATCCCGGAATTGCATACATTTTTGTAAACGCCTTGAGGATCAAAAGATGATCCCACTCTTTCAAATAGGGGACCAGCGTGTATTCTTCAAAGTCATCTAAAAAATCGCCGAAGCATTCGTCTATAACAACCAGCGTTCCGCACTCTTTGCAGCACTTGAGGATCGAAAAAATCAGGCTGCGCTCGATTGTCTGCCCCGTTGGGTTATTGGGGTTGCACAAAAACAGGATGTTGGGCTTTTCCTGTTTTATTTGAGATAAGATCGAAGTGTCTAAGCAAAAATCGCTGTCCTCTGACAATGCACAGTACACAACATCAGCTTTGGCAGCACGCAGTGCAAGCTCATACTCTGCAAAGGTCGGTGCAAGGACCATTCCCTTCGATGGTCTGAGCGCATATATGATGCGATAGATCAAATCTGCTGCGCCGTTCCCGCAGCAGATATAGGAGGAAGGTACCCCCTCCCGCTCGGCAATCGATGCAGTCAGTTCCCGACACAGTGGATCTGGATAATGCACGCACTGCTCCAAACTAAAAGCAGCAGCCTTTTTCACCGATTCCGGGATGCCCAATGGATTGATGTTTGCAGAAAAATCGTAGATCCGTCCCTCTACCGTCGATTGGGCAGAGTAAATATCTCCTCCATGAATAAGCGTTGGCATTGTTATTTCCTTCCTTTTAGTAAATCAGACTATGGATCAAAGCAAACAGCAGCATCGAAATCAGTGATGTTGCAAGCATCAGGTTATTTGCGCGGGGAATATCCTCATGCTCGATTGGTCGAAGTGCATCCCCTATGGTCGGTTTATGGTAGAGCTCTCCAAAATAATACGCATCTCCTGCCAGCTGGACCCGCAATGCACCTGCACAGGCTGCCTCGGTTTGGGCGCTGTTGGGGCTTGCATGGTTGCGCCGATCACGTTTGAATATTTTCCACGCATTTTTCCCGTCCAGTCGGATGAGATATGCGCTGAGAACCATCAAAAGCCCGGAAATGCGCGCAGGAATGTAGTTGACAGCATCGTCCAGTTTTGCAGCAGCTTTTCCGAAATGGAGATAGCGTTTGTTTTTATAGCCTATCATCGAATCCATTGTGTTGATGCCCTTATATAAGAATCCCAGCGGCGCACCGCCGAGCATCATAAAAAACAGCGGTGCAACAACGCCATCCGATGTGTTTTCTGCAACAGTTTCTACCGCAGCTTTTGCGACCTGTGAGGCGGTCAGATTTTCGGTATCGCGTCCGACGATCATGGATACCGCCTTCCGTGCTCCTGCAAGATCGTTCTCTTCCAATTTATCATATACCTTCATGCTTTCCTTTTGCAGGGAACGAGCTGCCAAGATATAGTAGCAAAGCACGACCTCCATTGCAAAAGACAGCCAATGGCTGACCAGCCCAAGCAGTGCCAATAAAATTGCTGGAATGCAAAAGGAAACAACGCAGACACACAGCATCAGGCTGATCCCTGCAAAATATTCGCCCTGCGGTGTTTTGGGAAAAATGCGTCGGAAGTATTTTTCCAGCACTTGAATCAGTGAACCAATCCATCGAACAGGATGGGGAAAATGATAGGGGTCTCCCAACAACTGATCTAATGCAAATCCTAAAAAAACTGCCCAAATGGTTGTATTCAATCGATCTCTCTCCTTATTCAAAAAGTGGTTTTATTTCAATATGGGTCCCTTCCAATATCAAGCAAAATCCATCTCCGTTTTTTACCTGCCATGTATAAAAATCAGATGGGATCTGATGGGACAGGATCGCCATAATAGTTCCCCCGTGCACAACCAATGCCCCTGTTTCAACGCCTCGCTCCATCCAGTCATTTTTAAGCGACTCGAATGCCCGACTGCATCGCCGAGAAAAATCCTCTCTGCTTTCACCGTTTGGAAACGGGAGCGTCCCGTTGCTGCCGAGCCATTGCTCATACTCCCAAGTCCCCGACAGTTCCTTATAATTCTTGTTTTCAAAGAGTCCAAAATCCGTTTCCCGAAAATCTGCAACGATATCCTGCTTTATCCCCGGAAAAATCAGCTCTGCCGTTTCCCGGCAGCGTATCATCGGGCTGACTGCAAGACATTGTATCTGCTTGGGATAACGATGCTTTTCTTTGTTGCTTTGGATTTTGGCGATCCCTTCGGCACAAAGCGGCTCATCTGTTGTGCCGATATAGCGGCTTTCCAGATTTCCCTTTGTCATCCCATGGCGAATCAAAAATAGTTTCATGGCTTTTTATCCTTTTAGACGCGTTCCGATTTGACAGAACACACGATCAACACGCTCCGAGCGCTCTGCCAGCATACAGCATAGGCGTCCCGTTGCCTCCCGCCACGCTTCCTCTTTTGGATCGATGGGAACAATGCCGCTCCCGATTTCGTCGCACAGGATCACTTTCAGTGTTTCGCCTTCCGTCAGAAAAGGATAGAGCTTGTCCGCACTTTTTCCAGCCTCAAGCCATCGGCGCACAAAAATGTGCAGATGGTTCAGTACAGGCTTTTTGATCGTTTCTTCCAATGGATGAACTGCACCATCACAAATCTGATCTACAGTATATTGATTCTCCTTGAGCAAAAAGGTGCATTTTCCCTGTGCCCTTCCCCCGATAATCAGTCGCATCCTACATCCCTCCTGCCGCAGCTGTCAGTGCCATCGCAAGTTCACAGGTTTGGAGGAAGAACCCTGCTAAATCTCCTGTGATGCCGCCGAACTGCTTCATGCTTACATGATGATAATACCAAAAAATAACGAGTGCTGTGCCAATGCAGAGAAGTCCTGTTCTGAAATCAATCAGCAGCATTGCGGCACTGACTGCAATGACCCAGCAGAACAGCACCGTGCGTGCTTTCTTTCGATCAGCTGCCTGAGAAAAAAGCGCTGCAAGTCCGCTGTTTTTTGCACAGGAAAAGGTCACAACAGAAAATCCGCTCAGGCTGCGCGACAGTGTATAGGAAAGCATCAGCGTCCAAAATCCTTTCTCTTTCACAAAAGGCAAAAGCGAATCCCAAACAGCAAGATTCAGGATAAAAAACAAAACACAGCCCATCACAGCAAAGGCTCCCGAGTTGGAATCCTTGAGGATCTCGAGTTTTTTCTCAATGCTCTGATGGGAGCCGAGCGCATCCATCGTGTCACAAAAGCCATCCATATGGATGCCCCCTGTCAAAACAATCGGGAGGATCACAGCAGCCGCAGCCCAGAGGAATGAGCTGATAGAGGAATACTGCGCCAATGCCCAAAGCATCCCTCCCTGAAGCGCACCGATGAGAAGTCCGACGATTGGAAAGTAGCACATGACATACTTCATATTGCGTTCGTTCCATTCGATTTGTGGCATCGGGACCTTCGAGTACATTGAGAACGCAATATTGATCGATTCCAGAATCATTTTCATATTTTTACAGCTCCTGTCTGTTTGTGTATGATCGGGATACTGCAAACGACCTCGATTACCGCATCTGCTCCGAACGCAAGCTCTGCATTGAGCCACGACAGCCCCTCCATATACTCCATGCTTTCGGGATCGTAGGAAACACCATCATCAAAAATGTTGTTCGACACGATGATAAGATCCTTTGCCCGATGGGAGAGGGCTTCGATGCCCTGTTTTATCTCATGTGCCACCTCCATTGCAGGTCGGGGCGGATATTGAGAATACATTTCATTTGCAAAAAGATTGGACAGGCATTCCAGCAGAACAACGGAATTTTCTTCGATGGGAGCACATTCGATTTTTTTCGATTGCTCGATTGTAAGAAAGCCTTTTTCTGCGCGCAGTGCGCGATGGCGCGTGATCCTTTTTCTTGCCGTTTCTCCCCTGTTTTCCATCGTTGCAAGATAAAACCGGGTACCCTTCTGCTGCAAAACAAGGCTCTCTGCGTATTCTGATTTTCCGCTTGCTGCGCCTCCAAGCACTAAAACGACCATACTGTGCCTCCTGCTACTTTAATGGTTGATATGCGTCGATTTCGATTTCCTCAAAGGTGCTCATATTTTTATAAACAGCGCACGCCATATCAAGGATCGGCATCAATGCTGCTGTTCCTGTTCCCTCTCCAAGACACATTTGTGCATGGAGAATGGGGGTGAGCTTCAGCGCATCCAATACCATTTTTCCTGCCGGTTCCTTTGATGTATGCGATGCAAGCAGATAATCACGCACCTGCGGACAAAATCGAACTGCGAGCAGAGCGGCAGCGGATGAAATGAATCCATCCACCAAAACGGGAATATGGTATACTGCTCCGCCTAAAAAGGTGCCCATCAAGGCAGCAAGATCAAATCCGCCCACCTTGGAGAGAATGTCGATTGGGTCGTTTGCAGATGGCTTGTAGGTTTCTATTGCATCAGTGATGACATCGATCTTTCTCTCCAGCCCAGAGGAGGAGAGTCCCGCTCCGCGTCCGGTGACGACTTGCGGTGCCACATTTAAGAGCACCGATGCCACTGCGGAAGACGTTGTGGTATTGCCGATCCCCATCTCACCGGTACCGAGAAGACGATAGCCTTCTTTTTTGCACCGCTCAACCATGCGAATCCCCACCTCTATGGCAGCGACAGCCTCTTCTCTGCTCATTGCTGGTTCTTTGCTGAAATCCTTTGTTCCATAAGCGATTTTTTCGCGGACAAGTCCCTTCCCCTGTACATCGCGCGATACGCCGACATCGACAGGAATCACATCCGCTTTCGCGCAGTGTGCCATTTGGCAAACACTGGTCATCCCCTTCGTGAGATTTTCTGTCACAACTGCGGTGACTTCCTGCGAAGTCTGCGTCACCCCTTGTGCAACGATCCCGTTATCTGCACAGTAGACAAGGATCGCCTTTTTCTCTAAATCGACATCCGCTGTCCCTGTGATCCCTGCAATGTGGACAATGCTTTGCTCCAAAAGTCCCAAACTGCCGAGCGGCTTTGCAATCGAATCCCATCGTCTTTGGCATTCCTTCATCGCAGCTGCATCGAGAGGCATTATCTGATCTTTGATCTCATCTAATCTCAAGGAGGCACCTTCTTCTTTTATTTTTTTACAATATAAAAAAGCCTGCCGCGCTATGCAGCAGACTTTAAGCAACGATACAAAAAAGGCAGAAACGTCTTTTTATGGCAAGCTCTAAGATGCACAGAGCAGCGATCCAAAAGAAGCAGAATGCACAAGAATTCAGCAGCAAGCGCCATAAACAGCGCATTGCTGCATCATCAGGCGGTATCCTCCTGTTACACAGAATCTGTGTTGCACAGAATCTGTGTCGCACAGGGTCTGCTCCTTTTTATTTGATTCTGGATAGTTTCTTGTTTTATTATAGAATGCTCCTGTTTTTCTGTCAACGAAAAGTTGCGGTCGCTAACTGATCAGAAGGCGAAGCCAATCGCTTTCATAGGCAGGAAGCTCCCACACCGCTCCGTCCTTTTCCACAAGGACCATTGCATCGGAAGATGGATCGAGCTGCATCGTACAATGGACCGTTTCCCCCGTTTTCATGCTCAGTTCGACGTTATAATTGGAGGAAATTGGATTTTCATGTGTTTTATTTACAATATAAATCGAATCATGAAATCGCTGCGTCAATACATCATCTTCCGTTTGAAAGACTGCTTCCTTGCTGTCCTTAGGAAACACCGCCACACGGATGACTTGTTCCTCGCGTTGGTTTTCGTCACTTTCCGAAGAAATGCTGCTTCCTTCATCCGAATCAGGGGATGTTTTGTCGGCGTCGGTGTCCTCATGCGGTGCTATAGAGGGATTGGCTGTTTCGTTGCTATCCGATGGTGCAGTGGGATTTGCGGTCGGCATGCTTCTCTGTTCGCAGCCTGTCCCGATCATCAGGGCAGCCGCCGTCAAAACCCCAGCGATCCAGAGCTTGTTCTTCATCTCGTCCGCCTTCCTTTCTCCTTGTTATGATCGTCCTTTGATTTTATGCAAAGAGTTCAGGGAGATATTCATGATCAAGAAAAATCGGCTACTTTTCTTCGAGTTTTTCTGCATGAAAAATTCCGTCCTCGCCGCGGATATATGCTGTCCCGATTGGCGCATGGAGAAGCGGAAGGACATCAGGATCGTAGTTGCAGATGGTGTTGAGATGGTATACCCCCACTCTTTGTGTATCGCTGGTATATTCGTCATCCTCATCCCCGGCAAAAAATCTCCAGCCGCTATCCGGCATATTCTGGCACGGTTCTTCCCGGTACAGATACCCAACCCTGCACCCATCTACCATGATCCTGTCTGTTGCAAGGCATCCAACCGGTCCCTCCCAGTCTGTAAGGAGCTGTTTGATTTTTGTTCCGGGGATCGCCCATTTCTTGCTTGGATACTCATACCATTCCCAGCGCGTCCAGTGCCCGTCATCCAAAAACAGACGGTGCATCAGCATCCGATTGATGGCATAAAACTGTTTGAGCCCTTCCCCCTCTTTGCATCCATCCTGACAGTACATAAAGTAGACAGAGCCGCACAGCGCACTGAGGGCGTATTCCTTCCAGGAGTGGTAAAGCTGGGATGCTTTGTGTGCCAGAGGCTTTGTCAGTTCCCAGAATTCGGATTCACTGATGAGATCGCAGGCACACGCAGCGCGATACAGCCCGATTTTCTCGTTGCAGTCCCACGCAAAAAATCCGCGCTCCTTCACATGATCGCGAAAAAGCTCTGCAAACGCTTTGCATTTTTGGAATACACCGCGCCCTTCCGCTGTCAGATCTTTTTCGTTAAAGAGCGGGCGTCGCTCCCAGAAGCTCATAAACTGCTCATACTCGTTTTCGGTATGGTAAAACTGATCGGCAGCCTGTACAAGGCTTTCTTTGTCTGTGATCCCATACATCTTTTCCAAATGCTCTCTCGTTTGTCGCTGCGCGATTCGTCCCTTGCCGTGATACAGGGTATCAAAGCCCATATGCTCCTCGATCCCCGGCATCTTACGATAGGATGATATGCCTGAAAGAAGCAGAATGAACTGATGCTCCTCAATGGGCTGCGTGTCTGCTTTTGGCAGGCTCATGAGGTCCTTCCAAAAATCCTCGATGCCTTTGAGGATGTCCTGTGTTTCCTGTGCAATGGTCTTTTTCATTTGCCTTCCTCCTTAGAGTGTTTGCTGTGTTGCCCAGATCATGGTGTTGATTGCGGAGATATATGCCTGTATCCCCGCCTCTATGGTATCTGCACTGACTCCGCTTCCGGTGTACAGTTTTCCCTCATACTTGATTTTTGCATATACAACGCCCTGTGCGTTTGTTCCTCCCGTTACCGCGCTGATAATAAAATCTGCGAGCTCAAAGGGAACATCGACCATCTGACTGATTGCCTTAAACGCTGCATCGATCGGTCCGTTGTGGGATGCAACGGCTGCTTCCTGCGCGGTTCCGTTTTGATCCACCATTCTCACCCACGCAGTCGATGAAATTTGATTTCCCATACTGATGGAGTAGTTTTCGAGGCGATAGGTTTCCGGGATGGAGATGGTGCGGCGGATCACCATGGCCTCCAGGTCGCGATCGGTAATTTCCTTTTTTGTGTCTGCAAGGAGCTTGAACTGGCGAAAAGCCTGTTCCATATTTTCTTCTGAAAGAGAATATCCCATTTCCTGAAGGCGCTGTTCTACTGCATGTTTTCCGGAATGTTTTCCCAAAACCATGCGGTTGCTGGTAAGACCAATTGTTTCCGGCGCGATGATTTGATACGTTTCACGGTTGGCAATCATCCCATGCTGGTGGATTCCTGCCTCGTGTGCAAAAGCATTGGCTCCGACGATTGCTTTGTTGGGCTGCACCTTTACACCGGTGATGCTCGATAAGAGGGCGCTCGTTTTATAGATCTGCTGTGTATTTACAGCACAATCCACTCCGTAAAAGTCCGAGCGCGCCTTAAGGTTCATCACAAATTCTTCCAATGAAGTGTTGCCTGCCCGCTCCCCGATCCCGTTGATCGTACATTCCACCTGCGATGCACCGGCAGACACCGCCGCCAGCGCATTTGCTACTGCCAATCCCAAATCATTGTGACAATGTGCAGAAACGGTTACATGTTCGATTCCGTCAACATGAGAAAATGCGCCCTTTACCAGTTCATAAAATTCATTGGGCGCAGTATAGCCCACGGTATCTGCAATATTGACGATCGATGCCCCGGCTTTGATCGCGGTTTCGAGGACCTGATAGAGAAACTGCGGGTCGCTGCGGGTTGCATCCTCCGCGGTAAATTCTACTTCCGGTACAAGGCTTGCTGCATAAGCCACATTTTTTTGTACAGAGGATAACACCTCTTCCCTTGTCATCTGGAGCTTATATTTCATATGTAAGTCAGAAGTTGCAATAAATACATGGATGCGAGGGCGGACTGCCGGCTTTAATGCCTTGGCTGCAGCTTCTATATCTTTATCGCGCATCCGCGCCAAAGCGCATACGGTAGAATTTTTGATTATTTTAGAAATATTTTCGACGGATTCAAAATCTCCCGGAGATGCAATGGCAAACCCTGCCTCAATCACATCCACGCCCAGACGCTCCAGCTGTTTTGCCATTTCACATTTTTCTGCTAAGACCATACTGAATCCCGGAGCCTGTTCTCCATCCCGGAGGGTGGTATCGAAAATCTTGATCATATTTGCCATGCTGCGTTCCCCTTCTGACTCTATTATAATGCAGAAAAACCGTCCTGAATCCACAGGACGGAATCGATAAGAAGTCTGTTTTATACTAACATGCACACTGTTGCTTGTCAACGTTTTTTGCAATATTACCGATTATTATGCCGAATTCGGTCGATGCTTTTTCTTTGCAATCAATTCTGTGTAACACATCAAAAACAGGATAAACTATCTTTGGAGGTGTTATCATGAAATCATTGAACAGTTTGATCAGTCAAAATCAGGAGGCGCGCTCTTGCTTTCTCTCACTCAATGAGCAAAAACAAGGTTTTTTGATCCAGCATGCGGACTCCATCCAAAGTGTTTCTGATCTGATGCAGGTTCTCAGAGAGTATGAAGATTCAAACGATATAAAATAGACCTCTCACCTGTTAAAAATGCTCTGCCATCTAAAGATCGCAGAGCATTCTCCTATTTTATATTTGACTCAGACCGCAGAACCTTTTTGAGGGAAATAATCAGCAGCGGCACCAAAATCAGTTGGATCACGATACCGGGCAGAGCGACCACAAATGCTCCGGACACAAACGCCTGGAATCCATACGCCTTTCCTGCCATATTGAAAAGGAAGGCATTGGCGATCCCGCATACGATCCGTCCACCAATCATGGAGGTGATCAGTGCAGGATAAATCTTTCTGCCAAATTTTTCATAACACACCCCGGCAAGAAATCCATAGGAAGCAAGCTCCAGCATCATGGAGATTCCGATCGGGAAGATGGGCGGCATCCCTGTGATCAAAGAGGAAAGGAGCGGGACAAGCACCCCGCACAACGCACCGTAGGATGCGGAACACAAAAAGCCGCACAGCAATACCGGAATGTGCATTGGGAGAAAGACGGAACCTGCTTTTCCGACAAGATGAAATGCTGAGGGGAGCAGGATGCCTAAAGCAATAAAAAATGCAGTGGCTGTAATTCTTTTGGTTTTCGATTGTATCATTGGTTTTGCCTCGCTTTTTGTTTTATAGGATAAGGGATGCCGGAAAAAATCTATTCGCGGCTGAGTGTAATGATATGGGCAGCAAGCTCATTCTGCCGCAGGATCTGCTCTTCTCTATGCTGACAGGTGAAAATCAATGCCTGACCGGGAAGATGCTGGGAAAGATAGAGCAGGAGTCCCGATGCCCTCTGATCGTCCAAGTGATTGAAGCTATCATCCATAAGAAGCGGCAGATTTGTCTTTTCACAGAGAACGGTCACAAGCTCCATACGCATTGCAAGATAGATCAAATCCATTGTTCCGCGGCTGAGGGATTCAACACAAATGAGCCGACCTGTCTGTGGGTCTTCCAGACGGATATGCAAATCGCGTGAGAGCAGCACCTTCGAATAACGCCCGGAGGTCAGCCAGGAAATGATTTCGCTCATTCGGCGCGCAAGTGCCGGAGACAGGTCCTTTTGAATCGAGGCGCTCGCCTGTGCGAGTTTTTCTTTGGCAAGCTGTATTGCATCAAGAGTCTGCTGCCACTGTACACACTGTTCTTCCAGTGCTTCTCGCTCTTTGCGGACATCCCCCATCGGTCGATGGTATTGCTCCATTGTGGAAAGCTGACCCTCGATCTGTGACAGTTCCCGAATCAAAACCTGCTCTTTTTCTCCTAATTCTGCACGTTCTGCTTCGAGAGCTTCCCTGCTTTCATTCAGGTTATCCAGTGCAGGATGCTTTTGGTATTGCTGCTGCAGCTCTTCAAACGATTTTCCATCCAAGCAGTCAAGAAGCTGCTTTTGCTGCAGCTCAAGCTCCATCTGCGCACGCGCACGCTCCTGCTGCTCCACACGAAACTTTTCAAGCTCCGCAGAGTTGTTTTCGGAAATTCCCATCGATTCCAGCGTTTCCTGAAGCGATTTTTGCATGGATTGATATTCCTGACGATGGCGGCGGAGCTGTTCCCATTCCGCAGTACGCTGCTTGGACATTTCTGCAAATTCCAGACAAAGCTCCCGCGCTGTCTGCACCTGTTCCACAAGCTGATTGCTCCAGCGTGATTGAGGGTTTCCTGTAATGCGCACTGCATACTCATCCAATTCGCTGCCTGACACTGTGTTTGCCGGAGCACCCGATTGCAGCTGCTGTGTTAAGACACGCAATTCGTCGATCAGGTGTGCCCTGCGCTCTGACTGGATTTGTGCCTGCGCATGAAGGGCTTCCAATCCGTCGCGGTCCTTCTGATGGAAACGGGCAAGGATGCTGCTTTGACCTTCCTCAGCCTCTTCCAGAACTGCACCACGATTTCCGATAAACAAACTTCCCGCTGCGGTGATGCAGCCTAAAACAGCTGCAATGAACCAGAAGGGGCTTGAAAATATCCCAAGCGCACTGCCTCCGACTGCCAGGAAGCCGCCAAGCGCCAGAACAATCCACTTGCTTGGTCCTGCCTGCTTATCAAGCTCTTCCTGCCATGCGTCATATTCTACAAGCGCTTCTCCGATCGCTCCGAGATCTGTGGAAGAAAGTTCTGTCAGCTCCTGCTGCTTTTGCTGAATTTCCCAGCGCAAATGCTGGGAGCTCTGTCCTGCTGGATGTGCCATGGCTTTTTCCTTGAGCGCAAAGCATTGATTGAGCAAATTGAGATCCTGTGTGCGGATCGGCTGTGCCGTAAAGCGTTCGTTGATATCCTTCAATCGTGCATCCCACTGCGCAAAGGAGGCTTCCTCCTGATCGAGCATCTGCTTTGCCTGCTCACATGCACCGATCTGACGCTGAAGATCGTGAGGCTCCTCCCGCTCCTGTGTGCGTTCCAAAACACCTGCCAGCTGCTCGATCCTATCCTTGATTTGCAGCGCCTTTTCATATTGCGCCGCAGATTGCGGGTCCCCCATATTCTGCAGCTTTTGATCGATTTGCGCCAAATCATTGGCGATCGATTGACGGCATTGCTCCAGCTCATCCTTGCGCTGGTATAGAGCACTGTGGCTGTGATTCGATTCATCAAGGCGTTCTTCTTCCCGTTTTAGCTCCTCAAGCCGATCGATGCTTTGACCGAATGGAGTCTTTTTTCGTTTGGGAGAACCGATCTCATCCGCCTTTTTGTCTAAAATCGTCTGAACTCTTTGAAGGGAAAGGGAGGAATCCGCTGTTTCGCTCAAAGACAGGACCTGATCTTCCCACGCTTTGGCAAAATCCTCCTGCGGGGCTGTTTCTAGATGGGCGATCCGCGCTGTGTTGCAGAAAATCGTTTTGGATACGCCGGCAAGAATGAGTCCCGGTGTGCGAAGACGAGTGAGCGGGTCATACGGGAATTGACTGCTCAAATCCTCCCCGGTATCCGCATCAAACACAGATACCGATTCATTTTCCTTTTGAAATACACGCTGGATGCGGTATCTGCGTCCGTCCTTTGAGCAGATCATCGCTCCTTCGTATGATATTGCAGAGTTCCATGGCTGGTATTGAGAATATTCTGCGGAATAGGTTTTTCGGCGAGCGCCTGGAACAAAGAAGCCGTAGAGCATTCCGACAATAAAATGCTGGATGGTCGTTTTTCCGGCTTCGTTTTCTCCATAGATCAGGTTTAGCCCGTCTTCAAAAGAGATTTTGTAATTGTGAAACCGCCCAAACCCAATCAAATGTAATTCTTCGATTTTCATGGCTGCATCCTCTTTTCTTCCAGCAAGGCTTCTACTCCCAGACGCAGTGCCTGTTCTTCCACGGCATCCAGCGTTTTTCCTTGAAACAGTTGGATAAATTCTCCGATCAGATTGCCCCTGTTTTCCTCCAGCAGACGCTCCAAATCATAATCCGGGCGCATTTTGTTCTGAAGGCGGCACAGCACCCCCTCGGACAGCAGATCCTGACGGAGCTGCTCGACGTCGATGGGCTTTTCTGTGGAATAAGAGCCGGTCAGGGAAATATCGTACAGGTTTTTGAGTCCCTTTTTCTCCGCCATCTGGTATATGGCGGTGCGCACCTGCCACGGTGCATACTGGCTGTTGAGCTCCAGCTCCGCCTTATAGCAAACGCGCTGCGCGCTGACGATTTTCTGCACAGTACATTTTCCCTGCTGCAAATCGCACAGCCAAAATCCGTGGTCGCCGGTTTCAGAAATATCCTGTGGTTCCGGAGAGCCGCTGTATCGAATGTGCTGCTCCAGGACGCAGGCGCGGTGAATATGCCCCAAAGCGATGTAATCCATTGGCAGACTATGCAGCCACGACTGGGAAAGAGGGAGGTATTGACTTTGTGCCATGAGCGCATCCCCATGCAAAAGGAGGATATCAAGCTCGGATTCTTTTTGAGGATGCCAATTTTCCAGCTTTGGCTCGCTCATCGTTTTGGTTGTCCAGGAATAGGTGTGGATCGTTGTATTCAGCTCGGGAAACGAAATCTTTGAGATTCCCGGCGGCGCAAAAATCACCTGCGGCACCCAATCTATTTTTTCATAAGCTCCGCCGGTTTGAAGCGGGTCGTGGTTTCCGGCGACCGTTACAAATCGGCAGGATTTTAATTGAGAGAAAATTTTGTTGAGACGGTTGAGTTCATCCCAGTGGACATCCTCACTGTCGAACAGATCTCCTGCACACAGGATCAGATCCACTTGATTTTCATTGGCAAACTGCACCATATTTTCTGCTGTTTTGAGCAGTTCTTCTTTTCGCTGCCTTGAAAACTCAGCCCCATACTGCTGAGGCGCAACGCTTTTTCCGATATGCCAGTCGCCTGTATGAATAAAACGCATGAGGGATGCTCCTTTCCATTTGATCCATATTTTTCATACTGTAATCCTTCTACATTATACTTGATATACCTTTATTTGAAAAGTCCTGATATTTTTTATTTCGTGCTTCTTGGTCGATTTTTCTCTGTTTAATTATACAAAAAATGTATTGCATGAAACTTCGTTTTATATTATGATTATATATAGTCGTCTTATAATCGACTGGTAAAATAATAGAAAGGGTGTTTCCTATCTGCAATTTGAAAGAAAAAATCAACCAAGATCAACTTAGATTCATCAAGATCCTGCTTTGGACGATTTGTGCATCTATGTTTATCTTTGCTGTTTTGGTGCAAAGTCCCTCCGAGATTTTTCATGGACTTTATAAAATCCTCATCCATCGGGCAGGTTTGATTGCTGATAACTTTTTTATAGGAGGCATTGGTGCTACCTTTTTCAATGCCGGATTGATCATGCTGATCTCCCTCCTCCTGTTTCACGTTACAAAAGTCGCCATTACAGGTCCGGGCATCGCCTGCATCCTTCTGTGCAGCGGATTTTCGATGTTCGGCAAGGATATTTTGAATATCTGGCCAATCATTCTGGGTGTTCATCTTTACGCGCGCCGTCAGAAAAGCCCCTTCTCCAAATATATTTATACCGCACTGTACGGAACATCGCTCTCTCCCATTGTTACAGAGATCGCTTTGATTGGAGACGGAAATTTTTATACAATAGTGGGCGCTATTTTGACCGGCGTTCTGATCGGATTTATCCTCCCGCCATTGAGCACCTACTGCCTTCGTGTCCATCAGGGATACAGCTTATATAATGTCGGCTTCTCGGCTGGTCTTGTCGGAACGCTTTTGGTATCTCTTCTGCGCTCCTTCGGTTACAATCCATCCTCCCAGCTGGCATGGGAATACAACAACTCCCCTGCTGTGATGATCTATCTGTTTGCGCTGTTTTTTATCCTCTTCTTCCTCGGTTTTTATTTGTCAGACTGGAGTTTCAAACCGTGGTTTCATCTGTTCCGCCATTCCGGCCGCCTGATGTCTGACTTTGTTTTGATGGATGGACTTCCCGCGGTTTTGATGAACATGGGTTCTCTTGGGGTACTTGCCAGCGGCTATATCCTGATGGCCGGCGGAACACTCAACGGGGCTACGATCGGCGGCATTTTTACTATCGTTGGTTTTGCTGCCTTCGGAAAGCATCTGCGCAATGTTGTACCGGTGATGACCGGTGTTATTCTTGGTTCTTTCTACAAAATATGGAATTTGCATGATCCTGCGGTACAGTTGTCCGCTCTATTCAGCACCAGCCTTGCCCCTCTGTCCGGACAGTTCGGCTGGAAATATGGCATCATTGCAGGATTTCTTCATTCCTCCATGGTTTTAAGTGTTGGTATCCTCCATGGCGGACTGAATCTTTATAACAATGGATTTTCAGCCGGAATCATCGCATTGATCATGATTCCGCTTATAGAAACGATTGAAGGAGAAAAACAACATCATGCATCATACTAAAAAGAAAATTGCTCGAATCGTGGATGAGTTGATCACTTTTTTTTATAGTGTTGGAGGAAGTGATTTTGATATTAAGATTCGAGAAGATGAAGAACAACACGCGATATTTTTCTGCAGCGATTATAAAAAAGAATATATGCCGGAGATAAAGCAGCTGTGCAACTATCTCAATCAGGGACGCTCTCCCTCAATTGAGGAGAGCTATTGGGGGCTTGCAGGCGGCAGTGATATGGGAGCGGAGAGCGAGCTCCTTCTCATTGGCGCGATGATCGACCATGCCGACATCAAGGTGGAGGATGAGCGCATCACCTTCTATCTTTATCGCAATCGGGAATCCTCAAAATAGCAACAAAAGGTCTGCTGCCCTGTGGGGCAGCAGACCTTTTCTGGTTTTATCCCATCAAAAAATTGGTTGCGGTAAGCGTCAGCAATGCACCCAAAAAGCTCGCCGCTGCGGTAAGCAGAAGAAAAAACACGAAGCGTCCGATATAGATTTGAACGCTTTGAGCAGAACCTTTCGCAGAGGCAATGGGGCAAATCTGCTGTAAAAAGCGAAGGCTGAAGAGGATCGCTTCTCTGGTTGCAGCAATCTGTATCCCGAGAAAGCATAGCATCTTGGGAAGGAGCGCCAAAGCATAATAGACAAAGGCAATCTTCCCCTGAGAGAGCAGGTACGCCCCCGTGAGTCCAAATCCCAATCCCTGATACAACAGCAAAAACACCATAAACGGCTGTCCGATCGCACAAAATCCAAGAAGAAAAAGCGCAATCAGGAACATGCTGTCTGTTGTCAGCAGAGAAAGAAAGGCTTCCAAGAAGGTGACTCCCTCCTGTTTGCCCCCTTCAAAGAGTGTACCCAGTATTCCGACCACTCGTTCCTCCCCGAGGTTGATGATCTGACTTCCTATGATTGCCCCAAGGAGAAAGATGCCCCCCAAGAGGAGCGTTCCGCCCTTTTCCCTCAAATTAAACAATAAATACCGTTTTACATAGCCGCGCTGTACCTTTTGCATCATCCATCCTCTTTTCCAATCCATTTGTTTTAAGGATATGCAGGCTGGACAAGAGATATGACAGTTTGTCCTTTGTTTTGTGATACAAACAAAAGAAGCGATACTCAGCATCGAAAACTGAGCATCGCTTCATGTAAAATTTTATATGCTGCTTGTGTTCTCGTCTTTTTCGAGAGCCTTTGGGTCACGCTTTGCAATCAGGAATTTGATTGGAATTCCCTCTTCCGAAAACTTTTTCTCATGCTCTGTGATCACGTTATCCGGAAAATCGCTGTTGTGCAGATCGCGTGTAAGGTAGGTAACTGCAAAGCCTGATGTTTCAAAGTATTCGAGGGATTCTTCAAATAACTCATCGTCATCCGTCTTGAACCAAATCTCTCCATCCGCAGAAAGGAATGTTTTGTAATACTCCAGCTGGCGCGGATAGGTCAGACGTTTCTTTTTGTGCTTCTTCTTTGGCCATGGATTGCAGAAATTGATAAAGATTCGATCGAACTGGTCTTTTTCATCCATTACATCCAGGATCTGCTCGATGTTGTGCGCAAAGATGCGGATATTATCTGTA
The DNA here is from genome assembly GCA_020024285.1 of Oscillospiraceae bacterium. Taxonomy (GTDB): domain Bacteria; phylum Bacillota; class Clostridia; order Oscillospirales; family Ruminococcaceae; genus Negativibacillus. The sequence goes on along the minus strand of JAHHTZ010000001.1, from coordinate 60,047 downwards.
GGAACATCGTTTTCCTCATAGATCTTCTCGATATTTCTCTTTGCAACACCGAGGATATCGCTTTTGATATCGATTGCAACCAGATTATATTCGGGATGCTTTACACCCTGACACGCAGTAAATACCCCTTTTCCGCACCCTAACTCGAGGTGAAGCGGTTGTTCTTTTGGAAAAGCTGTTTTCCACTGTCCCTTGTAGTCCTTTGGGTTCATGATATTGAATGGACATTGTTCCAGTTCCGGTCTTGCCCATGGTTTTCTGCGCATTCTCATAATAAATTTTCCTTCCTTGCCCTTTTCGTAAAAAAACCGCTGTTCTGCGGAAGAAAAGCGGCATGTGTTATTATAACTCTTTTGCAATGCGCTTGTCAATCACCGCGCAGCATAAAAAAACGGTATAGCTGATACGCTATACCGTTTTTTTAAGCTTTATTTCACGATGATGCAATGGGTTGGGCAGCCTTCTGCACATTTACCGCAGTTTGTACATTTTTCCGGATCGATATGAGCAACGTTATCTGTAACGGTGATTGCACCGAATTCACAGTTGCGTTCACATTTTTTACATCCGATACAGCCGTTGGTGCAGACCTTGCGTGTACCAAGAGCATTTTCCTTGCTGGAGCATGCAACATAGGTGCGCTGAGCAAGCGGGATCAGCTCCAGAATATTCTGCGGGCAGACTTTTGTGCATGCACCACAGCCAACGCAAAGATTATCATTTACATGAGCAATGTCATTTACGATATCGATTGCATCGTATGGGCAGGCTTTTACACAATCGCCATATCCAAGACAGGCAAAATTACAGCTTGTGCGTCCGCCATAGTACATTTTTGCAACAGCACAGCTCTCACGGCCCTGATAATCCATGATGTAATCGGATGTGCCCAAATGTCCGCGGCATTTTACAACCGCACGTTTTGCCTCGATAGCGCCAACCTCTACCCCGAGGATCGCACCGATCTGGGCAGCTACTGCTGCGCCGCCGACAGTACAAAGGTTTGGCTCTGCTTCGCCTTTTGCGAGCTTTGCAGCATATTCATCACAGCCGGCGCATCCGCATGCACCGCAGTTTGCGCCCGGAAGGACCTCACGAACTTTTACAGCTGTTTCATCCACTTCCACAGCAAAGATTTTGGATGCGATGGAAAGGATAAGACCGGCAATCAAGCCGATAACAGCTACGATACCGACTGGCAGCATAATGCTTTCTAACATATTATCTTCCCCTTCCCTCTATTTAAAGATTCCGTTTGCAACATCTGCAAATCCCATAAAGGACATCGAAACGATGGATGCTGCGATCAAGGTAGACGGAATCCCTTTGAAGCTCTCAGGGAAATCACAGCTCTCCATTTTACCGCGAACACCTGCAAAGAGGACCATCGCAATCATGAAGCCAAGACCGGAACCAAGAGAGTTTACCAGAGATTCTGCAAAGTTGTAGTGGTTTTCGAGGTTCAGGAGGGTCAGACCCAATACGGCACAGTTTGTGGTAATCAATGGAAGGTAAACGCCGAGCGCACGGTACAATGGTTTCATGTATTTTTTCATGATAAATTCAACCAGCTGTACCAGTGCAGCAATAACGAGGATGAAGACGATTGTTTTCAGATAAACAAGATCGTTTGGTTCCAGGATGTAATTATAGATTGGCCATGTTACGGCAGTTGCCATCAGCATTACAAAAATTACGGCAGAGCTCATGCCTATTGCAGAATCCAATTTTTTGGATACACCCAGAAAAGGGCAGCAGCCAAGGAATTTAGCGAGAACAACGTTTTCAACAATGGCAGATGTCAATAAGATGTACATCATATTTTTGAACAATTCCATTATTTATTCTCCCCCTTCTCCTCTTCAGAATGACCGGCACAAGAACCACATGCACCTGCATTTGGGCAGCCTGCACAGCCGAAATCTTTTTTCTTGATGGCACGACCCTTTGTAAGTTTGTTTACAGCAGCAATCGTACAGCCAAACACGAAGAAGCCGCCCGGTGCCAAAATGAAAATGGAAATCGGTGGGAAGAGATTTACAGTCAGTGGGATACCAAACCAAGTCCCTGCGCCGAGGATCTCACGAACAGAACCCATGATAAGGAGTGCCAATGTAAAACCGAGTCCCATACCGATTCCGTCCAGCGCGGATGCCAAAACGCCGTGTTTGCTTGCAAACATTTCGGCACGGCCCAAAATGATACAGTTTACTACGATCAGGGGCAGGAAGATACCGAGCGCCTTATAAACATCCGGGAAGAATGCTTCCAGAAGGGAGCTCAGAATGGTAACAAATCCTGCAATTACAACGATGTAGCAAGGGATACGAACTTTGTCCGGGATAAATTTTTTCAAAAGAGAGATTACGACGTTGGAGCCCAGCAGTACGAAAGTTGCTGCAAGACCCATACCGATCCCGTTTTTTGCGAGGGTCGTTACTGCCAGCGTTGGGCAGGTACCGAGGATCAGTACAAGAACCGGGTTCTCTTTAATGATACCTTTTGTAAGGATCGACAGGCTGATTTTTTCTTTATCCATATTCCCTACTCTCCTTTCACAATATCATACACTTGATAAGCAGTTTCGATGGCGCGTTTCATTGCATTGGAAGAGCGTGTTGCACCGGCAATCGCTTCAAATCCGTTCATGGAAGAATCCATTCCAGAAAACTGCTTTGTAAATTTTTCTTCTGATACTTTCGAACCAAGACCAGGTGTTTCGGAGTTTGAAAGAACATTGATGCGTTCAATGGTGCCGTCATCCTTGATGCCGATCATAACCTTCAGCGGATTGCTGTCGTAGCCTTTGGAGGTAACGGTGATTGCATATCCTGCGCCGTTTGTTGCCTCATAAACATCCACTGTGTTCTCCGGAAACTCACCTGTCTTTTCTTCAAAACCATCCGCACCGGAAAGAACCATCGAACGGCTTTCCTCTGCCAATTTGCGGTTGTTCTCCTCAATGATCGGCTGTGTGGTGTTATAAGTCCAAGACAGGAATCCTGTGATCACCAGGCAAATTACTCCCAAAACCAGGGTTGGAATCACGAAATCTTTCATTACTCAACACCTCCGAATGGTTTTGTTTTTGTATACTGGTTGATGAGCGGAGTCACAATGTTCATCAGAAGAATCGCGTAGGAAACGCCCTCCGGATAGGAACCGAATACGCGAATGATCACAGTCAGCGCGGCACAGCCCAAGCCGAAGATGAATTTTCCTTTTTCTGTAGCCGGAGAGGTGGTGTAGTCAGTTGCCATAAAGAATGCACCGATCATCACACCGCCTGCGAGGATATGGTAAACCGGATTTTCGCCCAGCAGCATGGAGAATACAAAAACGCCGCCGAGGAAGGTAAGAGGAATGGTTGGTGTAATCACCTTGCGTGCGATGAGGTATATTCCCCCGAGGATCAATGCCAGCGCAGAAGTTTCGCCCATGCATCCGCCGCGCAAACCAAGGAACATATCCATCAGGCTCGGCAGAGATACGCTCTCCCCTGCGCGCTGCAATGCCATCTGTGCCAGCGGGGTTGCACCGGCGATGTGGTCCGGTGTTACCGGAACTGCAAGCCATGTGGTCATTGGAAGCGAGAAGGACAGGAGCAAAAAGATACGCGCTGCGATTGCAGGGTTTGCAAAGTTCTGACCGATTCCGCCAAAGAGCTGTTTTACCACAACGATTGCAAACACGCTTCCCAAAACAGCCATCCACAGTGGGAGCTGTACCGGAAGGTTGAATGCCAGCAGCATACCGGTTACCGCTGCACTCAGATCACCGATCGTGTTGTCACGACCCAGAATACGGCGTACAAGATATTCGGATGCTACACAGGAAGCAATACATACTGCTGTTAAAAGCAGTGCACGGACACCAAAAATCACAACAGAGGCAAGAAGTGCCGGAACCATTGCAATCAGGACATCCCTCATGATCGTTGTTGTTGTAACGGAATCATGAATATGTGGGGATGGAGATACCATCAATTTGTTACTCAAAACGTTTCACCTCTATTATTTCTTTGGAGCAATCATTCGTTTTGCCATTTTATTTGTTACGACCAGATGCCGTTTTGCAGGACATACATAGGAGCAGCATCCGCATTCGATGCACAGATTTACCTTCAATGCACGAAGCTGGTCTTCTTTTTTCAGTTTATATGCCGTTTCGATTGCCGCAGGCATCAAAGACATTGGACATGCGCGCAGACAGCGTCCGCAGCGGATGCACGCTGTTTCCTGATAAACCTTTGCCTGTTCCTCTCCAAATGCAAGCATCGCGTTGTTGTTCTTTACGATTGGATACTCTGCCGAGAATAAAGCAATACCCATCATCGGACCGCCCATCAGCATTTTTGCCGGAGGTTCTTTGAAGCCGCCGCAGAAATCTACAACACTCTGGAAGGTTGCGCCCAAAGGAGCTGTTACATTCTTTGGATTTGTGATCGCAGAACCATCGATGGTCAAGGTTCTGGATACGAGCGGCATACCGGTTTCAAGATATTCCCCAAGGAATGCTACAGAAGTAACGTTGCTCACGATCACGCCTGCCTGGAATGGAAGCTGACCTTCCTTGATGACACGACCGGTCGTTTCGTAAACGATGACTTTTTCTGCGCCCTTTGGGTAGCTTGCTTTCATAGAAACAACATGGAAGGATGGATCGTTTGCAGTTTCTTTTGTCAGCAGCTCGATTGCCTTCGGCTTGTTGTCCTCAATTCCGATGTACACATCCTTGAGCTCCAGGTATTTTTGGATCGCGCGTGCACCGGCAAGCAATTCTTTTGTTTTATCTACGCAGGTACGGTAGTCTGTTGTGATATATGGCTCACACTCAGCCGCATTGATCACGAGTGTATCGACCATATTCAAATCCTTCAGATCAAATTTAACGAAGGTTGGGAAACCTGCTCCGCCCAAACCTACCAAGCCGGAATTTTTTACAGCCTCCAAAAATTCCTGATAGTTTGTGACAACAGGTGGTTTTACTTCCTCCGAAACGGTCTGCTCGCCGTCGGTTTTGATTATGATCACCTGATCGCTTCCGCCCATGCTGGTTGTCATCGTTGTGATCGCTTCTACAGTACCAGATACACTGGAGTGTGTTTTAGCACTCATAAAAGCAGATGTATCGCCAATCAACTGTCCTACCTTTACAGTGTCCCCTTTTTTCACCAGCGGTTCACAGGGTGCGCCCATGTGCTGGTGTAAAGAAATATACACCTTCTCCGGGACAGGCATTACTTCAGGCACCATATCCGTGGTGTTCTTAAAGTGCGGCGCGTGTACCCCATGCAATGTTTTCTTTCCATTGTTTGACACGATTTTTGCCCCCATTACATATAAAACTTTTTGCTTTGTACCAGTGAGTATCCGATAAACCCGGATATCTTACCGCACATCGAGCATCTATTGTTATTCGGAACGCATGGTCCCGAAGCAACAATCAATTTTCTTAAAATATGGCATCAAATAGCCAAGTGTTGTACCAGTCAATACACCCATCAGGACCCCTGAGATCAGGAGGATCGGAAAATAATAATACAAAAACTGGTTGAGTATCATGCGAGAGGCAATCAACTGCCCAAGATTATGGCTGACTGCGCCAAAAATGCTTAACATGATATAGCTTAAATTCTCTTTTTTCCCTTTTACAAGTGCCATCACCAATATGGACAGCAGACCACCGCTCAGGCTTAAAAATCCACTGATTGCTCCTCTTGTCAGAAAAACAAACCCGCTTTTGAGAACTGCCAGTGTGAATGCTGACTTAGCTCCCAGAAAAAACAATCCATACATAACAGCCAGGTTGGACAAACCCAGCTTTACCCCCGGCGGAAGCCCCGGTATCACAACCATACCCTCAAAAAAAGAGAGTACCATTGCCATCGCAAAGAACATCCCCATCAGCGTGATTTTTCGGGTTCTTTCCCTTACTTTTCTGCGGTCCATCGGTTTATCCCCCATAGACAAAGTGATATGGATGACTCGTTGTCACCGGAAGGATCTTCCCTTCCAGTGAAGCGGAGCAATAGATCGTATCATCCGCCCCAACTGCGATGATTTGAAAATCTTCTCGATTCAGACAGGTCAAAACAGCATCCTTTCCCAAAACAAAAAGCGTAGTTGAAAGATAGTCTGCCAGTGTTCCGTCCTCACAGATGACCGAAACGCTGAGCATATCGCTTTGAGCAGGACAGCCTGTTTTCGGATCTAAAACATGGTGGTATGTTACGCCGTCTTCCTCGAAAAAGCGCTCATACCCTCCGGTTGTTGCCATCGTTTTCCCATAGAGTGTCACAGCACCGATTGCCTGAGATGCATCCCCTTTTGGGTCGCGGACTCCAAACGTGAGATCCTTTCCCGCAGGCTTATCATCCAAAACAACGAGATTTCCTCCAATGGAAGCGTATCCCTTTGTGATGCCGTATTCCTGTGCAACCTGACGCACGATATCGCAGGCGGCACCCTTTGCAATCCCACCCAAGTCGACAGCCTGCCCCTTTCGAAGAAGCTCTGCCGTATGTAGTGCATCATCAAAAACCAAATCATCGATTTTGACCAACGATAAAGCAGCTTCTCTCTCCTGCTCGGATGGAACATGCGGATGATCTGATGTAATGCCCCATGCCTGTGTCAACGGTGCAATCGTAATATCAAATGCTCCCTTGGAACTGCGGGAAAGCTCAGCGCTGCGCTTGAGCAGCCTGTACGCCTCTTCCGACAGAACCACCTCGCGCACTCCTGCTTGTTCATTCAGTTTTGTGATTTCACTCTCCGGACGGTACATAGAAAAGGTGTTTTCAAAATGTGCAAGCTCTTGTCGAATCTTATCGGCTGCCTCTTGCGCATTTTCCCCATAGAACTTCTGTTCTATTATGGTATCCATCATAAAGTCGACGGAATATACCGGCGTATTGGCATGCCTGTAACGCACTGCACCAAGCACTCCCCCCGCTGCGATTGCAGCAAGAAGAAAGATTGCCGCTGGTTTTTGCCACTTCAGATTCAAAAAACAACTCTCCTTAAAGTTTGGGACATAATGTAACATATCCGGGAATCAACCGTTCCATGCCGTGATATCAAGAAGATTTGGGAAGAATGATGCCATCTATCGATCGTTAACAAAATATCAATAACATCTCTTAACATTTTTCACAAATTCTTTCACATCGCGTAACATAGAAATACAACAGTGGAAAAATTCCACTGTTGTATCTTGCGTCATGTTCATCAAGAGAAATTAGTGCTCATGATGGCATTCACATTCGCCATCACAATCGCAATCGCAGCCGCAATCACAATCGTCCTCATCGATCTCAAAGGTGAGAGTTTCTCCGCAATTTGGGCATTCGATCTGACCCTGATCCAGGATATCGCCATCGATGCAGATTTCTTCATTGCAGTTTGGGCACTTTACTTCGTAAATTTCATCACCGCAGCAGCAATCACAGTCATCTTCATCTTCGTCGTAGTCATCATAGAAATCTTCTTCCAGGTTTCCAAGATCCTCATCCAAAGCCTCTACTTCTTCATACAGCTCAGAAGTGCTGTCCTCCAAATCAGAAACGGTGAAAGCCATATCATCCAATACATCCAGGATTGCTTTGGTAACTTTGCCCTGGCTTGTGGTTTCATCCACACCAAGACCCTCCACGAGACCTTTCAGGTATGCAACTTTTTCTGTTAAAGTCATAGTAAAATCCCCCTTGTAGTGATATTTTATTTGATTGTGCCACCCGGCACGGAATCTGCTGTATTATGCGCGCTCCATGTATTCGCCGGTACGGGTATCGATACGGATCATTTCGTCTTCGTTGATGAAGATCGGAACGCGGATCTCTGCACCGGTTTCCAGTTTTGCAGGTTTTGTAACGTTGGTAGCAGTATCGCCGCGAACGCCTGGTTCGGTTTCTACAACACGCAGCTCAACGAAGTTTGGAGCTTCGATGCCGAAAATGCTTCCTTTATAGGAAAGAACTTTAACGGTCATGTTTTCTTTTACAAATTTGAACTGAGAACCGAGTTTATCGCCGGAAATCGGAATGGTTTCATAGGATTCCTGATCCATGAAGTAGTACAGACCGCTGTCCTCATAGAGGTATTCCATTTCTTTTCTCTCAATAAATGCGGTTGGGAATTTATCGGTTGGGTTGAAGGTTTTTTCAACCACTGCACCGGAAATCACGTTACGGATCTTTGTGCGGACAAATGCTGCACCTTTACCCGGTTTTACGTGCTGGAATTCGATGATCTGGAAAACCTGACCCTCCATATCAAATGTTACGCCATTTCTGAAATCGCCTGCTGTAATCATAAAGTTCCTCCATTATTGCGGTATCCGCTTTTTGCAATGTTATTTTTTGATTCCCCAATATCTTTTCTACACCATGAGCGGAAGGGAATTGCGATCGTCCAGACTTTTTAATCATGCTGACTCAGCAGCCAACACTTCCGGACACAAGCTGTTTCCCACAGCTTTGCACATGAAGTCCTTCAGAAATCCCTGTCAAACTTCGATATTATAATATTAACGTATATGATGGATTTTTTCAAGTGTTTTCTTATTTTAGGACAAATTTTTTATATATTTTTGCACAAATTATTCTTATCATCTCACTAAAAACTTGCGCAGAGTTCTGTGCATCTGCATAAAAATATTCAGCAAAACGTGATTTCTACCACAGTCTGTCCCAAATATTGTGCTGTATCGAGCGCATTTTGCGCTTATGCTTTTTGCCGACCCGCCTTATTATTGGCTTCATGCTCGAATATCTATGCATAAAACACCAGCCAAAATAAAACCAACTGCCCGCATCGACGGTTTGATGGGGCTGACACAGAAAAGGTACCTGGGAAAGTCCCCACGCATCTTTTGCATCTGTTATCTTCTTTATAAATATTTACTTACTGCTTCCAGTCCCAGAAGGTAGCTTTCTTTGCCGAATCCGCAGATTTGTCCAATGCACACCGGAGCGATCACCGACTCATGGCGAAACGGCTCACGGGCGTGGATATTGGACATATGCACTTCGACGCACGGCTTTTTCACAGAGGAAATCGCATCGCGAATGGCATAGCTGTAGTGGGTGTATGCCCCTGCGTTGATTACGATTCCGTCGTAGTCTGTGAGGGCAGCATGGATCTTATCGATCAGCTCTCCCTCATGGTTCGTCTGGAAGATAGCGCAATCAAGCTCCAGCTGCTTTGCTTTTTCCAGGATATCGTCATTGATTGTTTGCAGCGTCTCGCTTCCATACGTTCCGGGCTCCCGGATGCCGGTCAAATTGATGTTCGGTCCGTGTAAAACCAAAACCTTTTTCATCCTATTTTTTCCTCCCTGCATGGGCAAGAATCGCTTTTTCAATGCGTCTTTTTACCCGAAAAAACAGCATTGGCTCCGGCCGGATCGGTTCCACCAGAACGGTGAAGCATCCAAAGCGGTTTCCGCCCCAGACATCTGTTAAAATCTGATCGCCTATCATGCACAGCTCTGACGAGGAAAGCCCCAGTGCCTGCGCACAGCGGCGATACCCGTCCAGAAGAGGCTTTTTTCCATCCGCGATATAATCCAGCCCCAATATTTTTGCAAACGGCTCTACCCTTGACGGCTTGTTGTTGGAGAGGACGATCATCTGAATTTCATGAGTTCTCATATTTTCCAGCCACTGTGCAACGCCTTCGCTTGGGACAGGGTTGTCGTGTGTTGTCAGGGTGTTGTCGATATCAAGGATGATGCCCTTGATTCCCTGCTCTTTCAATAGATCCAATGACACATCTGTGATACTATGAACTTGTTTTGATGGATACCAATTCATCCAAATTCTCCATTCGTTCTAAAAATGAAAAAGCGAGCTATAAAAGCTCGCTTTCATTTCAAATACAATGCAGAAGAACTTCTTCCGATTGTGCTTCGATCCGTGGATCAAAGTTCACCGCTTCAACGTAAATTATTTGAATTTGCGTTTACGAGCAGCTTCAGATTTTTTCTTACGTTTAACGGAAGGCTTCTCGTAGTGTTCTCTCTTACGAACCTCATTCAGAACGCCAGCACGAGCGCACTGTCTTTTAAATCTTCTAAGAGCACTATCCAAAGACTCGTTATCTTTTACATGAATTTCTGCCATTTCTCTAATCCCTCCTCACGCCGACGGGCAGGAGTTTTATCAAACCGCAAACATATATGTATGCGACTTGTAACAACAGATATTATACAACATATCTTTACGTTCTGTCAAGCCTTTTTGTGGGCTTTTGCGCTTATTTTACAACTATATTTACAAGTTTTCCCGGAACCACAATTTCCTTTACCACAGTCTTATCTTTGATTTCCTCTTTGACTACCGGATCATCTTTTGCAGCTGCCAAAAGCTCATCCTTAGAGGCAGATGCGGATACAACGATTCGGGATTTGATTTTTCCGTTGATCTGTGCCACGATCTCTACTGTTGCGTCTGCGCACTTGCTTTCATCAAAATCAGGCCATTTCGCTTCGTTTGCCATACCGCCCAGATTCTGCTGCTGCCAGAGCTCCTCGCAGATGTGAGGTGCAAACGGCTGGAGCAGGATGAGGTAGGTTTTGAGCTCTGCTTTGTTGATGCATTTGTTCTCATAGATGTCATTGAGCAGGGACATGAGCGTTGCGATCGCTGTGTTAAACTTCATTGTTTCGATATCTTCCGAAACTTTTTTGATGGATTTGTTGAATGAAACTTCCAGCTCCTTGGAGTAGGAATCCCCTTCCACAACCATGTCCTGCATTGCCCAAACGCGGTCGAGGAAGCGTTTGCAGCCCTTGATGGAGGATGTGGACCATGGTGCACTCTTCTCAAAGTCGCCAATGAACATCTCATACAGGCGCATGGTATCTGCACCGTATTCCTTTACGATATCATCCGGATTTACGACGTTTCCGCGGGATTTACTCATCTTCTCGCCGTTTTCGCCCAGGATCATGCCGTGGCTGGTACGTTTTGCATAAGGCTCCGGATTGCTCACAACGCCAAGATCAAAGAGGAACTTGTGCCAGAAGCGGGAATACAGCAGGTGCAGCGTGGTATGCTCCATACCGCCGTTGTACCAATCGACCGGGCACCAGTAATCAAGAGCTTCCTTCGAAGCGATGCAGTCCTCATTGTGCGGATCACAGTAGCGCAGGAAGTACCAGGAAGAGCCTGCCCACTGCGGCATCGTATCGGTTTCTCTTTTGGCAGGACCGCCGCAGTGCGGGCATGTGGTGTTTACCCAATCGGTCATCTTGGACAGCGGGGACTGACCGTCATCGGTCTGCTCGAAGGACTCGCAGTCAGGCAGACGCAGCGGCAGATCTTTTTCGTCCAGCGGCACCCATCCGCATTTTTCGCAGTATACCATCGGGATCGGCTCGCCCCAGTAGCGCTGACGGGAGAATACCCAGTCACGCAGCTTGAAGTTTACCTTTGGTTCGCCTTTTTTGTTGTCTGCAAGCCATGCAATGATCTTCTTCTTTGCTTCTTCGACGCTCAAGCCGTCCAGCATTCCGGAATTGACCATGATGCCGGTTGCACAATCGGTAAATGCCTCTTTCTCCACATCGCCGCCTTTTACCACTTCGATGATCGGAAGGTCAAATTTCTTTGCAAACTCCCAGTCGCGGGTATCGTGACCCGGAACCGCCATGATCGCGCCGGTTCCGTAGGACATCAGGACATAGTCAGAAACAAAAATCGGGATCTGTTTTCCGGTTACCGGATTGATGCCTTCTACGCCGCAGATGCGGACACCCGTTTTTTCTTTTGCCATTTCTGTGCGCTCAAAATCGGATTTTTTAGAAGATTCTTCCTGATATGCAGTGATTTCTTCCATGTTGCCGATTTTATCTGCCCATTTTTCAAGGTATGGGTGCTCCGGAGAAATAACCATGTAGGTTGCACCATACAATGTGTCAGGACGTGTGGTGTAGATCAGCAGCTCATCGCCTGCCGTCGTATCAAATTTGACCTCTGCACCTGTGGAGCGGCCGATCCAGTTTTTCTGGGAGGTCTTGACGCGTTCGATGTAATCCACGTTGTCCAGATCATCGAGAAGGCGCTGTGCATACTCTGTGATCTTGAGCATCCACTGGCTTTTTACCTTGCGCACCACTTCGCCGCCGCAGCGTTCACAGCCGCCGTTTACCACTTCTTCGTTGGCAAGCACTACCTTACAGGAGGTACACCAGTTTACAGCCATCTCCTTTTTGTATGCCAACCCTTTTTTATACAGCTGCAGGAAGATCCACTGGGTCCATTTGTAGTATTCCGGGCTGGTAGTATTGATTTCACGGCTCCAGTCAAAGGACAGACCGAGTGCTTTAAGCTGCTGTTTGAAGCGTGCTACATTTTTCTCGGTAACAATGGATGGGTGAATGTGATTTTTGATTGCAAAGTTTTCGGTAGGCAGACCAAATGCGTCCCATCCCATCGGGTACAGTACATTGTAGCCTTGCAGACGGCGTTTTCTTGCAACAATATCCAAGGCAGTATAGGAACGCGGATGACCTACATGAAGTCCCTGTCCGGATGGATATGGGAATTCTACCAATGCATAATACTTTGGTTTTGTGTAATCATTGGTCGCTGCAAAGGTATTCTTTTCGTCCCAGATGTCCTGCCATTTTTTCTCGATTTGGCTGAAATCGTACTTCAAAATGATTCCTCCTCAACCGTATGCTACGGTCAGATTTTATTTTAAATGGATCGCTGATTTGTAAAACCCCTATTCTTTGATCAGCAGGTCCGAGATGTCCACCTTCGGTGCATCGTTCCACAGGCGCTCCAGCGCATAAAAGGAGCGTGCTTCCTCCTGGAAAATATGGATCATAACATCGCCGTAATCCATCAAGATCCATTGTGCTGTCTGCTGCCCTTCGATTCGGGTTGGATCTACTGCATAATTTTTGTGCATTTCATCATCTACATCGTCCGCTAAGGATTTGACCTGGGTGTTGCTTCCGCCGGTCACTATGATGAAATAATCCCCCAATGTGGAGAGGTTTGCGATTTCCAGCAGCTGGATATCACGGCCCTTTTTCTTATCAAGTATTTTTACAATAGCCTGCGCTTTTTCTAACGATGTCATACTGGTTCCCCTTTCTTCCCTCTCCTTCTTTCCTGAAAGAGAGCCTGATATTCATTCGGTGGATTTTTCCGAAATCTCACCTGTAAATCATATTTCATCTTTTGCAGCAAATCTTTCGAGAGCCTTTGCTGAGAAGCCCCCTCAAAAAATTTGCTTTGTCTAACCCTCTGCTCCGCCAACATACTGGTTGTATGCAGCGCAGGTATCCATGCAAATCGGTTTTTCATTTTTGAGAAGATTGCCCACTGTAAACAGCAGGGACACCTTCATCCCGTCGTCAAGGGATCGGTCCACTGTTTTTCGGACCTCTTCCACGGATGGATAAGTTCGCTCCTGAGAAGTAAGATCTGCTAAATAGATGATTTTTTCCAGTGTGCTCATATTGGCACGCCCCACGGTATGGTATCGAACTGCATTTTGTATCTGCACATCATCGATCGATAATTCTTCTCGCAGATACTCCGCAGCAGCAAACCCGTGCCAGAGCTGAGGCTGGGAAAAAATTGTTTTGTCAAAGATTATACCAGACTTTTTCATCCAATGCAACTGCTCCTGCGGCTGCATGTTTTTGCAAAGGTCATGGAGCAATCCGGCAATCTCCGCTTTTTTGCGGTCCTCGCCATAGAGATCTGCAAGATACATGGCGCGCTGTGCCACATTGAGCGAGTGCTGAAAACGCTCCGGCTTCAAAAGTCCTCTGATAAGCTGTGTATACTGCTCCACCTTCTTCTCATGCTCCAAATCGCGGCGGTAAAGGTTTCGCTCCATGATGTAGTGCTCCACTTCCTCCGGCAAAAGCGCGCTGCAGTCCTCCCCGCAAAAAAGTTTCTCCCGAATCTTTGTAGAGGAAATTTCCAGCACCGAAATCTTGAGGATCATTAAATTTTCGCTGTATTGGCTCAGGTGTTGACGGGCTTTTTCCAGTTGGGGGTATTCCCCTTCTTCGCGTGCAGCAGTGCAGATCGTTGCGCTGCAAAGAACATCCCGAAAACGGTGCCACTCTTCAAAGCTCCGAAACATGTCTCCACCGATCATGAGATAAAACCGGGCATCAGGGTATTGCTTTTGCAGCTCCTCTAAAGTATCGATCGTGAAGCTCTTTCCGGGGCGCTTCAGCTCCAAATCACTGACGGTCACCTTCGGCATATCGCGAAAGGCAAGCTTACACATATTCAGTCTGTCTTCTGAGGACGCAAGGTCATGGGCTTGTTTGTGCGGCGGGTATTTTGCAGGAATAATGAGAAGTTCATCAAGGTCCAATACCTTTAGATACTGCTGTGCCAGATGAATGTGCCCTTTATGAATAGGGTTAAAAGTTCCGCCAAAAATTCCTATTTTCTTCACAATACCCGCTCCTTATCCGCATGGATCAAAATGTAATTTTGGGATTCTTTTTATTCTTGCGGTACAAAACAAATTTTGTGCCAATTACCTGCACTACTTCCGAATTGGTTGCCTGAGCCAGCTCGTCTGCTACTTCGCGGGCAAATGCCGGAGCCGTTTCCAGAACACGGCCTTTGATGATCTCGCGCGCTTCCAATGCGTCGTTTGCCTGCTTGATGACCTGCTCACCGATCCCGCCTTTTCCCACCTGAAGGATGGTATCCAGCTGATTGGCAATTTTCCGTAAGCTTGCACGGTCTTTACTTGTCAACATAATAAATTCTCCTTTTATCTTTCTTCTGTATCGCTGTGTTTGTTCAGATATTCTTCCAGCATGGTGTAAAACTGACGAAGCGCTCTTCCCCGATGACTGACTGCGTCTTTTTCTTCGCCTGTCAGCTCGGAATAGCTTTTTCCATCCACCATAAAAATCGGATCGTACCCAAATCCGCCCTGCCCCCGCGGCTCCCAGCCGATGGTCCCTTCGCAGATGCCGACGGTTTCGATCGTATGCTCCTCATCGAGCTGGCAGCAGATTCCGCTGACGAACTGAGCGCCCCTCTCTTCTTCGGGAACGTCCTTCAATTCTGCGAGGAGCGCGGCATTTTTCTGCTCATATGGAGTATCTTCCCCAAGATAACGGGCGGAATAAACGCCGGGGCGACCGTCGAGCGCATCCACACAAAGCCCCGAATCGTCTGCTACACTTGGCAGACCGCAAACATCAAAAACAGCTTTCGCCTTGATTTTTGCATTCTCTGCAAAGGTTGTACCCGTTTCCTCCGGCTCCACATGGACATGGACATCGGATTGGGAGAGCACCTGTACGCCCAGCGGGGACAGGATACGCCGAAATTCCTCGAGCTTGTGCTGATTATTTGTTGCAACGACCAACTTCATCCTTACATCTCCTCTTCCCCAAACAGCGCACGAACAAATTCATCCGAATGGAACGGGCGCAGGTCGTCGATTTGTTCTCCGACACCGATGTATTTGATTGGAATATTGAGCTCCTCTTTGATTCCGATCACAACGCCGCCTCTTGCCGTGCCGTCCAGCTTTGTCAGGATGATACCGGTAAGTCCCGCTGCTTCCTTAAATTGTTTTGCCTGATTGAGCGCATTTTGACCCGTTGTAGCATCCAGAACAAGCAGCGTTTCTCTTGCACAGTCCGGCGCTTCCTTATCGATGACGCGGGAAATCTTGGACAGCTCGTCCATCAGATTTTTCTTGTTGTGAAGTCTGCCCGCGGTATCGCAGATGATAACGTCTGCTTTTCTGGCGATTCCTGCATGGATGGCATCGTAGACAACCGCTGCCGGGTCTGCTCCCTCATTATGCTTTACCAGATCTACGTCTGCACGCTGTGCCCAGACTTCAAGCTGGTCGATCGCTGCTGCACGGAAGGTGTCTGCCGCGGCAAGAAGCACTTTCTTTCCGTCTTTTTTGAGATTATTGGCGAGCTTTCCAATCGTCGTTGTTTTGCCGACCCCGTTTACGCCGATCACAAGGAGGATGGATGGGGATGTGGAAAAATCGAGCTCTTCGTTTCCGGAAAGCATTTCGGAAATGATTTCCTGCATCAAAACACGCACGCCTGCCCCGTCCGCAATGCCCTGCTCCTTTACCCTTCTGCGAAGCTCCTCGCAGATATGGGTCGCTGTCACCGTGCCGACATCTGCCATAATCAGCGTTTCTTCCAGTTCCTCAAACAGTTCCTCGTCTACCTTGGTAAAGCTATTTAAAAGGACATCCACCTTTCCCATCATGGAATCCCTTGTTTTTTTGAGTCCTTCTGCTATTTTGCTAAAAAATCCCATTGACTTTCGCCTCCTCAGCTTCTGCTTTTAGACTGTTTTCAGTCCTAATTCCTGTTCCATTTTTGTGATATCCAATTCCAGCAGTCGTGAAACACCTTTTTCCTGCATGGTCACACCGTACATCACATCCGCTTCTTCCATGGTCCCGCGGCGGTGTGTAATGGAAATAAACTGGGTCTTATCCGTCAGGCTCCGCAAAAAGCGTGCGTAACGACCCACATTCACTTCATCCAATGCTGCCTCGATTTCGTCGAGGATGCAAAACGGCGACGGCTTCACACGCAAGATTGCAAAATAGATGGAAATTGCAATCAGTGCCTTTTCTCCTCCGGACAGAGAGGAAAGTGTCTTGATGATTTTTCCCGGAGGCTGTACCCGAATATCAATACCCGAAGAGAGAACATCATCCGGATCGGTCAGGACCAATTCTCCACGTCCCCCTCCGAACAGCTGCGCAAAAATATCGGAAAAATGTTTTCCGATCTCGTGAAAATTGGAGAGGAAAAGCTCCTGCATTTGAGCGGTCAGGTCATGGATGAGGTGAATCAGCTCCGTTCGGGAATGTTCGATATCCGTCATCTGCTTTTTGAGGAACTGATGCCGTTGGAAAACGTCCTCATATTCCTCGATTGCCCCTACATTGATGACGCCAAGCTCCCGAATCTGATTTTTAAGCTCGGACAGCCTTGCCTTGATCGGGATATCATCCTCCACCTTCTGCGCAAGCTCGGATGCCTGAGAACGCGTCATACTGTAATCGTCCCACAATCTTGCAATCAGCTTGTCACGCTCGATATGCAGGGACAGCTTTTTGTCCTCAAGGCGCTGTGATTCGGCAGATGCCCGCTCCTTTTGGGAAATGTACTCCTTATCCTGCACACGCATCTGAGTCAATGTCTGCTCAAGCTGTTGCTGCTGTGCAAAAAGTGATTCGATCCGCTGCGCGGTCTGCGTGATTTCTTCCTTTGTTTTTGCTGTTTCTTCTATTTTCTGCTCTTTGGTCAAGGAGGATTGGGCATTTTTATCCTCAAATTGCGAAATTTTCAGTTTCAGCTCTGAAATATGGCTTTCTTGCTGATCCTGAGAAAGCTTCATTCTCTGCGCCGATTCTGACAGCGATTCCTGATCCTTCGTCAGGGAAAGAAGCAAAAAGCGTTTCTCATTGATCTGCTCCTGCAAGCTTTGCTTTTCTTTTAAGAGAGCATCCTGCCGCTCCTTCTCTTTGTCGAGCTTTGCAGAAATTTCGCTGAGCTCCTGCGATGCCCGACGAATCACATCATCTGCACATCGGCTTGTCTGCTCAACCTCCAAAAGGCGTTTTTTCACTGTTTCATATTCTTGCTGCTGCGCTTGCTGTGTCTTTTGAAGATCCGCAAGTGCAGCGCAAAGGCGCTTTTCTTCCGCACGATAAGTAATGTTGTCCTCCTGCGCTGTTTTTATCTGAGCGTTCAGGGAAGAAAGCTCTGCATCCAATTTTGACAGCTCCTGCTTGATCTGCTCGATTTGAGGGTCGAGCGCATTGTATTGCCCTCGGATGGAGTCTGCTTCGCCTTGCAGGCGCTCGATCTCTCCGCGGCGGGAAAGGAGTCCTGCATTTTTTACGGAGGAACCACCCGTCAGGGAGCCTCCTGCATTGACGAGCTGTCCGTCTAACGTCACAATACGGAACTTGTACCCGTTTTTTCGTGCGATCAGCACTGCATCGTCGATGCTTTCTGCCACAACGATGCGTCCCAGCAGATTTTCGATGATGGAGCGATAGCGCTCCTGCGTTTTTACCAAATCTGCCGCAAGCCCGATGAATCCGTTTTCCCGCTCAAAGCCGCTTTGCTGCAAATGCTGCGGACGAATGGTCGTCATCGGCAGAAAGGTCGCGCGGCCGCCCTGATTATATTTAAGGTAGGAGATGGCATCTTTTGCACTTTCCTCGTCTTCCACGACAATGCTCTGCATGGAACCGCCCAGAGCCGTTTCGATTGCCAGTGCGTAAGCGGAATCGACGGTGATGAGCTGTGAGATTGGACCGTGGATTCCCGAAAGGCGATGGGAACGGCTGCAATTCATGATTTTTTTGACGCTGTTCTGGAACCCTTCCATAGAGCGTTCCATATCTTCAAGGATTTTTACCTGATGCAGGCGATTTTGTGATTCCTGTTCCAATCCCCGATGCTGCTCAAGCAGACGTTCCATTTGCTGCAATCGATTGTCTTTCTTGAGCTCATAGCCCTTTTTGCTGTTGGAAAGATGGTTTTGCTTTTCCTCGATTGCCTCAAGCAGACCGCGGCAGTTTTCATGTTCCTTTTTTAGGCTTTCCCGCTGGTCTTCCCGACTTTTTTGGGATTGCTCTGCCGCTTCCAGACGCTGACGTGTTTCTTCCAGCAGCGTGGAGGAGGAAGCCCTGTTTAATTTTTGCAGAGCGATATCCTGCTCGCAGCTGTTGCGCTTTGATTTAAGCAGCGCAACCATCTCTCCCGCCTGGCGGGCCTGAAGGGAAATCTCTGCTTCCTTCTGCTGCAGCTCTTCCTTTTCCTTTGCTGCAAGGATCAGCCGTTTCTGTCCTGCGGCTGCTTCCTCCTTGTTTTTACGGATTGCATCCAGCAGTGCATCCTGATTCTGTCCAAAGCGCTCCATCTCTTTTTTCAGCTCTTCGATCGAGGAAGCGTTGTGGAGCATATCATTTTCCAGTACCGCAATGGCAGAATCAAGCTGGGAAAGGAGCTGGCTGAGCGAGGAAGAGCGCGAACGGTTTGCTTCGATCTCTATGGTGCACTTTTGCAGCTGCGTATAAAACTCCTCCAGACGAACGCTGTGCTCCTGCATCAATGCCTCAATATCCTGCAGCTTATTTTTCGCAGCAACGGTCTGTGCATCCATGCCCTCGATCTGCTCCATCAGGTGGTTGATGCTGTCCATCCAGAGCGAAATTTCCAGAACCTTTTTTTCTTCTGAAAGGCGCAGGAAGTTCTGTGCCTTTTCCGACTGGATGCGCAGAGGCTCAATGCGCTCCTCCAGCTCTGCCATGATGTCCTTGAGCCTGAGAAGATTTTCGTATGCTGCCTCGAGCTTCTTTTGCGCTTCTTCTTTTCGGTAGCGGTATTTGCTGATCCCGGCTGCTTCTTCAAAGATCTCGCGGCGCTGTGTGCTTTTTACCGACACGATCTCATCGATCCTGCCCTGTCCGATGATGGAATATCCATCCCTGCCAAGCCCTGTATCCATCAGCAGCTCGTTGATGTCCCGAAGGCGTACTGCCGCCTGATTGATTCGGTATTCACTTTCCCCGGAACGATACAGTTTTCTTGAAATGGTGACTTCATCTGTCTGTATCGGAAGGGTGCGGTCCCTGTTGTCGAATGTCAAAGAAACAAACGCAAATCCCGTTGCCTTGCGGTGATCTGTGCCCAAAAAAATGACATCCTCCATCTTTTCACCGCGAAGGCTGCGCACAGACTGTTCTCCCATGACCCATCCCATCGCATCGGAAATATTGCTCTTTCCGCTGCCGTTTGGACCGACGACTGCTGTGATCCCCTGATCAAAATGCAGGGTGGTTTTGTCAGGAAACGATTTAAACCCCTGGATCTGCAACGTCTTTAACTGCATCCTGCATTACCCCCTTCTCACGATCTTCCACAGCTTCGCACAGGATCGCACGGCCTATGAGCCCCTGCATCGGTTTTACCTGTACATCATATCCTTCTTCCTTTAGGCGGCAAAGGTTCTCCCTGCTCTGCCCCACCATTTTGGAAACTGCGTTTGGTGCAACGAGGAGATGATACCTTTTATCCTTTGGCATCCCATATAAAAGCTCCTGTGCAAGGCGGAAAAAAATCTTGCTCTCACACAGCTCGCGAAACGCCGGATGGTACGGACCTGCAAGCAGCTCTCCCTCCATAAAGGTGGAGGCGTGAAGTCCCACACGGATGACCCGTATTTTTTCCCGTTCAAAAAGCTCTATGAAGCGCGCGGAAAGCTGCGCTGCATCGTCCAGCATAAGAGGCTGGTATCTCCCCTCCTGATACCACTGCGCAAGCTCTGTTCCATGCAGGACAAGTGTCGGATAGATTCGCACCGTATCCGGATGAAGCTGTGCAATGCAACGTGCCGTATGCTCCATAGACGCTACGGTATCTCCTGCCAGTCCCAGCATCATTTGCAGTCCCAGCTCGATCTGCGGATATTGGCGGATGCACGCAACGGCATCCCTTACATCCTGCGCCGTATGACCGCGCCTGTTTTTGAGCAGGACTGCATCATCCATCGACTGTACCCCAAGTTCGATGGATGTTACTCCGTAACGAAGGAGCAGTCTCAGGCGTTCCTCATCGATAGCATCCGGTCGTGTTGACAATCGGATGCCCGAAAACCTTCCCTCTCCGAGAAAGGGCTGTGCCGCCCGCAGCAAAGACTCCATATAGTCGCGCGGGATGGCTGTAAAGCTGCCGCCGAAAAACGCGATCTGGGCTTTTTCTGCCTGCCCCTTGAGCTGGGTCAATGCCTGTGCACAGATTTCGGTCACCTGCGCCGGTGTGGGCGCTTCCTGACTGCCGGAAATGGTCCGCTGGTTGCAGAAGCTGCATTGATTGGGGCAGCCTACATGAGGAACAAAAATTGCAACATTTGCGTGTTTCATCTATTTTCCCATCAGCTCCAGCGCTTCTTTTGCCGCCATTTGCTCTGCATTTTTCTTGCTTCTGCCTTCTCCGACCCCGATCACATTGCTGTTGAGGCGCACTTCCACCACAAAGCGCTTGTTGTGGTCCGGACCTTTTTCGTCCACAAGGCAGTAAACAAGCTGTTCTTCCGGGTTCTGCTGGATGATCTCCTGCAAAATGGTTTTATAGTCCTTAAAGGACAATCTGTCCTCGTCCGCAAGCATCGCGGTTACAAACGGCAGTACAAAGCCGCGTGCCGCCTCGATCCCTCCGTCCATATAGATGGCAGAGATCAGTGCCTCGAATGCATCTGCCAGGATCGAAGGGCGGGTGCGTCCGCCGGTCAATTCCTCTCCCTTTCCAAGGCGGAGATAGCGTCCGAGATCGATCTCGCGCGCCATCACATCAAGCGATTTTTCGCAGACGATTGCTGCGCGCAATTTGGTGAGATCGCCCTCCTGCGCAGTGTAGTGATTGAAAAGATAATCCGAAACAATGATGGAAAGCACCGCATCTCCCAGAAATTCCAGTCGCTCGTTGTACAAGGTGTTGTGCTTTACTTCGTTGGCGTAGGAGGAGTGGGTCATCGCCACTTCCAGCCAGTGCAGATCCTGAAACGTATAATGGATCTTGTCTTGCAGTTCGTCCAATAACATAATGTTCTCCTTCTGTTTCCGAACATGTTTGAAAAAAGGGCATAAATAGTACGGATTACGGCCACTTTTCAAAAACGTCCGAATATGTTCTGAAAAAGGGCTTTCGGCTTCTGTCGAAAGCCCTTTTTTCTTATTCGTTTGTCTGTTCCTTGAGTGCAGAAAGCGATGTCTGCATCTGTGTGATGACATCGTTTTCCACATATTCCTTTGCCTGTCGAATGGCATTCTTGAAGGCTCTTGCATCAGAGCTTCCGTGCGCCTTGATCACAGGACAGGAAGCGCCCAAAAGCGGAGCACCTCCGTGCTCTTTGTAATCCATCTTCTTTTTGAAGTCGTCCAGTCCGCTTTTTACAAGAAGCGCGCCCATCTTTGTTTTAAAGCCGCTCATGAACATTTGCTTGAGCTCTGTGGAAAAGAATTTCCCCATGCCTTCCGTCAATTTCAGTACGACATTTCCGGTAAAGCCGTCTGCAACTGCTACGTCGCACTCTCCAAGCGGAAGTCCGCGCGCTTCCACATTCCCGACAAAGTTGACCGGTGCTTTTTGAAGCAGCTGATAGGTTTCCAGCTGAAGCTCCAGACCCTTTGTTTCTTCTGCGCCGATGTTGATCAGTCCCACGCGCGGGTTTTGCACTCCTTTGAGCTGCTTGAGATAGACGCTGCCCATCACCCCGAACTGTGCCAGCATTTCCGGACGGCATTCTGCATTTGCTCCTGCATCCATCAAGAGGTAGAATCCGTTCGCATTTGGGATCACCGTTGCCAGCCCAACGCGGCGTACCCCTTTCATGCGCTTTACAATGAGGGAAGCCCCTACCACAAGGGCGCCGGTACTTCCTGCCGATACAAAGGCATCGCCCTTGCCCTCTTTGAGCGTCTTGAGTCCCACCGCCATGGAGCTGTCGGCATATTCCTTGAGCAGCGTGGTCGGGTCTTCCTCGACCGGTATCACATTGGGTGCGTGCAGGATTTCCATTCCTTCGATGGAGATGCTGTTTTCCTGTGCGCATTTGCGGATCTTATCTTCATCCCCGCAAAGCACGCAGGAGACTCCGTATTCCTGCTGCGCCATGCTGCATCCCTTGAGCACTTCGAGCGGTGCATGATCTCCGCCAAATGCATCGACAATGATTTTCATTCATTTCCCTCCTATTTTGTACGTGTTGTAAGATAGCTTTCCAAGCTTGAAAGGCTGCGCTGCGCAATCTGCTCATAGCGCAGGGTTTTATCGCGGATGCGCTCCTGAAGCGGCGGCAAAATTCCCATATTTGCCCCCATTGGCTGAAAGTCCTTTACCGTTTCGTCGCTGATATATGCCGACAGGGCGCCAAGCATTGTATCTCTTGGCAGGATGAGCGGCTCTTCCCCGTGTGCTGCAAGCCAGAGGTTTTTTGCTGCCAGAATGCCGGAGGATGCAGATTCCATATAGCCCTCCACACCCGTCATCTGACCGGCAAAATAGATCCTTCGGTCTGCCTTGAAGCAAAATGTGCTGTCCAGAAGCTTTGGAGAATTGAGGAAGGTGTTCCTATGCATCACCCCGTAGCGGGCAAATTCTGCATTCGCAAGTCCCGGAATCAGGGAAAATACACGTTTTTGCTCGCCGAATTTGAGGTTTGTCTGAAAGCCCACCAGATTATACAGGGTGCCCTCGCTGTTTTCGCTTCGCAGCTGCACAACAGCCCACGGGCGATGGCCTGTGCGCGGGTCGGTAAGTCCCACAGGCTTGAGCGGACCGTACCGCAGGGTATCGGCGCCGCGCTTTGCCATGACCTCCACCGGCATACAGCCCTCGTACACCTTGAAATCCTGTTTCTCAAATGTTTTGAGCTCCACAGCTTCTGCATTGATGAGTGCATCATAGAACGCTTCGTATTCTTCTTTGTTCATCGGGCAGTTGATGTAATCATCGTCCCCGCGTCCATAGCGGGCAGCAAAAAAGACTTTTTCCTGATCGATGGACTCAAAGGTCACGATGGGAGCTGCCGCATCAAAGAAGGAAAGATACTGCTCTGAGCACAGCCTTTGGATGTCCTGCGCCAGATGATGCTCCGTCAGCGGTCCGCTTGCCACGATCACATAGCCTTCCTTCGGGATCTCGTCCACGCGCTCATGGATCACTGTGATATTGGGGTGGTTGTCGATTTTTTCCGTGATATAATCAGAAAATTTCTCGCGGTCAACTGCCAGGGCTCCCCCGGCGGCAACAGAAGTTGCAAGTGCTGCCTCAACCGTCAGAGAGCCGATTTGACGCATTTCTTCTTTGAGCAGACCCGCCGCAGAACCGATCCGGCGTGCCTTCAGGGAGTTGGAGCAGATCAGTTCAGCATAACCGTGATATTTATGCGCCGGGGAAAATTCGGTTGGCTTCATTTCATAAAGAGAAACCTTTGCCCCCAGCTCTGCCAGAGTCCATGCAGCCTCACAGCCCGCCAGTCCGGCACCGATTACAGCAACTTCCATATTATTCTGTCTCCTTTTCCTTTACATAACCGCAGCCCTCTTTGAGGCAGTGAATTTCTCCGCCGCGTCCTCCTTTTTTAAAGAGGGAGCTGCCGCAGTTCGGGCATTTTTCTGCCAGTGGTTTGTCCCATGTCATGAATGGGCAGGTCGGGTTGTCTTCGCAGCCAAAATAAACCTTTCCTTTTTTCGATTTCTTTGTTAAAACACGCTTGCCGCAAATCGGGCACTGTGCATTCGTTTCCTGAACGATCTTCTTTGTATTGGAGCATTCGGGATAGCCGGGACATGCAAGGAATTTTCCGAAGCGTCCCATCTTTACAACCATGTTCCTGCCGCATTTTTCGCAAATCACATCCGTCACCTCTTCTGGGACGTTCATGTGCTTGCCTTCCATATCTTTTTCCGCTTTCTTGAGGGAAGCGTCAAAATTGTCGTAGAATTCGCGCAGGATCTGGTGCCAGTCCACGTCCCCTGCTTCCACCCGGTCGAGGTTTGTTTCCATTTGTGCGGTGAAGTCCACATTCACAATATCGCTGAACTGGGCTTCCATCAGCTGATTGGTCACATCGCCCAGAACGGTTGGAACGAGGTTCTTGCCGTCACGCTCCACATAGCCGCGCGCCAAAACGGTGGTCAGGGTCGGAGCGTAGGTACTCGGACGTCCGATGCCATTTTCCTCCAAGGCTTTGATGATGGACGCTTCTGTATAGCGTGCCGGAGGCTGGGTAAAGTGCTGCGTCCCTTCGAGAGAATCGAGATGGAGCGTTTCCCCTTCCTTGAGCTCCGGCAGCGGAGCCGATTTTTCCTCCGGAGAATCCTTGCTCTCCTCATACACTGCGGTATAGCCGTCAAACTCCACGGTATAGCCGGAGGTTTTGAATCCGTACTCTCCGCAGGTGATCTGTACGCTGACCGTATTGAGCAGGCAGTTTGCCATCTGGCTTGCGATAAAGCGTTCCCAGATGAGCTTATAAAGCTTAAACTGGTCGCTTGTCAGGGACTCTTTGATCTGCTCCGGCGCGAGGTTCGGCATGGTTGGGCGGATCGCCTCGTGTCCGTCCTGTGCATTGTTTTTCTGCTTATAGACGCGCGGGGACTCCGGAAGATACTTTTCTCCGTATTTCTCCTTGATATAGTCGGACGCTGCCTGACGGGCTTCATCCGAGATGCGCAGGGAGTCTGTTCTCATATAGGAAATCAAACCCACAGCGCCCAATTTTGGGATATCGATACCTTCGTACAGCTCCTGTGCTGCTTTCATGGTTCGCTTTGCCTGGAATCCCAGACGGCGGGATGCCTCCTGCTGCAAGGTGGAGGTGGTAAACGGCGGTGCGGGAGATTTTTTGCGCGTACCCTTTTTAATGGAGGAAACAACGTGATCCTTCCCCTGCATCTGCGCAAGGATGCTGTCACTTTCTTCCTTTGTTTTGATTTCGAGCTTTTCCCCCTGATAGGTGGTCAAATGCGCCGGAAACTGCTTGCGGGAGCTGTGTGCATGATATTTGCTGTCGATGCTCCAATATTCCTCGGGAACAAAGGAGGACACTTCCCTCTCCCGATCCATAATCAGCTTCACCACAACGGACTGGACGCGCCCTGCGGACAATCCCTTTTTTACCTTCTTCCAGAGGAATGGGCTTAAATTATAACCGAGAAGGCGGTCGAGCAGGCGGCGTGTCTGCTGTGCATCCACCAGATCCTGATTGATCTTGCGCGGATGTGCCATACCGTTTTTGATGCCGGATTTTGTGATTTCATTGAATGTTACACGATTTTTTTCCTCCAGATCCAGCCCAAGCATTGCTGCCAGATGCCACGAAATGGCTTCTCCCTCGCGGTCCGGGTCGGTTGCAAGGTAAACGAAATCCGATTTTTTTGCTGCGGCTTTGAGCGCCTTGCGCAAATCGCCTTTTCCGCGGATATCAATATAATCCGGCTTAAAATTGTTCTCCACATCTACGCCCAAACGGCTTTTGGGCAAATCGCGGACATGCCCCATCGATGCCATGACTTCATAGCCTTTACCGAGATATTTTTTTATGGTTTTGGCTTTCGCCGGAGATTCCACAATCACCAGTTTTGACATATCATCACCTATTAGCTTTCTAATGCAAATTCGTTTTTGCAAATTGTTTTCCTGGAAGCGCCTCTATCACGCCGTATATTTCAAGTTCTGATAAGATGGCAAGAACCTCCTGCATCGTCATTCCGCTGTGTGCCATGATTTCTTCCACATGACACGGCTGCTCTTCGATGCATTCCAAGATGGTCTTTTGTTCCAGACTCAGCTCATCAGACAAAATTTCTGCTTCGTTTTGTTGTTTCTCTTTGGAAGGCGGCGATACCTGCGGCAATTTTATTGTTGCTTCCTTTTGCAGCGGTATGCTCTGCCTGTTTTTCCTGTCGATGTCCTCTCTCTTCTTCTGAGGAACAAAGCCTCTGCGCAGATCGATTTGACTGCGTGTCGGTCTTTCTGTAATTTTATCCCAATATGGGATCAAATATTCTTCCACTGCATCCTGCGCGCAGGTCAAAACCTTCGCGCCCTGACGGATCAGTCCAAGATTTCCCAAACCCTTTCTATTGTACAGATCGGTCGGCATCGTATAAACGTCGCGCCCCTGTTCCAATGCAAGCTCTGCAGTGATCAGCGAGCCGCTTCGGTATCCTGCTTCTACCACGATTGTTCCAAGCGTAAGTCCCGACAAGATTCGGTTCCTGATTGGAAAGTTGGTGCGGCTCGGCAAGGTCCCCGGCGGGTATTCGCTGATGATTGCACCCTTGCGGGCAATCTCCCCTCTGAGCTGACCGTTGTTGGTCGGATAATCGATATCCAGCCCGCAGCCTGCCACGCCGATGGTGTCCCCTCCCATATTGAGCGCACCTTTATGGGAATAGCTGTCGATCCCGACTGCCATCCCGCTTACGATTCCAAAGCCATGCCCTACCAGATCGGATGCCATGTCCATAGCAGAATATTCTCCTGATGCAGTCGCATCTCGGCTGCCCACCATCGTCAGCAGAAGGTCTTTGGATAAAAGCGCACAGTTCCCCACCCCATACAAAAGCAGGGGCGACTGGTATATGTTTCTCAGCCGTTCGGGATATTCCTCCATATCCGCTGTCAGGATCCAGAATCCACGCTTGGCGCATTGCTCTGCAATCTGTTCATACTGCTCAAAGGAGGTATGCTTCATTTTATAAATCTGCTGCGGTGTAAAGCATGCAAGTGAGGACAAAGCAGCTTCAGAGGCATGGTACAATTCGCGGGGAGAGAAGTTGTGCTCCAATACGGCATCTGCCGCTGCATTCCCACAGCCCAACGCGGTCTGAAGCCAGATCCAGTATAAAGTATCCATTCCTGCCTCCTTTATCCGTTAAGTGCGGCTCATTTCCCATATGATAATGGAAGCTGCAATCGCCGCATTGAGTGATTCTGCCTTTCCCTTCATCGGAATAATGATCTGTCCGGTACATGCATCCAGGACAGAGCGGCTCAGTCCGTTTCCTTCATTTCCGATGACTGCGGCTGTTCTGCCCTTCCAGGATACCTCTGTAATGGGGCGGCTTTCTTCTGAGAGAGCTGCACCATACACCGAAAACCCCTCTTGCTTGAGCGCGTCGAGCGTTTCTTTCAGATCGGACACGCGACAAATCGGAAGGCGAAAAACGCCTCCCATCGTGGAACGAAGAACTTTTGAAGAATAAAGATCCGGACAATCCTCGGACAAAATCAGCCCATCGATCCCGAAAGCCTCCGCAGTACGCACGATCGTACCGAGGTTTCCGGGGTCCTGCAGGGACGACAGCACAACAATATGCTGCCATTTCATTGTATCAACTGTTTTTATATTGTCAAGTGTTGGAAAGACACAAAATATGCCTTGAGGGGCTTGTGTTTCTGAGATTTTGGCAGACTGTTCCTCATGGATCAGGAAAATCTGCCGGGAAGCCTCAAGCACACCATGGCATTTATCGAGCATTTCTTTTGTAACAAAGGTTTGTACCGGTGTCAACCCGCTTCGGATGGCATCTTCGCACAGGCGCATACCTTCCGCCACAAATCGTTTCTCCTCGCTGCGGTATTTTTTGCTGCGAATCAGCTTTGCGCAATATTTTACCTGTTTATTGTCTTTCGAGGTTATTTCCTGAAGGTTGTGATAAGGCATAAATTTCTGTCCCCTCCAATGACATGATAATACGAAAAGACGCCCGTTGTCTTTACGACCCGGGCGTTTTTTATGGATTAAAGAGCAGCTTTTGCTTTCTCAACCAGAGCAGTAAATGCAGCTGGATCATGGATTGCAATTTCAGAAAGCATCTTTCTGTTCAGTTCGATGCCTGCTTTTTTCAGACCATTGATGAACTGAGAGTAGTTGATGCCATTTGTTTTGCAGCCAGCAGAAATTCTGGTGATCCAGAGCTGTCTGAATTCACGTTTTTTCTGTTTACGACCGATGTAAGCATACTGGCCGGATTTATAAACAGCCTGTTTTGCAGTTTTGAAAAGTCTGCTTTTGCCGCCAAAGTAACCTTTAGCAAGTTTCAGGACTTTTTTTCTTCTTTTGCGGGTCATCATTGCTCCCTTTACACGAGCCATATCTTTATCCCTCCGTTAGGTATTTTGTAGATTATTATTTGTAAGGAATCAGCAGCTTGAGTGCTGGCATGTTGGTCTTATCTGCATAAGCAGCTTTTCTCAGACCTCTTTTACGTTTTGTAGTTTTGCCTGCGTTGTTGAGCAGGTGAGATTTGTAAGCATGAGCACGTTTGATTTTACCGCTTTTGGTAACTTTGAAACGTTTTTTTGCGCCAGAATGTGTTTTGAGCTTTGGCATTGTGGTTATCCTCCCTTTTATTTACTTTGTTGTGGTTTGGCGGACATAAACATCACCAAACTGCGGCCTTCCATTTTCGGCTGTTTATCGACCACACCTGTTTCGGCACAAGCCTGAGCAAAACGCTCCATTACAGATGTGCCCAGTTCCGGGTGAGCCATCTCACGCCCGCGAAAACGAATGGCAACTTTTACACGGTCTCCATGTCCCAGGAATTTGATTGCCTGATTGACTTTGGTATTGAAGTCATGAACATCGATCTTGAGAGAAAGACGAACTTCCTTCACTTCTACGACCTTCTGTTTCTTCTTTGCTTCCTTTTCACGTTTCGCCTGTTCAAAGCAGTATTTACCGTAGTTCATAATGCGGCAAACTGGCGGCTCAGCTTTTGGAGCGATATTGACAAGGTCGAGATTCTCTTTTCTTGCCAACTCCAGCGCAGCCTTTGAAGTCATGATGCCGAGCTGGCTTCCGTCGGAACCAACGACGCGAACCTCTTTATCGCGGATCTCCTCGTTGATAAACATTTCCTTTTTGCTAATGGTAAGCACCTCCAAAGCGTTGTAAAATAAATGAAGCGCAGGCAGAAATCCACCTACGCTTACAATCATATAACATGACCCGAAGAAATTCTCCGGTTAAACGTATTGACGCGGCTTCGCTGTGCGAGCCGGTGAGAACGGATTGAGTTCTGCTTTGTTTTCGTTAGTATCATATCATGGATAGATCGGCTTGTCAAGCATTATTTGCTAAATTTTGATTGATTTTTTTAGATACATGGAATAAAGTATTTTTTCCTTTACAGGTTTTTTGAGGAGGTGGGTCGCGATTTTCTCATACAGCACAAGCTGTGCCTGATATTTTTCGACGAGTGCTTCTTCTGAGATGTGGTCGGTCTTATAATCCACCAGCACGATTTGCCCGTCTTCTTCAAAAACAGCATCCGTGATACCCTGTACGGTGATGCACTCCTCCCCCAGCTCCGGGAAAAGCTCGCCCAAATCGTCTTTGCCAAGCTCCATCATAAAGGAAAATTCCTTGCGAAACCAGGCGGCGTGTTCCATACGGGAAAAGAGATCGGAATCATAATACGCCCGGATCGCATTTCGGTCAAGGCTGTCTGCCTCAGACGGGGTAAAGAAGCGTTCCTCTGTCATGCGCTTGATTTCCCCTTCCAGATCCTGTTTTCCCGCCTGATGATTGGCGCAGGAAAGATAGGTATGGAGGATCGTTCCGCGCTGTGCGGCGGTCATGCGGTATTCCTTGAGGAAATTCGGCTCTTTGGAAAATACCTCCTGTCTGCTGCGCTTTCCTTCTGCAATCTGTGTGACTGTGAGCTTGGACGGGATCTTGACTGCATTTTCATTTTCATATTTCTTCTGCGCCATCTCCTTGAGGTAGCGCAGTGCCGCCTGATCCACCGGCGCTGTGTGCAGGATCGTTTCCTCATCCTTCGTCTCCTCGACCTGCGCTTCGTATGGGATGTACCGAATGTCGAACCGGCATTTGGGCACACCTACGGTCGAAACTCCGCGGCAGCCAAAGAGCGTGGAAACAGGGACCATATCCGGATGGCACAAAAGTGCCATCAAGATCCAGTCTGCGTAGCTGCGTGCGCTGCGCACGATATAGGGGGATATTTTCCCATTTTCCTCCACGCCGGAATTGAGCGAGCTGAACTTGCGTGCAAGAGAGTTCTGGACCGAAGTCATAATGAGCTTTTCCTTTGCGCGCGTCATTGCAACATACAAAACACGCAGCTCCTCCGACATCATGGAGCGCTCCATCTCCAGACGAAGCGCCTCCAGCGGAACAGTGGTATACTGCACCCTTGTGGAAAGATCGCGCGCCACACATGCAAAGCCCATCTGAGAATGCAGGAGAAAGTTTGCACGGAGGTCCTGCTCGTTGAATTTTTTTGACAGATCGCTCAGGAACACAACCGGGAATTCCAGACCCTTTGATTTATGGATGCTCATGATGCGTACTGCGTTGTTTTTGAGGGATGCGCTCGGCGCTCCATCGAGCTCTTCTCCCCGCTCGATCATCTGATCCAAAAAACGCAGGAATCCGCTGACCCCTTTGTATCCGCAGTCGTCATACTCCCTTGCGTATTCCACCAAAAGGCGCAGATTTGCCTGACGGGTTTCCCCATACTTCATTGCCGCTGCAAACGAAAGGATGCCGGTATCTTCGATGATCTGCTGAATGAGCTGCCACGATGGAATGGCTGCCATTGCAAGGCGCAGGCTTTGGATGGTATCGGTGAGCTTTTGGCATTTTTTGTTTCCGTCCGCGGCAAGATCGAGGCAGTTGAGGTACAGATGGCGCGAGCGGTCATACAGGCGGATCTCTGCCATTTCGTCCGGTGTAAAGCGGAATACCGCAGACATCATGGCAGCCGTCAGATGAATGTCAATGAGCGGATTTTCCACTGCACGAAGCAGGGACAGCGTGGTAGAAATCTCCACCGAATCGAGGTATCCGCTTTGGATATCGCACCATACAGGGATACCCTTTTGCGTCAGCGCCTGCACATAAAGCTCCGCCCGATTTTTCGGAGAGCGCAGCAGGATGCAGATATCCTTCGGTTCCATGCTTCGGCTGTTTTCTCCATCAGATACCGGAAAATGCTCTTCGAGAAGCTCATCGATCCGGCTTGCAACATAATAGGCTTCTGAAAGGGCATTGTCATTTTCCTCGTCCTGATTTTCGATGAGGTGAAGCTCTGTCGTCATTCCCTCCGACACGGGATATACCGCAGACGGAATCAGGCTCTCCTGCTCGGTGTAGTCAAGCTCTCCCACATCCTGACTCATAATAAGGGAGAAAATATAGTTGATGGAATCGGTGACTTCGGCGCGGGAGCGGAAGTTGTTGGAGAGGAAGATTTTTGCAGGGTAATTCACTCCGTCAAAGAGTGGGAATGATTCCTGCTTTTGCAGGAAGATCTCCGGCATTGCCTGACGGAAGCGGTAGATGCTCTGCTTGACGTCCCCCACCATAAAGAGGTTGTCCGGCTTGGAAACACACTGGAAAATCAGGTCCTGCGTTTCGTTGGTATCCTGATACTCGTCCACCAGCACATAGCAAAAGCGGTTGGACAGCTCCTGTGCCACCTCTGTTTTGCTCCAGCCTCCGTTTCCGTCTTCCTGTGCAAGCAGCTTGACTGCCATGTGCTCAAGGTCGGCAAAGTCGATCCAGCGTTTGCGCTGCTTCTCCTGTGTAAAGCGTTTGTCGTATTCCTTTGCCAGTGCAAACAGGGTCGCGATCTTTGGCTTG
This sequence comes from Oscillospiraceae bacterium, assembly GCA_020024285.1. Lineage (GTDB taxonomy): Bacteria > Bacillota > Clostridia > Oscillospirales > Ruminococcaceae > Negativibacillus. Next base: position 27,853 of record JAHHTZ010000001.1, on the reverse strand, counting down.
AGGAACGCAATGTCCTCCCGAAACTCCTCCTCGGTGGAGCAGAATAATTTTTCATGCAGCTTTTTGAGGATCTCCTGCGCTTCCTTGCGCAGTCCTGTCACCAGAGCTTTGTGTTCCTCGTCCTCGTATCCGCGCAAGGTGCCCAAGCGCTGCGGCTTGTAGTTAGAAAGGGATGCGCACACACTGTTCCAGTCACCTTCCCTAAGGGCTGCTCTCACCGCTTCAAACTGTGTCAAATCGGAGGAAAACGACGGAGCATACGCCTTCTCCATCTTCTCGTCGCCTTCCATCAGCTCCAGCGCCTTTTGTATGGTGTGGCAGGCGTATTTCGCTGCATCGTCGGCATAATTCCAGATCACCTTTCCCCACACGGTCTGCGCTACGGGCATATCGGTGTCGTACATTTGGTATTTTTCATCGAGCCACGACTGATAGAACGGGTGGGAACGCAGGAATTGATAGAGCGTGTGCAGAGTATTGGCAACGGCGCGGTCGTCGCGTCCCGAAGAAATCAGCTCCACCAATCCGGCGAAGGAACCCTCATCTTTTTCATAGAATGCTTCAATGGTTTCCTCCTCCACCTTTGCTTCAAGCAGCTTCATTTCCTTCTCGTTGCCAAGGCGAACATCGGGAGAAATCCCCAAAACCTGAAAATTCGACTTGATGAGGTCGTAGCAGAAGGAGTGCACCGTGCTGATGCGTGCAGAGGCGAGCATCATTTGCTGTGTGCGCAGGTAGGTGTCCTGCGGATGCTCTGCCAGAAGATGAGAAAGGCGGTCTGCAATCCTCTGGCGCATCTGCGCCGCTGCCGCGTTGGAAAACGTCACAACGAGGATCTCGTTTGGAGATACCGGAGTGCTGCGGTCGGTCAGGATGTCGATGACACGCTGAACAAGCACCGCTGTTTTTCCGCTTCCGGCGGCAGCAGAAACAAGCACCGTCCCCTTTCGTGTATCGATGGCATTTTTTTGCCCCGGGGTCCATGATTTACTGCTCATCCTGTTTGTCCTCCTTTGCGATCCGGTCGAAAAATCCGTTCTTTCCAAGCGGTGTCATCGCCCGCACTTTATCGTCCTTCTGGTGCTGACAGATGCTTTTGAAATCGCAGTAGCAGCAGGGTTCGATCGTTTTGCTCTGCACCGGTCGTGCCTCGATTTTTCCTTTTGTCAGGCTTGCTGCCATATCTTTGAGCAAAGATTCGATGTGGCTGCAAATCTGTCCCATCTGTGCCAGATTTGCAACGCTGGAGCGGGCATCCAATTTGCCTTCCTTCATCTTTGCCGGGATATAGAGTCCGGCGGCTTCATGCTCCATTCCCTCGATGCAGACAGGGTCCTCCAAGATCAGCCCATTCATTTTGTACTTTTTCATCTTTTCCTGCAAAATCTTTTTTTCATCCGCGTTTCGCTCCACCGATACGACAGGGTCTTTTGCAGGCATATACAGCACACCGCCCGGCAGAACATCCTGAAATTCTCCTGTTCCGTTGCGCCAGATGGAAAACAGGTACAGGAGCATTTGCAGATTCAATCCATAATAGACATCATCGAGCTGGAACGATTTTCCTCCCGACTTATAGTCTACGACGCGGACATAGCGCACCCCATCCTTTTCCATGAGGTCGACGCGGTCGACAACGCCCTCTACTGCAACGCGCACCCCGTCCGCCGTTTCGAAAATCATCGGTTTTACAGGCGAATTCTGGCTGATGGGAAACTCAAAGCTGCACGGCTCAAAATCGGATTGGGCAAATTCCCGTGCAAGCTGTTCCAAAAGGCGCGCCATCTGACGGGCAAGGTTTTGATAGAGATACTGAAAGCGTTTGCTCAGCAGCTCCTCCTGGCTGATTCGGCTGTGCAGATAGCTTTGCAGGATCGTCATGGATTCCTGCTCCAGCTCCTGCCGCGTCAGTGCTGCAAGCCCTTTTCCGCCATGCTGCGACACCATCTTTTCCAGCACATAGTGGATGACGCTGCCCGATTCCATCGGGGAAAACTCCACCTTGCGTCTGGCACGCAGTCCAAGTCCTGCCGAGCAGAAATAAGCAAACGGGCAGGAAAAATACTTTTCCACCCTCGACGGGGAGAGGCGCATCGTTTCTCCAAAGAGCATCCGCGCCATTTCACGGCGGCGAAGGACAAAGTCCTTCTTTTCCAAAACAGAGCTCAAACGCGACAGAGAGGATGCCCGCTCGCCCGTTTTTACAAAATCGCACAGCGCTGAAGTGAGTCCGTCATCCGTGCGATACCGGCGGCAGAGCTGGTCAAAGGCGGTATCCTCGTTCACCGCAAAAAACAGCTTTGGCAGGCTTTGCCTGTTCTGAAGGATCGAACCGCCAAACACCTTTCTAAGCTCCCGGATCATGGGGGCTGCGGTGCATTCCTCTCCATGAAGGAGGGTTTGATGATAGGTGATGTACAGGCGATGGGAGGCAGCTGTCAGCGCAGAATAAAGGTAGAGCTGCTCATAGCTGTTTTGGCGGATCACCGTTGGACTCAGGCGAATCCCCGCCTCTGCAAGCTGTTCGCGTTCCCCGTCTGAAAAGAAGCCCTGCTCCTTGAGCTGCGGAGGGAATTCGCCCTGGTTCATGCCCAGCACGAACACGACCTTCGGCTCATTGGGGCGGATGCGGTCCGCGGTACCGACCGCAACCTGATCGAGCGTATTCGGGATGGCTCCGAAATCGGAGCAGCGGATTCCCATGGCAAAGAGGTCAAGAAAACGCTCCAACGGAAGTGTAACTCCCTTGAGGATCGTTGCCATCGTGTCAAGGAGATCCATCAGGACGTTCCATGCTTCGTCGTTTTCCAACAGAATCTGCTGATGGAACAGATTTTCCTGCTGATACGCGGTGCGCAGATTTTCTTTTGCGTGAATCTCCTCCAAATAATCGTAAACAGCGCGCGCAAACTGGAGTCCGTCACAGTCTTTGAGCGCTTCCGATAAATGGAGCAGCGGCTCCATGACGGCTTTTGCTGTGTGGTTGATGATTTCGAGCGTTTCCAAATCAGAATCGGAAAATTCGGATTGCAGCCCCTTTGGATGGTTCTGAAATTCCATCTTCCATTGTTCTTTTGAAATGCTCCAAACATAGCAGTAATTTTCGAGCAGGAGCACCTGCGTATACGGCAGTCCGAGGAGAGGGCTTTTTGCCAGCGACAGAACATGCTCGGTATCAAATTTGCTGCTGACCGCATTGAGCGCATCCAAAAGCGCACTGACCACCGGGACCGATTGGATGTCCAAGCGAAAATCCCAGAAAATCGGGATCTGATAGCGCGAGAACAGATGCTCCATCATGTTTTTATACGGTTCCAGACTGCGTGCAATGATGGTGATATCGCGGTATTGCATCTTTTCATTTTTGACAAGGTGTGCAATTTGCGCCGCAGTAAAGCACAGCTCCTCATAGGGGTCCTGCGCCTGATAGACCGCGATGGCGTTTGTCCTCTGTGAATAGGGCTCTGTGCAAAGCTGCGTCAGCATTTGCTCCAAATAAGCAAGTGCATCGTCCTGATATCGAAACGGTGTGCTGCACATCACGGGGGCTGCAATCGGGATCGCCTGCTCTCTTGCGTCCGAAATCAGATGCATGGCATTTTCTTTGACGATTCGGAATACGTCATTTTCTGCCTGTTCCTTGTTTTTCTCGGAGAGGAACAGGCTTTTTGCAAGAACAGAAAGATAGATGTCCTTGCAGCTTGCCATAATGACCCGAATCAGCTCGCGCTGAGAGGGCGTGAAGTCACGAAACGAATCCAAAAAGACGATGGTATCCTTAAAATGATTTTTCCCGCTGAGAATGTGGGCGCAGCGGATGGTGTCGTCACGCTCGTCGATGTATCCGTCTTCGATCAGCGATTGGTAAACTCCGTAAATCTGAAACAGCTCCCCGGTTTTTTCCTTGAGTGCCTGATCCGATGTGTGCTCGGAAAATTCCTGCAAATCAGCCGGGGAAACTCCTGCGTTCTTAAACTGCTCCATCGTCATCAGCACTGATTCAATGAAGCGCGAATCCGCTGCTGCACGGCGATACTGCACCAGCTGATCCTTCACAATGTCGAGCGTCTGATTGATGAGCATACGCTTGGCAGGCTCTGTGATGCGCTCCCCCGCTCCGCCTCCGTAGGTTTGAAAGGTCCTGTGGCAAAGACGCGTGAAGCTCATCACCTGTACGCAGAGCGCCGCAGAAGCAGGGAGCTCTCTTGTGATGCGCCGCTCCATTTCAAAGGAATATTGCTCCGGGACAAGCAGCAGGATCGATTGCTGCTGTTGTGCCAGCTCCTTTATCTTATCGAGAATCCTCGTTGTTTTGCCGGTACCGGCTGCGCCAATCAAGGGGATCAGCATAGTATCTCCTCCTTGTCATCGTGGTTTTATGATATGGATTATACCATAAAGCGCAGAAAAAATCACTTCCTATAAGGTGTAATCTCGTTTATCGTGGTGCTGCTTCCTTGTTTTGCACATGTGATTTGATTGAATTGCACAGAAAAAAGGGCTATAATGCTCTAAGAAAGGAGGTATTGCAATGACCAGTAAACTTCTTGGCATTCTTTTCCTGATTGCAGGGCTCATCATCCCATTTTCCCGCGAAGCAATGCGTCCCATTGATTGGATCATCATGCTGTGCTTTTTAGGATGCGGCGCAGCAAGCCTTTTCCTGATGTGGAAAAAAAGAACAACGGCGGATGATATCTATCGAATACAGCTGGAATTTCAGGGTATCGATCTGTTCGACTCCCCCGACGTTCCAAGCCTTTTTGTGGGACAGCAGCTGTTTATCGATGCCTACGCAGGCGTAACAAAGGATTCGATCCACCTTGTAACAGAGCAGGGTGTTTTTGTAGCCGCCTTACCCTGTGAGCACAAGGAACACGTTTTGTATAAATATGAAAATCATTGCCCCATCCACCTTGTTGTGCGGGGCGTGGAGCTTTGCGACGATGCATCAAGCTATACCCTTTCTGTTGATTTGATGTGTTAGCATATCCTGTCCGCTGCCTGCATATCCTGTTTACATCCTATATGAAACAGGAGGTGGTCGTGATTTCTGCGGACGAACTTGTAACTTTGATTCACGCCATCGCTCTGGCTGTGTCAAAGGGAAAGAGCAGAAAACAGCTCTATCTTATTTCTGCCATCTTAAAACAGATCGCCTATGTCTTGGAAACGATGATCGCGATTGATGATATCAAAGAGGACTTGGGCGAGGAATGGCCTTTTTTATAGCAAAATCAAGGAACTTTTTTACTTTCCTCTCATAAGATAGGATAGATATATCATTATCGATTCTATCTTTAGGAGGTATCTTATGACAAAATACAATCCGTGCAGCTCACAGCATCCCGATTGCTCTTCTGAATCCAACTGTGCATCCGGCAGCTTTCGCGGTCAGGGAAAATTTTTGCCCTTCTTTGATATCCCGTGCCTTTATCATCCGCAATATCCGCGCTGCTCCTCCCCTTATCCCAATCCCTGCGAGGGTGCCTTTGCTGTCTATCGGGTGTCCGGCGCAGCGAACGGCGATAAGCTCACGTTGACACAGGATATTCAGTGCGGACGCAGCATCCGCCTGCAATCCGATACCGGAATTTTGCTCCAGCCAAATCGTCTGTATCAGATCAGCTATCATGTAAACGCAAAGGCCGAACATGCGTTTTCAGTCTGCCCGATCGAAGATGGAGTGCCTGACGAATCCAACATTTCTTATAGCGCAGGTCCTTCGAACACAGGCAGCATGCAGAGTGTATCCAACACCTTCCTTCTTCCTGTCGTTGATACCGCCAGCCTGGTCGAATTTCAGATGAATTTAGCGTCTGCTGCCTGCCCTGATTGGGTGAATGGAAGCGTCTGCATTCTTTTGGTATCAAGACTCTAATGACATAGCTTTGGGGAAATCCCAAAGCTATTTTCTTTTGTTGTTTGTGTTCATAATTTCTTTCGTAATTCGTTACTGTTTTTTCTTAAAAACATCTTAATTTGCACATAAAGATATTTTATAATAAGCCTGTAATCAAAAAACATGTTACTGCTGCTGATGCAGATCACCCCCTCTTCAATCTGTATCCTGCCTGACCGATTGGTCGAAATACCGAATCGTCAGGCCAGCAGACCGATCACTTCCTAATAATAGGTTTTCATAGATTTTCTCTTTTCTCTTTCATCCCAAAAGCACAAAAGCCGGGCAGCTGCCCGGCTTTTGTGCTTTTATGCTATACTTTGAATTTTACCGAGCTGCCCGAAACGGCAACCCCATCGGAAACCGCAACCGCGATGCTTTTTCCGTCAGAAAATGAGATTTCTTCTCCGTCCTGAAAGCTGAGATCCTGCTCCAAAACATTGTACGCCACCTCAGAGAGAAAATCGCACAGCTCCTCCGCAGTCAGCGGACTGTCGATCACCTCAAGCTCCGGTTTTCCGAAATGTCCAAGCCCGTTGGTGTAGCCGCAGAGCCCAGATTCTCCAAGATACAGCCCGAAAAATACCCAGTTAAAAACAGGCAGCAGCCCGTCTGTCATCATTTTGGAAGCTGCGATGAACTGATTGGGCTCCATGACATTGTCGCTGGTGAAAACAGCGATCGCCTGCGGGATGCGCAGACAGCTGGCGCAAAGCTTTGCGTACAAGATCCCGGTATCCTTTGTATCGCTGCCCCCCATCACGAGGATCGTCAATGCTGCCTTATGAGCTTCTGCCGCATCAACTGCCTCAGGCCAGAGAATATTGCGCGCTGCACGTTCCTTGATGCCGGTGAGCGGTGTTTTTTGCAGTGCAATGGAAACCGCCATCTCGCCTTCCTGAAAGATCAGCGCGTTTTCATCCTTTGATTTATTTGTGACCGTGATGCCCCAATCTTCCTTTAGACAGCGTTTTACCTCTTCTGCATCCCACTGTGCTTTGGAAAGCAGGATGAATCCCATAAAAGCCCCCTGAAGCTGATCCTTGCTTTGGAGCTTCTCTGCCATTCGCTTCTCGTAATATTCCTGAAGGCGTTTCACAAGCGCTGCCGCCTGCCCTACCGCTGTGGAGGAGTGATATTCCTCCATTGCGCTGAAGATATGTCCTGTGTGGTTGAGGCTCTCTCCCTCGTATCCTCCGCAAACGCCGAGATACCAGGTGCCGAGCAGCTCCTTTTGAAATTTGAAGATGTAATAATGCAGACCGTTCAGATCAAATTCTTCTGCAAAAAGGATATTGGCTGGATTTCTCCCCAACTCCCTCTCGTCTGCCAGCCAGTCGATCATCGCCTGCATTGCGGCGCGCTTTTGCTTTTCGCGGTTCATTCAGACACTTCCTTCTGTATTTTTACCGGAAAGAGGGTATGCACTGATGCACAGTGCATACCCTCTCTTAAAACATGATTGTTGTTTTCAGCAAAAAATACGATTATTTGCCGTATTTTTCCTGAAGATATTCATGGATGGATTCAGCAGCAGTTTTGCCTGCACCCATTGCCAGAATAACAGTAGCTGCACCTGTAACAGCATCACCGCCGGCGTAAACGCCCTCTTTGGTGGTAGCCATTTTATCGTCAGCAACAAGGCAGCCGCGTTTGTTTGCTTCCAAACCTTCTGTTGTGCTGCGGATCAATGGGTTTGGAGAAGTACCGATGGACATGATAACCGTATCGACCGGAACTTCGTAGTTGGAGCCTTCGATCGGAGATGGTCTGCGGCGTCCGGAAGCATCCGGTTCACCCAGTTCCATTTTAACGCACTCGATTGCACGAACATTGCCTTCCTCATCGCCAAGGATGCGGACAGGGTTGTTCTGAAGCAGGAACTCGATTCCTTCTTCTTTTGCATGATGTACTTCTTCCTGACGTGCAGGCAGTTCTTCCTCGGAACGACGGTAAATGATGTATACATGTTCTGCACCAAGGCGCATTGCGCTTCTTGCAGCGTCCATTGCAACGTTACCACCGCCAACAACAGCAACCGATTTGCCCTTGCGGATTGGGGTATCGTAATCATCGAGGTATGCTTTCATCAGGTTGATACGGGTGAGGAACTCGTTTGCAGAGTAAACACCTACAAGACCTTCGCCTTCAATGCCCATAAAGGAAGGAAGACCAGCACCGGAACCAACGAATACTGCCTTGTAGCCATAGTCGTGAAAGAGCTCATCGATCGAGAGAACTTTACCGATTACCATGTTGGTCATGATCTTAACGCCGAGTTTTTCGAGGTTCTCTACTTCCTTCTGAACGATCACCTTTGGCAGACGGAACTCAGGAATACCGTAAACCAATACACCACCTGCCTGATGGAATGCCTCGAAGATGGTTACTTCGTAACCGAGCTTTGCAAGGTCACCGGCACAGGTCAGACCTGCAGGGCCTGCACCAACGATAGCAACTTTGATGCCGTTGGTCTGTGGTTTTTCTATTTTGTGCTCGCCATGGTTCATATCCCAGTCAGCAACAAAACGCTCGAGGCGTCCGATTGCAACCGGTTCGCCTTTGATGCCGCGTACACAGTTGCATTCGCACTGTGTTTCCTGTGGACATACGCGTCCGCAAACTGCTGGCAGGGAGCTTGTTTCTTTGATTGCTGCGCAGGCATCCGCAAATTTGCCCTGTGCAACCAGCTGGATGAATTTTGGGATCTGTACGTTTACCGGACATCCCTTAACGCATGGCATATGTTTGCAGTTCAGGCAGCGCTGTGCCTCATCAATTGCCATCTGTTCTGTATAGCCGAGGGTTACCTCTTCAAAGTTTCTTGCTCTTACCTTTGGGTCCTGCTCCGGCATTGGATTTTTTGTCAAAGACATATTAGGCATTGTGAGCACCTCTCAATCTGCAATTTTCGCAATCGTGCTTCTCCTGAGATTTGTTGGTTCCGTTTCTCTTCATCAGCTCGTCGAAGTCAACCTCGTGACCGTCGAAGTCAGGACCATCTACGCAGGCAAATTTTGTCTGTCCGCCAACGGTTACACGGCAGCCGCCGCACATACCGGTACCATCGATCATAATTGGGTTGAGGCTGACAATGGTTTTGGTGTTGCTTGGTTTTGTTACCTGAGAAACAAACTTCATCATCGGAACTGGACCGATTGCGATAACTGCATCATATTTGTTTCCTGCATCCAGCAATTCCTGCAGTTTTACGGTTACAAAGCCTTTTTCGCCGTAGGTTCCGTCATCTGTCATAATATACAGATTGTCAGCAACTGCTCTCATCTCATCCTCGATGATGACGATGTCTTTGGAACGGAAGCCTGCGATCATATCAACATGAGCACCTGCGTTATGAAGTGCTTTTGCCTGTGGGTATGCGATTGCACAGCCAACACCGCCGCCGATCACGCATGCTTTTTTAATGCCTTCCAGATGGGTTGGAACGCCCAGAGGACCTACCACATCTCTGAGGTAATCTCCCTCCTGCATCTCGCCCAGCATGATGGTGGAACGGCCTACTGTCTGCACAATCAGGGTGATTGTGCCTTTTTCTCTGTCATAATCAGCAACTGTTACCGGAACACGCTCTCCGTGTTCATCAATGCGGAAAATGATGAACTGTCCAGGGAGTACTTTTTTAGCAATGAACTCTGCTTCGATTTCCATCAGTACAACAGCGTCATTGAGCTTTCTTTTTTTCACGATTTTGTACAAGTTGGCTCACCTCTCAAATAAATTGACCCTCCCGCACATTCAGCGGAGTATCCCAAGTCTATTGTAAATAGTTTAACGCTTGGTGAAAGTTTTGTCAACGTCTCTTCGTCTAATTTTGACATTTTTACATCAAATTTTGTTTGATTTGCAATTTATTTTCTGCTGTTATATACAGAATAACGATAAGGTTTCTCTTCTTCCAATCTATATGGAAAAAAGCTTTCTGAAATTCCTGTTTTATGCAGAAAAGCATCCTATTATCCGGATCGTTTGGGAAGCACAGGACCCTGATGCAGGCTATAAAGCCTGCATCAGGGTCCTGTGGTGCTGAAACTCGGTGTTATGAAACTGTAATGGTGATCGTATCGGTATAGTCGCCATCCTCTGTTCTGACACGCAGGCTGATCTCACCCTTTTCATAGACCTCCAATGCGCCGTTTTCGGACAGGCTTGCCATATCCTCCGAGCTTGCCGCCAGCTCCCAAACCACGTTTTGATTGGTGGCATTGTTCGGTTCTACGGCAGCGGTGAGGCGAACACGCCCTCCCACCTTCATTTTGGTCGGCGGATCAACGATCTTTACACCCTTGACCGGGACCTCTGCCGGCGCCTGACCGTCTACAACACGGACGGTGCATTTTGCTTCCGATTTTCCGCCTGAAAGCGTGATGGTGGCTGTTCCGGCTTTATCTGCGCGCAGCTTTCCCTGATTGTTGACCTTTACAACAGAAGGATCGCTGCTATCCCACACAAGACTCTCCTCCGAAGCATCGGATGGTTCGATCTTGTATTGCATTTGATAAACTTCATCTACGTGGAGCGTTATTTTGGAATCCTTGAATACGATCTTTTTGATCGCTGACGTTTTGTCGGGATTTTGAGGCTCCTTAGGCGGGTCCTTGCTTCCCTCGTTTCCTCCCGAAGAAGGTGCATCCGGTACACTGGTCACCTCGTCCCCTGTCGATTCCGTGCCTGTGATCCCTGCATTTGCAGAGCCGGCTCCCTTGAGGAAGGATGCAACGGCATCTGCCATCGCGCTTGCCACCTCCTGCTGATAATCATCGTCGATGAGCTTGTTGTATTCCTTTCGGTTTGTGATAAATCCACCCTCCGACAAAATCCCGACAAACTGCGGATCGCGTGTGACATAGTATACGTCAAACTTGGAGCCGCGGTTGTTTGTATTGAGTGCAGAGCTTGTCGATGCCGTCATCTTGGTTGCAAGGGACTGTGCAAACGGATAGAAATAGAAGGCTTCGGTACCTGTTGCAGACGGGGCGGCGGAGTTATGGTGGACAGAAATGAACACCTGCGCATTGAAATCATTTGCCTTTGCCAGACGCACATCCATCGAAGTGGTCTGGTTGATGGTTTCAAGCAGGAGAACATTGGCGCCGCGTCGCTCCAATTCCCTTGCAAATTTTTTCGCTACTGCCCAGTTTACATCTTTTTCCTGGAAGTTCGGGTTGAATCCCGGCGCTCCGTTGTCGCTTCCGCCATGTCCGGGGTCTACTACGATGCGCGCCCCCGAAATGGTAGTTGGATTGTTGAAGCGAAAGACGATCATCCCGTCTTCATGGTACGCCTTATAGCCCAAAAATCCGTTTTGCGTTTTGAGCTCCAATGTCAGGGTCGAGCCGTTCCATGCTGCGGAACTGAAGAGCGGGTTCTTGGAAAGGGTCAGGTTCTGCGGGACTGCCGTTGTATATTTGAAGTCGATCTGAAACTTTGTGCTTGTGTAGGTTGGGTCAAACGGAACCGGCAGCTCCGACTTGAGAATCACATAGGTGAACTGCTTGTCCGCTTTTACCGTCAGTCCGCTGATCACGTTTCCTGCCACGACAAGGTTATTGTCCGAAACGGCAGTGATGTCGCTGCTGTATACGCGCATCCCCGAAGCAAGCTTGTAATATTTGCGCACATCGTTTCCGTCCTTGTAGACGACTTCCTCACCGACTGCATAGTCCAAGGTCCCCCGCGGGAGTCGGTAGCAGTTTGCGGTCGGGTATTTGCCTAACTGATCCACCGGGAATACGATTGCCTGATCCGCTGTGACGCGGACGAGAACGCCGTCCTCCACAACGGCGAGCTTGTTGACGGTAACGCTGGCGCCCTCCATCGTTTTGGTAATTCCCTCCCAAGAGGCTGTCACCACGATGTTTCCAAGGTTCTGCGCCGTCTTTGTTCCCTTCGGAGCAACAAAAGAGCCGGTATAACGGCGGTAGGAGGTTCCTCTGAGCTCTTCGTCGCCGCCCGTTTCATCGAGAGAAAGCGGGATATTCTGTCCGTTGATCGAAGCGATGACCGAGGAATTTTCGTAGGCGGTGGCTGTGATGGAAACCTTCATCCCGCCATCGACGGTAATGCTTCCGGTTGGAGTTACTTCCTTCAAAACCTGTACCTGACGTGTAATGGTAAAGGTCATGGTTTTTTCCTTGTGTGTGAAGGTGTACTTATTTTCTCCCGGCTCCAGATTTACCGTGTAGGAGAAGAAGCCGTTTTCGTCTGTATCAAGCCGTTCTCCCCCCACCATGACCGGTGAGTTCGGGTCCGATGCGCCCTGGAAGGTATAGGTTTTATCTGTTGTCGCAATCTTGAGCTGGGTCGGTTTTGAGAAGGCAAGCTCCTTCAGGATATGCTCCTTCTTGACGTTGTTCGAGAAGTAGTTCATCAGAAGCGTTGTGCTGTCTTTTGGATTTGCAAGCAGCGCCTGAAGTGTGTTGTATGCACTGCCTTGTAAATTCTTGCAGTTTTCCAGTGCAATCATCTGGCGTGTCAGCTGGTCGTGCGATGCCCAGCCCGGCGAAAATTCCGTGGTGCAGGCGCGGTCTGCTCCGTGTACCATATAAATAGGAAGTCCTGATTCCTCTGCGAGCGCATCCCACCATTTGGCAATCGCTTCAAACGGCTCCTTTGCATCGCCGGTTGCCGTATAGTTTTTGACGGCGATAAAATCCACCTGATGGTCCGTGATCAGGGCTTTGGAATCAAGATGCGTCATCTGGTATCCGAGATTCTCCGACTTGATATCGACACCGCTCTCCTCATGGAGCTTTGTTGCCCAGATCGCATCGGTCAGCAGACCAACCTGCGTGTTGCGGGAATATTTTTGAACGAGCTGCCGGGTCGATACCACCATCATCTCGCTGTTATCCCTTAAATATTCTTCGTAGCTCCTGCCTGCGCCATACGCCATGTAATCTTCGTAGGAGCCAACCTGTTCGATGTTGGTGCAGCCGTCCAAAAGGATTCCGTCCAAATCATACTTTTTGATAAAATCCGTAAAGGCTGCCTGAGCATTGTTGAGATTTTCTGTATTCTTTACGGATGCTGTGCTGATTTGACTTCCTTCTCCGTAAAGGGACAGATCGTAGAGCCCATATACAAACAGTCCGCGCCCTTGGGCTGAGGACAGGATGTAATCGAGCGCATCAAATGTTGAAATCGACTGTGCAGAATCCACCGAGAAAACCGTCCCATCCTCTGTAATCAGCGGGACGATCAAGGTGTTCATTTTATAGTTCTGAATCTGGTCGAGCATTTTGTCGATTTCAGCTTGCTGCGCTGCTTCTTCTGCTGAGCTGTCACTTAAAAAATCTTTTCGGGGCTCCACCACAACCCCAAGCATCCGGTCCGGCTTATTAAATACGACCGGTTCTTCGCTTTCTTCTTCGGATGGGTCCTGCTCCGGGTCATCCGAGGAAGGCTCGTCGGTTTCCCCCTGCGCGTCATCGGTCGGTTCCTCGGGAAGGTCTTCCTCCACTATTGGGGTCTCCGTTTTTTCAGAATTTTTCTGAAACAGAAAGGCTGCCGCTCCGGCGCAAACTGTCACGATCAGAAAAACACAAACCAACAAAACAGCCACTTGATCCTGCTGTTTTCGGCTTCTCTTTTTTTGTACGGGCAAGTTTCTCCCTCCTTCCTTTTGGGGATCAGTTCAGGATTTCCTTTAACTGATTCAGTTCCTTTTCCATCTGCTGCTTGATTCCCTGCACAGGATGCAGCATGGAGTCGTAACGGAAGAGAACAAAGCCCTGATAATGATTTTCTTTGCGTGCAGTCTGTACCATACGCCCTAAGATATTGTCTGCGGTCTTCCATTCCTGTTTTCCGGCGCCTGCCCATGTATCGTCTGAGCCGATCTTAAACGGTGCAAGTCCAATGTACAGATCGATGTCGGAGCCGCCGATCAGATTGTTCCAGTTTTGAACTGTTTTCTCATAAGGGCAGGTGTCGTTTTCAAATCCGAAGTAGATCTGCGGGCAGATGTAATCGACATACCCCGGCTGAGAAACCCACAGCTTTACATCGATAAACTGCTGATTGTAGTTGTTGTCCATATTCCCCTGAGGGCTGATCCCAAAGATGACATTGGGGTCTTCCTCTTTGATGGCTTTATAGACGGTCTTGACAAGCTGATTGACGTTTTCTCTGCGCCAATCCCCGAGGGTCAGCTTTCCGCCGTTGTTTTTGTAGTCAGAATAAGACGCTTTATCAAATGCTGCATCGGTTGTCGGATAGAAATAGTCATCGAAGTGGATGCCGTCCACATCATATTTTTTCACGATCTCTCGCACACCGTTTACGATCAGCTGCTGTGCGCGTTCGCTGGCAGGGTTGAAATAGATGCCGCCGTTATACTCGATTGCATCGCTGCTTTTGAGGTAGTCCCAGACCACGTTCTCCTTGCAGAGCTGATTTTTGTAATTGCCGTTGCGAACGCGGTATGGATTGATCCACGCCTCGATGGAAAGTCCCTGGTTGTGCGCTTCCTTCACCATGATTTTGAGCGGATCGAAGTTGGGAGCCTGTCCCTCCTCCCCTGTCACCACATAGGACCACGGGAAATACTCAGACTGATACACTGCATCTGCAAATGGGCGGACCTGAACGATCACGGTATTCAATCCGAGATTTGCCACATTCTGAAAGGCTGTACGGACATTCTGGGTAAAAGCGGCTTCGTTTTTTCCAGTCAGAAGGCTTGCATATTCAAAGTACGAAAACCAAACCGCGCGCACCTCTCCCTGCTTTGCGGCAGGTTTTGCTGCCGGCTCTTTTGGAGGGGTTTGAGGTTTTGCAGTCTGTTGGGGTTCGGGCTTCTTCTCCGGTGTTGTATCCGCCGGTTTTGCGGGAGGGGTTTCCGGTTTTTGCTGTGGCGTTACAGGTGGTTTTTCCGCCTGTGGGGCGGGTGGCTTTTGTGCCGGAGGAGGTGCAGATGAAGCAGCTTCATTTTGGGGATTCTTCTGCGCTGTATCGGCAGGCTCTGTGGCGGCAGGCTCTGCATCTGATGGAAGGATATCATCCTCAGCTGCCGGACGCTCCGGGGTGTAATCCTCCTGTTCGTCCTCCTCACTGTGCATCACGATTTCGGTACGCTCCAATATATCTGCCTGCGGCGCATCGTCTGCTCCTATACACGCCGTTTGCAGCAGAAAGCCTACTGCAAGCAGCCAAGGTATGAATTTCTTCATTTATGTTCCTCCTATATTTTATCGGATTCCGTATTGATCTAAAATAAACCGTAATCATTATAGCACGATTTTATTTTGATGTACACCGAATTTTCTGCTTTGTTTGCAGCGATTTCTGGCAGGATTTTTCCCATATTTTCCCTCTTGCAGCAGCAAAAAGTCCCCCGTACAGATTCTGTACGGGGGACCCTTTTGTGTTTTCTCAGCAGCTTATGTGGCAGGTTGTTTTACGATGATCTGATAGCGTACTGCATCGCTGATATTCCCTGCCAAATCCTTGGTGCGCAGGAAAAATACATACTCTTTCTCTTGTTCATTTTCTAAGGTCAGGAAGGTCAGCTGATTCTTTTCTGCTGTTTTCCAGACAGAGCCTTCAGCGATTTGTTTTCCCACAAAATACTCGCAGGAGACAAGATTCCCCGAATCCTGTTTTGGCTGGATCGATACTGTGAACGTCCCTTTCCCGATATCATAGCTCAGAAGATTGCCGGAATCCCCTTCCTTCCGGGAGGGTACAATGTTCCCGCCATGTTTGAGCGTCGGCGGCTGCGGCCTGACTGCATCAGCTTTTGATACTGCAACGGATTTCTGTGCTGTGTTCCCTGCTGTGTCCGAAGCCTCAACAACATAGGTTTTGCTCTCTGTTGCTGTGAAGGAGTAGGTTCCGTCCTGATTTTTCGCGAGTGCCTGCTGATCCACTGTGACAGCTGCTATACTGCTTTCAGAATCGGATACTGTGAGTGTGACCTGTTTGCTTTGTGTATATTTATCGCTGTCTTGGATGCTTACAGTGATTTCGGGCGGGGTTTTATCCAATCCGCTGACGGTTACGGACTTTCTCTCGGTATTTCCCGCCTGATCTATCGCTGTAACAACATACTCTCTGTTCTCCTTGGCGATAAACTGAGCTTTTCCGCCTGCATCCAATGTAACCGGAGTCTGATCTGCCATCACGGATGCAAGACCGACGTTGTCACTTGATTCGATGGAAAGGACTGCCTGTGCACGATCGGAAGAAGCGATGGAAACAGAAAGTGCCGGCGGGGTTTTATCGATGTTTGTTACCTCAACCGTTTTCTCCGCTTTGTTTCCGCTTGCATCCTGTGCAAAAATGGTGTAGATGCCGTTTTCCGTCACGGAATGCGTATACACACCGCCCGATACAGCAAGGAATTTTTCCTCTGCTTTTACCGTGAGCTGCGAAATCGGGGTATCCTCATCTGTTACTGTAAAGGTCAGTGTAACCGCTCCGTTGGTCGGAGTGGCTGGGGATTTGGTGATTTCCGAAATGACAGGTGCCTTCTTCTCTGCCGTCGGTTGTTTTGTGACAGAAACGTGGAGCTTCTTCTGCACGGTATTGCCCACATTGTCCTGTGCTTCAAGGATGACATCCTTCGATTCTGTGAGATTCAGGGTGACTTCATACTGATTTCCCGAAGCGAGGGTCGCTTTTACTCCGTCTGCCTTAACAGAATCAGCTTTTACGTTCGATTCGGCATCCTCAACAGTAAAGGTCACTTTTTGACTTTTGCCGATCTCCTCCGATTTTTCGTTTTTGATCGTCGGTGCGGTTTTATCGATGTTCGAAACCGTCAGCGTATGGGTGGCTGTCGCCTTTCCTGTGGAGGCTGTAATTTGATACTCTCCGTTCGCGTCTGCGAAGAAGGAATAAGTTCCCTTTACAGAAGCTATTTTTTCTGCACCCTGGAGCATCATCTTGTTTGAGTTCTTTTGAACAGAAACCTCCACCGGTTCGTTTGACGGCGCTGTTACCACAAAAGAAACCTTCTTGTTTGCATTGGTCCAAACATCTTTGTTTTCGATTGTGACATTCCCGATGGTCGGCTGATTTACCGATGGGGTATCTTTTTCTATCTTTATGGTTTTTGGATCTGAACGGTTTCCCGCTTTATCGATCACCGTGACAGAATATTCTGCTCCATAAACTGCATTGAGATCGTAGACTGAATTTACGGAATGGTTGTTTTGCGTCGTTGTCTGATTGTCGTCCGTTCTTTTCACTTCGATTGCCACGGTATCACTCAGATCATCGGACAGATGGAGCGTTACGATCTTCCCTTGCAGGCTCCCTGTGTTGAACTCCGTGCCCACGACTGCTTTTGTGATTTCCGGCGCTTTCTTATCGAGGTTCACCACGATCGTATACTCTGCCTTGTTGCCCTTTTGATCGGTTGCTGAAACAACGTATTTTCCGCGCATGTTCGCTGTGAATTCGTACTGATTGGTATTGCCTATCGGCAGCCAGCGTGCGCTGTTGATTTCAACAACGACTGGGGTATTTGCACTTGTTACGGTGAACTGAATCCTTGGATCGGCATTTACCCAGCTTTCGTTATTCCATGCTGTTTCGATTTTTGGAGCATTGCTTTGATTGTCGGTAACTTTCACGGTGAAATAGATCGTTCTTGAATAGTATCCGCTGCGCGTTCCGTTTACGGTAATGGTTGAAGTCCCGACTTTATTGGCTGTGACAGTAAGGCGATTGCGCTCGAGCTTTACCGAGGCAACATCCGGATGATTGCTTGATGCATACAGATCCGATGCATTGGTTGTCAGCTCATAGGTAAAGGAACTGCCCTGAGAAACGGACTGGTCGCTGATGGCATCGAGGCGGACGGTATCTTTATTATGGCTGGATGAGCTATCGTCGTCATCGTCGTCCTCCCGGTCGATCCACGTTGGACGGTCGACCCCATGGTCCACAACAACTCGATTCGGTCTTGTTTCGTATTTGACGCCATCTGCACTGGCAATCAGCTTGTTGATGCTTCCGCGTCCTGTGATGATTGTTGCCGCTTCCGCATTGAACTGCGTGATGGAGGTTCTGCGGTCTGCATCGACTTTACAGCGTGTTTCAGTCGTGATATGGTTGAGCTGCAGATCAACAAGCTCCAGCTCAAGACCTCTTGCTCCCTTCACTGTAACATTCTTGAATCCATCATGGCTGCGGCTGATTTTACCTTCTTCCAATATTGTATCGTCTTTGATGAGAACAGAATCGACCTGCGTATCGCCTTCTGCATAAATGCGCACTGCATGATCGTCCCTGTCACTGACGAGGTGATTGATTTGAGAATCAACGAGGTTTACCGAATGCGACCCTCCACCATAGACATACAAGGTTCCTTCCACTTCGACGTTATCGAGCGTGACACTCCCTGCCCCAACGCTCTCCTTGATGACAAGATCTCCTTTGAAGGTTTTGTTTCGCACCGTGATCTTTCCATTCACAATGGAGCCGTCACGATAAACCAAGGGCTTGCTGTAAACGCCCTTCTCCTCAAACACAATATCCTGCAGCTGAGGACGCTGTTGTGCCGGGGGCTTCGGCGGATTTGGATTTGGCGGGGTTGGCTTCGCCGGTTTTGGCGGTTTTGCCGAAGGCACGGTTGGCTGATTCGGTGGTGCTGCCGGCGGAACGGGCGGGGGTTCCGGTTGTTTCGAAGGTTCTGCCGGTTTTTCCTCGGTTGGCTCCACCGGTTTAGGCTCCGGCTTTTCCTCCTCTTTCTCGTCTTCCTTCGGCTCTTCGGGTTCCGGAACCTGTGCAGTTTCCTCCGTGTTTTCGTTCTTTTGCTCGCTGCGCTTATTGCACCCAACCATAACAGTAGAAAACACCACCAACGTGCACAGCAAAGCTACTGTTATCAGTGTTGCCATCTGATTTTTCTTTCTTTTCATCATAGTCCCTCCTATCTCACCCCATCGTTTTGGGAAATCACAATCAAACTATTATAATATCTCCTCTGTTATTTTCATTATATCATTATGCTACAAAAAAATCGAGTGGTATTTATAAATTATATTGATAATGTGAGGAAAACTTGTTTCAAAGCACAAAAAAGAAGCATCGGAAGATTCCGATGCTTCTGAAAACAAGCTCTCTTTTGAGAACACGCTCTATTTTCTTGACTGTTTGCCTGTGTATGCAGGGAGGAGCAGCTTTACCTGTTTTTTGTTGGGGTCGTGCTCCAGCTTGCATTCTCCGGTATGTTCTACTGTTTCTTTGGTGATAACCACCTTGGAAACAGTCGGGTCGGAAGGAAGGCGGAACATCAGATCGTCCAGTGTTTCCTCCATGATGGCGCGCAAGCCGCGTGCTCCCGTTTTGCGTTCCAGCGCTTTTTTTGCGACTGCCTGCAATGCTTCATGCTCAAATTCAAGAACAATGTTCTCCATCGCAAACAGCTTTTGATATTGTTTTACAAGCGCATTTTTTGGCTCTGTAAGGATGCGGATCAATCCCTCTTCATCCAGTTCTGTCAATGTGGTCAGAACCGGAAGACGTCCCACCAGCTCAGGGATCAGTCCGAAGCGGACAAGATCCTGCGGTGTGATCTGGCTCATCAGCTTATTCAAGTCGAGGTCTGATTTATCTGCCAGAGTGGATTCGAACCCAAGGGAAGATTTTGCAACGCGCTTCTCAATTTCCTTTTGGATTCCGTCAAACGCACCGCCGCAGATAAAGAGGATCTTCGACGTGTCGATCTGGATGAATTCCTGATTTGGGTGCTTGCGTCCGCCGGTCGGCGGTACGTTGGCAACCGTACCCTCAAGAATCTTGAGCAGTGCCTGCTGTACACCTTCGCCGCTGACATCGCGTGTGATGGAAGTATTTTCTGATTTTCTGCCGATTTTATCGATTTCATCGACATAGATGATGCCACGCTGTGCGCGCTCAATATCCCAGTCGGCTGCCTGGATCAGGCGAAGGAGAATGTTTTCCACATCTTCTCCGACATAACCTGCCTCTGTCAGCGTGGTTGCGTCCGCGATTGCAAACGGTACATTCAGCGTTTTGGCAAGGGTCTGTGCAAGCATTGTTTTTCCCACACCGGTCGGACCGACCAAAAGCACATTGCTCTTGACCAGCTCCACCTCGTTTTCCCACTCAGGCTGATCCTGCAGGAAAATACGTTTGTAGTGGTTATAGATTGCAACAGAAAGGACCTTTTTTGCGTTTTCCTGTCCAATCACATATTCATCCAAAACCTGTTTGATCTGCTCTGGACGGGGCATCTCCTTCTGTGGCTGAGGTGTTGATTTCTCGTGATGAGATTCCATCTTTGGTGCAAGTGGCTCGTCATCCAGAACGCTGTTGCACAATTCCACACACTCATTGCAGATATACACACCGGGTCCGGCAATCATGCGCTCTACCTGCTCCTGCGTTTTTCCGCAAAAGGAGCAGCGAATAAATTTGTCATCATTATTCTTTGGCATTCTGCCCTTCCTCCCTATCGCTGGGTAATCACTTTATCAATCAGACCGTAGGCACAGGCTTCTTCCGCAGACATGAAGTTATCTCTCTCGGTGTCTCTCTGAATGGTTTCCAGCGGCTGCTCGGTGTACTCGGACAGCATTCCATTCAGCTTGTTTTTGATATGAATGATATGGTCAGCATGGATTTTAATGTCTGTTGCTTGTCCCTGCAAGCCGCCGAGCAGGGGCTGATGGATCATGATCTCGCTGTTTGGCAGGGCAATGCGTTTGCCCTTTGTGCCGGAAGCAAGCAGGAATGCACCCATTGATGCTGCCATACCCATGCAGATCGTGGATACATCACATTTGATATAGCGCATAGTGTCGTGGATCGCCATACCGGCACTGATGGAGCCGCCCGGACTGTTGATATACAGGGAAATATCCTTGTCCTTGTCCTGCCCTTCCAGATAAAGCAGCTGAGCCACCACAAGGCTTGCGGTGGCATCGTTTACTTCATCGCACAGCATGATGATACGGTCGTTCAAAAGGCGGGAAAAAATATCGTAGGAACGCTCTCCGCGGTTGGTCTGTTCTACTACCATTGGAACTAAGCTCATATTCAAAAACCTCCATTTCATCAATCGGACACAATATCAGATACCTTCAGTATGGTCCTTTTTTGGCAATCCATGCAGAGATTTCCAAAAAATTTCGCTGCAAAATTGCCGGTGGAACCATAGCTGATCCACCGGCAAAAAAAGTTTGCGGATACTGTATCCCTATGCTATTATACCCGATTGTTATTGTCAAAAAATATCATTTTCCGTGAACAGTTCGTTACAGGGAAAATTATTTTTCTTCTTCGTCTGCCTCTTCTTCGTCCTTCTTGGATTTAGAAGATTTTTTCACTTTGTTTTCTTTGATTTCAGCAGAATTGCGAACGATGTCGATTGCTTTTGTTACATACAGATCTTCTTTTACATCTCTGCTTGGGATGAACTGGCGAACTTTTTCTTCCTCCAGACCATACATCTCAGCAAGACGTTTGTATTCTGCATCCAGCTCGTCTACGGTAACAGCAATGTTTTCGAGCTCTGCAATTTTTTCCATTGCAAGACGGATCTTAACCTGACGCTCTGCGGTAGCTTCAAAGCTCTTTTTGAAGGATTCGCGATCCATACCGGTGTACTGCAGGTACATATCAAGACCCAGACCCTGGGACTGCAGACGATATGCAAAGTCGTTCATCAGCTCATTTGCTTTGTTTTCTACCATAACCTGTGGGATCTCTGCTTTCATGTTAGCGATCACAGAATCGATCAGGGTCTGCTCTACTTCCTGCTGTGCAGCTTCGTCCTTGCCTGTCTGCAATTTTGTTTTGATGTCTTTTTTGAGGTCAGCAAGGGTGTCGAATTCGCTTACATCTTTTGCGAATTCATCATCGAGAGCCGGCAGCTCTTTTTTCTGCAGGTTGTTGATGGTTACTTTGAATACTGCTGGCTTGGAGCAGAGGCTCTCTACATGGTATTCGTCCGGGAAGGTTACGTTAACATCGAATTCCTCGCCCATTTTGTGACCGATAACCTGATCTTCAAAGCCAGGGATGAATGCGCCGGAACCAAGAACGAGAGGATAATCCTCGCCTTTTCCGCCTTCAAATGCAACGCCGTCTACAAAGCCTTCGAAGTTGATGGTAGCAGTATCATCTTTTTTAGCTGCACGATTTTCTACGGTTACAAGACGTGCATTGCGCTCACGCAGCTTATCGAGCTCTGCGTTTACATCGGCAGCCATGATGGTTTCAACATTTTTCTCGGCTTTGATCCCTTTGTAGTTGCTGACTTCTACTTCCGGTTTTACGGTAACGGTTGCACGGAAGGTAAAGCCTTCGCCCTCTTTGAAGGTGAGGTTGTCTACTTTTGCCTGATCGACTGGAGAGATGTTTGCTTCTTCTACAGCAGCTTCGTATGCTTCCGGATAGATCATGTTTACAGCATCCTCATAGAAGAAATCTTTACCGTAGAGCTTTTCGATCATTGCTTTTGGTGCTTTTCCTTTGCGGAAGCCTGGGATCGCGATTTTTTTGATATTCTTTTTATAAGCAGCCTGTGTTGCTTTCTGAAGCTGTTCTTCAGTTACTGCAATTTCCAACTCAACTACGTTTGTTTCCACTTTTTTAGACGATGTCAAACTCATTGTTTTCAATTCCTTTCCTTAAATGCCGCAGAGTATGTATTTTGAAATCCGTCCTTTTCCATCAGATCCGGGCGGACTATCCCAAACTGCGGCACAAATCCGCTGTTTTGCAGAGGATATCAGCAAAATTTAGCTCAATTTATTATATCACAATGCATATTATAATGCTACATTTTTATTGAAAATTTTCGGTTATTCCAGTTTCTCTTTGTATTTTTTGCCTTTCCTTATTGGAAGTGAACAATCTTTTCTTCCATAACGACTTCTTTCGTCCCTTTTTACTTTGTGAAAAACATAAAATTACAGATCGCCCGGTAAAATACAATGCGGCGCAAATTTTAAGTGGTCGCTGGAAACAAGCCGATACTGCACACCCTCATACTCCCCGTTGAGGGCATAGCGGCAGCCCGCCGAATGGATATGACCATAATAACAGTTTTTGATTTCGTATTCCTTCAAAACCTCAAGGATCTCCGGGCACGTTTCATTGGCATATACCGGCGGGTAGTGAAGAAAGACGATCTTTGTTTTATCCGGATACCGTTTGTCGGCATCGTTGAGGGACATTCGCAGGCGATTGGCTTCCCGCGCCACGATTTTCTGATCGTGCGATGCTCCCTGTTCAAAAATCCAGCCGCGCGTTCCGCAAAGAGCATATCCTTCATACGAAAAGCTGTTGTTGGAAAGAATGTGAAGCGTGCTCCACCCGTTTTCCTGTAAAAACCGCTCCATTTTTGACATGGTGTTCCACCAGTAGTCGTGGTTTCCTTTGAGCAGGATCTTTTCCCCCGGAAGCTCATGGAGGAACCGGAAGTCTTCCCTGCATTCTTCCAGGGACATTCCCCAGGAAACATCCCCCGGGATCACCACCGTATCCTGCGGATGCACCATCGATCTCCAGTTTTCTTCAAGCCTTTGTACATAATTGTCCCATCCACCGAAAATATCCATCGGCTTATTGGTTGACAAAGACAGGTGTGTGTCGCCGATTACAAAGAGTGCCATAATCCATTCCTTTCTGTGAGATTTTCCTGCTGTACAGGAATAAGAAAAAAGAAGCGGAGATTGCTCCCCCCTTCTTTCTTCCTTTCTGATCGGGTGATTATTTCATATTCTTTTTCATGAAGTTGTATGCATTTTCGAACATGATCTTCTTCACAGCGGTTTCGCTGATGCCGTTGGCGAGCATATAATCTGCAAAGCCTGCAAATTTTACCGGGGTATTGAGGCATTCTTCCACTGCTGCACCATCAAAGTCACTGCCGCAGCATACAACGTTCTCGCCACCCAGCTCCAGCATGCGGTAAACGTGCTTGAGGAGGTGCTCATGGTCTGCCGGTTCGATGGCGCCGTCTGTTACAAAGCGTTTGCAGAGGTTGAGTCCGATGATGCCGCCGCGTTTTACATATTCAGCAAAGCGCTCTTCTGTTACATTGCGCAGATGTCCGCAGACGGAGCGCAGGTTGGAGTGTGTTTCCATAAATGGTTTTTCTGCAAATTCGCACAGCTCCCAGAAGCCGACGTCATTCAGGTGAGAGCAGTCTACAATAATGCCCTGTTTTTCCATCTCTTTGACTGCTGCACGTCCAAACTCGGTAAAGCCCTGTTTGGTATCGTGACCGGAAGCCAGTTCGTTTGCACCGTTCCATGTCAGGGTCATGATTTTAACGCCGCAGTCAGCGAGATATTTTACGTTTTCGATTTTACCATTGAGGCAGGCTGCACCTTCGATGGTGAGCATTGCAGCGAGCTTGCCCTGACTGGTGATGCGGTCGATATCCTCAAAGCATTTTACCTGCTCTACAACATCTTTATTTTTTTCCATCAGCATTTTGAAATAATCGTAGTGATCGTTGAAATATTTCTCAGCAGGTTCGCCACGGAGCTGATCTGGTACAAAAACAGCGATTGCTTCACACCAACGGTCGAATTTATTCAATTCATTCACAGAAACCATTGTCTTTTTGCTAAAAAAGTCTTCATTCGCCTTTTTATATTCTGTGATCGTGTCGCAATGCAAGTCAAATAATTCCATTTTTCCTTCTCCTTTGATTATGTAATCTATCAATTCCAGCCGGTTGCGCCGGAATCTTAACAATGTGAACAAACCTGGAACGCATCTTCCAGATAACAGATTTCCCAAAGGTCTTCCTCGGTATCTGCATGGTAGACTTCGCAAACGTCAAAGCGAGGCTGCTTGTCCGTTTGATACTCCATCAGGTATTGCTGGGCTGTCTTGATGATCCTTCTCTGCTTGGATACGGTGACCGCCTCGGCTGCTGTGTATAAGGAGTTCGGTTTGCGTGTTTTGACCTCTACAAAGGCAATGTATTCTTCGTTCGCTGCAATCAGGTCGATTTCGCCGTACATGCTGTGATAGTTGCGGCAGCATATGGTCCAGCCATTCTGCTCAAGGTAACGGGCTGCGGCATTCTCTCCCTGATTCCCGCGCTTTGTTGGATTATTTTTCTTCATCTTGATTCAATATCTTTTTGAGAAAGCTCTTGCGGTGGATGGGACAGATCCCGTATTCCCTGATCTGCTCATAATGATCCTTGGTTGGATAGCCCTTATGCTTTGCAAAGTGATACTGCGGATACTTTTGATCCATTTCCACCATATAGCGGTCCCTTGTCACCTTCGCGAGGATCGACGCAGCAGCAATCGATGCACTGGTTGCATCGCCCTTCACCACGGTCCTTGTTGAATACGCCAGCTTGGGGTCGCGGTTCCCGTCCACCAAAACAAGATCGGGACAGGCTCCCATCGCGTCCACGGCGCGCTTCATCGCCAAAAACGTGGCATTGAGGATATTGAGCTGATCGATTTCCTGATGGTCTGCACTGCCGATCCCGTATGCAACTGCTTTTTCCCTGATCTGATCGAAGAGGGCTTCCCTCTTTTTTTCGGACAGCTTTTTGGAATCGTTCAGATCGCATAGCTGCAAATCCTTCGGAAGGATGACTGCCGCAGCCACGACCGGTCCTGCAAGCGGACCGCGTCCTGCCTCGTCCACTCCGCACACCACGGCGAAGCCCTCCTGACGGATGGATTCATCGTACTGGTAAAGATCCATTACAGCTCCACCTCATCCTCTGCCTGCTGCGCACTGTGCGGACGCTCCAGCGTGATGCGCCCGATTTTTCCGCTGCGGAATTCGTCCATCACCGTGATCGCTGCGCGCTCTGTGTTGACAGAGCCTCCTGAGATGAGCATTCCTCTTTTGCGTCCAACCAGCTCAAGAAGATCGTATGGCTCCAAATCTTCACTTTCTTCCGCGGTCACTTTGTAGCGCTGTTCGAGATACTGCGGATATTTTTCACGCAGAAAAGCAAGGAATCGCATTGCGACCCATTCAATATCATACACCGTATCTTTTACGGCTCCGGTATATGCCAGACGCTCGCCTACCGACTTATCTTCAAATTTCGGCCAGAGTACACCCGGCATGTCCAATAGCTCGATGCCGTTTTCCAGACGCACCCACTGTTTTCCTCTGGTAACACCGGGGCGATCCTCAACCTTGGCGCGTTTGCTGCCGGAGAGACGGTTGATGAGGGAAGATTTTCCGACGTTCGGAACGCCCACGATCATCATGCGGATGGCTTTTCCGCTCATCCCCTTTGCCTGCCGGCGGGCAATCTCCTCCTTGAGCACCTCGCGGACTGCCGGTACAAACTGCTTGAGTCCGGTGCCGGATCTGCAGTCGATGGTCAGCGTATTGACCCCATGCGATTTATAATAATCCATCCATTCCTTTGTGACGCTGGGGTCTGCGAGGTCCACCTTGTTGAATACAACCATGCGCGGCTTGCTGCCCACGATCGCCTCGATTTCGGGATTGCGGCTGCTCTTTGGGATTCGTGCATCACGCAGCTCAATGACAATGTCCACCATCGTGAGATTCTCTTTCATCAAGCGGCGTGTTTTTGCCATATGCCCCGGAAACCACTGGATCTGAGGCGTTTCAGTTAAATATTCTTCCATTTATTTCACCCTCCCGAATTTTCCAAAGGGACTCATTCTCAGCACGCATTTTCCGAGAATATAATCTTCGTCGAATGTGCCGTAGACACTGGAACGGCTGTCACCGGAATGATTGCGGTTATCGCCCATCACAAACACCTGTCCCTCCGGTACAACGACCGGACCTGTCATGTCTTCTGCCTCGTGGGTCAGCTCGTTGATGTATGGTTCATCCAGAAGGACGCCGTCCACCCGGACTTCGCCGGTGTCAAAGTCGATATCCACCGTTTGACCGCCCAGCGCGATGACACGCTTGATGAGAGCCGGCTCGTCCGGCGTCATATTCGGATGCGGGATCACGACGATATCTCCCTGCTTTGGGGTATAAAAGAGCTTGGAAATCAGAAGACGGTCGCCATCCTCAAGTGTGGGATACATCGATATTCCGTTGACGGTTGCAGGACGCACAAGAAAGGTAAACACAAGGATCACCACAGCAATGGTTCCGACAATCAATTCTGCATATTCCATCGCCTCATTTGCCCAGTGATCCCGCTTTGCTTTTTCTTCATAATTCATAAGGGTTCTCCTTTTAATCTCTAACCTTTTGCTGCTTTTTATCCTCCTCATTATACTGTACTTTCATAAAAAAATACAGCCTTTTTTCTAATTTTATAGTAGGCTTCCCATTTCATGTATAAATTTACCGTTTTTTTGATTCCATTCTATTTTAATATTGGGCAGGATGTTCTTCGTTCCCTGTACGCTTCCTGCACTGAAAATCACGCTCTTCCTAAAAAATAGTTTGAAATTCAGTCGGCTATGATATAATATTGAGGTTTAACTTATCAAAATTTATCCTGCAAGGTCTCTCGAAACTCTGAATTTGCAAGGCTTTTTGCCGTTTACAACTGCATATTTTATCTATTTTCCCTTTTTTCTCTTACAAGCAGGGAATTTTACTGTAAAACAATTTGAATAGCATCTTTTTGGAGAGTGAAAAGCGAAATACACCCTTTGTACAAATCGTCAATTGGTACTTTGGGTATTTCGACATTGCAGATGGAGAAAACTTGCGGCAGCCCTCCTGAAAAGGAAAGCGTCAGAGAAAAACTCCGGCAGCTTCAGCAGCAGGGCAAACAAAAACACGCTCGGAAAAAGTCCTTTGACCAAGAGCGGTAACTTAGACAAAAAACCGCCGTGTACGGTACAGAACCATACACGACGGATTACATAGGATGAGCTGTGATGTATCTAACTGTCAGAAATGTCCGAACAGGTCGAACAGCTTACTTTGCGTTATCAGTCGGATGTTCATTGCTTCCAATCCAATAACAGCCGGCTCCAACAATCGCACCCAAAACCCTGAGTGCAT